>NZ_JBQFSY010000012.1:0-165241 GCF_056538305.1 Ruegeria sp. BG9
GGCGAATGCGATAGCACCACGTCCGCTCGGGCGGGTTGGCGGTGAATGCTGTGCCGCTGAGCTGTTCGCCATAGAGGCCATAGTTGCAGCGCTGTGGGCTGTTCATGCCCTGCGGCAGCGCGCCGGGCAGCGCCTCGGTCTCAAAGTCATTGCCGAAGCCCGGCATATAGCCGGGATGCGTTCCGACCGGTGTGACGGCCTGCGTAAGACCATGCGGTGCAGCCTTGTTGGACATCGTGAACTCCTCGGTTTTCTGCTTGTGAAATATTAGTTGTTTTTGTAACTAACAAGCATGTCCCAAGAAAAAGATGATTTTGATCTGCAGAGTTTTCTGCCGTTTCTGTTGAATCAGGCAGCTGAGGCAGCCTCGTTAGAGTTTCAGCGCCTCTACAAGGAACGCTATGGCATGCTGCGCAGCGAATGGCGGGTGCTGTTCCATCTGGGTGTCTTCGGCACTCTGACCGCGAAAGAGATTGGCGCGCGCGCGAAACTGCACAAAACCAAGATCAGCCGCGCGGTTCATAAGCTGGAACAAAGCCGTTACCTCAAGCGCACCAGGGATGCGGATGACCGAAGGGTCGAATGGCTGACGCTGACACCCGCCGGTCAGGCCGTCTATCGTGAACTGAGCGGTATCGCAGAGCGCTATGACGCGAAACTGGCTGGCGCATTCTCGGAAGACGAGGCCGCGATGCTAAGGAAAATGCTGCGGCGGCTGGCAGGGATGGCCTAAGGTCTGGTAATTTCCAAGACGCGGCCCACATTCAGGGCAGTAGTTTGACGGACAGTTCCATGACCTCTTCAGATCCCATTTTTGACCTTATCGACTGGCTTGTTTCCAAAGGGCTTGAAGGGGCTGGTCAGGAAGAATTGCTGGATGGCTTTTGCAACCGCCTGATTGATCTGGGCCTTCCCCTGATGCGATTCCACGCGGCGCAATCGACGCTGCATCCGCTTTACGGCGGTACTGGCTATAGCTGGTATCGGGATTCCGGCGGAGAATCCGAGCGGTTCGCAAACACCGACACCCCCAGCGAAGTCTGGCAACGCAGCCCTCTCTATGCGCTTTTGCATGAGGATATGGATGACCTTCGTGTGCGGTTGGTGGACCAGAACGAACCAAGCCGGTTTCCTCTGCTGAATGACCTGCGAGAGATCGGAGCGACTGATTACTATGCAACGGGTGTTTCGTTTGAACGCTCCGAACAGGTGCGCCCGGCCGGTGAGAAAAAGATCGGTGACGGAGTGCTGATGTCCTGGACCAGCGACGCTCCGACCGGTTTCGATGACAGCGATCTGGGGAAAATCCATGTCGCGCTGCCGCATCTGGGGCTCGCGTTGAAATCCGCCAAGAACCAGACCATGGCCAAGGATCTGATGCGCGTCTATCTGGGGCGCGATGCGGGGCGGCGTGTCCTGTCTGGCGAAATCCGTCGCGGTTCGCTGCAACAGATTGATGCGGTGATCTGGAATTTCGACCTCGAAGGCTTCACCACCCTGTCCGAGGATATGCCGGGTCACGAAATCATCGACATGCTGAACGACTATCTCGCCGTTGCCGTGGGCGTCGTGCACGACAATGGCGGCAACATCCTGAAATTCATGGGTGACGGGCTGATGGCCATGTTCGACGTGGGCGAGAGCGACGCCGATGCCCGCGCGGCTCTGGCCGCTGTCGCCATGCTGCAAAGCCGGATGGAAGAGCTGAACGCGCAACGATTGGCAGATGGGCAGAGGGTGGCGAATTTCACCCTGGCGCTGCATTCGGGTGAGATCCTCTATGGCAATATCGGCTCGGAAACCCGGCTGGATTTCACGGTGATTGGCCCTGCGGTCAATCAGGCAGCCCGGATTGCCGGGATGCACCGGTCGTTGGGCCAGAGGATTCTCGTTTCCGATGATGTCGCCCGCGCTGCACAACCCTGCAGCCAGGAGCTGATTTCGGTCGGGCGCTACATGTTGCGTGGTGTTAACGAACCGAAAGAACTTTTCACCATATACAAACACTCAAGCGGCGCCAAAGAGACAGAGGTCAAGAACGCAACGTAACGGTGGCGCTGTGTTCGCGAGGGTGAAACCCTCTGATCAAATGGAATAAAGGGGCGGGCCGTCTAGGTCCGAAACGGGCGCATGTTCGGGAAGGTTCTAAAATACGCCGTTGGGGCGTTGGTATTGGCTGTTGTCGCAGCAGGTGGCTACCTGTGGATGGCGCCTCCGGATCTGTTGAAAGTGGGCACCAACTATTCGGCCAAGATCGTCTGTTCGAACGTGTTCCTTGCCGGGCGCGACGCAGAGACCGTGCTGCAAAGCGATGTTCAGGCGCCAGGGCACCCTTTGCTGAAACAGGTTTCGGTCAGCGTCGACGAGCAGACCCAATCGGTTGAGGCGCGGATGTTTGGCTTCTTTGCTCCGGCCACATCGCAGTATCGGCCCGGTTTGGGATGCACCAATGTGCACGACGCGCAGCTTTCAGATCAAACGCTGCCCGAACCCGCGCCCGTACCCAACGGTCTTTGGCCGCATGGAAATGAGGTGGTTCTGTCCGAGAACCCCGCGCTGGCTGATGTATTGTCGGACCCGTCCTTGCTGGGCGAAGGCTACCGCGCCGTCGTTGTGGTCAAGGACGGGCGCATCATTGCCGAGGCCTATGCTGATGGCTTTGATTCCGAAACCCCCTTGCTGGGATGGTCCATGACCAAAACGATCACCGCAGGTTTGATTGGTACGCTGATCCAGTCGGGCGACATGGCGCTGGGCGATGATCTGACGGATGTCTTCCCCGATTTTGCCGGGGACTCGCGCCGCAACATCACGGTCGAGGACATGCTGGCCATGTCCAGTGGCCTGCAATGGGATGAGGAGTATGGTGATGTCTCGGACGTAACGCGGATGCTGTATCTCAAGGATGACATGGTCGATTTCGCAGCTGGACGCCCCGCCGCCTATCCCACCGCGACCGAGTTCAGCTATTCCTCGGGCACGTCCACAGTTCTGTCGCGGGTGTGGCAGGGCCAGCTTGAAGAGGGCGACCTTGGCTACCCGCGCACAGCACTATTCGACCCTCTGGGCATGCACTCAGCTGTGATGGAGACCGATGGGGCAGATACATTCGTGGGTTCAAGCTACATGTACGCCACCGCGCGCGACTGGGCGCGCTTTGGGCAGTTTCTGCTGCAGGGCGGTGTTTGGAAAGGGCAACAGATCTTGCCCGAAGGTTACACCGATTGGATGTTTGAACCCGTCGCAATCTCGGACGGAGCTTATGCCAAAGGGCATATGTGGCTGGACGGCCCACGTGGTGAGCCGCAATTCGAGGACACCGTCTGGCTGCAGGGCCATGACGGCCAATCCGTTGGCATTTTTCCTTCACAAGATATGGTCGTGGTGCGTTTGGGGCTGACGCCGTCACGGTTAGGATACTCGCCACTGCCTTTGGCCAAGGCTCTGATTGCGGCTGTGGGTGACGGCTGAGCTGCTGCAGCGTACAGACGGCGGTCGCAGGTTTTCCTCTTGCTCAGACCTGTCGCGTCGATCTCTGAAAAGCGATTCCAGAGCGGATTGGCAAAATCGGGTTCTATCCTGAAGAAGAACCACCTGCTCGCAGGCAAATCGGTCCATACGCACTCCTTCTAGCCTTCGATGCTGACCAATCCCGAAAACTCTTTTCTCGCGACACTGAGAATAATCTCCGAAAGGAAAGCGAACGTCTTATGGTGACCGCTAGATTTTCGCCAAACCAGACCGATGGACCTGTTCAACCGTCCCGGGCGATAGGGCACCAGAACCACATCTCCGCCGATCTCTGGGATTTCAGATGCAGCGTAAAGCGAGGGAAGAAAGGACACGCCGATATTCATAGCTGTCATCTGCCGAATTGCGTCTAGACTTGTGCCCTCGTAGTCGTAAAGGAGGTTGGCCCCTACAGTACTTGCGAGGTCTGCAACTTGGTTGTGAAGCGTGAAACGACGAGAGAGCGCCAGAATGCTCTCACCCTTCAGATCTTGGTCATTGGCCATTTCCTTGTGGGCAAGTCGGTGATTTCGGGCCACCGCAAGTTTCAGAGGTTCCCGAAGCAGGCGCAGGATCGTGACGTCTGACGAGTTCACGGGCAATTGCGTCAGAATGAAATCATGTACCCCGCTTAGAAGCTCCTGCATCAGTTCGGATGGCGCTCCGTCTCGCACTGTCAGTTTTAGGTTCGGGTGGTTTTCATGCAGGTGGTGAAAAACACGCGGCAAAAGGTACGGACCGAGGGTTGGTGATGATCCCAGTCGGAACGTGCCCGCAAGCTCGGATTTCATCCGGCCGGACGTCTCTTGTAGCGAAGCGACCTCTGACAAGATGCTTCGGGTTTTTTCCAGTACTTCGCGCCCCTCTGGTGTCAGCACTGCTCCGGCTCTGCCGCGCTCGACCAGTTTCAGTTCAAGCGCGGCTTCGAGATTGGCAATCTGCAGGCTGAGAGATGGCTGGCTGATGCCTATCCGCTCAGCGGCTTTTCTGTAGTGACCAGTTTCGGCCAGCGCTCGGAAGTAAGCCAGTTGTTTTAGTGTCAGCTGCAAGCTCATTGATAGGTTTTTCCAATCAAAGTTTCTTGCACAATAGGCTATTTTATTGAGCTGAAACAACCATCATTAGATAGTGACCTGTTTTAGAGCGCTTGTTTTTGGTGCGTTTGCTCGGAGGATTTCATGAATATTCAAAACGAATTTGCCAAAACGGACGATGTCCGCGCGTTTCTAGCCTCAGTCCACTTGCCAACTTCGCGATCGCAGGGTGTCCTTTCACGGGACGAAATTGACTGGTGCAAGATGCGTGGCATCGAGTTGGCATATGATCCTGTGCAAATTGGATGGGTGCCTCTGCTCTGTGAGGATGACATATCTGAAGCCTCCAGCCGGCCTCAATCTCGGCAAATTCGGTTGCGTCCCTGGCAGGCGCAGGATGCAGCTAACTATGCTGCCATGCTCTCGTCAGAACGCTTGTGGCAATATTTGCCCGATCGATACCCGGGTGCAATCAGCGAGGATGACGCGCGACAGTTGATCGAATTGACGGGTGAAGACCATCACGAAGTATTGGCCGCCACGGTAGACGACAATGTCATCGGACAAGCCAGAATGCTGAGGGTGGGACAAGACAGCGCCGAAATTAGCTATTGGATCGGCGAGCAGCATTGGGGCAAAGGGTACGCCGGCTCCATCGTAGCGCAATTCTGCACGCAGTGCTTGCGCCAAAACCCTGAGATTGATCGGCTGTTTGCGGTTGTGCACGAGAGCAATATTGCGTCTCAATCGATCCTCAAGAAGTGCCGCTTTGCCGAGATCTCTCGTGACACTGTCTGGATAACATTCGAGCGCTACCGCCGCGCGTCTTAGGCTGTAGTGCCCGATGGGGGTTGCCAGGTCTGGCGAGTAAGCGGTTCAAATAGCGCTTAGAAGTCGATTTCGACGCCGGGCAAGTTCAGCTCTCGCATCATGTCGCGCAGCTCCTGACGCGCGGCGATGTTCGAGATGTTCAGCTGTTTGACGCCAATATCTTTAAGGTCCAACAGAGTGAGGCCGCGGGGAAAGAGCTCGCGGAAGATGACCCGTTCCGAAAAGCCCGAAGCGACACGGAACCCGATGCGTTGCGACAGCATCTCGATCGCGCGTTGCATCTTTTCCTTGTTGACCATGCGCTGAGTACCCACGCGGTTGCGCACGACGACCCAGTCGATCGGCTTCAAACCAGCCTGCGCCCGCAATTGCCGCGCATTCCACACCATTTCGGAATAGACCGACGGGCCAAGAATCTTTTCACCCTTGGAATCAATCCGGGCCAACAGGTCGAAATCAATGAAACTATCGTTCAATGGTGTGATCAGCGTATCGGCCAGCGAATGCGCCACTTGGCTGAGGCGGGTGTGTGAGCCAGGGCAGTCAATCAGGATAAAATCGCTGTCGTTCTCAAGCTGCGAAACAGCCGCCGACAGACGATGGTCATAGATGTTCTCGCCTGGTTTCAGGGTGCTGGCATCGATCTCAGGCAGGTCGTGGTGGCGCGGGCTGGGCAGGGTCGCCTCAGCGTTTTTCAAGAAATTCGCCCGGTTCTCGAAATAGCGTCCCAAGCTGCGCTGGCGCAGGTCTAAATCCAGCGTGCTGACCTTGCGACCCAGACGCGCCAGAGCGGTGGCCACATGCATGGAAACGGTCGATTTGCCTGCGCCGCCCTTTTCGTTCCCCACTACGATGATATGTGCCATGCCGTCGTTCCCAAGCCCTGCCGTGTTTGTCCACACGTTGTTATTAGCCACTATATGTTGTGTCAGCGGGGAAGAAAAGAACCTCGGGGCGTTGTTTCGACCAATATCAGGCTCTAATTTGGAAAACCCAATCGCTTTCGCAGTTTAGAACGCCATGCTTGCCAAAACCGGGTCCGTGATTCACTCTTTAATCGGGGATCGGACAGGAGGATACCGGTTGGAGCAGCTGTTCCTGAGCGTTCTGAATGTGGTTTTACCGGTCCTGATTTGCGTGGGCATCGGGTATGGGCTGGCTCTTGCCAAGTCTCCGTTTGACAATAAGGTGGTCGGAGGGATCGTCTCGCGGGTCGGCTATCCGACCCTGATCCTGTCGCATCTTGCGGGCACCAAGCTGAATGTGGGCACGTTTCTGGATATGATGAGCGCCGCCGCGCTGGCTGTGGCCAGTTTTGGCGTTCTGGGCTTTGTGGCTTTGCGGCTTCTGCGCCTGCCTGTAAGGGCGTTTCTGACCCCTCTGATGCATGGGAATGTGGGCAATATTGGCCTACCGATTACTCTGCTTGCGCTGGGCGATGCGGGGATGGCCTACACAATGGCCTTTGTCGTCGTTGTGCTGATCAGCATCTTTACTGTTGGCATGTGGATCCCGGCCGGAGTGTTCTCGGTCAGAAAGCTGGTCACATCGCCGATCATCTATTCCGTGGCCCTGTCGCTGATCCTGATGGCTACAGGGACCAGCCTGCCGCAACCGATTGCCAAGTCCTTCGATATCCTCGGCGGGTTGTCGATCCCGCTGATGTTGCTGACACTGGGCCACACGCTGGCAACGCTGCGGATCGCCAGTCTGGGGCGCGCCGTCTTGCTGACCGGGCTGCATCTGGTCATGGCTGTGGGCATCGCCATGGGTCTGGTCTGGCTCTTCGGCTTCACAGGTGCAGAGCGCGGCGCCCTGATCCTGTGCTGCCTGATGCCGTCCTCGGTGGCGACATACCTGTTCATCGACCAGCACGTACCGGAATACGGGCCGGATGTCGCCGGGTTCATCCTTGTGTCTACCTTGACAACCATACTCGTTCTACCGCTGGCCTTGACCTACTGGATTTGACGTAAACCCTATGCCCAGCGGTAAAAATCGGTAATCTACTGATAAATTGCGGTAAAGAGCCACAAGCTCAGGGTGACACGATGAACGGAAACACGCCGACAGACGTAACCCCACAAGCCCGCGCCCGCGTGGTGCTGGCGATGACAGCAATCTGCATGATGGTTGTGGGGTTTAACACCACCGCCGTTGCGACGATCCTGCCCAACCTGAAAGCCGAATTCGACCTGACACCGTCCGGCCTGCAATGGGTAATGGCGATCTATACCGTCGCCAGCGCCTCGCTTGTTACCATCGTCAGTCGTCTGGGTGATATCACCGGCAAAATGGGAGTTTTCTTCTTTGGTATGGTCGTCTTTGCCTTCGGATCAGGCTCGGTCCTGTTTGCGCAAGACGCAACCATGCTGTTAATCGGGCGCGGTGCGCAAGGCGCGGGGGCGGCGGCGTTGTTCGGAACTTCTCTTTCCCTGCTGACAGCGGCGACACCTGAGGAACAGAGAGCCGGTGTCACCGGTTTCTGGGGCGCGATTGTCGGGCTGGCTATCGGAGTTGGTCCCATCGTAGGCGGTGCCTTTGGGCATTACATTAGCTGGCGCGCGGTGTTTGCCGCCGATCTGGTTCTGCTGGTCGTGGCCTTCACCATTGGATTGCATGTCAGCAAACGGAAGTACGTGCCTGACACACGCCTTGCCGGGGCACGATTCGACTATCCCGGAGCAGTTGCCATTCTGTTGTTTCTCGGGCCGCTGTCCTTTGCGCTTAGAAATGGGGAAAGCGGCGGATGGAGCACACCGCTGACGCTAATACCGCTGGCTGTGGCGGCCCTGGCGACCGTCCTGCTGTTCATTGTCTCGCGTCGCAGTGACGACCCGTTGATCGAACTGCGGTATTTCCGCCATCCGCGTTACTTCATGGCCGCCGCGGGAATGTTCTTTACCGGTTTCACGCTTTTCTGTTTCTTTGTCTATTTCAACACATTTGTGCAATCGCCGGATGCCTTTGGCTATACCTCCATCGAAGCTGGTTTGGCGATCATGCCGCTGAGCCTAAGCATGTTTGTCATATCTGTCACCGCGCCTCGCTTTCTGGCGCCCTACAGTTTCCAGTGGCCGGTTGCGATTGGGCTGGGCGCAATGGCATGTGGGTTCCTGTTGCTGACGACAGTTTCGAATACCACGCAATATTCCGAGATTTGGTGGAAGCTGCTGATCGTCGGGATCGGGTTGGGTATCTGTTTCTCGCTTCTGCCACGCCTCGGCCTTCGCCTGTTGCCCGAAGAGCATGTTGGACAGGGCTCAGGCGTGATCAACGCCTGTCTCTATTTCGGAGCCACCTTGGGGGCAGTGGTCGGTGGGTTGGCAGAGTCCATTACCACACGCCGGGGCCTGTCCGAAGTGATTGACGCACTGCCCTCCGGATCAACGCAGCGTGCTGATCTGGCACATGCGCTGACCCACGGCAAACCTGGCGAGGTCCAGCAGTTACTCACCAGCCTAGAACCGACGGCAGGAACAGCTCTGGCTGAGGCTCTAAGGGACTTGCAGGACAACGCCTTTGACAGCGCGATGGTGGTCGCCGCGATTGCCGCTCTGATCGGGATGGTTTTGGCGCTGCTGCTTCTGCGCGGACCAGTGCCGCCGCTGCACAGTGCAGTGGAACTGACGAAGTAAGACAGTTATCGATCCGATTTCATTTTGGAAACAAGTCAGCGTGGCGTGCATCATGCATTTAGTCGGAAACAAAAAAGGCCGCCCCCAAGGGACGGCCTTTCGAAACCGAACGCGATAAGGCTTAGAAGCCCAGACCTTCGTATTTCTTTTTGAACTTCGACACGCGGCCGCCGGCGTCCATCAGGCGCGACGAGCCACCGGTCCATGCGGGGTGCACGGAGGGGTCGATTTCCAGAGCCAGCTGATCGCCTTCGCTGCCCCAGGTGGATTTCATCTGAACAACGGTGCCATCGGTCATTTTGACGTCGATGACGTGATAATCGGGATGGATGTCTTTTTTCATCTTTCCGTTCCTTACGCTTCGGCGCCAGCTTTGGGCTTGTAGTTGGTGACCTCTGCGATACGTGCGGATTTACCACGACGGGTGCGCAGGTAGTACAGTTTGGCGCGACGAACGCGGCCACGGCGAACAACGGTGATGCTGTCGATGTTGGTCGAATGCAGCGGGAACACACGCTCCACGCCTTCGCCGAACGAGATTTTGCGGACGGTGAACGAACCGGCGATGCCGTTGCCACCTTTACGCGCGATGCAGACACCTTCGTAGTTCTGCACACGGGTACGCGACCCTTCGGTCACTTTAAAGCCGACACGAACGGTGTCACCGGCTTTGAAATCGGGGATGTCTTTCCCCAGGGCGGCAATCTGTTCCGCCTCAAGCTGTGCGATCAGGTCCATCGCATTCACTCCTATCTGCTCGTGGTTGGTCCACGAAGTTTGGGCACGGCCTGAGAGCTCTTGGTCTTCACCGGGTCCTGCGTACAGCCCGCCAGAGGTCAGATCGAATGTTCCTTTGGTCCGGTCTGCCCTGACACGCGTTGGCCGAAGAAAGCTAAGCGGTGCGCCATGAAACAAACCAAAACACCGGAGTCGCATCACGCGGCACCGGATTGCGCTGCTTTAGGGGGTTTGCGGACAGGGATCAAGCCCAAATCGCAGGCACTGGCGGTGGGATTTTGCCAATTCCCGAATGCGACGTTGCTTTGTGCGTTGGATCAGGCATTCTGAGGTCAATTACAAGAGCAGTTATTTCAGGCTGAAACAATGACTCGATTTGCAATCATGCTGGTCCTGGCGGCCGCTGTTTTGATGTCCTGCGGACGCAGAGGACCTCCGCCGCAGGTCGTAGAGGCCACGCCGGGCGTGGACCGGACCGCGCCCGCCGTGATCTACCCCGATTTTGGCGATGCCGACCCCCATGACTGGGATGGGCGACATCCCGGGCTGTACCCGGTTCACGGATTGGATGTGTCGCGTTGGCAAGGGCCGATTGACTGGCGGCAGGCCAAGGCCTCGGGCGTCAGCTTTGTGTTCATGAAAGCGACCGAGGGGGGTGATTTTACCGACCCGATGTTCGACGAACATCGCCGCGGCGCGCAGGCGGCAGGTGTGCCTTGGGGGGCGTATCACTACTACTATTTCTGCCGCCCGGCGCGTGAACAGGCGCAGTGGTTCATTCAGAATGTCCCAAAAGGTGCGGACCTGCCGCATGTGCTGGACATGGAATGGACGCCGCATTCGAAAACCTGCACCCTTCGCCCTGATGGCAAAATCGTTCGGGCCGAGGCGCAAAAGTTCCTCGATATCCTCGAGCGGCACTATGGCCGCCGACCCATCGTCTACACGACTGTGGATTTCTACCAGGATACCGATATCGGACGGTTGTCAAAGACCGAGTTCTGGTTGCGCTCGGTCGCGGGACATCCCCGTCAGGTCTATCCCGGCGCGGTCTGGAGGTTCTGGCAATACACTGGCACCGGGCTGGTGCCGGGCGTTCAGGGTAAGGTCGACATCAATGTTTTTAGCGGCCCGCCCGAGATTTGGGCGCAGTGGAAAGGGTAGACGCCTTAGGATTGAGGCGCCGCGTAGTTTTCCACGGTACCACCTGCGACAAGGTGATCGAGCCTGCGCACGCGTTCCTCACCGTAGGCATTGCGCAGCCAGAACGCTTCTCCTTGGGTCAGCACGCGGCGGTCAAAGCCGCGCTCGCTCAGGCAGCGGTCTACCTGATCCATCTCGCCTTGCGCCCTGAGTTCGTGTCGGCTGCCATATGCAAGCACAGACCCGACCAAAGGTGACGACATCAGGATGAAGGCGGGATAGGCTCCGATCACTGCGGCATTACCGCCGATGTCGGCTTCGTTTGAGCAAGACAACACCGCGTTTCTGGCGGAAGCCATATTATGTCCGGCCTGAGTTGGCACGGAGTCTTCCAAAGCACTGGTCGCGCATGCCGAGACAAGTACGCAGCACAAAAGTAATAGCTTTTTCATGAATTGCCGTTCTTTCAAATGTGCGATTCTTTTGCGTCGTTCGCAATACTCTGGGATGAGTAGACCGCGATTTCTTCAACTGCAATTAGCACCAGCTTTATCTGTGGACCTGCGGTTTGCGGGCCACAGTAGCCTGTGTCATTTGATAGATTTCTGCCTGGCGCGAACGTATTCGTCCCACACATCAGGCCTCCGTTTCCGCGTTATGTCCTCGGCCATCTTTTGGCGCCATTCGGCGATGCGGCCGTGGTGACCGGACATCAGGACCTCGGGGATCGGGCGGCCGTTCCATTCTGCGGGGCGCGTGTATTGCGGGTGTTCCAACAGGCCCGAGGAAAAGCTCTCTTCTTCGGTCGAGGCCTGATTGCCCAGCACGCCGGGGATCAGCCGAACGGTGGCGTCGATCAGGGCTTGCGCCGCGATCTCGCCGCCGGTCATGACGAAGTCGCCGAGGCTGACTTCTTGCACGCCGTAATGCTCCAACACGCGCTCGTCCACGCCCTCGAACCGGCCGCAGAGCAAGGTCATCCCGTCGCAGCGCGCGAGGTTCCGCATCATCCGCTGGTCCATACGCTTGCCGCGTGGGCTTAGGTAGATCAGCGGCCAGTTGCCGCGGATACCGGCCATGGTCTGTTCGATGGCTGGCCCCAACACGTCGGCCCGCAGCACCATACCAGCGCCCCCGCCTGCGGGTGTGTCATCCACATTGCGGTGTTTACCGATCCCGAATTGTCGCAAATCAACAGTTTCCAGCTGCCAAAGCCCTTCCTGCAGAGCCTTACCTGTCAGGCTTTCGCCCAGAACGCCGGGGAAAGCGCTGGGAAACAAGGTGATGATCTTGGCTTTCCATACGCCGTGCAGATCCGGCGTCGGAGTCATCAACTCGCGCGGTTGCAGAGTGGGTCGGATGGCCTTGCGACCGTGGGATTTGCTTGGTGTATCTGTCATGATTGGGCAACCAGATCGTCCTTGGCGCGTTTGATGAGGGCCTTCTTTTGCGCCATCAAAGCCGCATCGTCCAGCGCGGAACGGTTCAACTCCAGCAATTCTAGCAGAACATCATCAGTCGGACGGGCCTTGTGCGGCTCCGGCGCGACCAGTTTGAACATCTTGTCGCGTGGTAGATTCAGAAATGCCGCAAACGGAGCGCCTGGACCAAAGCGCCGCTTGCGCAGGTCCTCCATCCACTCGGTCTGGACCTTGACCAGCGGCAGCCGGTCCTGAAGCATATCGGCTGTCTCTTTTGGGGAGGGGAGGTCGTTCAGCGCGTCTCGGAAGCCGTCATAGTCCTGCACCAGCCGTGTCCGCCGCAGATCATGTGCCCAGAGGCTGCGCATCCAATCCTCACGCTGTCGCAAGGACAGATAGATCGTGAGGTCGACCGGCTCAGGCCCCAGACGGTCTGTCACCTGCTCAACCAGCGTCGTCGCCAATTCCGGGGTCGCCCAGTAGCCTTCGGCGCTGTTGCGACTGGGGCGCAGGCCGGCGAAATTCTCCTCGCTGAGGATCAGGCCGCGACTGGTGCCAAAATCGATCGGGTCCAGAAGCGCGCGGACACCTGTTTCGAACTCGGCCAGTGTGCTGTTCATCCGATAGACAGAATGCCGCGTGGCGATGTCTGAAAGTCCGGTTTTGCGGGTTTTGTAGGGCAGGATCAGTGAAAAATGCGGCCAGATCAGCTGACGGTTCTTGTAGAGAAACGACTGCGCAACGGTGGTGCCTGTCTTGTGCAACCCCAGATGCAGCAGAACGCGCCGCATCAGATCAGGCCTTCTGGCGGATCAGCGACGATGCGACCGGTCTCCAGATCAACGGTCGGAACAGCGTCCAGAGTGAAGGGCAGCAGGACAGTCGATTTCAGACCCGGCCCGTGCAATTCCAACAAATCCGCCGCGCCGTGGTTCTGGACCGATTTGACCCGGCCCAGCAGGGTGCCGCCGGTGTCATACACCTCCAGCCCGATCAGATCGGTGTGATAGAACTCGTCATCCGGCAGCGAAGGCAGTTGATCCCGCCGAGCATACAGGCGCAGGCCGTTCAGGGCGTCCGCCTCTTCCTTGGTTTCGACCCCGCCCAGACGCGCCGCAAATCCGTTTTTGATCGCGCGGGTGAGTACCACGGGAAATCGCTCTTTGCCGTCTTCGTCGGTCAGTGGCGAATAGGCTTCGATGTCTTCTGGCACGGCGCAAAAGCTTTTCAACCGCACCTCGCCGCGCACACCGTATGAGCCCGCAATGCTGCCGACGCAGATCAGATCACTCATTTGAGCCTTCCGTTATACATAGTCCGTTCCGCCATTGCCCGATCACTTCGCAGGCTTCACGCTGGTTATTGCGCTCAAAGAACACGCCGACAATAAAAGCGATCAGCAACAGGATGGGAAGCCGAAACAATCCGAACATCGGCCTATCGCACCTCGATCGGCAGAGTCTCGTCGCGGTCTTCCCAACCGGCCCGTTCCAGCTCGGGCGTGTCGGACACTTCTTCCGGCCAGCCCACGCAGAAATAGCCGATCAGCCGCCAGTTGTCCGGGACGTTCAGATCGGTGTTCATTTGGTCGGGGTCCAGGATCGAAACCCAGCCCAGCCCCAGCCCCTGCGCGCGCAGAGCCAGCCAGAACAGAGTGATGGCCGAGACAACCGAATAGCGCCGCATCTCGGGCATGGTGCCCGCGCCCAGACCCTGGCCTTTGCTGGTTGTGTCATCGCAGAACACCGCCAATTGCACTGGCGCTTCCTGCATGCCCGAAAGTTTGAGGCCGCTATACAGCTGTGCTTTCTCACCGGAATACCCGGCCAGAGCGTCCGAATTGGCGGTTTGGAAATTCTTGAGCGCCGCGTCGCGCGCGGCCTCACTTTCGACGCGGATCACGCGCCAGGGTTCACTGAGCCCCACCGAAGGGGCCAGCAGAAACGCGTCGAGGCAGCGCGTCAGCACTGCCTCGTCCACGGGGTCGGTGCGGAACCGACGCACATCGCGCCGGAGCCGCATCAACAGATCAAACTGCGTGCGAAAATCCTCGGTGAAAGCCTGATCCTGCACGCGTCAGCCTGCTTATTCTTCTGCTGCAGCTTCTTCAGCCGGTGCAGCAGCAGCTTCGGTCGCTTCAGCAGCCTTTGCAGCTTTCTCTTCCGCGCGCTCTTGGGCTTTCTTGCCAGGAGTACCCTTGTTCGGGTTGTTGCGCTCGGCTTTGTCACGAGTGCCGGCAGCTTCCAACATGCGCGCGATACGGTCGGTAGGCTGAGCGCCCTGATCCAGCCAGTACTGGATGCGCTCCATGTTCATTTTCACGCGCTCTTCGCTGTCTTTCGGCAGCAGCGGGTTGTAGGTACCGAGTTTCTCGATGAAACGGCCGTCACGGGGCATGCGGCTGTCGGCAGCTACGATGCGGTAGAAAGGACGTTTTTTCGAGCCGCCGCGGGCGAGACGAATTTTCATTGCCATGGTGGTATCTCCTTTAGATGGCGTGTGCCGGGAATTGCCCGGTCAATTCTGGTGTTTGTTGAACCGGAGGTTCACTCTTGATGTTTCCGGTGGTGTCGGATGACTTCCTGAATGATGAAATTCAGAAAAGCCTTGGCGAAGTCGGGGTCCAGATCGGCCTCTTTCGCCAGGTCTTCTAGCCGTGCGATCTGCGCGGCTTCGCGCGTGGGATCGGACGGGGGAAGGTCGTGTTCGGCCTTGAGCTTGCCAACGGCCTGCGTGTGCTTGAAACGCTCGCCCAGCGTGTAGACAAGGATCGCGTCCAGCCGGTCGATGCTTTCGCGATGCTCTTTCAGCAGCGTTGCGGCCTGTGTCACGGGGTTCGTCATTGGCCGATCCTTTCGGAGGTCAAAGCAGTGTTAGAAACGTTGATAAGCGGGTGACGCCACATCTGGGCTTTCTTGCCCAGCAGCTCGGCTTCGCGCTCATAGGTGGCGCCAAGACGCTCGGCCAAAGCGCGCGAGCGGTCATTTGCATGGGCAATGTAGGACATCACGCCGTTCAGGCTTTGATGCTGGGCAGCGTAGCGGCGCGCGGCTTGTGCGGCCTCAAAGCCCAGACCTTTGCCTTCGGCCTGCTCCATCAGGGTCCAGCCCAATTCCGGCTCATCCCAGCCCGGAGCAAAGATCATACCCGCCCAGCCGACGAACGCGCCGCTCGATTTTTCGGTTAGATGCCACAGTCCAAAGCCGTTGAGCGCCCAATGACCCAACCGTTTAACCAGAGAGTCCCAGCTGCCCAGCTCATCCTTCGGGCCTCCCACCATATAGCTGCGTTCTGTTTTGAAGAACGCAGTCATCGCGGGCAGGTCGTCCTGATGCGGTGCGCGCAGGATCAGACGTTCGGTTTCGACAGTGGGGATAGTGAAAGAGGTCATGCGTAGGCCTCCATTCCACCGTTCACCAGATCCGCCGGGGCAGGGTGCCGCCAGATTTCTGAGGTCCCGTATTTGGGATGCTCGTAATTGTATTCGAACTGTGCGCCCAAACGTTTGGCAACGGCGATGCTAGCGTGATTTTCGGGGTCAATCAGCGAGATCGCAGTGTCCCAACCCAGAACATCGTATGCGTAGCTGCGCGCTGCAAACCCGGCCTCAGTCGCGTATCCCTTGCCAGTGGCGTGGTTCAGCAGCGTCCAGCCAACCTCGGGTTCAGGCCAGCCTTCGGGGCACCAGAGACCGACACGACCAAGATATTCGCTGGTGTCTTTTTCATCGACGCTCCAGTACCCGTAGCCGCGCAGCGACCAGTGGCCCAGTAGAGCAGCGATCACACGCCACACTTCATCTCGGCGCATCTGACCGCCGACATACTTCGCAGCTTCGCTGGCGAAGAACGCAGTGTCGGCGTCAAGATCAGCCTCGGACGGCGCGCGCAGGATCAGGCGCTCGGTCTCAAGCTGGGGGATATGATGCGTGAGGGCAGTCATTTACTTCTTCTTGCCAAACCCGCTGAGGCCCTGAGGCAGGCCCATGCCACCGCCCAGTCCGGGCAGACCACCGGGCATCTTGCCGCCCATGGCCTTGGCCGCCTGTTCCAGCGCCTTGGGGTCCATGCCTGCTGCCATTTCCTCGGGCGAGGGGCCGCCTTTGCCGAACATGCCCTTCATGGCCTGTTTCAGCATCTTGCCTTTGCCCATCTTGCCCATTTTCTTCATCATGTCCGACATCTGTCGGTGCATCTTGAGCAGCTTGTTGAGGTCGCTGACCTCCATCCCAGAACCCGCCGCAATCCGTTTCTTGCGGCTGGCCTGCAGCAGCTGCGGGTTGGCGCGTTCGCGTTTGGTCATCGACTGGATCATGGCGATCTGCTGGCGCAGGATCTTGTCGTCGAGACCGGCCTGATCCATCTGCTTGGCCATCTTGCCCATGCCGGGCATCATGCCCATCATGCCCTGCATGCCGCCCATCTGGATCATCTGTTCCAGCTGCATTTTTAGGTCGTTCATGTTGAACTGACCTTTGACCATGCGCTTCATCATGCGCTCGGTCTGTTCCATCTCCATCGTTTCCTGGGCTTTTTCGACCAGAGCAACGATGTCGCCCATGCCCAGAATACGACCGGCGATCCGGTCCGGCTCGAAGGTTTCGAGCGCGTCCATCTTCTCACCCAGACCGACAAAGCGGATCGGCTTGCCGGTGACCGCGCGCATCGACAGCGCCGCACCACCGCGCCCGTCACCGTCCATCCGGGTCAGAACCACGCCCGAGATGCCAACCTTGGCGTCGAACTCCTCGGCGACTTCAACCGCGACCTGACCGGTCAGGCCATCGACGACCAGTAGGGTTTCGCGCGGATCAACCACATTTCGGACCTGCTCGACCTCGTCCATCAGGACTTCGTCAATGTGCAGACGACCCGCGGTGTCGAGCATGTATACATCATAGCCGCCCAGCGTCGCCTGCTGCTTGGCGCGTTTGGCGATGTCGACGGGCGACTGGCCCGGAACGATCGGCAACGTATCCACACCGACCTGCGTACCCAGAACGGCCAACTGATCCATCGCCGCCGGGCGATAGACGTCGAGCGAGGCCATCAGGACCTTCTTGCCCTCTTTCTCTTTCAGGCGTTTTGCAAGCTTACCGGTGGTGGTCGTCTTACCCGAGCCCTGCAGACCGACCATCAGGATCGGGGCAGGCGGGTTGTCGATCTTCAGCTTGCCGGGGTCTTCCTCGCCCCGCAGCGTGTCGACCAAAGCATCATGCACGATCTTGACGACCTGCTGACCGGGGGTGATCGACTTGGTAACCGCCTGACCGGTCGCCTGTTCCTGCACCTTCTTGACGAATGCGCGTGCCACGGGCAGCGAGACGTCGGCCTCAAGCAGGGCAACACGAACCTCGCGCAGGGCCGTTTTAACGTCTTCCTCGGACAGCGCGCCTTGTTTCGTCAGCCGGTCAAAGACGCCAGAGAGGCGTTCGGATAGATTTTCAAACATGCCTTCGGCCTCCTATGCCGGTTATCTGATGGCGTGCCCTACATAGGATGCGCCGGTTAAATGCACAAACGCCCCCACGGGCGAAACTCGCTGGTGGGGGGCGATCCCTGAACGACTCAAGGGACCGGAAGGTCATACGCTTCCGGATGTTTGAATGGGGCTTTAGGCGGATTGGCTGTCAGAGTCAACCTTGCGCGCCGGAAGCCAGACATTGACCGCATCGACCATCCGCTGTGCGCCGCCTCCGCTCACATAGGCTTCGACAATCGGGTGACGGCCAGCACTCATGCCCTTTTCCAGAATCAAAACGGGGCGATGCATCTTGGACGAGTTTCCTTTGCGGCTCGAGGTGGTGGTCTCCACCTCAGCGTGGGAGAGGTTCGACAGATCATGTTCCACGGTGTCATAACCAAAGATCGATTGGCGACGGATCACGATGCTGTCTGTGCGACGGTCCAGTATCACCTGCACGCGACGCACAAAGACGCAGAAGGCGCCAAAGCCCAAACCGCCACCGACCAGGGCAAAGAAAATGCCGAAGAAGATGCCCTCACCCCCTTCGGTGGCCATGAAGAGGCCTGCGCCGACGAAACAGAGGATGAAGACAACCAGCATGATGCCCATCAGCCAGGGTGTATTGGATAGGATCAATTGGTCCGGGGTGTTGCGCGTGACTTTCATGGCAGCACGCTAGCATCGAATTCTAGGGCTGTCGTGGCTTGAATTCGCCCGCGTGTTGCGCGATGAGCGCGTCAAACAGGAGGGTCTCATGGACGCATCATCCGCTTTTCAGGACACATTGCCGCTCAGTTCCGATGCGTTGTTGGCGCAGCTGGATGATTGGGGGTTGGAGTATCGGCTGCATTCTCATGTGCCGCTGCGCACGGTTGAGGATGCGAAGGCCGTCGAAGACCAGTTCATGGTGCCGGGCGAGAATGCCTTGCGATTGAAGAACCTGTACCTGCGCGACAAGAAAAAGCGCAACTATCTGGTGACGCTTGAACAGAGCCGCGAGATTGACCTCAAAGCGCTGGGCGCTGAATTGGGGATCGGTAACCTGTCTTTCGGCTCGGCGGATCGCTTGTTGCAGAACCTTGGGATCCGCCCAGGTGCAGTAAGCCCGCTGGCGATGATCAACGGGGTGCAAAATAACGTGAGTTTCTTCATGGACGCAGCGGCGCAGCAGGCCGACGTGATCTACATGCACCCGCTGGTCAATGATCGAACCGTCGCGATGACGCAGTCCGATTTGATGGCGTTCTTCGACCGGATCGCATGCGACGTGACCTGGCTGCCTTAGTCACTCCTCCAACGCCTGTTTCAGTGCAGCAGCGACATGGGCCGCTGACGGGTTGATGAACAAATGTCCATCGGCTTCGAACACCGGGTCGTCCAGATGGTTGGGGAAAGCCAGTGGCAGTTCTGTGCAAGCCAGCAGGATGGCCGTGCCCGGTTCTGCATGCTTGTTACAAAAGGTGAGTAGCCGGTCATGAGCGGATTCTGACGCACCGCCATAAAAATCGCTGTCGATCATGGCCTGCATCTCGGCGATTTCGACTTCGGGCAGACGATCATTCGCGGCGATGCCCTCATCGGCCAACCTGTCTGCGTAGTTGGTCGCCTGCATGGTCACGGTTGTACCCAAAACCAGCGCCCGTGACGCGCCTGTTGACGCGGTGACCTCGGCCGTCGCGTCGAAGATGCTGAGAATGGGCATCGACACGCCCTGCCGGATCGCATTAAGACGTGCGTGTGGAGTGTTTGAGGCGATGATTCCAAAGTCGCATCCCGCATTCTCCAAGGTCAGAAGCGCTTCGCGAAACACTGCGTCGAATGCGGCCCAACTGGCCTCATCGCCGGCCACTCCGCGTAAGACACGTGTTTTGGCTTGCGTGACGGACTCGATTGTCATCGGTGGAATGGGTAGGGGGGACCCGTGTCCACGCGCGGCGAAGTGGCGGCTCGCCCCTTCGGAAATCGCGCGGTAGTAATCCACCGTCGAGGCCCAGCCGACGCCCCCAAGAATTCCGATCTTTTTCATGACAAACGCCCAATCCGCAGAAAGCTACTGCTGTGCAGATTGGACGTTTCGCTTTGCTTTGGCCAGAGCCTGATCAGGCTGCCAGTTCACCAATGGCTTTGTGGGCATTTTTGACCGACGAGTCGGCATCAATGGCCAATTGATCTGCAGCTACGACGTCGACGTCAGTGATGCCTATGAAGCCTAGAACATGCTTGGCGTAGTCGGTTGCAAAGTCGATTTCAGACCCGACTGCTGTGCCACCTGATGCGATTGCCAGAACGGCGCGTTTGCCTTCCAGCAGGCCTTTGGGGCCGTTCTCGGAGTAGGAGAATGTCAGACCGGCTCGGGCAACCAGATCAATCCATGCCTTGAACGCCGCCGGGACCGAAAAGTTGTAGATGGGCAGGCCGATCACGATGGTATCGGCGCGTTGCAGTTCGTTCACCAGCTCGTCGGACAGGGCCAATTGATCGCGCTGAACGGCATCGCGTTGGTCTGCCGGGGTGAAGTTTGCGGCGATCCAGTCCTCGGTCAGCAGGGGTAGGGGGCTGGCCAGGTCGCGGCGGATGATGCGTTCCGCGCCAAGATGCTGGACGACGCGATGCGACAGGTCGCGGGTTGCTGATCCGGTGCGGCGGGCCGAGGCGTCGATATGCAGGATTGTTTTGGTCATGATGTCCTCATTGGGGAATTTTTGTTCTGCTCCCAATATGAGCGTTGCGCTGGCGAACAAAACTCGGCTAAGTCAACATTGAGTGTTTGAAATTGCACATTATGAGGTCGTGATGGACAATTGGGACGAAGTCAGAACCGCGTATCAGGTGGCCCGTATGGGAACAGTCAGCGGCGCGGCCGAGGTTCTGGGCGTGCATCATGCAACGGTCATTCGCCACATCGACGCCATTGAGGCGCGCCTCGGAGTGAAGCTGTTCCAGCGTCATGCGCGGGGGTACACCCCGACCGAAGCGGGTGAGGACCTGTTGCGCGTGGCCCAAGCCACAGAAGATCAGTTCAACCAATTGGTTGGTCGCATGAAAGGGCGCGGCGATGACGTCTCGGGCGAGTTGGTCGTAACCTCTCTGGCGTCGCTGGCCCCTCTGGTCGTGCCGACATTGACCGAGTTTCAGAAGTCACATCCGGGCCTGATCGTGCGCTATCTGACCGGGGATCGTCTGTTTCGACTGGAATATGGTGAGGCACATGTGGCCATTCGTGCCGGTGCCGCACCCGATCAACCAGACAACGTGGTACAGCCCTTTGTCGCGCAGGAAGTCGGGCTCTACGCTAGCAAGGATTATATCGCGCGGCGCGGCAAACCTTCGGGCGTCGAGGATTTTGGCAACCACGCCTTTGTTGGAAATGACGACGAAAACAGCCGTGCGCCATTTTCGCGCTGGCTGCGGGCAAATGCACCGGTTGAGGCGATGACCTTCCTGTGTTCCAACAACTTCACCTGTGGTGAAGCGGTTCTGGCCGGGGCAGGGATAGGCTTCATGGCCCGGTGGGAGGCCGCGCGCCATCCCGAACTCGAAGAGGTCATGGAGCCATTGCCGGAATGGTCCGGCAAGCTGTGGCTGGTGACCCATGTGGATCTGCATCGCACGACCAAGGTGCAGTCTTTCCTGCAATTCCTGAAGGACCAGTCCAAGGGCTGGCTGCCATGAGCCCACAAGCGCGTGGCCATCTGGCCATGCTGGTCTTCTCGGCCCTGGTCGCGGGCAGTTTCTCATTGGGGTCGATCATTGCCAATGAGATCGCCCCGGCGGCGCTGAATGCGGTGAGGTTCGGGATAGCAGCGGGTGTGATCGGCCTTGCCGCATTGGCCACCACCGGTTTGCCACGAAGCGCGGCGCAGGCGCCTTGGCGGTATCTTGTGCTTGGCGGGCTGTTCGCCACCTATTTTGTGCTGATGTTCTACGGGCTGCAAACCGCCCCTCCGGTCAGTGCGGCTGCGGTATTTACCCTTACGCCCGTTATTGCCGCTTTCGCTGGGTGGGCGCTGTTGCGTCAAGTCACAACGCCCCGGATGGCACTGGCCTTGGTGGTCGGCGCGGCAGGTGCGCTTTGGGTGATCTTTCGCGCTGATTGGCAGGCGTTCCGGGCGTTCTCGATCGGAGGAGGTGAGATCATCTATTTCTGGGGCTGTGTCGCCCATGCGATCTACACCCCGATGGTGCGCAAATTGAACCGGGGCGAGCCGGCCGTGGTGTTCACCTTCGGCACGCTCGTCGCAGGGTGCCTGTTGCTGACCGGCTTTGGCTGGCGCGACATCCTTGCAACCGACTGGGCCAACCTTCCGGGTATCGTTTGGCTGGGCCTGTTCTACCTGTCCTTCTTTGCAACAGCTGTCAGTTTCGTGCTGGTGCAGTTCGCAGCTTTGCGCCTGCCCTCGGCCAAAGTGATGGCGTATACTTATCTCGTCCCAAGCTGGGTGATCCTGTGGGAGATCGCGCTGGGCAACGGCATCCCGACAGGCCTTATTCTTGGTGGGGTCGGGCTGACCATCCTCGCGCTTCTCATGCTCTTGAAAGACGAAGCGCCTGCTCCGCAAACAGCGCCGGAGTGACTCTTGTGCTTGATCCCAGCTGTGGCAGAATTCGACCATTGCACGAAAGGAACGCAAAAATGACCCGAGTTTTCGTGATTGGAACGGCCCTTTTCCTCTGTGCCTGTGCCCCGAGCGGCTCTGACAAGAAGGGATCAGATCTGCAGGCCAGTTGCGAGGCGCTGGTCTCGGCGGAAACAGGGGTGGCATCTGGCGATGTTCAGACGACCTCAACGCAGTCAGAGGCGACGGGAACTGTGGTGAGCGTCTCTGTGGCGGGTGCTGAAGCACCTTGGATTTGTCGGGCGGATGTGACCGGTGTGATTACCGATGTAGAGTACAGTCAGGAGGGGTAAACCGGCCGTTTCTAAGGGGTTGAGCCAGATCAAGGCCTCAAATTGCGGTGTCCTCTAATCTCAAACCTGGAGAGAGGAGGAATTCATGTACAATCACATCATGATCCCTGTCGACTTGCATATGCCGCCTGAGGTCCAGAAGGCAACTGCAGTCGCGGCAGAAATTGCCAAATGGCAGAGCGCCAAGGTTACTCTCGTCAGCGTGACGGGTATGCAGCCTGGCGAGGCCTTGCAAACGGATGAGGCGATTGCCGAAAGCCTATCGGCTCTGGCAGACGAGATCGGCAAACTAAGTGGCACCGAGGTTGAGACGCGCAATATCCACTCTGTCGATGTCGCCGCCGAAGTAGACGGGGATCTTGCGAAAGCCGCCGAAGAGATTGGCGCAGACCTGATCGTCGTCGGCACACATGCCCCCCGGATCACCGACTACATCTTCACGAGCCACGCCGGGAAACTGGCGCAGCATTCAAAAATGTCGGTCTTCGTGGTCAGATGACTTAAGGGTCGTCCCCCGACGGTAGCTCGACTTCCAAAAACCGTTCGAACGCGTCCAGATTGACGGGTTCGAACTGCCCGAAGCCCTGCATCCAGACCGAGGCCGCGCGCAGGGCGTCCGGCTCCAGCTTGCACCATTTCACCCGCCCACGTTTTTCCTGACTGATCAGCCCGGCTCGGGTCAGAATGACCAGATGTTTCGAGATCGCGGCCAATGACATCTCGAACGGTTCGGCCACATCGGTGACGGCCATGTCATCCTCCAGCAGCATCGCAAGGATGGTGCGGCGGGTTGGATCGGCCAAAGCGGCAAAAACAGTATCGAGGTCGTTTGACATGTCACGTTCCTAATACGCAGGAACCGGTTTGACAATTTGCAGCCCATTGCGATGCTGCGCCGTGACTTGCAAATGGGTGTCTCAATGCCGCTGAAATACTGGCTGGTGATCTGTATCCTCGGCATCGGCTGGGGCATGTCTTTCATGTTCAACGCCATTTTGCTGCGCGAACTCGGGCCGCTGTCCGTGTCCATGGGGCGGGTCGGGTTCGGAGCACTGGGATGCTGGATCTACGTGCTCGGCGCTCGTCTTAATGTACGCCTGTCAGTAACCCGCGCGATTGCCTTGCTGGGGTTTGGTGCGCTCAGCTATGCCGCGCCATTCGCGTTTTATGCGCTAGGCCAGCAGCATATCGGCGCGGGTGTAGCGGGTATCGTGAACGCAACGACGCCTGCCTTCGCGGTCATCGTCTCGCATTTCTGGCCAGGGGGTGAGCGGGCAACCTTCTTGAAGTCTCTGGGCGTGGTCTGTGGGTTCGCGGGAATTGTCGTGCTGTCGCTGCCGGTTCTGCACTCTGGGGCCGGTTCCCAGTTCTGGGCCATTTTGCTGATCCTGCTGGCTCCGGTATGCTATGCCTTCTCGGTCAACTTCGCGCGCGCGTTCCGGGATATGCAGCCCGTGGTTCTGGTGGCCTTGGCTCTGACCGGAGCAACACTGGCAATAACTCCGCTTGCCCTCTGGCAAGAGGGGTTGCCCCATGTCACCCGGTTTGAGACCTGGGCGTCACTGCTGATGATCGGATTTGTCCTGACCTCGGCAGCGTTCATCGTGTTCTATTGGTTGCTGCCCAAAGTGGGTCCGACGAACATTTCAACCGTTACCCTCATCGCGCCGGTCTCGGCGTTGGTTCTGGGAACGTGGGTGTTGCAAGAGGCCCTGCGCCCCGAGCATATGTTTGGTATGGCGGCGATCCTTGTCGGGCTGTTGCTGATCGATGGGCGCATTGTTCGGCGGATGCGCCAAGGCGCGGAAGTCAAAGATCAACCAAAGGGTTGAATATGGCATTTTAGGCGGATTGCCTGATTTTGGCCTTTGCCTGTCCAGTAGAGCGATTTTACCTAGGTGATTTAATAACTTAAAAACAGGTACTTATCCTGCGTCAATTCGGGCGCGCAAGCCCGTTGACTCTAAGCCCCTTGCCCCTTAGCACCTAGCCTCAAGACTGTACGAGGGAAACGCCCGTGACCGATGACGACCAAAAGCAGCGTATGGCGCAGCTTGAGGCCAAGATCGACGCGGCGAAAAAGGCGAAACAGCCCAAACCCCGTGCAGATGCTGACGTATCCGGAGGCGAGCTTGCCTGGAGGATGGTCATCGAAATGGTATCCGGTCTGGGGATCGGATTTGGCATCGGATACGGGCTGGACAGCCTGTTCGGGACAATCCCGATTTTTCTGGTGCTGTTCACATTGCTGGGTCTTGTCGCGGGCGTGAAGGTTATGCTCCGCAGCGCGAAAGAGGCCCAAGAGAAACAAATGGCGGCGACGGCTGCCGAGAAGGACGAGAGGGACTGAACGTGGCAACTGAGACCACCGCAGCAGAGGGCAGCAGCCTGGTATTCCACCCAATGGATCAGTTCATCGTCAAACCGCTGTTTGGAGACGGCGCTGTTGGCATGTTCACTATCACCAACGTGACCCTGTGGCTGTTCTTTGCGATCGTCGCGGTTGTTCTGCTGCTGGTTCTGCCCACATCGAAGCGCGCAATCGTTCCGACGCGTATGCAGTCGATCGCAGAGCTGACCTACGGTTTCGTCTACAAGATGCTGGAAGACATCTGCGGCAAGGAAGGCGTTAAGTTCTTCCCTTATGTCATGACCCTGTTCATGTTCATTGTCTGCGCCAACTTCCTGGGCCTGATCCCGACCTCGTTCACCACAACCTCGCATTTCGCGGTCACCATCCCGCTGGCGCTGGCTGTGTTCTTGACCGTAACTGTTCTGGGTTTTGTCAAAAACGGTGCCGCGTTCCTGGGTCTGTTCTGGGTTTCCAGCGCGCCTCTGGCACTGCGCCCGATCCTGGCGATCATCGAGCTGATCTCGTACTTCGTGCGCCCCGTCAGCCACTCCATTCGTCTTGCCGGTAACGTCATGGCTGGCCACGCAGTTATCAAGGTTTTCGCAGGCTTCGCTGCGGTTGCCGTGATCTCGCCCGTGTCCGTTCTGGCGATCACCGCAATGTATGGTCTTGAGGTCCTGGTGGCCTTCATTCAGGCCTACGTATTCACCATTCTGACCTGTGTTTATCTGAAAGATGCGCTGCATCCGTCGCACTAAGGTCCGAACACCCAACATCGAAACTTCCAATTCGTAAGGAGATACATCATGGAAGGCGATCTCGCACACATCGGCGCAGGCCTGGCAGCAATCGGTTCCGGCGCAGCCGCAATCGGGGTGGGCAACGTAGCAGGCAACTTCCTGGCCGGCGCCCTGCGCAACCCTTCGGCGGCTGCTTCGCAGACCGCAACACTCTTCATCGGTATCGCGTTCGCAGAAGCCCTGGGGATCTTCGCATTCCTGGTCTCGCTGCTGCTGATGTTCGCCGTATAATCTGCGGAACCTGATCCTTACGCGCAGGTGGGTCCAAGCCATAGCGGCCCACCTGTTGTAAAGACAAGTTTCCGACGGAGGATATCATGGCGACTGAACCCCTTACAGACGAGGTAGCTGGCTCGTGCGTCGACTCCTATGGCTCTGCCATCGGGATGCCGCAGCTCTGCTTCGATTGGTTCCCCAACCAGATTTTCTGGCTGGTCATTACGCTGGTCGTCATCTTTCTGGTCCTGTCCCGCGTGGCTCTGCCCCGCATCGCGGCAATCCTGGCTGAACGCCAGGGGACCATTACAAATGACCTGGCTGCGGCCGAAGATCTGAAGGCCAAGGCGGTCGAGGCCGAAGAGGCCTATAACAAGGCGCTGGCCGATGCCCGTTCTGAGGCTCAGCGTATCGCAGCGGAAGCCCGCGCCGAAATCCAGTCTGGTCTGGATGACGCGATTGCCAAAGCGGATGCGGAAATCGCTGCAAAGGCGGCTGAGTCGGAAAAGGCAATTGCCGACATCCGTGCCGGTGCGCTGGAAAGCATTCAAGTGGTTGCCAAGGATACGGCGGCCGAACTGGTGACAGCACTGGGCGGCGAGGCAGATGCCAAAGCCATCGACAGTGCCGTTGACGCGCAGATGAAAGGATAAGTGACATGCGGAACACTCTTGCCCTTATCCTGACCTTCGGCGCAGCCAGCCCCGCATTGGCAGCCAAAGGCCCGTTTTTCTCGCTGGGTAACACTGACTTTGTCGTTCTTCTGGGCTTCATCGTCTTCATCGCGGTTCTGTTCTACTTCAAGGTCCCCGGCATGATCGGTGGCGCCCTGGACAACCGTGCCGAGGGCATCAAGTCCGAGCTGGACGAAGCCCGCGCCTTGCATGAAGAAGCGCGCAGCCTGCTGGCCTCGTATGAGCGTAAGCAGCGTGAAGTGCAGACGCAGGCAGATGCCATCGTGGCTGCGGCCAAGGACGATGCGGCTCTGGCAGCGGAACAGGCCAAGGTCGATCTGGAAAAATCCATCGCACGCCGTTTGGCGGCCGCGCAGGATCAGATCGCTTCGGCTGAGGCTTCGGCCGTGAAGGAAGTTCGCGATCAGGCGATCTCGGTTGCGGTATCTGCTGCAAACGCCGTTCTGGCGAAACAGATGACTGCGACGCAGGCGAACAAGCTGATCGACGCGGCCATTGCTGATGTCGGTGAAAAGCTGCACTGATCCGGCTAGACATTGCACCAAGTAAGACTCTGCGCCCGAAAGCCATTGGCTTTCGGGTTTCCTTTATTGATAGTCTGAATATAGGCAGTTTTGCCATGAAATACCCGAAACAAAACCCGGCGGAGAATCGCTGTGACTGACGCAAAGCCTGCGATTTCCGATCCGGCCCCGATCTGCCTGTTCGCTTTTAATCGACCAGATCATACAGCGCGGACACTACGGGCGCTTGCGGCGTCACCATTGGCGGAGCGCACTGTGCTGACCGCGTATTTGGACGGTGCCCGCACGCAAGACGAAGAGCAACAGGTTGCAGAAACGCGCAAAGTGATCGAGGCGCAAACCGGTTTTGCGTCGGTGACTTTAAACGCGCGGGAAGAAAACGCCGGGTTGGCGCGGTCTATTCAGGACGGCGTAACAGCCACCATGCAAGCCTATGGCAAGGCCATTGTGGTTGAGGATGACGTTGTGACCTCTCCGGCTTTTCTGAGTTACATGAACCTTGCCCTTGACCGTTATAAGGATGAGCCACGGGTCTGGCACATCGCCGGCTATAACGAGGATATCGCGGAAAACCGGAATTTAAGAGGGGCAGCGTTGTGGCGTTTCATGAGTTGTTGGGGCTGGGGAAGTTGGGCTGATCGCTGGAGTAATTTCAGGCGTGATCCAGCGGTACTGATCGACCAGTTCTTGGATGAGGATATACGTCGTTTCAATCTAGACGGCGCCCATGATTTCTGGTCGCAGGTCCTTGGCAACGAACGTGGCGAACTAAAAACATGGGCTGTGTTCTGGTATGCCACGATTTTTCAGAACGAAGGTCTGTGCTTGTCTCCGCATTTTTCTTATGCGAAGAACATCGGCTTTGACGGGTCTGGTAGCCATGGTGTGGTTAACGATTCATATCTTCGCGAAAGTCTGAACCTCGATCCGGAGCCACCGTTTCCCGACATCATTGTCGAGGACGCAGACGCCCTGGCGAGGCTCAAGGCCTATTACACCCGACGTCCAGGATTGACGGAGAAACTGGCTCGGGAATGGCACAGGTTGCTCAGGAGAGTTTCAAAATGATCAAGTCGATTGTTCAAAAATTCAATCGTCGCAAGTATCGCAAGCATCGATTGCAATCGGTAAAGACGGCTCCCGGACTGAACCTCGTAACAATTGGCTCAGACTACGGGGCTTGGACGTTTCATGATGACGGGCAACTGCAGGGATCGACCATCGTCAGCGCCGGTCTGGGAGAAGATGCTTCCTTTGATGTGGAGTTCGCGCGCAAGTTTGGCGCTCGCGTCATTATTGCCGACCCAACGCCGCGTGCAGTTGCGCATTTCGAGGAGCTTAAAGAGCGCCTCGGAATGTCGCGCGAGCAGGGATATGCCGAAGGTGGATGCCAGCCAGTCGAAGCCTACGATTTGGAGGACGTCAAAGAGGGCCAATTGCATTTAGAACCCGTCGCGCTTTGGATCGAACACACGAACTTGCGGTTCTATCAACCAGCAAGCCCCGAGCATGTCTCTCACTCCATCGTCAACTTCCAGAATGACTATCGGACGGACACTGATTTCATCACGGTCGAAGCCTGCACTATGCGTGAGTTGCTCGAGCAGAACAAACTCGATCCAAACGATGTAGCGCTACTGAAAATGGATATCGAAGGGGCTGAAGTTGAAGTTCTTCAACAGCTTTTGGCTGACGGGTTGAGACCCCGGCAGATTTGTGTGGAATATGACGAACTCAACGTTCCGTGTAAGATAGCCTTTGAGCGAGTGGACAAGGCAGATGCTGCCCTTTGCGCGGCAGGTTATCGTTGCGTTTACGGCAATGGGACCACGGACTACCTTTACTTGTTGTCTTAGTCGAGCAGCCGTTGCCAGTGCGTTCGTCAGGGATTTTTGATCTGAATTCAGGATCGAAGGTACTGCCCAGTTGGCCCACCGCTTAACAAAGATTTTACGTCGTCGTTTATTGCAATTGTTCAGAGATTGAAGATTGAAAACAATCAACCACATCAGTTTCAGTAGCAGCGAAGGCGGGGCTGCAATTGCGGCGCGGCGGCTGCATTTTGCTTGCCTTCAAGCCGGGTTGCAGTCGCAGATGACGGTTGCCAGTGGGGCGCCCGGGGTGGAAATTCATCGTTTTTCCGGGCGAAAGACTCTGCGTAGGGTGCTTCAACGCGAAATTGCGCGTCACCTGCGGCGCAAACAACAGGATCAAGTCGATGGGCTGGCGTCGCTTGGTGCGGTGGCTTCGGGGGTCGGTAAACATCTGAACGCACAGCCGCGTCAGATATTGAACCTCCACTGGATCAATTCGGATTTGATGTCGATTAGAGAGGTCGGGGCGTTGGTCCATCCGGTTGTCTGGACAATGCACGATATGTGGCCGTTCTGCGGAGCTGAACACTACACCGAAGGCCAGCGATGGCAGGACGGCTACGCCTCGCGTGACCGGGGGTTCGATCTGAACCGCTGGGTGTGGCAACGCAAAAAGCGCAATTGGCGGAGGCCCTTTCATGTTGTGACGCCAAGTCGCTGGTTGGGGGAATGCGTCTCGTCCAGTGCGCTGATGGAGGACTGGCCGGTACATGTTATCCCAAATGCCATCGATATCGATGTCTGGAAGCCGATGCACCGCAGTGAAGCCCGGCGTAAACTTGGTTTGCCAGACGATGCGCCGATCGTCGCGTTCGGAGCCATGGGCGGGGACAGCGATCCACGTAAAGGGTTCTCGCATCTGCGCGACTCATTGCTGGCTTTGCATGACTCGGGTAAATTTGTGCGCGTACTGGTGTTCGGGGCCGACACACACAGTGTTGATCTGCCTTTTCCTGTTCACTTCACCGGCTCTTTGACAGAACCTGCTGAACTGCGTCAAGTTTACGCCAGCTCCGACGTGTTTGCCTTGCCTTCTCGCCAGGACAACCTGCCGAATACGGGCGTAGAAGCGTTGTCCTGCGGTGTTCCCGTTGTCGGGTTCAACATTGGCGGCTTACCTGATCTGGTTCCAACCGAATCCTGCGGTCATCTCGCAACTCCGTTTGAAGCGGCGGAATTTGCGCTAGGATTGGCAAAAGTAATCGACCATCAGGCCGAGCACGAGGAACAGAAGATCAGCCCAATGGGGGCCGCAGCGCGCGCGCATGCTGAGGTGACGTATGCCGCCTCGGTGGTCGCGAGCCAATACGGGGCTCTCTACGATCGAATCTGGGAATCCAAAACCTGACGGACGATCTGGTGTAGCTCGCTATCTAGAGAAATTATTGTGTTCAAGCCGTTGCCGAGCGATCTTATCATTTCGTTCTGCCTTTTGCTGATCCTTCATACAGCGCTCGACGAAATCCAAATGCAGTTCCACCGCCAAACGCGCTTCGGCAGGGTTGCGCGCTTGTAACGCGGCGTTAATCGTCCGGTGTTGGTCGAGGATGGCTTCGCGGGTTGCGCGTTGCTGGAACATCATCTGGCGGTTGTAGAACACGCCCTGACGTAGAAGGTCATACATCGACCGCATCATGTGGAGCATGATCACATTGTGGCTGGCCTCGATGATTGCCATGTGGAAGTCCGCGTCCAGTTGCGCCTCATCTTGGGTGGCGTTGCGGTCATGGGCGGCCTCCATCCGGTCAAAGATCGCCTGAACGACCTTCAGATCACTGGTCGATCCCAGACGCGCGGCACGCTCGGCGGCCAGCCCCTCGAGGTCGCGGCGGAAAGAGAGGTAGTCGAACACTGCCTCTTCATGGCTGCCAAACAACTGGATCAGCGCTGGCGAAAAGGCAGATCCCAGCACCTCGGCTACGTAGATTCCTGAACCGGCTTTTGCGGTCAGCAAGCCTTGCTCCTGCAATTCGGCGATGGCGTCGCGTAGGGACGGGCGAGAGACACCCATCCGTTCGGCCAGTTCTCGCTCCGACGGCAATCTCTCGCCGGGGCGCAGGATGCCACGCAGGATCAGCAGCTCGATCTGCCGGACCACTGCAATCGATAGCTTCTCGGTCTGAATTTTCTGAAAGGGCATAGGGTCGTCCGAAATTGGTCAAAACATATGACCACAGGGCGCGTGCAGGTTCAAGAACAGCGCCTCACATCGTGTGAAACATTAGGTCAATATTATTGACTTTATTTGGCGTCCGCATAGGCTGCGCGCATTGAGATCGGAGGAGCCCAATGACCACACATCCGCTATTCGCCACTCGGACGCAGAACATGAAGGCATCCGAGATCAGGGAGTTGCTGAAACTCCTGGATCAGCCAGATATCATCTCATTCGCCGGTGGTATCCCCGATCCTGCCCTGTTTCCGGCGGACGCGTTTGCGCAGGCCTTTCAGGCAGCTCTTGGTCCGGACCGGCAGGCGCAAGCGCTGCAATATTCGGTGAGCGAAGGATATGCTCCGCTGCGCGAATGGTTGGTCGACCATATGGCCTCAATCGGAGTCGCGTGTGACATGGACAACATCCTGATCACTTCGGGCTCGCAGCAGGCGCTGGACTATTTGGGCAAGCTGTTCTTGTCTCCCGGCGATACCGCCTTGGTCGGCTGGCCGACCTATCTGGGTGCAATCTCCGCGTTCAATGCCTATGAGCCGCGTTTCGACCAGCTCAGCATTCCCGGCAATCAAGGGGCCGAGGAATATCGAAAGGCCGCAGGCGAGGGACGGGTCAAATTCGCGTATCTCTCGCCGGACTTTTCCAATCCCACGGGTGAAACTGTCGATCTGCGTGGGCGCGAGGCACTGCTGGATCTGGCCGAGGATCTGGACTGCGTGGTTATCGAAGATGGGGCCTATCAGGCGCTGCGCTATGACGGTGCGCCAATCCCTCCGATTCTGGCGCTGGAGCAAGCGCGGAAGGGGTCGATTGAGGGCTGTCGGACGATCTATTGCGGCAGCTTCTCGAAAACCCTGTCGCCGGGGTTGCGGGTTGGTTGGGTTGTGGCGGCCAAACCTATCATCTCGCAGCTGGTTCTGATGAAGCAGGCGGCGGATCTCCATTCGGCCACGATCAACCAGATGGCTGTGCATCAGGTGGCGCAGGCCTGTTTCGAAAGCCATATCCCAAAAGTGAGGCAGACCTATCGCGCGCGCCGCGATGCCATGTTGACGGCGTTGCAGGCCCATATGCCCGACGGTGTCTCCTGGACCAAACCCGAGGGTGGGATGTTCGTGTGGCTGACGCTGCCCGCCGGGACCAGCGGTGCTGCGCTTTTGGCCCGAGCTCTGGACACGGTCAAAGTGGCCTTTGTTCCCGGTCAGGCGTTTTTCCCGGATGGCAGTGGTGAAAACACCCTTCGGCTGAGTTTCTCAAACTCCGATGAGGACACCATCCGCGAGGGCATTCGGCGCCTTGGGCAGGTGCTGCGTGCTGGCGGTCAGTAAGGCTTCGTTAACCATATCGCCGTTAGAACGGCAGCATGATGCGCTTACTTCCTATCCTGCTGCTGGCTGCCTGTTCGGGTGGCTCGCCTCATTTCCGTGATATGCCTGCGACGCGGGTTGCAGTGAATGGTAGTGTCTTTGACGTGCGTGTGCGCGGCCCATTGGCCGAGGCGGTGCGAGTGAACTCTCAATACGCGCCGCGGCTGGGGCCGGTTCGCGACCGGGCGGCGCTAGCCATGGCGCAGGTCTCGGGCTGTCCGTTGATGGATGTGTTGGGGGATGCGGCGGTGACGGTGGGCGTGTTGGGCTGTGATCAGGAACTTGGGGAAAAGCTGATCTTTGGTGCGCTGCTTTTGCGGCCCTATGAATGCGTCAACTACGGTTATTCCGGCAGTTCCGGCTATCAGGTCTTTGAGTGTACGCCCTATTAGCGCGCGCCGCATTGCGCGTGAAACTGCCAAGATGTTGTGGATAACTCGGGTCCATCGCCCATATCCTGCGCATATCCGTTGACTCGGCCCCAATCCGTTGCGCAGACTTCCCTGTATTAGGAATCATGGGACAGGCGGCCTTTGCGCTTTAGCAAACTCAAACTGACCGGCTTCAAAAGCTTTGTTGATCCGACCGATCTGATCATTGCGGACGGGTTGACCGGTGTGGTGGGTCCCAATGGCTGCGGCAAATCCAACCTTCTTGAAGCTCTGCGCTGGGTGATGGGCGAAAACCGTCCCAAATCCATGCGTGGCGGCGCGATGGAGGATGTGATTTTCGCCGGGGCGGCTACGCGACCTGCGCGCAACTTTGCCGAAGTGGTCCTGACCATGGACAACTCGGAACGTCTGGCGCCTTCGGGCTTCAATGACAGCGACCAGTTGGAGATCATCCGCCGCATTACCCGCGATGTCGGCAGCGCCTACAAGACCAATGGCAAGGACGTGCGCGCCCGCGATGTGCAGATGCTGTTCGCCGATGCCTCGACCGGGGCGCACTCGCCGGCACTGGTGGGTCAGAACCGCATTGCCGAGCTGATCAACGCCAAACCCCGCGCTCGACGCCGCATTCTGGAAGAGGCTGCCGGGATCTCAGGCCTCTATCAGCGGCGGCATGAGGCCGAGTTGAAGTTGAAAGGCACTGAGGCCAACCTGACCCGTGTCGATGATGTGTTGGAACAGTTGGGCGGCCAACTTGCGCAATTGGCGCGTCAGGCGCGTCAGGCCGCGCGCTACCGCGAGATCGGAGAACAGCTGCGGCAGGCCGAGGGGATGCTGCTTTATCGGCGATGGAAAGAGGCCGATATCGCCCGCCAGGTTGCCGAAGACAAGCTGCGCGACCGGATCACAGAGGCTTCACGCGCTGAAGCCGCTGCTCGAGAGGCCGCTGCCAAACGCGCGGAGATTGAGGAAACCTTACCGCCCCTTCGCGAAGAAGAGGCCATCGCCGCCGCCGTCCTGCAACGCCAGCAGGTACAGCGCGATCAACTCTCGGATCAGGAAACCCGCGCGCGCCAGACCATTGAGACGCTGACCAACCGCATCCAGCAACTCGGCAACGATATCGAACGCGAAACGGGCCTGAACCGCGATGCAGGCGAAATGATTGAGCGCCTCGAATGGGAAGCCCGCGAGCTGATCAAGGCTGCGGAAGGTCATGATGAAAAGGTTGCCGAGGCAGCTGAGGTGGCGCGCGAAGCGGCCTCGATCCTGCAGGAACGCGAAGACCACCTGTCTCAACAGACCGAGGATATGGCCCGCCTGGTCGCGCGCCACCAGTCGGCGCAGCGCTTGGTTGAAGACAGCCGCAAGACCCTAGCCCGGTCTGAGGGCGAAGAGGAGAAAGCGCGGCTGGCGGTGGACGAAGCCAAGTCTGCCCTGACGCGCGCGGATGAAGCTTTTGAAGCGGCGCAAGAAGGTGAAGAAGAGGCCCGGGAAGCCGCGGAAGCAGCCGAGGAAGCGCTGGCTGCCGCAGATGAGATGCGGACCGAGACGCAGGCGCGCGAGGCTGAGGCACGGGCCCAACGGTCCGAGGCCGAGGGTGAGTTGGGGGCCATCCGAGCCGAAACCACCGCGCTGGCCAAGCTGGTCGAACGAGACACCGCCGAAGGCGGGCAGGTGCTGGACCTGCTGCGCGTCGCGTCGGGCTTCGAAAAGGCGCTGGGTGCGGCTTTGGCCGACGATCTACGCGCGCCGTTGGTTGAGGGCGATGGGCCATCGGGTTGGGTTAAGGTCGCGGGCTACGACGCGGATCAGCCTCTGCCAGAAGGGGCCGAACCTTTGGCGCTGCATGTGTCAGGGCCGGATCGCCTCAGCCGCCGGATCGCGCAGATCGGCTTGGTGGATGCAGAGCTAGGCGCGCGGTTGCAGGCGTCATTGAAACCGGGGCAACGGCTGGTGTCGCGTTCGGGTGATCTGTGGCGCTGGGACGGATTCCGCGCCTGGGCCGAAGATGCCCCCAGCGCTGCCGCCCTGCGATTGGAGCAGCTGAACAAGCTGGAAGCCTTGAAACAGGAACTCGCCCGCACCGAGGCGCAGGCCGAAGGCGCCCGCGCCGCGCATGAGGCCCTGTCGCAGCAATTGGCCGATGTCACCGAAGCCGACCGCCGTGCGCGCGAAGCCCGCCGCGCTGCGGATCAGCGGATGGCCGAAACCGCCCGTGCCCTGTCGCGCGCCGAGGCGGATCGCAATCTGGCGCAGGGCAAGCTGGAAACTCTGACCTTGTCTGTGGATCGCCACAAGGACGACGCCATGTCCGCCCGCGCGCAACTGCGTGAGGCCGAAGCCGCGCTGGCCGAACTGGGCGACCTCGACAGTGCCCGCGCGCAGGTCGAAGACATCAAGCAAACGGTCGAAGCCGCGCGGATCACCATGCTGACCCACCGCTCGACCCATGATGAACTGCGCCGCGAAGGCGAGGCTCGGACACGTCGCAGCCAGGAGGTGACGAAAGACCTCAGCGGGTGGAAGCACCGGTTGGAGACCGCCGAAAAGCGGGTTTCCGAACTGGCCGACCGCAAGGAGGGGTCCGAGGAGGAACTCTCCGAGGCCATGGCCGCCCCCGCAGAAATCGCCGAAGCGCGGGAAGAGCTGAACGAGTTGATCGAAGCCGCCGAAGCCCGCCGGGCCGAGGCCGCCGACAAGCTGGCTCAGGCGGAAACCCAGCAGCGAGAAGTGGTTCTGGCCGAGCGCGAAGCCGAACGTCTGGCCTCGGAGGCGCGCGAAACCCGTGCGGCGGCCGAGGCGCGCTGTGATGCGGCTAAGGAAAGCGTAACCGCGGCGGCGGAACGGATTGCCGAGGATCAGCAGCTGACCCCGAACCAGCTACTGAACCAGTTGGACGTGAACCCGGATCAGATGCCCGCCGCCGACGCGCTTGAGGCAGAGGTCAACCGCCACAAACGTCAACGTGACGCGATGGGCGCGATCAACCTGCGGGCAGAAGAAGACAGCAAGGAAGTACAGGAAGAGTTCGATACTCTGAACGGTGAAAAGGCCGATCTGGAAGAGGCGATCAAGGCTCTGCGTAGCGGCATCGCCAGTCTCAACCGTGAAGGGCGTGAGCGACTGCTGACCGCGTTTGAACAGGTGAATTCGAACTTCGCCATGCTGTTCAAGCACCTGTTTGGCGGCGGCGAGGCCAATCTGGTCATGGTGGAAAGCGATGACCCGCTGGATGCCGGGCTTGAGATCATGTGCCAGCCGCCGGGCAAGAAGCTCTCGACCCTCAGCCTATTGTCGGGCGGTGAGCAGACTCTGACCGCGACCGCGCTGATCTTTGGCGTCTTCCTCGCAAATCCGGCCCCCATCTGCGTGCTGGATGAGGTCGATGCGCCGCTGGACGACGCCAACGTCACCCGGTTCTGCGACCTGCTGGACGAGATGTGCCGCCAGACCGACACACGGTTCCTGATTATCACCCACCACGCGGTGACCATGGCTCGGATGGATCGGCTGTTCGGCGTCACGATGCAGGAACAGGGCGTCAGCCAACTGGTCTCGGTCGATTTGAAAAAAGCCGAGCAGATGGTCGCCTGACCCCCTCACTGCAACGTTATACCTGTTTCACGCCGCTTCGGGCTAGGGTGGCCGCATGATACGTTTTCTATTGCTCGCCCTGCTATCCGCCAGCCCGCTTTCTGCCGCCGAATGGGCCTTAAAGCCCGGAGACGTGCCTTTGACCTTTGAAGAGCTGAACGGCTTGGCTGGCCGGACTTTGACCTTTTTTGACGACGGTCAGTCCAAATACTCGGCCGGAGGGGCCTATTCCTACACCTACGCCAGCGGAGAATCCGCCTTTGGCACCTATTCCATTGCCGAGGATGGCAGCGTTTGTATCGCCTATCACAACGGGTTCAGCCGGTGCGATCTCTATGTGCGCAGTGGCGATCGGTTGATTCTGATCGATCAAAAAGGCGATCGGTATCCGATCAGACCCGAAGCGCGATAGCTGTCTGCCGCTACTCACGCGCGATCAGACGATCGGAATCCTCAACTCCTGACCGGGGAAGATCACATTCGGGTCGCTGATAAAATGCGCGTTTGCCCGTTGGATCACCGACACCTGTCCGGCATTGCCGTATTGCGATACAGAGATCGCCGTCAGCGTATCTCCGGGCGCGACGGTGTAGTTCCGATACCCGACATATCCCGGCAGAATGCGCGGACCGAAAAAGATCGGAACATGGACGGTCGGAATCCCGCCCTCCCCACCGGCGCTGTCATCCTTGACCGTCAGGATCAGACGGTCGAGTTGGAAATTCGGATTGTCAGGGACTTCCAGCGTGGCCTGAAACTGGCGAAGCGCAATTGCCCCAGCCGTCGCGGCTCCATTGAATTCCACATGACCTTCGGTGACCGAGATCGAAAGATGGCCTTCAAAGCCAACGGCGTTGCCTGCGATCATGATTGTCTGGCCGACGATGTCGAAGGGTTGGGGCTGAAGTATTTCAATATTCATCAATGAACTCCTTCGCAATGGATAGGGAATCATACCCCGAACAGGTTCCCGCACAAAATCAGACCGGTGGAAAATAGCCCATCACGCGCCTCGGCTGACGTTCTGTTCAGTCAGCAGGGGCGCGGGCATTCTAAAGTCTGTCTAGTAGGTCAGGCGTAGGCCAGGCGTCCGCAGGCAGCCCCAATCGTTTCTGCTCGGCCTGCACTGCTGCTCGGGTGCCAGCCCCAAGAATCCCGTCGATTTTGCCCACGTCATAGCCACGCTCCTGCAGCTTGCTCTGCAACTGCTTCATCTGCGCACCGTTCAGGCCCGTCTCGGGATTGCCCGCGTTGTAAATTTGCGCACCCTCTAGCCGTGTTCCGAAATAGGCGGCGGTCAAGACGTAGACAAAGCTTTGGTTCCATTCGAAATAGACGTCGAAATTCGGGTAGGCCAGAAAGGCCGGCCCCTTGTGGCCCTGCGGCAGGATCAGTGAGGCAGGCAGGTTGGCCAACGAACCGCTGCGGGCCTGAAGACCCATCGCTTGCCAGTCAGAGACGGAACGCGGTTTGCCCGGCCCTGACAGAGACCAATCCATTTGCGCGGGTACTGTCACCTCTTGCAGCCAGGGTTGGCCCGGTTGCCAACCCAGATGGGACAACATCTTACCCCCCGACATCAGCGCATCCGGGGCCGAGGTTTTTAGTGAGACGTTGCCGTCCCCATCCCCATCCACGCCGTTTTCCAGTATGTCGCGGGGCAGCATCTGGACCATGCCGATTTCTCCGGCCCAGGCGCCAGTAGTGCGGGCAGGGTCGAAATTGCCCTGACTGTACAGCTCGATCGCAGCGAAGATCTGGGGCCGGAACAGCTCGGGGCGGCGGCAATCATGGGCTAGGGTCACCAGCGCGTTGCGGGTGTTGAAGTCACCCTGAAACGCGCCGTAGTCGGTCTCGAACGCCCAGAAGGCCAGCAGGACCCCGCGTGAGATGCCATATTCGCGTTCGATCCGGTCGAAGACCGCGTCGTATTTCTGCGACATAGCCTTGCCCCGGTCGATCCGGTTCTGCGAGATCAGACGGCGCGAAAAGTCGATGAAGGGTTTCTGGAACACGCCCTGCGCGCGGTCGGCTCTCAGAACGGCGTTGTCCTGCTGGACGCCCTTGAAGAAAGCATCGACAGTCGGTTTGTCGAACCCCTGTTGGACGGCCTCGGCCTTCAGACCCTTGACGAACGAATTGAATCCTCCGCCGCATTGCGCAAAGGCGGGTGAGGTCATCAGGGCGGCGGCGAAAAGGCCGGACAGAAAGCGCATGGGGCGTCCTCTAGAAGATCACGTTGATCCCAACCCACACCGAGACGAGGCCAAGCGCAAGCCCCCAGACGCGCCAGAGCATGTCGCATGCGCGGAAAACCTCTTCCGCGCCGATTTCACGGCGCGCATCGCCATTGACCCAGGCCAGGTAGCGCAACTGTCCGTCATAGCTGCGCGGCCCTGCCAGTGCGACGTCGAGCGCGCGGGCCATGGCGGCCTCGGGCCAGCCTGCATTGGGCGAGATATGGCGGTGGGCATCCTGCAGGATATCGTTCCAACGTGCCCATCGACCTGACAGCGCCACGATCATCAAGCAGGTCAGGCGCGCAGGGATCAGGTTCAGCAGGTCGTCGAACCGGGCCGAGGCCCAGCCAAAATCGCGGTGTTTCTCGGTGCGGTAGCCGATCATGCTGTCAGCGGTATTCACAGCCTTGTAGACCAACAGCCCTGGTAGACCCGCCACCAGAAACCAGAAAGCGGGCGCGATAACGCCGTCGCTGAGATTCTCGGCCGCGCTTTCGATCGCGGACCGGGCGACCTGTTCCTCGGTCATGTCGCGCGTATCGCGCGAGACGATCATGGCCACCTGTGCGCGCCCCTCGGAAAGCGAGGCGCTTAGCCCGTCGCCGACAGCGCGGACATGGGTCACAAGCGACTTCTGCGCCAACAGGATCGCACAGACCAGAATCTCAACAACTCCGCCCAGCTGTGCCAGTACCCAGCCGACACCTAGGGCGACCACGACCAGCAGGATCAGAGTGCAGACACCCTTGGCGCGCCGCGCCGCGCCGCGGTTCAGCCGTCTGTCTAGCCATCCAATGGCATTGCCGATCACCACCGCAGGGTGCCGGATGCGGGACCAGAGCCAGTCCGGCTCGCCAAATACCGCGTCCAGACACATGGCGCAGACCAACAGAAAGGGGATGCTCACAGCGCGGCCTCCAGCCGATCCCACCCGTGTGCAGGAGGGAGGCCAAGGCGCAGAAAACGTTCGGAGTAGGGGAAGATGCGGCTCCAGATAAGTGCCTGCGCCAAACGGTCTTGCCAGAGGGCTGCATCATCGACCTCGTAGAGGCGGAACAGGCTTGTGCCTCCGACCAGCCGCGCGCCTTTATCAATAACCATGGCGTCCAGCCGGGTGGCCTCTTCCTCCAGACGCACGCGGGTCTCGCTCGCCCAATCCGTGTCCTGCAGGGCTTTTGTTCCGACCCGCAAAGCAGGACCCGAGACAGCCCACGGGCCGGTCAGGTCGTTCAGTCTGGCAATCAGTTCCGATGCACCGATGGCAAAGCCCAGCCGCATCCCGGCCAGCCCCCAGAACTTACCAAAGCTTTTCAGAACGATCACGCCGGGCTGTCCAGCTAGATGGATCAATGAGGCACCGGGCATCACGTCGCAAAAGCTTTCGTCGATGATCGTCAAAGGCGCGGTGGCGTCGCTGGCCTGCCACACCCGGCCATCCGGGTTGTTCGGGTGTACAATCACCCGCGCATCAGCAGGACCGCTTCCCTGCACCGACCAGCCTTGAGCACGAAAGGCAGCGGCATGCTCATTATAGGTGGGCATCGTGATCTGTAACCGGCCTTGCGCCGCCAGTGGGGGAATGCGCGCGATTAGAGCCGAAGCTCCGGGCGCGGGCAGGATCGCCGCCTCCGCCGGGACATTCCAGAATTTGCGGGCGGCTATGCTGAGCCGCTCGAACGCCCCATGATCGGGCAGTTCGGTCCAATCCGAGGGGTGCAGCCCTGCGATCGGGTAGGGATGCGGGTTGATGCCGGTGGACAGGTCGATCCAATCGCTGCGTGCGCCGCCATATTGCGCGATGGCCCCATCCAAACCGCCACCATGGTCACGTTTCGCACGAGGATTCAATTCGGTATCGTTCATCCCACCGCATGTCCCAAATGACGTATTCGCCCCGCTTCAAGCGGATTTTCGCCGTTTTGACAAGCAAATCCGGGTGATCAGGGCCGTCAGTAGGCAGAGTTAACACTTTGTTAAGGAAATGACGTGATCACGGGACTTGGGGGTCGGCACCACTCACCACACCAAGTGCCGAGGTTGTAGTATGAAAGTTTTGATTGTTGAGAGTAACCCCGATCTGGGTCGGGTCTGGAAAAGGCATCTTGAACGACAAGGTGCCGAGGTGACGCTTGTGGCCGGGCAAGAGGCCGCGATACTGGCGCTCTATGGCTCGGAGTTCGAGATCATCGTGCTGGATCTGGTTCTGGAAACCGGCAGCGCTTTGGCCGTGGCTGATTTCGCCAGCTACCGTCGTCCTGATGCACGGGTAATTTTTGTCACCAACACCACCTTCTTCTCGGACGGGTCAATCTTTGCACACAGTCCCAATGCCTGCGCCTATGTGCAAAGCGGCACCCCGCCCGAGGATCTGGCGGCGATGGTGGAACACTACGCAGCGGGGCGCTGATTCCGTCCGTGCGGTTCAAGATAGTCAAGCGTCGGGTTCACCGGGATGATCCGATGCGGATTAATGCTGTCGTGACTGTAGTGATAGTGCCGCACGATATGGTTCATGTTCACGGTCTGCGCGACGCCGGGCCATTGATATAGCTCACGCGTATAGGCCCAGAGGTTGGGGTAGTCGATCAGCCGGCGTTTGTTGCACTTGAAGTGCAGGTGATAGACCGGATCGAACCGGATCAGCGTTGTGAACAAACGCCAGTCAGCCTCGGTCACGCGGTCGCCCATCAGGTATCGGTCCCGGGCCAGCCGGTCCTCGAGCCAATCCAGCGTCTCGAACAGTGGGTGGACGGCGGCGTCATATGCCTCTTGCGAGGTGGCAAAGCCGGATTTGTAGACACCATTATTGACGTCCGAATAGATCCGCGCGTTGATCTCTTCGATCTCGTTCCGCATTGCCTCGGGCCAGTAGTCATCGCAGTTGCCCGTGATCTCGTTGAAGGCCGAGTTGAACATGCGGATGATTTCCGAGCTTTCGTTCGAGACGATCGTCTCCTGCTGTTTGTCCCACAGGATCGGCACCGTAACCCGACCGGAATAGGCAGGGTCGGCCTTGGTGTAGACCTGATGGGCGTAGTCCAGGCCGTAAAGATCATCTCCGGTCGCGCCGTGATCATCGGTTTCAAAACTCCAGCCCTTGTCCAGCATGTCCGGATGCACCACCGAAACCGAGATCAGATCGGTCAACCCTTTGAGCTCCCGAAAGATCAGCGTCCGATGGGCCCAAGGACAGGCGTGACTGACATAGAGGTGATAGCGCCCCGGTTCGGCCTTGAAGCTACCTTTGCCGGACGCGCCAGCGCTGCCATCAGCCGTCAGCCAATTGCGGAATTGAGCGGCGCTGCGCTTGAATGCGCCGCCGGTGGATTTGGTGTCATACCAGGTGTCGTGCCAGGTTCCGTCGACCAACAGGCCCATGTTGCGTCCTCCGTATCTGAATTTCGGCAAAGATAGGGCGCAGAACCCGGCCTTCCTATGGCAGCCCGCGCGCATCCAGCCTGCACCTGCGCACATCACCGGCTTGAGATGTGGGCGCAACATCTGCGTGTGCTGTGATGTTATGTGGTCGGCTTCACTGGATTTTTACAGTTTTGCCTCCACAATAAGAGATATCGAAGGGGGGAAATTTGATGAGTACCTATGTTTCCAAGGAAATGAGCGCTGAGTTGGAGGCCGCGCGAATCGCCACTTTGAAAAAGACCAGCCGTTTGCGGGTGGAAATGGGCGACAATTACTTCAAAATTCTTAGATTGTGGAAGAATGGCTTTACAGTCGAGGCCGAGACCACGCCGCGTTTGCGCGGGTTAGTCGATATCCATGACGGCGCGAACCATTTATATCAATGCCTGATCGTCGCGGACGAGGAAGAGGCAGGCGAAATGCGTTATGAGTTCAAGCGCAACACCGCTGCTTCCGACAAGGCGCCGCTGGATTTCTACCGAGCGCCAGATGCTCCGATTGCCTTGCTGGGGCACGAGGATTGAAGCGTTTTGCGTTTTGCCTGAGGCTAGACCACCGAAAGGCGCGTTCGTCCGCAAGGAGAGGCCGCATATGTCGCCTCAAATCAAACGCAAAGCGATCTAGGGTCGAATTTCGACGGTTGTTCCGGTCGGCGTCAGGCTCCAAAGCCGGGCCATCTCTTCATTAGACAAAGCGATGCAGCCAAGCGTCCAGTCTCCGGGCAGGGTGAGGCCAACAACGCCGTTTGGTTGCCCGTGAATGAAGATGTCTCCGCCGGGGTCTATGCCCTGCTGCTGTGCGCGGGCGATGTCTTCGGGTTGCGGGTAGTCGATCCCAAGTGACAGGTGGAACGCACTGTTCGGGTTGCGCCGGTCGATGGTGAACACCCCGACGGGCGTTTTACCGTCGCCTTCCTGCTCCTTGTCTCCTTCCGGCGTGAAGCCCAGTGCGATCTCGCTCTGCAGTACGATGGCGCCGTCCAACATTGCGGTCAGACGGCGGGCAGATTTCTCGATCAGGATGTGGTCGATCTGAGCGGCGTCAGGCGCCATGGCAGGCGCGGGAGGGCGCGGCCCGTATCTCTGCCAGCCGAACCAGCCAAGGGCCGCGATCAGAAAGACCAGCGTGATCCGGGCCAGCAGGCGCATCTGCTATTGCAGATCCCCGAACGCCTGTTTGAGCCGCACGCAAGCTTCTTCGACGCGGGCGTGTTGGGTGGCAAGGTTGAAGCGTTCGAACGTCTCGCCGCCCGCACCAAAGCCGGGGCCTGACGAGGTCGCAATCCGCGCGTCCTGACGCAGGCGTCGAACAAACTCATCATGGCTCATCCCGGTGCCCGAGAAATCGACCCAGGCCAGATAGGTCGCCTGTAGGGGCATCGACCAAAGGCCGGGAATCTCGGCGATCGTGGTGTCAAATAGCCGGCGGTTTTTATCCAGATGCGCGACCTGAGCATCCACCCATTCCGCCCCTTCGGGCGTGTAGGCGGCGGTGATCATGGCCACGCCGAGGGCGCTTGGTTCATAGTCCAGTGTATCCAGCCGGTGGCGCATGGCCGCGCGCAGCTTCGGGTCGGGGATGATCATGTTGCCGGTGCGCTGTCCCGCAATGTTGAACGTCTTCGACGCTGCCGTAAGGGTCACGGTCCAAGGCCGCGCCTCGGGTGCTGCGACGTCCATCGGGACGAACTTCGCCCCTGGGTAAACCAGATCATGATGGATCTCATCCGAGACCAGAATCAGCCCGTTGCGCCCGGCGAATTCAGCCACCGAGCGCAGCTCGTCGGTCGTCCAAACCCGGCCCGACGGGTTTTGCGGCGAACACCACAGCAGCAGCTTTTCCGACCCGTCCAAGCGCGATTGCGCGTCGTCCAGATCAATCGCGTAGCTGTCACCCTCACGCACCAGCGGGCATTCCACCACGCGGCGTCCGGATTTGTTCACCTTATGGGCAAACTCATGGTAAACGGGCGTGAAAATCACAGCGCCATCGCCCGGTTCGCTCCAGACATCCAGACAAAGAGCGATTGCATTGCCCAAGCCCTGCGAGGTCAGCACCCAATCGGTGTCGATTTGCCAGTCATGGCGGGTTTGCATCCACCACTGAACCGAAGCCAGATATTCTGGGTGTTTCCACGAATAGCCAAAGACCCCATGTTCGGCTGCACGGCGCACCGCATCAATCACGCAAGGCGCGGTCTGATAGTCGGAATCTGCCGTCCACATCGCCAGCCCATCCTCGGGGGATACGCCGTAGAGTTGCTCCATCTTGTCCCATTTTGAGCTGTGGGTGCCGCGGCGGTCGGTTGGGGTATTGAAAGTCATGTCTGCTCCATCTGTCGAGGCGAAAGCTAACTACAAATCAGGCGGGTGCAAGGGGGGCGTTGCGGCGACGGGCGGGATGCCCTAAATCAGCCTCATGAAACGCACTATTCTGATCCATCCCGATCCTCGCCTGAAAAAGGTCTGCGCCCCGGTTGCCGATCTGTCAGATGATCTGCGCAAGCTGGCCGATGACATGCTTGAGACCATGTATGATGCGCCCGGCATTGGTCTGGCCGCGCCGCAGATCGGAGTGCTGGATCGCCTGATCGTTCTCGATTGCGTCAAGGAAGAAGGCGAGGCCCCTCGTCCGCTGGTCATGTTCAACCCCGAGATCATCGCCTCTTCGGATGAGACCAATGTATACGAGGAAGGCTGCCTGTCGATCCCGGATCAATATGCCGAGATCACGCGCCCGAAGGTCGTCGACGTGGCCTGGATGGACCAGAATGGCAGCGCACAGCAGGAGACCTTTGATGGGCTCTGGGCCACCTGCGTGCAGCATGAGATCGATCACTTGGATGGCAAGCTTTTCATCGACTACCTCAAGCCGCTGAAACGACAGATGATCACGCGCAAGATGCAAAAGCTCAAGCGCGAGAAGGCACGCACATGACCGTCCGCATCTGCCTGCCATGGCCGGACAAACGCTTGCGGACCAAGGCCGAGGATGTGCCCGAGATCACCGATGAGATCCGCGCCATCTGGGACGATATGATCGATACGATGGAGGCGATGCCGGGTGTAGGTCTCGCCGCGCCTCAGATCGGGGTGATGCTGCGTCTGGCCGTTGTCGATGGCTCGGCTGAGCGCGGTCGGGTGGTACGACTGGCGAACCCGGAAATCCTGCACAGCTCGATCGAGTTGCGCGAACATGATGAGGCCAGCCCGAATCTGCCGGGCGTGTCGGCCAAGGTAAAGCGCCCTCGGGCCGTGACGGTCAAATTCCTGAACGAACAGGGCATTATTGACCGCCGTGATTTTGTGGGGATCGAGGCCACCAGCGTGCAGCACCAGATCGACCATCTGAACGGCCGGATGTATTTCGACCGCCTCAGCAAGGTCAAACGCGACATGCTGCTGCGCAAAGCCAAGAAACAGGGGTAGGTCGGGCTTCAGACCGGCACCCGGAAATCGTACCGGAGCGGAACATGCGACTAATATTCATGGGCACGCCCGATTTCTCGGTCCCGGTATTGGACGCTTTGGTCGATGCGGGGCATGAGATCGCCGCCGTCTATTGCCAGCCTCCGCGCCCTGCTGGCCGGGGCAAGAAAGACCGCCCGACACCCGTGCATGCGCGGGCCGAGGCGTTGGGGCTAGAGGTCCGGCACCCAGTCTCGCTGAAATCGCCCGAAGAACTGGCAGCGTTTGCCGCCTTGAACGCGGATGTGGCGGTAGTTGTCGCCTACGGCCTGCTTCTTCCGCAAACCATTCTGGACGCACCCGAGCAGGGTTGCCTAAATATCCATGCCAGCCTGCTACCACGCTGGCGCGGGGCCGCGCCGATCCATCGCGCGATCATGTCGGGCGACGCGGAAACCGGCATCTGCATCATGCAGATGGAGGCGGGTCTGGACACGGGTCCCGTCCTGATGCGTCGGGCCACGCCGATTGAACCTGAGGAAACCACCGCGCTGCTGCACGACCGGCTCTCGACCATGGGGGCCGCGTTGATCACCGAGGCGCTGGCTCAATTGCCGGACCTCACCCCCCAGCCACAACCCGAAGAGGGCGTCACCTACGCCTCAAAAATCGACAAATCCGAGGCGCGGATCGACTGGACCCGCCCCGCGCTTGAGGTCGACCGCCAGATCCGGGGCCTTTCACCCTTTCCCGGCGCGTGGACCGAGATGGAGGGCGCGCGCCTCAAGCTGCTGGCTTCGCGCGTGGCCGAGGGGCAGGGCGCTCCGGGACAGGTCCTGACACCCGAATTGCATGTCGCCTGCGGGCAGGGCGCGGTTGAACTGTTGCGCTTGCAACGGGCAGGCAAAGGCGCGCAGGATAGGGAAACCTTTCTACGGGGCTGGCCCATCCCGGTCGGCACTCGCCTGACGTCGGAGTAGAGACAGATGTTCATGGTCCTGATGGGCACCGTCGTGATTGCCGGGATAGTCGGCTACCTCTCTGAGAAGACGGAATTCACCCATAATGGTTACCTGCAGTCCATCATCATCTGTGTCGGCGGAGCATTCCTGTTCTACTTCGTGCGCATCATGTTCGGTATCAGCTTTGGCCCGCCTGGGTTGGACGCGGTTCTATCCTCAATCGGTGCGTTGATCATCGTGCCGACCCATTGGAGGCGATGACATGCCAGTTGTTGCCCTTGTCGTGATCGGAGCCGCCGCAGGGTTCCTCGCCACCCGCCTGATGCGGATTGAGGCTGACATCCCCACCACCATGCTGATCGGTATCGTCGGTGCCTTGGTCGGCGGATTCCTGTTGCGTGCACTGATCACCGTTTCCGGCTGGTTGTCCGGTTTTGTGGGGGCGGTGCTGGGCGCGTTGCTGGTGATCTGGATATGGCAGAGTTTAAAGCGCCGTTAAGGCTTGACCTTTCCCTTGGGTCGCCGCCAGATCAAGCCGAGTTTTCAAGCAGGTGACCCATGTCTTATGATCTGAACGCTGGTGATGTTGCCCTCATGGGCATTCCACTGGATTTGCATTCCTCATTTCTGCAGGGTCCGGCCTTCGCGCCCGGTCGCATTCGCGAGGCGTTGCATTCCGGTGCGGCCAACCTGACGGCCGAGGATGGCACTGATCTGGGGGCCACGGATCGGTTCAAGGATACCGGCGATCTGGATGTGTTCGAGATGCGCGGGCAAGAGCCGATCGACCGGATCGAGGCCGGTGCTACCGCACGGATCGAAACTGGCGCGCGGCTGTTGTCTCTGGGCGGTGATCACTCGGTCGCCTTCCCGCTGATCAAGGCCCATGCCGAGCGGTACGAGGGGCTGAACATCCTGCATATCGACTCGCATCCCGACCTGTATGACACGCAGGATATCGGCCCGCTGGGCCATGGCTGCCCTTTCGCGCGGGTGATGGAGACCGGCAAGATCAAACGTCTGGTGCAGGTCGGCATCCGCACCATGAACAAGCACCAACAGGAGCAGGCGGACAAGTTCGGGGTCGAGGTGATCGATATGCGCAATTGGCGTCCCGATCTGGAGATCAACTTTGACGGGCCGGTCTACCTGTCGCTGGATCTGGATGCGCTGGACCCGGCCTTTGCACCGGGTGTGTCACATCACGAACCCGGTGGGCTCAGCACGCGTGAGGTGATTGACCTGATCCATCGGTTCGAGGGGCAGTTGGTCGGTGCGGATATTGTCGAACTAAACCCCCATCGCGACCCCTATGGCATGACCGCAATGGTGGCCGCGAAATTCGTAAAAGAGATCGGCGCGCGGCTGTTGTCGCGCTGAATTCAGCGCGCATCGCAGGTTGAGGCTGACCCCAGCCGCGTCGCGCGAGTGGTGGCCATGTCGTGGCTGTTGGCCTCGGCGGCTGTCATCCAGTGCATTTCGTCCTCCGAGGCGACTTCTAGCGTGTACCAATAGAAATCCTCGGACACGCCGATATCGTCATAATAGTCCAGATATCGGTCGTGTTCGGGGTCGTCCTCGGGCAGCTCGGTGGCGATGATGCCCCCTCCTCCCCAGCTATGAACGCCGACGCAGGCGCCCGGCTGCAAGGTGCGCCTGTTGCCCGCCAGAAACAGGTCCGTCCCGCCCGAGGCGACCATGCCGTCGGACGGCACGACCGTGTCAAAACCACGTTTGCGTACCTCGCGCGAGAAGATCACGTTGGCATCGTCATCCACCGATCCTTCTATGTTTTGCAGGACAAGCGTTTTGATCTGCGGGTTGTCGGCGGCCACCACTCGAAAGGCACCAAGGGTGGTGTGGTCGATGGCTCCGGTGACAACGATCTGATCGCCCTGGGCTACGAATTGGGTCGGGCTGTAGGGTTCCGCGCAAGCGACGAGGCAAAGCGCACTGGCGGCGAGCAAAGACAGGGCAGGTTTCACAAGCGGGCCTTAGGTTTGTTTCGGTGTTATACGCCCTATTGGCGCGGCGGGCGGGCTTTGTAGACAGGAAGCCTCCAACCAAAGATAAGCGATCCGGCGCGCAAGGCCCAGCAGATCGCGGCACATAGCGCCAGCGCGGGCAGGCCTTCTAGCCCAAGTCGTGTCGCGACCACCGCCGTCAACGCACCTGCAAACGCGCATGAGACGTAAAGCTCACCCTGTTTAAGCACCAGAGGGACTTCATTACAGACCACATCGCGCATCAATCCGCCCAGACATCCGGTGGTTACGCCCATCAGCACCACGACGATGCCGGATTGATCCAGCGAAAGCGCTGCTCCAGTTCCCGCAGCAACGGCAATGGACAAAGCGAAACTGTCCAGCCAGATCAGCCAGCTATAGCGGCTTTCGACCAGATGCGCGGTGAAGAACACCAGAACGGCGGCCCCGACCGCAATCAGGATGTAGTCCGGCTGGCCGACCCAGAAGACGGGATGGCGATTCAGCAGCAGGTCCCGCACGGTGCCGCCTCCGACCGCAGTCAGGCAGGCGATAAAGGCAAACCCGACCAGATCAAGCTGCGCCCGGCTGGCCACCAGCGCCCCGGTCAGCGCAAAGACCAGAACCGAGGCATAGTCCAGCAGGGCAAGCGCGCTCACTCCTGCGCCTTTGCGGGTTTGAAGGGGGCCATGCCCGCACGGGCCAGTTCATCCGCTTTTTCGTTTTCGGCATGGCCCGCATGGCCTTTGACCCATTCCCATGTCACATCATGACGACCCTGCGCTTCGTCCAACCGCTGCCATAGGTCGACATTCTTGACGGGTTTCTTGTTCGAGGTTTTCCAACCGTTCCGCTTCCACCCGAAAATCCAGCCCGTCACGCCGTTCTTCACATAGGCGCTGTCGGTCACAACGGTGATTTTGGACGCGCGCTCCAGCGCCTCTAACGCGCTGATAGCAGCCAGCAGTTCCATGCGATTGTTGGTGGTTTCGGCCTCACCGCCCTTGAGTTCCCGTTCTTTCAGGACCGAGTCCCCCTGCATCGCGCGCAGCAGCACGCCCCAGCCACCGGGGCCGGGATTGCCGGAACAGGCACCATCGGTATAGGCAAATAGCTCAGGCATGGGCGGCAATCCCAATCCAGTCCGAGACCGAGCCATCCAGCCCGGTTCCGCTGCCAAGTCGTCGTGCGGTGACGGCAAAGCCCGCCTTTTGAAGATAGGTTTTCAAGTCTTCCTCGGAATAATAGCTGTAGAAGCGCCCCAAACGATCCGGCCCTTCACCCTGTCCCAGCTTCATGGCGATATAGAAGACGCCCTTGGGTTTCAACGCCCGGTGAATGGCCGCCAAATGGTTCGAGAAATCCGCGCGCTTGGCGTGCAGAAGGCTGAAATTGGCCCAGATGCCGTCATAGACATCCTCGTCCTTCAGGTCCGAGAACGCCGCCTGGCGGGCGGAAACGTCAGGATGGGCCGAGGCCAGCCGGACCATCTCGGCCGAGGCATCCATGGCCACAACCCGTAGCCCCGCCTGCGCCATGATCACCGCCGAGGCACCGGGGCCGCAGCCCAAATCCAACACCTTTCCGCCTGTTGGTACCGCCTGAATGAAACGGGTCAGTTGTGGGTCCTCGGTGTTGGCCTCTTCGGTCAGGTCGGCATAGCGCGCGGCCTGTTCGTCGTAGACTGAGATCGTCTCACGATCGCTCATAGGTATACCCCGACAGCCAAGCATAACAGCACGATTGCCGTCAGCAGGATACGCAATCGCATCCACCAGCGCGGCGCGAGGCCCCAATACCAGAACAGGGCGTCCAACACCAAAAGCCCGGCAAAGCCGATCATCAGATTGGTGCCGGCGCTGATCGGCCCGCCGCCTGTCATGAAGAAGGCCCAAAGGGCGGGAAGGACCGACAGGGTGTAGCCTACAGTCGCCTTGCTGCCCGAGGTCTTGGTGGCAAAGCCCCACAAAACACCGGACATGAAACTCAGGATAACCGAGCCATATAACAGCTGGATGTAAGGCCCAACGAAACGAGAGCCCAGCTCACGCATGCCCAGATCGTGCAGGTCCGAGTTCAGATAGGTCAGCGCCCCCCAAATGAACGGGATCAGCCCCGCCAACCCCAGATAGAGCGCAGATTTGGGGACGCCGTTCATGCTGGTTGCCTCAGCACGCGGGGGACTTTGAATTCGACGTTTTCGACGGCGGTTTCCACAAGGTCGACGGTTACCTCGTAGTGATCGCTGAACGCGTCGATGACTTCATTCACCAGTACCTCGGGGGCTGAGGCCCCGGCAGTGATTGCAATGCTCGAAATTCCCTCAAGCGCGCGCCAGTCGATATCGGTGGCGCGTTGAACCAACTGCGCATAGTTGCATCCGGCGCGCGAGGCGACCTCGACCAATCGCCGGGAGTTGGAAGAGTTCGGCGCACCCACCACCAGCAGCGCATCCGCTTTTGGCGCAACGGCTTTCACGGCCTCTTGCCGGTTGGTGGTGGCGTAGCAGATGTCTTCCTTGTGCGGGCCGACGATCTTGGGGAAACGCTCTTCAAGCGCTGCGATGATATCCTTGGTGTCATCAACCGAAAGGGTGGTCTGGGTGACAAAGGCCAGCTGATCCGGGTCTCGGACCTGAACGGTGGCGACATCTTCGACGGTTTCGACCAGCAGCACCTCGCCTTCGGGCAGTTGTCCCATGGTGCCGATGGTCTCGGGGTGGCCTTTGTGGCCGATCATGATCATCTGCAGGCCGTTGTCCGAGTGGCGCTGCGCCTCAACATGGACCTTCGAGACCAGAGGGCAGGTGGCATCGACATACATCATCTCGCGACGAGCGGCCGTGGCAGGTACGGATTTGGGGACCCCATGAGCCGAGAAGATCACCGGCCGGTCATCTGGACACTCATCCAGTTCCTCGACAAACACGGCCCCCTTGGCGCGCAGCCCGTCGACCACGAATTTGTTGTGGACGATCTCGTGCCGGACATAGACCGGCGCGCCCCATTTCTGCAGCGCCATCTCGACGATCTTGATGGCACGGTCCACGCCCGCGCAGAACCCGCGCGGCGCGGCCAGGTACAAAGTCAATGGCGGCTTGGTCATGTCGCTGTCTCCTTGCGCCACAGGTAGGTCTTTTCACGGCCTTGGTCCAGACAGGGCGGCGTCATTGATCTGACATGAATCACTGATAGCCGTTAGGTGTTTCAGTACCAAACCTTAGTTAAAGAAGCGCGGCCAGGGTTTCATACCCTGACCGCGCTAATCTCATCCCCAATCGTGACGCCGAGGGCTAGTGCCCGCCGGCGGCAGCAACACTGCGTGGTTCGGTCGGCATTTCCCGAGGCGGGCGGCCGATCACGTCGCGCAGATCCTCCAGTTCGATGAAGTTGTCGGCCTGGCGGCGCAGCTCGTCCGAGATCATCGGCGGCTGGCTGCGGATGGTCGACACGACCGAAACACGTACGCCCTGACGTTGCAGGCTGGCAATCAGCGGGCGGAAATCCCCATCGCCCGAGAACAGTACGATATGATCAACGCGTGGCGCCAGTTCCATGGCATCGACGGTGAGTTCGATATCCATGTTACCCTTCACCTTCCGACGCCCCATGCTGTCGGTGTATTCCTTGGCCGGTTTGGTCACCATGGTGAAGCCATTGTAGTGCAGCCAGTCAACAAGTGGTCGGATCGGAGAGTACTCGTCATTCTCCAGCAGCGCTGTGTAGTAGAAAGCACGCAGAAGCTTACCGCGGCGCATGAATTCCTGCCGCAGAAGCTTGTAGTCGATGTCGAAGCCAAGTGCTTTTGCGGCGGCATAAAGATTCGAGCCGTCGATGAACAGCGCTAGCCGTTCGTCCTTATAAAACATAAATAGGTCCTTCCGGTATAATCCAGCCCGCTGCGCGTTTAAGAGTGAGTGGTGTAAAATTAAGCGTGCTAGTGTGCCTATAATTAGGGCTTTTAATGCGCATCGCAAGTATGCATTTGGCCGAATATGGGGGTATTAATGGGCAAAACCACGTCAAATGCAGTTGTTGCGATGGGCGCAAATCTCAATCTGAGCGGACTAGGGCCCAAGGTGACACTTCGCAACGCAATAACAGCGCTTGAGGACCGTGGTGTGGTGATTCGCGCTGAAAGCCGGTTTTTTGAAACCCCCTGTTTCCCTCCGGGCGCGGGCCCCGACTATGTCAATGCTGCCCTTCTGATCGAGACTGACCTTCCGCCGGCACAGCTGCTGGAGGTTCTGCATGAGGTCGAACACAAGTTCGGTCGTGAACGGGTGCAGCGCTGGGGGATGCGGACGCTGGACCTGGATCTGGTGGCCTACGAGGATCAGTTACTGCCCGATCCCGCCACCTTCGATCACTGGCTGACCCTGTCAGCGGATGTGCAGCGTCAAGAGGCCCCAGATCAGCTGATTTTGCCCCATCCCCGCCTGCAGGACCGGGCCTTTGTGCTTGTCCCCATGGCCGACGTAGCCCCGGATTGGCGCCATCCGGTTCTAGGCCAGACCGTCCAACAAATGCTCGAGGCACTGCCAGCTGAAGATATAGCAGCGGTCACACCTTTGTAGATTGGTGGATTTGCGCTATTTCCTGCTTGTCAACGCGTCCAATCGGTCTTAGATACAACGCTTCCTGATATGGACTCAGCAACGGAGTAGCGTTCCATGGCCCGCGTGACGGTTGAAGACTGCGTAGACAAGGTTCCCAACCGGTTTGAACTGGTGATGCTTGCCGCCCATCGTGCGCGTGAGATTTCCGCCGGTGGACCGATCACTGTGGACCGTGACAACGACAAGAACCCCGTTGTCTCGCTGCGTGAAATCGCCGACGAAACCCAGAGCGCGGATGAACTGCGCGAGCGTCTGATCGAGGCCAACCAGACCCAGATCGAGGTTGATGAGCCGGAAGAAGATCAGATGGCTCTGCTGATGGGTGCCGAATCGGACAAACCTGCCGAAGATGATATGTCGGAAGAAAAACTCCTGCGCGCTCTGATGGAGGCTCAAGGGCAGGGGTAAGCCCTCAAAACGAAGGTGCGGACCGGATGATTTCTGCTGACGACCTGATTGCGCTGGTCCGCAATTATAACCCAAAAACAAACGCTGAACGCATCGCAAAGGCCTATGAATTCGGCCAGCAGATGCACGAAGGGCAGTTCCGCCATTCCGGTGAGCCCTATTTTACCCATCCCGTTGCCGTCGCCGCCATCCTGACCGAACAGCGTCTGGATGATGCGACCATTATCACGGCGCTTTTGCACGACACGATCGAAGACACCAAAGCCAGCTATGGCAAAGTAGCTGAGCTGTTCGGGGAAGAGGTCGCCAAACTGGTCGATGGCGTCACCAAACTGACCAATCTGCAACTCTCCAGCCGCGAAACCAAACAGGCCGAGAATTTCCGTAAGCTGTTCATGGCCATGTCCAAAGACCTGCGGGTGATCCTGGTCAAGCTGGCCGACCGCTTGCACAACATGCGCACGATCAAGGCAATGCGCCCTGAAAAGCAGATCGTCAAAGCACGCGAGACGATGGATATCTACGCGCCGCTTGCGGGTCGGATGGGGATGCAGTGGATGCGCGAGGAACTCGAAGACCTCGCCTTCCGTGTGCTGAACCCCGAAGGACGTCAGTCGATCATCCGCCGCTTCATCACCCTGCAGCGCGAAACCGGAGACGTGATTCACCGGATCACCGGCGACATGCGCCATGAGCTGGAGAAAGCGGGCATCGAGGCAGAAGTTTTTGGCCGCGCCAAGAAACCCTATTCGATCTGGCGAAAGATGCAGGAAAAGGATCAGGGCTTCTCGCGCCTGTCCGATATCTACGGGTTCCGCATCATCACCGAAACCGAGGAAGACTGCTATCGCACCCTCGGCGCGATCCACCAGCGCTGGCGCGCGGTACCCGGCAGGTTCAAGGACTATATTTCTCAACCGAAATCGAACGGCTACCGCTCGATCCACACCACTGTCTCGGGGCGTGACGGCAAACGGGTCGAAGTTCAGATCCGTACCCGCCAGATGCACGATGTGGCTGAAACCGGCGTGGCCGCGCATTGGTCTTATCGCGACGGTGTCCGGACCGAAAACCCATTTGCGGTCGACCCCGCCAAGTGGATTTCGAACCTGACCGAGCAATTCGACAATGAGGAAGATCACGAAGACTTCCTCGAAGCCGTCAAGCTTGAGATGTACTCGGACCAGGTGTTCTGCTTCACGCCGAAAGGCGATGTCGTGAAGCTACCACGCGGGGCGACGCCGATTGATTTTGCCTACGCCATCCACACCCGTATTGGCCACGCCTGTGTCGGGGCAAAGGTCGATGCGATCCGCGTGCCGCTCTGGACCCGGCTGAAGAACGGGCAATCGGTCGATATCATCACCGCTGATGGACAAACCCCTCAGGTGACTTGGCTTGAGATTGCTGTCACCGGCAAGGCCCGCACCGCGATCCGCCGCGCCCTGCGCGAGGTTGACCGCGAACGGTTCATTAAACTGGGCAAAGAGCTTGCGCGTTCCGGGTTTGAACATGTGGGTCGCAAATCCACCGATAAGGCGCTGGATACAGCCGCCAAGCACTTACGTCTGAGAGACCGGCATGAGCTGCTGGCACGTTTGGGCAGTGCCGAACTGACAGCCCATGATGTGGTCAGCGCCGTTTATCCGGAACTGACACAGGATGACGGCGATGCGATCCCCCTGCGGCGCGCCGTGATCGGTCTTGAGCCAGGTCAGAAATTCGACCGCGCCCCCTGCTGTCAGCCCCTTCCGGGCGAGCGGATTGTCGGCATCACGCATCGGGGCAAGGGCGTTGAGGTTCACGCGATCGACTGCAACCGCCTGGGCGCATACGAGAATGAGCCCGAGCGGTGGGTCGATCTTCACTGGCATTCCGGCACCCACCCGGCGGTCTATGGCGCGACACTTGACCTCACCATCGGCAACGATGCGGGCGTACTGGGGCGTATTTGCACATTGATCGGCGAGAAAAAGGCCAATATCTCGAACCTTGAGTTCGTAGACCGCAAACCGGATTTTTACCGACTGCTGATCAATGTCGAACTGCGAGACCTTGAACAATTGCATTCGCTGATGCTGATGCTCGAGGCAGAAAGTGATGTGGCCGCTGTCGAACGGTACCGAGAGCGTGAAAATGCCGCCCTGCCGGCTGGTTGAGATGAGGTGATCAGGAGTGGTTTTCAAGCGCCGAGATCGACGCTCTCCCATTCAGGCCGCATCTGAGTTTGTCTATCCACGTGGCGGATGGACCCGCGCCTTTCACTATGTCAAACATCGCGTTCGCCGCTTGCCGGACTCGCCTGAGCGTATTGCACGCGGTATCGGGGCAGGGGTATTTGCAGCATTTACCCCCTTCTATGGCCTGCATTTTCTGGTCGCCGCCATCGGCGCGCGCCTGCTCAACGGCAATATCGTGGCCGCCCTCAGCGGCACGTTCTTCGGCAATCCACTGACCTATGTTCCGATTGGCGTAATCTGCTTGCAGACAGGGCATTTCCTTCTGGGAACTGAATTCGAGAAAAGCGAAACCCGCGGCCTAATGGGGAAATTCGCGGATGCGATGGGTGATTTGAAGAACAACTTCCTCGCCATGTTTACCGACCGCGTCGCGGATTGGCACGGCTTGGGCCTGTTCTACCGCGAGGTGTTCTACCCCTACATGATCGGCGGCATTCTTCCCGGTCTGCTGGCGGGGGTGATCTGCTTTTATCTCAGCCTGCCGCTGATCCGCACCTATCAACAGCGCCGTCGCGCGCGGATCAAAGCCAAATTCGACGAAATCAAACGTCTGGCTGAAACCGAGGCTGACACTTCGGTGGAAAAGGCACTAGCTTCAGCTCAAACCGTAAAAAAGGAATCGCGCGATGTCTGACACTTATCTGCGTCTTGGTGTGAATATCGACCACGTCGCCACCGTGCGTAACGCACGCGGTGGGGCTTATCCCGACCCGCTGCGTGCCGCCAAACTGGCCGAAGAGGCCGGGGCCGATGGCATTACGGCGCATCTGCGCGAAGACCGCCGTCACATCTCGGATGCGGATATCGATGGGCTAATGGACGTCCTCTCGGTCCCTCTGAACTTTGAAATGGCGGCCACCGAAGAGATGCAGAAGATCGCCCTGCGGCACAAACCTCATGCAGTCTGTATCGTGCCGGAAAAGCGCGAAGAACGCACCACCGAAGGCGGGCTGGAAGTCGCGCGGGAGGAAAACAAGCTGGCCCATTTCATTGCTCCGCTGCGCGATGTCGGCTGTCGCGTGTCGATCTTCATCGCCGCTGACCAACGCCAGATCGAGGCCGCCCACCGTATCGGCGCCGAGGTGATCGAGCTACACACAGGCGCCTATTGTGACGCCTTCGCCGAAGGCCGCATGGAAGACGCCGAGCGTGAGCTGGAAAGCCTGCGCCAGATGTCGACCTTCGCCCATTCGCTGGGCCTCGAAGTCCATGCTGGCCACGGGTTGACCTATGAGACGGTGAAACCCGTCGCGGCCTTCCCCGAAGTGCGTGAATTGAACATCGGCCACTTCCTGATCGGCGAGTCGATCTTTCTGGGCCTTACCCCCGCCATACAGGAAATGCGCCGCCTGATGGATGAGTCGCGGGCGTGATCACGCCGACTTTCATAGCGATCTGGTTTGCCTGGTTGATGGCCGGTGGCTCACCCGGTCCGGCCACCATGGGCATTGCCGGTACCGCTATGTCTGAAGGTCGCCGCGCAGGGCTGGTCTTTGCACTTGGCATATGCGCGGGCTCTGCTGCTTGGGGGATTACCGCCGCGCTGGGCTTGTCGGCGATCATGCTGGCAAATGTCTGGGTCTTCGAGGTGATCCGTTACTTTGGTGTCGCCTATTTGGGCTGGCTGGCCCTCAAGGCCCTGCGCCGCGCGATGACCGCCGGTGAGGTGCCGTTGGGCACGCCTGTCACCGGGTCGCTGCGTACGATCTTTGCGAAAGGTGCAGCCATTCACCTGACGAACCCCAAGGCCATCCTCAGCTGGGGATCGATCTATACGATCATGGCCCCAAATGACGCCAGCCTTTTGGTCTTGTTGGGGTATTTCGGCCTGCTCTATTCAGGATCGTTGCTGATCTTCATCGGTTACGCCTTCCTGTTCTCCTCCGCGCGTATGGTCAGCGCCTACCGGCGCGCTCGCCGCTGGTTCGATTTTGCCTTTGCGGGGTTCTTCGGCGTCGCCAGCTATAAGATTTTGACGGTGCGCTTGTCGTGATCCTCGGTGTCGGCACAGATCTCGCGAATATCGAACGCATTCAGCGCGCGCTCGACCGTTTCGGCGACCGTTTTCGCAATCGCGTTTTCACCGAGATCGAGCAGCGCAAGGCCGAACGTCGCCACGACACTGCAGGTACCTATGCCAAACGCTGGGCCGCGAAAGAGGCTTGTTCCAAGGCGTTGGGCACCGGTCTGCGCATGGGTATCGCCTGGAAGGACATGGCGGTCAGCAACCTGCACACGGGCCAGCCTGTGATGCATGTAACTGGCTGGGCCGCCGACCGGCTGCGCCAGATGACGCCAGAGGGTCATGAGGCGATCATCCACGTCACCCTGACCGATGACCACCCCTGGGCGCAGGCCTTTGTGGTGATCGAGGCGCGCCCGCTCCAAGAACCCGGTACGCAGCCTTGACTTGCCACCGCATGGCCCGCATGTAGCACCCAACACACCAAGGAGCAGAGAGCAGTATGGCCGAGGACGTCAAAACCGGAAATCCCATCTGGGAGACGATCAAAACCATCGTCTACGCCCTGTTGATTGCAGGCGTTTTCCGCACCCTGTTCTTCCAGCCCTTCTGGATTCCCTCCGGCTCGATGAAACAGACCCTGCTGATCGGCGATTTCCTGTTCGTCAACAAGATGGCCTACGGTTACTCCTACGCCTCCTGCCCCAGCCTGATCATCCCCAGTGTCGGTCTGAATATCGACGCCGAGGATATCTGCGGCTGGCTTCCGGGCGACGACGATACCCGTATCTGGGGCGGAGAGCCCGAACGCGGCGACGTCATCGTTTTCCGTCACCCTGTGACGGGCCGTGACTATATCAAACGCCTCATCGGTCTGCCGGGCGACCGCGTTCAGGTTCGCCAAGGGCAGATCATCCTGAATGGCACACCCGTCCCGCAAGAAGCTGATGGCGTGTTCACCGAAGTGGCTGCTCCTCAAGGCCCGCAACGCTTGCGTCCGCGCTGCTCCAACGGTCCGGTCGGTATCGGTGGCGTCTGTGAGAAAGAGCGCTTTGTCGAAACCCTGCCCAATGGCGTATCCTACGACGTGCTGAGTATCGGCAATCAGGGGTCTGACAATACCGGCATCTACACGGTGCCCGAAGGCCACTATTTCTTCATGGGCGACAACCGCGATAACTCTGCCGACAGCCGTCTACCGCAATCTGCTGGCGGGGTAGGCTATGTTCCCTACGAAAACCTGATTGGTCGCGCCGACCGGATCATGTTCTCTTCAGCTGGCCGGTCTATGCTGTTCTTCTGGACATGGCGCAGCGACCGCTTCTTCAAGGCGGTCAATTGAAGGTATCGGCCGACATAAAGGCATTTCAGCAACGCTTGGGGTACGAATTCTCGAACCCCGAGCTGCTGGTTAGGGCACTAACCCACGGTTCGGTTTCGTCCGCCACCCGGCCCGACAACCAAAGGCTCGAATTCTTGGGCGACCGCGTTCTGGGTCTCGTAATGGCAACAGCCTTGCTGGAGGCGGACAAGAAAGCCTCCGAAGGACAACTGGCCCCTCGTTTTAATGCGCTGGTGCGTAAAGAGGCCTGCGCTGATGTCGCCCGTCAGATTGATCTGGGTGCCGTGCTCAAACTCGGGCGGTCCGAGATGCTGTCCGGCGGCCGCCGCAAACAGGCGCTTCTAGGCGACGCGATGGAGGCAGTAATCGCCGCCATCTACCGCGACGCCGGTTTCGAGGCCGCCCGCGATGTCATCCTCGCCCTCTGGGGGGATCGCATCCACACGGTCGAATCCGACGCCCGCGACGCCAAAACCTCGCTGCAGGAATGGGCACAGGCGCGCGGCCAGAAGCCGCCCAGTTATATCGAGGTCAAACGCAGCGGCCCCGACCACGCGCCGGTCTTTACCATCGCCGCCCGCCTACAGGACGGGACCGAGGCACAGGCCACCGCCGGATCAAAGCGCCAGGCCGAACAGGCGGCGGCAAAAGCCCTTTTGGACTCGCTGCCGACGTAGCCCCCGTTCATCTTCCAAAACCCGATCCGCTCTTCATCTGGCCAAAAATATCCCGGGGGTGAGGCCGGATGAAATCTGGACGAGGGGGCTGGCCCCCTACCGGTCGGATTGGCGCGGCCAACCCGATGCCTAAATCACTTTGATATACCCGGTCAGACCGGTTTTCTGATGCTCGATCACATGACAATGAAAGGCCCAGTCGCCGGGATTGTCTGCGACCAAAGCGATTTCAACGATTTCATCTTTCAGCAGCAGCATGGTATCGGTCAGCAAGGGCGGCAGCTTGCGTAAGTTCGACTGCAACGGCATAAACACAAGCCCATGCAGGTGGATCGGATGCAGGTTTGGCGATTCGTTTCGTAGCCGCAGAACATAGCTCTTGCCCATCTCCAAAACGGCCAGAGGGCCAACGCCCTCTGCGGCATCACCCGCCCAAGGGGTCCGGTTGATTGACCAGAAATTATATCCCAAAGAGCCACAGAACCCGTTATTCGGTTCTCCACCTTCGGGCGTCCAGCCAAAGACAAACTCATGTAGCTCGGCCGTGGCGAGATCAGGCCGTGCAACCGGGTTCGGAGGTAGTGGTTTCAACTCCTGCAAATCCCGCGCAACATCCGCGCCTACGGCCCGAAGACGTGCCATCGGGCGATGTGGTTGGCCTGGCAGTTTCGCGACCAGATTTATCATCTGCCCCTCGCCCGAGGGCATCGCCACCGCGAAATCCACCCGTTGGCCCGGTCCGACCAGCAGAGGGTCATCGGCGTTTGGCAGGGGCACCGCGACATCCACCGGATGTCCGTCCCATGCGATGATGCGGGCCATGGCGCCCGAAAGATGCAGCCGATAGATCCGGGTCGTGTCTGTGTTCACCACCCGCAGCCGTACCAACCCGCCCGAAATGTGGTCGTAGACAGGTGTATCCAGCCAGTTCGCGGTTTGCAGATTGCCGAATGTCCCGGCTCGCGCCGCGCCGCGCTGGGTGAAGGCGGGCAGGAACTGGTCCTCGTCATCCAGTCGGAAATCGCGCAGGTTAATGACCTGTTCGCTGTCAAACCCTGGGTCTTCGCCCTCTGCAATAACCATCACGCCGGTCAGACCATGGGCCATCTGCTCCATCGTCATGCAATGGGGGTGGTACCAATAGGTCCCGGCGTCGGGGGGCGTGAACTCATAGTCGAACAGTTCATTTGGCCCCAGCGGCATCTGGGTCAGATAAGGCACGCCGTCCATCGCGTTGGGAATGCGCAGCCCGTGCCAATGCATCGCGGTGTAGTCTAGTGTCGAGTTGCGTACTGGCAGGCGCATCGCCTCACCCTGACGACCCCGCAGTACCGGCGGTGGCGCATCAGAGGATAGGCTGACCATCCCGGTCGTCACCTGATCGCGCAGTGCGAAACTGGCCGATTGAATGATCAGTTCAGGCGCGGCCGAGGCCAGACCGAACCCTCCCATTCCGATTGCCCCTGCGGCGGCGCTGGTGCCCAAAAGGAACTCGCGACGTTTCATGATTTGCCTCTTTGATGAAATCCTCGCCTGGCTGTCATCGGCGTGGCGTTTGGCTACAGTTTCACTGCGTTCCGCGGACCGCAATGCGACAAATCCCTCTGGCCTGCGCGGGCATTCTGCTATAGGGGTGCGCACTTGCAAACAGGATCGCAACCACATGACCACACGCGCCGGATTTATCGCCCTGATTGGAGAGCCAAACGCAGGCAAATCCACCCTTTTGAACCGCATGGTCGGGGCCAAGGTCTCGATCGTGACGCATAAGGTGCAGACCACCCGCGCCCGCATCCGTGGCGTGGCGATGGAGGGCGATGCGCAACTGGTCTTTGTCGACACGCCCGGCCTTTTCAAACCCCGCCGCCGTCTGGACCGTGCCATGGTTGCCGCTGCGTGGGGAGGGGCGGCAGATGCGGATGTCGTCGTCCTGATGATCGAGGCCCATCGCGGCATCACCGAAGGGGTCGAGCGCATCCTCGAAGGGCTCGAGGAGATCGGACAGGGCCGCACCATCGCGCTGGCTATCAACAAGATCGACAAGGTGCCCTCCGAGAAGCTGTTGGCGCTGACCAGCGACTTGAACGCTCGCTACGCTTTTGCTGAGACCTTCATGATCTCGGCCGAGAAAGGCCACGGCGTCGACGATTTGCGCAAATGGCTGGCGGGTGAGCTGCCCGAAGGTCCTTGGCTCTATCCCGAAGACCAAATCGCCGATCTGCCCCTGCGCATGATCGCCGCTGAGATGACACGCGAAAAGCTGACCCTGCGCCTGCATCAGGAACTGCCATATCAGCTGACCGTCGAGACGGAGAACTGGGAAGAGCGCAAAGACGGCTCGGCCCGGATTGATCAGATCATCTACGTCATGCGCGACGGCCACAAAGGCATCGTGCTGGGCAAAAAAGGCGAAACGATCAAGGCTGTTAGTCAAGCCGCGCGGGCCGAACTGGAAGAGTTCCTCGACCGCAAGATTCACCTGTTCCTGCAGGTCAAAGTCCGGCCCAACTGGCTGGAGGAATCGGAGAGGTACTCGGAGATGGGTCTGGATTTCAAAGACGGCAACGCATGACCCGCCTGACCGCAGACTTCTGGGTCCATGCCTATCTGGCACGGCTGCGGTTTCAGGAAATCCCGGCCTTTGTGGTGGCGCATGGCGACAACACGGCGGGTGCGGTGCTGGTCAAGCTCAACACGCTTGATGGGCAGGCGGTGGCCTTCCAACGCAGCTTTGACCTGATGAGCGGCGCGCGCAAATGGGTAGAACTCTCTAGCGGTGCCGAGGGTGATGTGGACGAGGCCATCCAACGCCAGCGCAGCTTTGACCCTGATCTCTGGGTGATCGAGGTCGAAGACCGGCAGGGGCGGCATTTACTGGATGAAGAGGGGCTGGAATAGCCCCACTTACAGGGACTTGGACAGGCGGCTTAAACCGTCTAGTTTGAAGGGCAGGTCGGCAAGTCCGATCGTTGAGAAAACCGCAAAAAGGTCAGGTGTTGGCGTGGCTGAAACACTCGCTGAGAAACTTGAGAAATCGAACCTGGGTCATTGGATGCAGCGATTCGAAGGCTTCATGGTCTTCATTGGTGTCGTCGGCCCCTTTGCCACGCTGCCGCAGCTGATCAAACTGTTTTTCACCCATTCACAACACGCCACCGGCCAGTCGCTTTTGTCCTGGTCGCTTTATGCTGCGCTGTCATTCTTGTGGTTTGCCTACGGGTTGGTGGTCGGGAAGCTGCCGATTTACGTGGGCAATGGGATCTCGATGATCCTCAACCTGTTGATGGTGATTGGTATCCTGATGCACGCGGGCCTAACGTTCTGAGTGGGCATTAGCCCAGCAACACCGGCTCCAGCGACACCCGCAGCGATACGGCGGCGAAGAACAGAACACTGCCTGCCAGAACGAAAACATGCCATATCGTGTTGTGATAGGGCATCCAGTCGGACAGGTAGAAGATGACGCCTGCGGTGTAGACTACCCCTCCGGCAATCATCAGGGCGAATACCGAGGGTGGCAGCTCATCCAGCAAGGCATGCCCGCTCCAGACGGCAGCCCAGCCCATTCCCAGATACAAGACCAGCCCGATCCAGCGAAAGCGATGCGGGTCCACCATTTTCAGCACCGACCCCAGCGTGGCCGAGGACCAAAGGCCGATCATCAGCCCCGGGGCTTGCGCTCCGGACAGCAGCAGGAAAGGCGTGTAGGTGCCTGCGATCTTCACATAGATGCCCGAGTGATCCAGCCTGCGAAGAACTTCGGACCATCGATCGCTAACGACCATGTTGTAGAGCGCAGAAAAGCTGAGCATCAGGATCAGCGTCATTCCGTAGATCGACGCGCCCATGACCGCGTCCGGGTCGGCGCGATAGTACATCGTCATGACAATCAGAATGGGAACCGCGATGAGGGCTAGAAACAGGCCCAGAACATGTACAACTCCGTCACTGATGCGCTCGGCCCGGCTGTAGGCTGGCCGGATATGTGCAAAAGATCGCATGGTAAAAGGGTAGGGCCGCTGTCGCGTTTGGGCAAGTCTGCCGGGCTGAACTTATCGTGTGGGTGTCACAGCTGGCGGCGCTGGCGGGTGTTTTTCATCCCCTCTTCATCAAACCGCAATGCTCAGGTCGGATCTTCGCCGGGCTTTGGGTCTTTGTACCGGTTGAGGTCCAGAATGCCCGCCTGGATTGGGTTATCCTTCAAAAAACGGGTGTGGATCTGATCGCTGATGGCCCAGAAATCTTCGCTGGTCCGACGCACGCCGAAATCGGCAACCAGCTGCATCCAGTCCTCTTGCGTGGCGACCGCTTTCACAGCCTGAACAAAGTCGGGCAATTGCGCTTCAGGCAGTTTGAAGAAGAAGTTTGGGTAGCTTCCGATCATTTCAGGCAGAATGGTCAGAACGTCTTTGTCGGGTTCTCGCCGAGCGGATTCGTCAAACAGGAAGGCTATGTTGGTATGGGCCTTGTCGTGAATCAGGGTGAAAACCTTGGCATTCTCGTCGCTTGTCTCGACCACCAGAAAGGAAAGGTCGGGCAGGAACTTTACCCAAGGCCCGGTCTGGCTGGCCAGGGCAGTCAGCGCATCCTGCGCGCAATCCGCGCCATCGCATCGGTTGATCGGGTCTGAGCGCGGCCATAGCCCATTGCCGCGGTCGACTAGATGCAGAAGAAACTCCTGCTTCGGGGCGTTCGTTTCAAACAAGATCCCCGTGGGCATCGTGTCGTCGATGCGGCGGGTGTGCCAGAACGTGTGCAACCTGGCGAGAACGCCCCGATACCAGCTTTCGTGCATACCCGGCCGCAGATTGCGCGGCATGAAGGTCAGGAAGTTGTCCTCACTCTCCATGCGCAATTCGTCCATGTAGATACGGGTCGCCAGTTGATGCTCGACACGTCCGAACACATCATATCCAGCGACCAGATTATAGTAGATCCGTTCAAACACCGGATAATCGATGACCCAGGCGGTTTCCGGAATATCGCCGTGAAATCCTGTCAGGGCCGAGGCATTGTCGAAGTGTCGAAACACGGTGATCAGGGCGTTCGGGTTGGTTCCCTCGCCATCCCAGATCGCGTCATAGCCCCAACCGGTTTGATGCGCGGGGCTGTTGCGATAGCGGGTATCGCGGAACTCAAGGTACTGGGCCTGGTTCTGATGCGAGAACATGTGCAGGTCGCCCAAGCTTTGGCCTACCTGCGCGACGGGCAACTCAAGAAGCGCAGCGCCTTCGGCCAGAAAGCTTGGGTCGGTGATCGAGAGGTCGGCGTCGGGGTCAAGGAAACTGACCCAGAACCGGTCCTCGATGACGTCAACGGCAGTCTCTCCGTGACAGACGGGGCCGCGGATGAAGCTGCGGACAAAGAACAGCGCGTCGTCCAACAGGAATTGATAGCGGCTGCGCGCGGGGATCGCCGCGAAGGTCGAGAACGGGTCTCCGCCTTCGGCATCGCCATAGGAGGGCAGATCGGTCAGCGCCCAGTTGGGCTGTAGGAACAGCGCCTGAAACCGCGCCATGCGATCAGGGCTCAACGTATAGACCAGATGTTCTTTGTGGACGATGGTTTCATCGACTGGTTTTAGACGGTAGTAGAAAGGGTCCGCGCCGGGGTCGTCAAACGGGCGGCGGGTGGCGATGATGTCGATCTCTTCTCGGTGGGGCGTTCTGGACCGTACGATTTGAAAGAACCGCCGTGGGACATCGCCTTTGAAATGCAGGCGGGCCAGAAAGAGATGTTCGAACAGATACCGGTTCATCAAATGCGCGCGCGGGTCGGGGGCGTTCAGAAATGCTTCCCACGCGGTAACCTGCGCTTGGATATCATCCGGCAATGGCGTGACCGCCTCAGGCAAGGCTGCGCCGCTCTGCACCCAGTCTGTCAACAGCGCATGCTCCGGGGCCGTCAGCGGAGCGGTCCCGTAGGGCATTCCGGCCATGGGGTGGCTTTCGCTGAAGGCGTCGAACTCCTGATCGGTTGGGCAGACCAAGGGGCGGTCAAGCGCCAGCCCCAACGCGTCCGGCAGGGGCGCGTTGGGGGGCAGAGGGTTCTCGACCCCCAGGGCCAGATAGCGCTCCAACAGGCTGGTCTCGCCTTGCGCCTGTGGAAGAACTGGATGGAATCCCAAATCCCGCCACCCCTCAACCGTTGTGGCATCCTGCCCCAAACGGGTTGGCTGGGCATCTTCCAGACGCTGCGAATGGTAAACCGCTAGCTTGCTGCCGCCACGCAGCAGACCCTCGGGTGAGGTCAGCTTGACCTGACAGGGCGCGTCGTAGCAGCCGTGGCAAACCACACATCGTTTGTCGAGAACCGGCTTGACCTGCGACCAGTCTGCCTGCGCGAAGGCGGAAAGGGGTGCGATGATCCATGCGATCAGCGTCACCCAGAATTTGGCTGGCCGTGGCGTCCTCTGTCCCATTGCTCCACTCTTGGCCCTCCTATCTGGTTTGTCGAGTCCCCCATCCCGCTTGCGCCCGCCGCGCAGTTACGCTCTTGTGAGGCGACCGATTTCCAACCCCGACCGGAGTTTGCCTTGGACTGGCGCGATCACGGCATCTTACTGACCACGCGCCGCCACGGTGAAACGGCCGCGATTATCGAGGTCTTCACAGAGGCTCATGGCCGTCATGCGGGTGTGGTGCGCGGGGGAACCAGCCGTAAGATTGCGCCGATTCTCCAGCCCGGCGCACAGCTGGACGTGCTGTGGCGGGCGCGACTTGAGGAACATATTGGCACCTTCCAGGTCGAACCCCTACGCTCGCGCGCGGCGGTGGCGTTCTCTGGTCGGCTGGCGCTGGCGGGGCTGAACGCCGTAGTGTCGCTGTTGTCCTTTTGTCTGCCCGAGCGCGAGCCGCATCCCGCAATCTACAGCCAGACCGAGCAGTTGATGGATCTGCTCGGGCAGGATGAGATCTGGCCGCTGGCCTATCTGCGGTGGGAACTTGCGCTGCTTGAGGAGCTGGGCTTTGGCCTTGACCTGTCCTCTTGCGCTGTGACAGGCGCGACCGAGGGGTTGGTCTATGTCTCGCCCAAAACGGGTCGGGCTGTCAGCGTTGAGGGCGCCGGAGAGTGGGCCGACCGCCTGTTGCCCCTACCGCCCTGTCTGCGGGGCGAAGGGACGGCCCCGGATGCCGAAATCGTCCAGGGGCTTTATACGACGGGGTATTTCATGGAACACCGCGTTGCACCCGCGCTGGGCCATCACCCGCTACCTGAGGCGCGGGCGCGGTTTGTCGAGAGGCTTACTCGGAGGCTTTGAACACCATCTCGTGCCCGTCCTCATTGCGCAGAATAAGAACATCGCCCGAAACCTCGGATTGGGTCATCGCCAACAGGGCTGCGAAATACATGCCCTCGGCCTCAAGCGCGGCACAGGCGGCGCGGGTGGCGGCAAGGTCCTTGATCTCGAACCATGGATAGGGCGCGTTCAGCGTGCCATTGTAGCTGTTGCAGGGGGCGTTGCCCGCGATTTTGCCCTCCTCGGGGAATTGCAGCAGGGCGCTGGCTTCAAAGGGCAGCCCGTCAATCTCTTGCAGCACCCAGGACCGGTCAGACGCGCCATAGGCGGCCACGGTTTCGTCGCGGTCGCATTGAAACAGGGCCATCAAGGGCAGAACGAGGGTCAGGCGTAGCATGGGCACAATCTAGCGCGACTTCGGTTTGTGCTGAACCGGAATCTCAGCTGCCCGCGCTGGCCGAGATCAACTCTTCGCGCACCTCCAGCCGGGGCCGCCAGTTGTAACGGTCGTCTTCCGAGATCTCGCCCCAGAACAGGTCGCCGCTCTGCCGCCAGGGATCAAGGATCACGCCGTCCTTCAGGCTGTCTCCCCGCGCGCTGATCGCTGCCGAATGGTGGATGATGCGGAACGTGGTCGGAGGAGAGGTGGCCCAATGCACATCCAGCGTTTGAAAGTTCTCTTGCTGCAAGCGCCGGGTCATTGCCTGCGCCCAGTCATTGCATAGGCCGTAGTCGCGAAAGCCGTTGATGACCTTGGCGTTGTGAACGATCGGCGAATCCGTCACGTTCCAGTCGCGCTTCAATTGTTGTGAATAGCTGAACGAGATTTCCGCGGCGCGGCGGGCCTCGGCCGGGTCGACATTGGGGCCAAGGTTGCGGATCTCAAGCGCCAGCCCATCGACATCCGCCCGTGTAACAGTCGAAGACGGAGCGCAAGCCCCAAGGGTCAGCATCACCAAGGCAGCAAGCAGCGCGGTCAGGCGTATCACGTTCGTCTCTCCGTCCGGGTTTCGAGAGGTCGTGTAAGTGATCTGCGCGGGATCGGGAAGGGGGAAGCTGCAGTGAAGAGTGTTCAGAGTTGGTTCTGTTGGCTTTGTGGGACACACGGTTAGCGCCGTGCACAATATAAGCAATTCAAGAAAAAAAACCGGCGCGGGCGCCGGGTTCAGTTGGGGAAATGAAGTTGCCGAATTTCGGTCAGCCCAGCAGACGCCGTGCGATGACCTGTGCCTGAATTTCGGCAGCCCCTTCGAAAATGTTCAGGATACGCGCGTCGCACAGGACGCGGCTGATTTTGTATTCCAGCGCGAAGCCGTTGCCGCCGTGAATCTGCAGCCCGTTATCGGCCGCGGCCCAGGCCACACGCGCGCCCAGCAGCTTGGCCATACCGGCCTCTAGATCGCAGCGTTGGCCGTGGTCTTTTTCCCAGGCCGAGAAATAGGTCAGCTGCCGCGCGATCATGATCTCAACCGCCATCATCGCCAGCTTGCCGGACACGCGCGGGAAGTTGATCAGCGATTTGCCAAACTGCTTGCGGTCCTGCGCATATTGCATTGCGATATCCAGCGCACTTTGCGCAACGCCGATGGCGCGGGCGGCGGTCTGGATGCGGGCGGACTCAAAAGTTTCCATCAACTGCTTGAAGCCTTTGCCTTCTTCGCCGCCAAGAAGGTTCTCACCCTTCACGTGGAAGCCGTCAAAGCCCAGCTCGTATTCTTTCATGCCGCGATAGCCCAGCACCTCGATCTCACCGCCGGTCATGCCGGGGGTGGGGAAGGGGGCTTCGTCCGTGCCCGGTGTCTTTTCGGCCAGGAACATCGACAGGCCACGGTGATCAGTGCTGTCAGGATTGGTGCGGGCCAGCAGGGTCATCACATGGGTGCGGGCCGCGTGAGTGATCCACGTTTTGTTGCCAGTGATCTCATAGTCGCCATCGGCGTTCTTGACCGCGCGTGTGCGCAGGCTGCCCAGATCCGAGCCGGTGTTGGGTTCGGTGAACACAGCCGTCGGCAAGATTTCAGCGCTGGCCAGCTTCGGCAGCCAGTTCGCTTTTTGCTCATCCGTACCGCCTGCGATGATCAACTCAGCCGCGATCTCGGAGCGTGTGCCCAGAGAACCGACGCCGATATAGCCACGCGATAACTCCTCGGACACCACGCACATCGAGGCTTTGGACAGGCCAAATCCACCGAATTCTTCGGGGATGGTCAGGCCGAAAACGCCCATCTCGGCCAGTTCTTCGATGACTTCGATCGGGATCAGTTCGTCCTTGAGGTGCCAGTCATGGGCGTGCGGTTCGACCTTTTCGACGGCATAACGGCGGAATTGGTCACGGATCATCTCAAGCTCTTCGTCCAGACCCGACGCGCCGAACATGGTGGCTCCGGCCTGGTCTTCCATGAGGGATACAAGGCGCGAACGCGCAGCTTGCGTATTTGCCTGCGCCATCAGAGTCTGGATCTCAGAAGTCTGGAACCCGGACAGAGCGTCCCAGCCCAGCCCCAAATCCTGCAGGCGGACAACCTCGCCCTGGTTCATGGGGATACCACCAGCGACCTGATGCAGATACTCACCAAAGGCGATCTGGTGCAGCAGTTGCTCAATCTCGCCAAACTTGCCGTCCGCCTCAAGCGCTTCGGCCCAGCGTTGCATCTGCGCGAGGGACTGATGATAGGTCGCCAGCCATGCTAGCCCGTGGGCAGCTGTCTGGTTCGCCTCGATCAAAGCGCCCGAGACGCGACCGTCCGCCTCGACCATGGACCGCACCGAATCGCGTGCACGCTCAAATACAGCTTCGACCGCGGGTACGGCGGCTTTTGTCAGGGCCAGAAGGTCCGGCAAAATCGCAGCTGTCGTCATCTGGGTCATATCCTGTCCGTCATGGGCCATGAATCACGTCCTCTTTTGCGTCGTCTGGTCATATCATGCTGCACGTGCAGCGCAACAAAAATACTTATTACGTAGCGAAAAAGTTCAAATATTACCTTGGAATTTTTGCAGTGCAGAGAGCGCACAGGGTGATATCTAGACGGCATGACACTGTTTTCCACACTCTCTCCGACCGATCTTGCCCTGGCTGCTGCGATTGCGTGTCTAGCCGGATGGGTTAAAGGCATGGTCGGGTTTGCGATGCCGATGGTTCTCGTTTCGGGGCTGAGCATGTTCCTGTCGCCTGAGCTCGCGGTTGCCGGTCTGATCTTCTCGACCGTTGTGACCAATGGTGTTCAGGCGCTGCAGGAAGGGGGGCGGGCGGCTATTGCCTCGATCCTGCGGTTCCGGGTCTTTCTGAGCGTTGGTTTGATCTTTCTGCTGCTCGGAGCGCAATTGGTGACGCTGGTTCCGGCCTCGACCTTCCTGATGTTGATCGGCATTCCGGTGACAGGTTTTGCATTGCTGCAGATCCTCGGGGTCACCTTTTCCCTCAAGGAAGCATCAGCGCGTATAGAAGCGATCTTCGGCGTGATTGCAGGCTTTGTCGGTGGGATATCGGGCGTGTGGGGCCCTCCGACCGTGGCGTATTTGACGGCCCTGAATACCCCAAAGCAAGAGCAGTTGAGAGTGCAGGGTGTAATCTATGGTTTGGGCGCTGTTGCTTTGACAGTGGCACATATCGGGTCAGGGATACTGAACCGAGAGACAGCGCCGTTCTCGGCTGTTTTGGTCGTGCCAGCCCTTGCGGGGTTGTGGCTGGGGATGCGATTGCAGGACCGCATTGATCAGGCCCTATTTCGGAAAATCACCCTGTTGGTACTGTTGGTCGCTGGGCTGAACCTTGTCCGCCGTGGTCTCTTCGGTTAGCGGATCACGCCCGCTTGTCCGCAAAGCGAAACGCGAAATAGAGGCCGAGCATCAGGAAGAAGAGGCCCGAGACGTCTCCGATCAGAAAGGCTATGTACTCAGCGGTCGCACTGCCGAAGGCCAGGTTCGTCAGCCCCGAGACCAGGAATGAGGTCACAACGCCGACGCCCATGATGCAGATCCAGCAGGGTTTTCGGTCGGCGCGCGGGAACAAATCCCAGCCGAGCCACTTGCAGAGATAGAAGACCGCGGGAACCGTTGTTACTGCGATTGTCATCGCCATAAGACGACTGGGTAAGAATACATCGCTGCCGCCGAGTGCTGCGAAAACGATGAAAACACCGGGAAGAAGGGCAAAGATCGCCTTCCAGCCCAATAGCCACGCGGATAAAACGCGCACGCCATGTGGCAGAAACAGCAGACTCGCCCGACTTGGATATTCGGGAAAGAACAAGTTCTGCAAAGGCATCAGGACCTCAAAAGTGAGGAAGGATGCGATCACATAGGCCAAAGAGGCAAAAAATGTTTCCGAGGCCCACTTGCGCACGTCGATCAGCCGTTGATCTGCCGGGGCGCGGCGTCACCGTGGTGCATGTACGATATACCGTCCGCGATTGGCTGTGCCGCTTTGCGACAGATAACCCTTTTCGACCAGCGACTTCAGCGCGCGGAAAAAGGTGGGCCGCGAAACGCTCTGGACCAGAGTGTGTTCGATTAAGCCGAATGTCCGGACTTCTTGGTCGGCTTTCGATAGCTCTTCGGCTGCGTAATAAATGTCGCGCTCGACCGGAGAAAGCTGTTCAAGGCCTAGTGTGCGCTCCATGCTTTGCATGAGCTTGCGAAGTTCGGTGAGTTTCGAGATTTCGGTCATATCTTACCTGTCTTTTTCGTGCCAACGCGGCCAAAGCCGAAACCTGGAAATATGTCCAAACACTATGGTGTCTGGCTGGTTTCATATTGACACTTTACCCCATCTACTTAGACTAGCGTCGTGATTAGGTTGCCCAATTCGCTGGTGTGAGTGTCCGCGCATGAGCTGCCCAAAGGTTATTTTAAGATTCGGCCCGGTGCAAAAGCTCCGGGCCAATTTAATGTATCGACTGTAGCGTATCGGAAACTTCGGAACAACGCATTTGTATATGCTGTTTCCGCGCGGTAACCGGAAGGTGAACGCTCAGGCATAGAAAAGGGCGCCGAAGCGCCCTTGATTCAGGTCAGCCGATGGCAACAGCCTTGATGTCTTCGTCGATGAACGGAATGTACTGTTCAAAGTTCTCCGCAAACATCTGCACCAGCTTCTCTGCCTGCTTGTCGAATGCAACCTGATCATCCCAAGTGCGGCGCGGATCCAGCAGAACCTCAGGCACTCCGGGAACCGAGACGGGCACGTCAAAACCAAAGTTGGCGTCCTTGCGGTACTCAGCATCGGCCAGCGAACCGTCCAGCGCGGCGGTCAGCAGAGCGCGGGTCGCCTTGATCGGCATCCGGCTGCCAATCCCGTAGGCGCCACCGGTCCAGCCGGTGTTGACCAGCCAACAGGTTGCGCCGTGCTGGGCGATCTTGTCACGCAGCAGGTTGCCATAGGCCTCAGGGCGGCGCGGCATGAAAGGCGCGCCAAAGCAGGTCGAGAAGGTCGGTTGCGGCTCGGTCACGCCACGTTCGGTGCCAGCCACTTTAGAGGTGAAGCCCGACAGGAAGTGATACATCGCCTGCGCCGGTGTCAGTCGCGCGATCGGAGGCAGAACGCCGAACGCATCACAGGTCAGCATGATGATGTTCTTGGGATGACCACCCAGAGCGCTGCTGGATGCGTTCGAGATATACTCGAGCGGGTAGGCGCAGCGCATGTTTGCAGTCAGTGAGTCATCATCGAAATCAAGTTCCTTGGTTTCGGGATCGAAGACCATGTTCTCGATCACCGTGCCGAATTTCGAGGTTGTCGCGTAGATCTCGGGCTCAGCCTCGGCGTTCAGGTTGATAGTCTTCGCATAGCAGCCACCTTCGAAGTTGAACGTACCACGATCCGACCAGCCATGTTCATCGTCACCAATCAGAATGCGTGCTGGGTCGGCGGACAAGGTGGTCTTGCCGGTGCCGGACAGGCCAAAGAAGACGGCGGTGTCGACCGGGTTCCCAACCGCGTGGTTGGCCGAGCAGTGCATCGGCATCACGCCTTTTTCCGGCAGCATGTAGTTCAGCAGGGTGAAGACGGACTTTTTGTTCTCGCCCGCGTATTCGGTGCCGCCGATCAGGATCAGCTTGCGGTCGAAGTTCAGAGCAATCACCGTCTCGCTACGGCAATTGTGCTTGGCGGGATCCGCTTGGAAGCTGGGGCAGTTGATGATGGTGAAGTCAGCCGTGAAATCATCCAGATCTTCGCGATCCGGGCGGCGCAGCAGATGGCGGATGAACAGGTTGTGCCACGCCAGCTCGGTGACCATACGCACATTGATCGAATAAGTCGGATCGGCCCCGCCAACGAGGTCCTGCACAAAATAGTCGCGGCCTTTCATATGGGCCAGCATGTCTTCGTACAGTGCGTCAAAGCCTTCGGGGCTCATGGCGGCGTTGTTTTCCCACCAGATGCTGTCGGCGACGCTGTCGGTTCTCACGACGTGTTTGTCCTTAGGTGAACGGCCAGTAAACTTGCCGGTGGTGACCAGAAAGGCCCCGCCATTGCCAAGGGTGCCTTCGCCGCGCTTCAGCGCTTCTTCGATCAGCGCCGGTTCCATGAAGTTGTAATAGACATTGCCCAGACCCTCGATGCCCTGATCTTCGAGGCGGAATTGCGGGTTAACCCGTCCAGATGTCATGTGTGTCTTCTCCTGTGGCGGCGCGGAGGCAGTTCGGCCCGGTGCGCTCTTGGGGCAATCATGCCGGACGACTCCGGCGGACAGGCGTCCTCTTATCATGGTCGTTTGGGGCATGAACAGGAGGCTTTGACGCAGTTAGCGCAACCAAGTCTAGGTTTAGCGCCATCACAAATTTCCTGTCGGAAAACCGGGCAGCATTTTGCGGTCGGCAAGGCATTTTTGCCGCAGAACTGCCGCAAGAAAGGCTTGATTCGTGGTTACGGATTGATTCGGCGCCTTAAAACCGCCAACAATATCCTACAAAAAAGCGTATTATTGCGTATATGAGCAGGAATAGGGGTGACCCCAATGTCAAAGATTGCACTAGTGGATGACGATAGAAACATTCTGACGTCGGTATCCATGACGCTCGAAGCCGAGGGTTTCGAGGTTGAAACGTATAATGACGGTCAGGCTGCGCTGGATGCTTTCAACAAAAAGCTGCCCGATATGGCTGTTCTGGATATCAAGATGCCGCGGATGGACGGGATGGATCTGTTGCAGCGGCTGCGCCAGAAAACCCAGATGCCGGTTATCTTTCTGACCTCCAAGGATGACGAGATCGACGAAGTTCTGGGTCTGCGCATGGGCGCGGACGACTATGTGAAGAAGCCGTTTTCGCAGCGCCTTCTGGTCGAACGTATTCGCGCCTTGCTGCGTCGTCAGGAAGCCACCGAGGGCGATAGTGCTGCGGTCAGCACCGGTGATGCGAAGGTCATGGAACGTGGTGAGCTGCGGATGGACCCGCTGCGTCACGCGGTGACCTGGAAGGGTAATGATGTTTCATTGACCGTGACCGAGTTTCTGCTTCTGCAGGCCCTGGCACAACGCCCGGGCTTCGTCAAAAGCCGTGACCAGCTGATGGATGTGGCCTATGATGATCAGGTCTATGTCGACGACCGCACCATCGACAGCCACATCAAACGTCTTCGCAAGAAGATGCGCGCCGCTGATCCTGAGTTCTCGGCCATCGAGACGCTCTATGGTATTGGCTACCGCTACAACGAAGAATAGGCACGCGCCCCGTTTGAAGGTATTGTGGTCCCGTGCGTGACACTGACCAATCTGACGAGCTGCACGACGGTGATGTCGTCATCGGGGATGACTGGGTTATCCCGCAAGACCCCGAGTCTGCTGAACTGCGAGAGAAGCGGTCGCGGAGGAACTTGTTTTCTCTGCGTGGCTCGCCTTTGGCGCGCAAAATCGTTACCTTCAACCTGATTGCCTTGGTCATTCTCGTGACCGGTCTTTTGTATCTGGACGATTCCCGAAAGGAACAGGTTCAGCAAACCGCGCGCAACCTGATGGGCGACGCGCAGTTGGTTAGCAACGTGTTCGAGGCTCAGATCCGTCAGAACGCAGCCGCAGGTGCGCAAAATCCGCGGGTGCTGGATGTGGGCGACACGCTGGCTGGGTTAAGCCTACCAGAGGGTGGCGAGGTCTTTATTTACGACGCCAGCGGGACGTTGATCGGCTGGACGCGGGGTGCCTCAGTTGCCGTGGATCTGTCGACCATCCTGCAGTCAGAGGCGGACATCCAAACCGGAAGCACTGTCATCAGTGACGCTTTGAATGCGGTCTGGACCGGGGTGTCCCGGGTGTTCAACTGGTCAACGACTGACGAGGCCCCAACACTGGCCCAACGGGTGCAATCCATCATCCCCGATACGCTTGGCGGCAGAACACAGGTGCAAGCCGTGCAGGACGAGATGGATGAGACAGTGATCGTTGCCGCCGCTCCCATCGTGTTCAACGACGCGACGGTCGGAGCTGTTGCCATAACCGGACCGGCAGGTGAGATCGACGCGCTGGCCCGGCGCGAGCAGGAGCGGATCCTGCAGATGTTTGTCGTCGCCCTTCTGGTTTCGGTCGGTCTCAGCCTTGTTCTGGCGTCGACTATTGCCAATCCGCTGGCCGATCTGGCCGCCGCGGCCGAGATGGGCAAAGACCGGGGTACAGGCGTTAACCCTGGCCGCATCCGCATCCCAGACCTTAGCGCCCGCCCTGATGAGATCGGTCGCCTCAGCCTGGCGCTGCGAGGCATGGTCACGGCGCTCTACAATCGGATTGACGCAAATGAACAGTTCGCGGCCGACGTGGCGCATGAGATCAAGAACCCGCTGGCCAGCCTCCAATCCGCTGTTGGAACGCTGCGGATGGTCAAGCGTGACGATCAGCGTGAAAAGCTTATGGGCGTCATCGAGCATGATGTGCGGCGTCTGGACCGACTGGTCAGCGATATCTCCAACGCCTCGCGGCTGGACGCGGAGCTTGTGAAAGAGGAAGAGCAGCCCTTTGATCTGCTGAAACTACTGGACAATCTGGGCCAGTTTCTGGGCGAAGACGCCAAGTCCAAGGGCATTGAATACGCCACCGATCTACCCGCCGACCCGATCGTGATCAATGGGCTTGAGGCGCGTTTGGCCCAGGTTTTCGTCAATCTGATCACCAATGCGATCTCCTTCTGCGAGCAGGGCGATGCGATCCGCGTTTGGGTACGTCAACGCGACCACCGCGTGCTTGTCGTTGTCGAAGACACAGGCCCCGGCATACCGGAACAGGCCCTGACCAAGGTCTTCAAACGCTTCTACTCTGAGCGCCCCGAAGAGCATTTTGGCAACAACTCCGGCCTCGGGTTGGCGATCTCGAAACAGATTGTCGAGGCGCATGGCGGCGTGATCTGGGCCGAGAACATTAGACCGACCGAAGCCGATGTCACCTCGGAGCCGCTGGGCGCGCGTTTCGTCGTGGGGCTTCCTGTCTAGGACATGAGCAGTCAGACGCTTTCAGACATTGCGAACAAAGAAAGCGCCTGTGTTCACGCGACTAGTGTCGCGGTTCAAGGGCGGGGGCTGCTGATCGTTGGGGCCTCGGGGTCGGGTAAATCCTCACTCGCCCTTCGCATGATTGCTCTTGGGGCCGATCTGGTTGCCGACGACCGGGTCGATCTGAGCCGGGACGAGGGCGCGGTGATTGCCGACGCACCACAGCGGATTGCGGGCTTGATCGAGGCGCGTGGCATCGGACTGTTGCGCGCCGCCCCTTGCGGCCCGGTGGCTTTGGATTATGTGCTCGATATGGACCAGACGCAGCCCGCCCGCCTGCCGGAGCCCGTTACTTTGCAGTTGCTGGGGCACTATGTACCCTTGTTGTTTGGCGCCGGCGTGCCCAATTTGGCCGAAGCACTGATGCAACTGCTTAAAATGGGGCGTGTAGACCTGGAATGGACCAGCACATGACAGCGCAACGGCGGATCGTCCTGGTGACCGGGCCGTCCGGGGCAGGGCGTTCGACAGCCATTCACGTGCTTGAGGATCTGGGGTTTGAGGCAATAGACAATCTGCCCATGGGCCTGCTGACGCGCCTGCTGGAAGGGGCTGGGGATGATCGGCCCATGGCTTTGGGGATTGATGCGCGCAACCGGGATTTCTCGACCATCGGGTTCATCGAACTGGCCGCCAAGCTGGGCCGTATGGAACAGGTTGACCTGACCGTTCTCTATCTGGATTGCAGTGATGAGGTTCTTCTGCGCCGCTTCTCGGAAACCCGCAGGCGTCACCCTGTCGCGAAGGATGCGGGCCCTGAAGCCGGGGTGCGCCAGGAAAAAGAACTGCTGGCCCCGATCCGCGAAATCGCCGATACCCTGATCGACACCAGCGCCCTGAATGTTCACCAACTGCGTGAAGAGGTCGAACATTGGTTCGCCCCACAAGGTGGCCGCCATCTTGCGGTCTCGATCGAGTCTTTTTCCTACAAACGCGGCCTGCCGCGCGGCCTCGATATGGTGTTTGATTGCCGTTTTCTGGCCAATCCTTACTGGCGGCCCGAATTGCGTGCCGCCGACGGTCGAAACGCTGACGTGGCGCGCTATGTCCAGTCCGATAAGAACTACGCTCCGTTCTTTGACCAGGTGGTCGGAATGCTGGACCTTTTGCTGCCTGCCTTTCGCGCCGAGGGCAAAGCGCACCTGTCGGTTGCTTTCGGGTGTACCGGTGGCCAGCACAGATCTGTCGCTTTGGCCGAGGCGATTGCGAAAGCCCTTGCAGACAGGGGGCAGCAGGTGGCAATTAGGCACCGCGAGATGGAACGACGCGCATTGAATGTGAGGCCGGATTGATCGGGATAGTGATCGTAGCGCATGGAGGGTTGGCCAAAGAGTATCTGGCCGCCATGCAGCATGTTGTGGGGCCGCAGCCCGGCCTCGTCGCGATTGCGATCGAAGCCGATCATGACCGCGATGAAAAGCAGGCCGAAATCTGCCGCGCCGCAAACGACGTTGATATGGGTGGCGGCGTGGTGATCGTCACGGACCTGTTCGGTGGCAGCCCGTCTAACCTCAGCCTCCGGGCCTGTGCGCCGCAGGATCGGCGCATTTTGTATGGCGCGAACCTTCCCATGCTGATCAAATTGGCCAAAAGTCGCCACCTGCCCGTGGGCGATGCCGTGCGTCACGCGATGGAGGCTGGACGCAAGTACATCAATGCGCAAAATGTGACATTGGATTAGAACCGGACGTATTGAAATGACCAATCGAAGCTTGAAAATCATAAATGAAAAGGGCCTGCACGCCCGCGCCTCGGCCAAGCTGGTTGAGGTAGTAGAAGGTTTCGATGCAAGTGCGGAAGTCTCCAAGGACGGACTTTCTGCATCAGGCGACAGTATCATGGGCCTTTTGATGTTGGCAGCCTCGCGTGGAACCACTATTGACGTCGAGACCTCCGGGCCGGATGCTGAGGCATTGGCAGAAGCCTTGGAAACGCTTGTGAACGACAAGTTCGGCGAGGGGTTCTAAAGCCACCCCGCCGGGACAGGAAGAACGGGAAGACCAGGAATTGGCGGAAACAACGCACGACACCAAGACAGGCCCCGTTGTCGACGGGACCGAAGATCAGGGCGAGATCTACGACCGTAGAACGCTGACCTATGCCAATTCGTTCGACGATGCCTGGACCGCGACGGCAATCCGCGCCATTGAATGGTGTACCGGCAAGCTGACCATTCTGCGGATGGTCAATAAATTTGAAAAGAAAAACGAGCAGTATCGTGGCCAGCGGTTCTGGGGTGGGGCGCTCAAGACGATGGGGATCACCCTCACCACGCCTGAGGAACAGATCGCACGTATTCCCAAAACCGGTCCCGTTGTCGTTGTTGCCAACCATCCTCATGGCATGGTGGACGGCATGATTTTCGCCGAGCTTATTGGACGTGTCCGTAGCGACTACCGTATCCTGACTCGCTCAGTTCTGACTGGCCTGGATGAGGCCGCGACCTCGTTCATGATCCCCGTTCCCTTCCCGCATGATCCCGAAGCGCAAACCAAAATGCTGGAAATGCGGACCAAGGCGATGGACCACCTGAAAGAGGGTGGCGTGGTCGCCCTGTTCCCCTCGGGTGTGGTTATGTCCTCGGATGATTGGTTCGGGCCGGCAATTGAACGCGAATGGAACGTCTTCACCGCCAAGATGATCCGCCGTTCAGGCGCGACCGTGGTGCCGATTTACTTCCCCGGCCGCAACTCGCGCGCCTATCAGATCGCCAACAAACTCTCGCCGATCCTACGGCAGGGGCTGTTGCTGCATGAGATCGTCCGCTCTTGTAACAAGCCCCAATCCCCGGTGATCGGAGAGCCGATCTCGGGCGAAGACATGCAGCTGCTCGAACGCGACCCGCGCGGTTTCATGGCGTGGCTGCGAAACCACACGATGTCTTTGGGCGGCATAGCAAAGCGCTGATCCGCTCCTTTATCTGGCTAAAATATCCCGGGGGTGAGACCGGATGAAATCCGGGCGAGGGGGCTGGCCCCCTTTTAGCGCGTCGGAACCGGCACGTCGCCGCGATAGTCGTAGAATCCACGCTGGGTCTTACGCCCCAGCCATCCAGCCTCGACATATTTCGTCAGCAGCGGACAGGGGCGATACTTGGTATCCGCAAGCCCATCATGCAGCACGTTCATGATGGCCAGACAGGTGTCGAGCCCAATGAAATCGGCCAGTTCCAGAGGCCCCATCGGGTGATTGGCACCCAGCTTCATCGATTGGTCGATGGATTGAACACTCCCCACACCTTCATAGAGCGTATAGACCGCCTCGTTGATCATCGGCATCAGGATACGGTTCACGATAAATGCCGGGAAATCCTCGGCGCTGGCGGCGGTTTTGCCCAGTTTGTCGACAACGGCCTTACAGGCGTTATAGGTCTCTTCGTCGGTGGCAATCCCTCGGATCAGCTCGACCAGTTGCATGACGGGCACTGGGTTCATGAAGTGGAACCCCATGAACCGCTCTGGCCGGTCGGTCCGGCTGGCCAGACGTGTGATCGAGATCGAGGATGTATTCGAGGTCAGGATCGTATGCGGTAGCAAATGCGGTTGCAGATCCTCAAAGATTGCCTGCTTGATCGTCTCACGCTCGGTCGCGGCCTCGATCACCAGATCGGTCTGGCCCAGACGTGGCAATTCCAGCGTGGTGGTGATCCGCCCCAAAGCGGCTTGCACAGCCTCGTCCGAGATCTTCCCGCGGGATGCTTGACGCGCCAGATTGCCTTCGATCGTCTTTATGGCATTGTCCAAAGCGTCCTTGTTGACGTCGTTGACCAGAACGTCATAGCCCGCCAACGCCAGAACATGCGCGATCCCGTTGCCCATCTGGCCTGCGCCAATCACTCCGACCGATTTGATTTCCATGCTCTGGTGCCTCTGCTCTCAGCTCGCCGCGACATTACCGGCAGTTTGGGGCGGGCGGCAAGAGGCATCCGAGGTCTGCGGACCGGTCAAATTTGCCTCAAATCCGCGCATTAGCAATTTCGCAAGACTTGCGACGGCAAGATGGCAACCGGGTGAAAAATTGGGTGAGTGATATGAGCTATCATCAAACGGGCGCAGCTGTGCCCGAAGACAGCATTTGTCAGTATGGGGCGTCAAAACTGCGATTCCGGGGGCCATCGCGCGCGTTGAACGGCTCCTATCTGGCCTGCATCGGAGGGGACGAGACCTTTGGTCGCTTCGTCGAACACCCCTATGCTGCGATTCTCGAAGGTCTGCTGGACCGCAAGTGCGTCAACTTCGGCAGTCTTCTTTGTGGGGTTGATGCGCTGTGCGGTGATTCCACCTTGGTTGAACTGGCGAATAAGTCCGATCTATGTGTGCTGCAATTGCCGGGGGCACTGGGGCAATCGAATCGCTTCTACCGGGTTCATCCGCGCCGCAATGACCGGTTTCTATCTCCAACATCGGACCTGCTGACGCTCTACCCCGAGGTGGATTTCACGGATGTACATTTCGTGCGTCACCTGCTTGGGTTGCTGCATTCCTATTCGGACGCACGCTTCGAAATCGTCACCCACGAACTTCGCAAAAAGTGGGTGGAAACCCTCGGCGTTTTTCTACAAGCGATCCGGCCTCCGGTCGTTTTGCTGAACCTGCAGTTTGATGGCGAAATCGCCCATGAGGTTGCCGGGCCGCTGGGCTGTGAACCCGTCTTTGTTGATACCGAGATGATGGAAGCACTGAGGCTGTACAGTGCGGATGTCGTTTCGATGTCAGTCCGGATCTCCGGCGAATCGGATGAGTTGGAGGATATGCTGTTCGGGACCCTTCAGCAGCCTATGGCCGAACATATGATCGGCCCGGCGACCCATCGTCGGATCGCAGAAACTCTTTCCCGTTCGATCCGGGATTTGCATTGAAAAAGGCCCGCCGGTGGGGCGGGCCTTGCAATGGTTTTCCAAGTAATCGCTTTGTTCGATCAGCCGAGTTTCTCGGTCAGTTCGGGTACGGCCTGGAACAGGTCCGCAACCAGACCGAAGTCGGCAACCTGGAAGATCGGTGCTTCTTCGTCTTTGTTGATCGCAACGATGACCTTCGAGTCCTTCATACCAGCCAAGTGCTGGATCGCGCCCGAGATGCCGACAGCGACATACAGGTCCGGTGCAACAACCTTGCCGGTCTGACCCACTTGCCAATCGTTCGGGGCATAGCCCGAGTCCACGGCGGCACGCGACGCGCCAACAGCGGCACCCAGCTTGTCGGCCAGGGTTTCGATCAATTTGAAGTCTTCTTCCGATCCGACACCACGGCCGCCCGAAACAACAACACCAGCCGAGGTCAACTCGGGACGATCGCTCTCGGCAACCTTGTCCTCAACCCAGGACGACAGGCCGGGGTTTTCGCCAACCGAGATGGTCTCAACCGCAGCCGAACCGCCTTCGCCTGCCGCATCAAAGGAAGCGGTGCGGAAGGTGACGACTTTCTTGGCGTCGTTCGATTTGACGGTCTGGATCGCGTTGCCTGCATAGATCGGACGCTCAAAAGTCGAGCCGTCAACCACGCCAGACGCATCCGAGATCACCATCACGTCCAGCAACGCAGCAACGCGCGGCATGACGTTCTTGGCGTCGGTGGTGGCAGGGGCAACGATGTGCTCATAGCCATCGGCGAGACCCACGATCAACGCTGCGGTCGATTCCGCCAGGCGGTGGCCCAGCGACTCGTCTTCAGCAACCAGAACCTTGGACACGCCGTCGATCTTGGCAGCAGCCTCACCGGCAGCAGCGGCAGAACCGCCCGCGGCCAGAACGGTCACATCACCCAGCGATTTCGCAGCGGACACGGCCTTGGCAGTGGCGTCCAGCGACAGTTCGCCGTTGTTGACTTCGGCAAGCAGAAGTACAGCCATTACACAGCCCCCGCTTCTTTGAGTTTCGAGACCAGCTCATCAACCGAGCCGACGACGATACCAGCGGCACGGGCCGGCGGCTCATCGGTTTTGACGATTTCCAGACGCGGAGTGACGTCGACGCCGTAGTCGGCGGCTGTTTTCTCATCCAGCGGCTTTTTCTTCGCCTTCATGATGTTCGGCAGCGAGGCATAGCGCGGCTCGTTCAGGCGGAGGTCAACGGTCACGATGGTCGGCATCTTGACGTTGATGGTCTGCAGGCCGCCGTCAACCTCACGGGTGATTTTGGCGGTGTCGCCTTCGATGTCCAGCTCGGACGCGAAGGTGCCTTGGCTCCAGCCCAGCAGGGCCGACAGCATCTGGCCGGTGGCGTTCATGTCGTTGTCGATCGCCTGCTTGCCCGCCAGAACGATGCCTGGCTGCTCTTCCTCGACCACTTTGGCCAAGATTTTTGCGACGGCCAAAGGCTCGATATCCGTGTGGACGTTATCCGCAGCAACAACCAGGATCGCGCGGTCGGCACCCATGGCCAGAGCAGTCCGCAGTGTTTCCTGCGCCTGCTTCACACCGATCGAAACAGCAACGACTTCGTCAGCCTTGCCCGCTTCTTTCAGGCGGATCGCCTCTTCAACTGCAATCTCGTCGAACGGGTTCATCGACATTTTTACATTGGCGAGATCAACACCGCTACCATCCGCCTTAACACGGACCTTAACGTTGTAGTCAATCACGCGCTTGACAGGCACAAGTACCTTCATTTTTGCGTTCGCTCCTTACAAAAACGGCAAGCCGCGTCGCGACTCCACCAATGCTCTCGCGGGACTAGATAGCGACTCAATCTCATCGACAACAGAGCAAAATCGTCACGTCATGGGCTTGAGACGTCGCGTTTTGTGTTTTTTCACGAATAGGGGGCAGAGATTTTTTGACGGTTGGCCGACGATGGTGGGGTCGGAAGGACTTGGTCGTTGTCGCCAACCCGCCCAGCTGAACTTAGTAGATTGATTATTTTGGTGACCCGGGCGCCGAGTAGACGACACGTTGCGCCTGCCTTCTAAACCAGGGCTCCGCCCTTCCGGTCGCCGGGACGTCCACTGGACGTCCCGCCGCTTTCAGCGGTTCGCGCCCGGAACCCACAAGACATCATCCTTGCCGCTGTTGTTGGCGCAGCGGGCGGCGACGAAGAACCAATCGCTCAGACGGTTCAGGTATTTGACCGCGACTTCGTTGACAGGTTCCATATTGGTCAGCTCAACCGCCAGACGCTCAGCCCGGCGTGAGACGGTGCGGCAGACATGCAGATGCGCCGCCAAAGCCGAGCCGCCGGGCAGGATGAAGCTGCGCAGCGGTTCAAGATCGGCATTCATCGCGTCGATTTCAGCCTCTAGCCGGTCGATTTGGGCAGGCGCGATGCGCAACGGCGGGTAGTCGGCCTCTGCGTCTTTTTCCATGTCGGGGCGGCAAAAATCAGCCCCCAGATCGAACAGGTCGTTTTGAATGCGGGCCAGCGCGGCGTCAGTTTCGCCCTCGGCTTCGGTCCGGGCGACGCCGACAAAGGCGTTCAGCTCATCAACCGTGCCATATGCGGCCACGCGACCCGAGTATTTTGCAACCCGTTCGCCATTGCCCAAAGCGGTTTTCCCGTCATCGCCTGTGCGCGTGTAGATCTTGTTCAGAACGACCATCTTCAAACTCCTTGTCCGCGCAGGAAGACGTAAAGCACAATCAGCAATACGGCAATGAATTGAAAGAGGATGCGCAGGCGCATCATCTTGTTGCTCTTCTTGGCGGCATCCATGCCGCTTTTTCCGAAATTTGCGATGCCAAGGGTCAGCACGACGACAACCGCCGCCATCGCCAGGAGCAAAACGACCATCAAAGGGTCCATCGTCAGTCACCGTCCGCTTTTTCTTTGGGTGCGCCTGATCTAGCGCCTGCAGGGCCAAAAGCGAACGGGAAATTTTGCCTCAGATGTCTGACAGGATTCGGTCGATGGCTTTTGTTGGCAGAATTCGCCGCAAATAGCCCGCAATATAGGTCGGAGTCGTCACGTAATAGCGCGCCTTGGGCCGTTTCGCTTCGACCGCATGTGCCAGCTTGTTGGTCACCGCTGAGGCAGGCAGTTCGAACGTGTCCGGGCCAGAGCCTTCATAGAGCCGTTTCAGCAGCGACGCCTCGTACCTGTCACGCAAGACCGAGTTCTCCCAATCCACGAACCGCTCGAACACCGGGATCGCCTTTTCGCGGATTTTCGACGTGATTGGACCGGGTTCGATCAGGATGACTTTGACGCCGCTGCCGCGTAGTTCCAGGCGCATCGTGTCGGTCAGACCTTCGATCGCGTATTTGGTGGCGACATAGGCGCCGCGCCAGGGGAACGCGACCAACCCCAGAACCGAGGAGTTCTGGACAATGCGCCCATGACCCTGTTCACGCATGACGGGAATGACCTGCCGCGTCAGCTCGTGCCAGCCGAAGACATTCGATTCGAAGATGAACCGCAAACCGTTGGTCGGAACATCTTCGACCGCGCCGGGCAGTCCGTGCGCCCCGTTGTTGAACAGGGCGTCCAAAGTGCCTCCGGTGGCCTCAAGAACCTCGGCCAGTCCGGCTGTGATGCTGTCTGTGTCCTGATAGTCGATTCGTGGGCTTTCAAATCCCTGCGCGCGCAGCCTGTCGCAATCACGCTGCTGGCGGCACGAGGCAAAGACGCGCCAACCGCGTGCACGCATACCGTGTGCTGCATCCAGGCCGATGCCGGACGAGCAGCCGGTAATAAGAATTGATTTCTGCATGATGGCCCCGAACCTCAACGTCCCCAACACCTAGGCTGCGAGAGGAAACAGGGCAATGACGCCCGGACGTCAGTTTGTGGTTTTGCGGACCAGTGATGCCGAAATCCATCCGACCTGTTGCCCGGGAAACACGCGTGTGCGCAACCAACCCGTGCCGGAATCGCTCAGGACCTCGACCCGTTGTCCGATCGTGGCCTTACCGATGATGGGATAGATCGTGCCCGGCCCGTCACGCATGTTGACGCGAGTGCCAGAGATTTCTCGGATGTCCTTTTCGGGCTCTGTGACAGGTGACACAGCAGGTTCGGCATCGGTTGTGACTTGCTGCATCGCCGCTACGCCGCCTTCCAGCGAGGCCAGCGTCAGCGTCACATCCTGATCTTCGAACAGGGACGGATTCGCCTGCAGTCCGGCTGCAACCTGAGACAGAAGCGCCTTGGTTTCTTCCTCACCCAGAACAGGTTCTGGTTCTGCAATAAACTCAATAACAGGGATGGGTTGAACTGCGGCGCGGGTCACCAACTCCTCAACCGGTGCGGCAGCCGGAGGCGTCGCCTTGGGTGCAGGTTCGAACGTGGCCGCCATACGCTGCGGATTGTCACTGCGCAGGCCGCGCGGCTCGAAATCGGGGCCTCCGCTCATGACGTAGAAGGCCCAGCCAAGGGCGACAAAAGTAACAAGTATCAGGCGCGTCATGACGCTTCCCCCCGAAGAAATCGTAAATACAAGAATTGGCAGCAGTTTAATTCATGAGACCATAGCATATTTCGAGGCGGGAGTCGAAAAATGGGGGAAATCCGTGGGTTGTCTCCCCCTGTTGCAAAAAGCGCGACTTGTCCCCAGTAAAATAAGTCTTGGTTGCTTTACCAAGCGGCGCTTGCGTCGTATCACATCATATATGAACGATACGATCGACGACCCCAACATGGAGGCCCCTGACAATGGGGGCGAGGTAGCCGAACCCCTACGCCGCGCAATTGGTGAGCGCTATCTGACCTATGCGCTGTCCACCATCATGCACCGGGCACTGCCAGATGCGCGTGATGGTTTGAAACCGGTTCACAGGCGAATCCTCTATGCGATGAGGGAACTGCGACTCAGTGCAACCGGAGGTTTCCGGAAGTCCGCAAAGATCTCGGGCGATGTGATGGGTAACTATCACCCTCACGGTGACGCCGCGATTTACGACGCGATGGCGCGTTTGGCGCAGGACTTCAACGTCCGCTACCCGCTGGTCGACGGGCAGGGGAATTTCGGCAATATCGACGGCGATAACCCCGCGGCTTCGCGATACACCGAAGCGCGGATGACTATCGTGGCCGAGGCGCTGCTGGAAGGTCTGAACGAAGACGCCGTTGATTTCCGTGACAATTATGATGGGACGCTGACCGAACCGGTCGTGCTACCCGCGCAGTTTCCGAACCTATTGGCGAATGGTGCCAGCGGTATTGCCGTGGGCATGGCGACGAATATCCCACCGCACAATATCTCGGAACTCTGTGACGCGTGTTTGCATCTGATCAAAACGCCGGATGCGCGCGACGACACTCTGTTGAACTATGTGCCCGGCCCGGATTTCCCGACCGGTGGCGTGATCGTTGAGCCGCCCGAGAACATCGCGCAAGCCTATCGCACGGGGCGCGGGTCCTTCCGGCTGCGCTGTAAGTTCGAAGTCGAGGATCTGGGCCGCGGCCAATGGCAGATCGTCGTTACCGAGATCCCGTATCAGGTTCAGAAATCTAAGCTGATCGAAAAGATCGCCGAGCTGATCCAGACCAAAAAAATCCCGATCCTCGCCGATGTGCGCGACGAATCCGCCGATGACATCCGTCTGATCCTTGAGCCGCGTTCCAAGAACGTGGACCCCGAGGTGCTGATGGGGATGCTCTATCGCAACTCGGACCTTGAGGTGCGGTTCAGCCTGAACATGAACGTGCTGATCGACGGGGTGACGCCCAAGGTCTGCTCGATGAAGGAAGTGCTGCGCGCCTTCCTCGATCACCGGCAAGAGGTCCTGATCCGCCGCTCGCGTCACCGCATGGCGAAGATCGACCACCGGTTGGAGGTGTTGGAGGGCTTTATCGTCGCCTTCCTCAACCTCGACCGTGTGATCGACATCATCCGCTACGACGACGACCCCAAAGCCGCGCTGATGCGCGAGGATTGGGGTATCGACCACGTCCGCGCCACTGACGAGGCCGACTACATTACACCCAAACCGGGTGAGGGTGAGTTGTCTGAAGTTCAGGTCGACGCCATCCTCAATATGCGCCTACGCAGCCTGCGTCGACTGGAAGAGATGGAACTGGTCCGCGAACGCGACGAGTTGATGCTGGAGCGCGCCAATCTCGAAGACCTACTGGCCGATCCCGCTCTGCAATGGGCCAAGATCGCCGAGCAGTTGAAAGAGACCAAGAAGACCTTCGGCAAAGACTACGAGGGCGGCGCGCGTCGCACGCAATTTGCCGAGGCTGGACAGGTGGAGGAAGTGCCGCTTGAGGCGATGATCGACAAGGAACCGATCACAGTGGTCTGTTCTCAGATGGGCTGGATTCGAGCCATGACCGGCCACATCGACCTCAAGCGCGAATTGAAGTTCAAAGATGGCGACGGCCCCCGGTTCATCTTCCATGCGGAAACCACGGATCGGTTGCTGGTGTTCGCATCGAACGGGCGATTCTACACCGTCAGCGCCGCCAACCTGCCCGGCGGGCGCGGCATGGGGGAACCGCTCCGCCTGATGGTCGATCTGCCGAACGAGGCACAGATCATCGACATCCTGATCCACAAGCCGGGGCGCAAGCTGCTGGTGGCCTCGGACGCGGGTAACGGGTTCATGGTGCCTGAAGATGACGTGCTGGCGCAGACCCGCAACGGGAAACAGGTGCTGAACGTCAAAGGGGACGAGACAGCGATGATTTGTAAACCGGTCGATGGCGATCACGTCGCAGTAGTCTCGCAGAATGGCAAGTTCCTCGTCTTCCCGACTGAAGAGCTGCCAGAGATGACCCGAGGCAAAGGCGTGCGTTTGCAGAAATACAATATGGCGCGCGGCCGACAGGGCACGTTGGAGTTGGATGGCGGCCTGTCCGACATCACCACCTTTAACTGGGAAGAAGGGCTCAAGTGGTCCATGGGCGGCGACAAAACCCGGCACGAGGCGGATATGTCCCAATGGCTGGCCAAACGCGCCAGCGTTGGGAAAAAGCCTCCTTATGGCTTCCCGCGCGACTATAAATTCTCGTGACCCGACGAGGGTTTCGGGTGAAATCCGCCGATACGGCTTGGCACATGCCGTATCGGTGCGCTAGATCAAAGAAAAACAGGCCTATCGAGACGAGATCATGCTGCGCATTTTGACCCTGATTACTGGACTTGCCCTGATGAGCGCCTGCGCGCAGACGCAAGTATATGAGGAACCTGAGTCGTTGGGGGAATTCAAGCTACGCGTAAACTACGCCTTCGCTGAGAAAGCCCGCCAAGGACCGGTTTCTCGCGATGCGACTCCAAAAGAGTGGGAAAACGCCATTCAGAACGCGGTCGATATCCGTCTCGGCCGTTATGAAGGCGCACAGGAATACGATATCGGTATCAGCCTCGAAGGCTACATGCTGGCGCCTCCGGGCATTCCCGTCATCTACAATCCCAAAAGCACGGCGATTGTTCTGGTCAATGTCTACGATGTTAAGAAGAAAGAATTCCTCGCCAAGGGCAAGCAATTCCAAGTTTTGGAAGACACGACCGGAGAGAGCGCTCTGACAGGTTCGGGCAATACCCGCACCAAAGAAGAGCAGATGAGCGGTCTTGCCCTGAAAGTTGCCGACCGAGTCGAAGAGTGGTTGGCCGAGGAACACAAGGACAATGGTTGGTTTGACCGGCGTCCGGACCTGATCCAGCCGCTGGAAACGAGCGAGCTCACGCAAAATCCGGCGTGATCGGCGCATTTCCCTCAGGATGTGCTTGATTTTCCCCTTTGAACCAAATATCTCGCGCGCGCAGATGTAACCACGGGACCAAGGGTCCCCCAAATCGCAAAAGGGCGCCTGAGGAATGGCAAAGGAAAAGTTTGAGCGTACAAAACCGCACGTCAACATCGGCACGATTGGGCACGTTGACCACGGCAAGACGACGCTGACCGCAGCGATCACCAAATATTTTGGTGACTTCAAAGCGTATGACCAGATTGACGGTGCGCCGGAAGAAAAAGCGCGCGGCATCACCATCTCGACGGCCCACGTGGAATACGAGACCGAGAACCGCCACTACGCGCACGTTGACTGCCCCGGCCACGCCGACTACGTCAAGAACATGATCACCGGTGCCGCTCAGATGGACGGCGCGATCCTGGTTGTGAACGCCGCTGACGGCCCGATGCCGCAGACCCGCGAGCACATCCTGCTGGGCCGCCAGGTTGGCATCCCGAAGATGGTCGTGTTCCTGAACAAAGTTGACCAGGTTGACGACGAAGAGCTGCTGGAACTGGTTGAGATGGAAGTTCGCGAACTGCTGTCCAGCTACGAATACCCCGGCGACGATATTCCGATCGTTGCAGGTTCGGCTCTGGCCGCGATGGAAGGCAACAAGCCTGAAATCGGCGAAGAGAAGATCAAGGAACTGATGGCGGCTGTTGATGAGTACATCGACACCCCTGAGCGTGCTGTTGACCAGCCGTTCCTGATGCCGATCGAAGACGTGTTCTCGATCTCGGGCCGTGGTACCGTTGTGACCGGCCGTGTTGAGCGTGGCGTGATCAACGTTGGTGACGAAATCGAAATCGTCGGCATCCGCGACACTTCGAAAACCACCTGCACCGGCGTTGAAATGTTCCGCAAGCTGCTGGACCGCGGTGAAGCAGGCGACAACATCGGCGCACTGCTGCGTGGTGTTGACCGTGACGGCGTTGAGCGTGGCCAGGTTCTGTGTAAGCCGGGTTCGGTTACACCGCACACCAAGTTCGAAGCCGAAGCCTACATCCTGACCAAGGAAGAAGGCGGTCGTCACACTCCGTTCTTCGCGAACTACCGTCCTCAGTTCTACTTCCGGACCACTGACGTGACCGGCACCGTGACCCTGGCGGAAGGCACCGAGATGGTCATGCCTGGCGACAACGTGTCGTTCGGCGTTGAGCTGATCGCGCCGATCGCGATGGAGCAGGGCCTGCGTTTCGCGATCCGCGAAGGCGGCCGCACCGTCGGCGCCGGCGTTGTGTCGAAAATCACTGAATAAGTCGCGCAAGCGAATGATCAGACGGAAAGGGCGTCCCTCAGGACGCCCTTTTTCGTTTGAGCTATACGGTTCCGAGGTGGGCCTAAACGTGTTCGAACCGAGATGACGCTTGGAAAGTTCGCCGTCGCTAAGGGCAAAACGGATTGAGGTTTCTTAATCCAAACTCCACCTCACCCAAAGACAGGAAACCCACATGTGATCTGAAACAAAAAGCGGGGCGTGCGCAGGCCGATCCGCTGAGGCAATCAGGAGGAAATCATGTTAGGTTTTGAATTCTTGAACTATGGAACGCAAATCCTTCACAGCAAGGATCTGGAGGACATGCGTGCCGCTATCCTTAGTGACGACGACCAAGAAATCGACTGTGATATCAGTGAGTTTAGCCGCGAGCGTAAGCGGTTCGACGTCCGGCTTGCCGAGCAGCCTAACAGAATCTGAAGCGCTAAAGCACGTCCAGAACCTGTGTCGTCAATCAGCGTATTCACTGTAGCGTGGGGTGAAAACCTTCCAGACCAAGTCGGTTTTCTCTGACTGCTCAATTGTCGCATGTAGGCTGTATACCTCGCCCATAGTTCTTTAGCGCGTTCTTGTTGCGAAGTTGGTCCTGAAGATCAGTTCTTGGTACTGGGTCGTGTCGCTCTTTGAGGTGGGACAAAGCCAACAAACCCCTTGCCAAACCCCACCAACCCCACTAATACGCGCGAGTTCTCGATAAGAACGTCAAGGCGGGGTGATTCCCGCCTTTTGGGTTCGAAGAGGGTTGGCGATGCGCGTCTGTCCTCCTCTCAACCTCAACGCCTAAAAAAGGCTGTTAATATGCAAAGCCAAAATATCCGTATTCGGCTGAAGGCATTTGACTATCGCGTTCTGGATGCCAGCACGCAAGAGATCGTCAACACTGCCAAGCGGACCGGCGCGAACGTGCGCGGCCCGATCCCGTTGCCGAACAAGATTGAGAAGTTCACGGTTCTCCGTGGCCCTCACGTTGACAAGAAATCCCGCGACCAGTTCGAGATCCGTACGCACAAGCGTCTGCTCGACATCGTTGATCCGACCCCCCAGACCGTTGACGCGCTGATGAAGCTCGACCTCGCTGCTGGTGTGGACGTCGAGATCAAACTGCAGTCGTAAGATCGGAGGGTATAGATTATGCGCTCTGGTATTATCGCAAAAAAAGTCGGCATGACCCGGCTGTTCATGGAAGACGGCAAGCAGATCCCTGTGACCGTTCTTCACCTGGACAACCTGCAGGTCGTTGCACAGCGTACCGCTGACAAAGACGGCTACACCGCCGTTCAGCTGGGCGCCGGTGCTGCCAAGGCAAAACGCACCTCGAAAGCCATGCGCGGTCACTATGCCGCCGCAAAGGTTGAGCCCAAGCGTAAGCTGGCCGAGTTCCGCGTCTCCGAAGATGGTCTGATTGATGTGGGCGCTGAGATTTCGGCAGAACACTTCCTGGAAGGTCAGAAAGTTGACGTTTCGGGTACCTCGATCGGTAAAGGCTTTGCCGGTGCGATGAAGCGCTGGAACTTTGGCGGTCTGCGCGCCTCGCACGGTGTTTCGATCAGCCACCGTTCGCACGGTTCGACCGGTCAGTGTCAGGACCCAGGCAAGGTGTTCAAAGGCAAGAAGATGGCCGGTCACATGGGTGCTGCCCGTGTAACCACCCAGAACCTGGAAGTCGTCAAAACCGACGCCGACCGGAACCTGGTCTTCATCAAAGGCGCCGTTCCCGGACCGAAATCGGGCTGGGTCACCGTCAAGGACGCCGTGAAGAAGAAAGCACCGGAAGGCCTGCCCTTCCCGGCTGCTGTGAAATCGGCTGCAACCGAAGCACCTGCGGAAGAAGCTCCCGCGGAAGGTGGTGAAGCATGAAACTTGATGTAATCAAACTGGACGGCGGCAAAGCCGGCGACATCGAGCTGAACGCCGATCTGTTCGGTCTCGAGCCGCGTGCGGACATCCTGCACCGTGTGGTCCGTTGGCAGCGCAACAACGCGCAGGCCGGCACCCACAAGGTCAAGACCCGCTCGGAAACCAGCTACTCGACCAAGAAGATCTATCGCCAGAAGGGCACCGGTGGCGCACGCCATGGTGACCGCAACGCGCCGATCTTCCGTGGTGGTGGTATCTACAAAGGCCCCGTCGTGCGTTCGCACGGCCACGATCTGCCCAAGAAGTTCCGCAAGCTTGGCCTGCGCCACGCTCTGTCGGCCAAAGCCAAGGCAGGTGAACTGGTTGTGATCGAGAACGCCGAAGCCGAAGGCAAGACTGCTGCTCTGGCCAAACAGGTTGCAAACCTGGGCTGGAAACGTGCTCTGGTCATCGACGGCGCGACCGTGAACGAAGGGTTCCTGAAAGCGTCCAAGAACATCGAAGGTCTGGATATCCTGCCGACGATGGGCGCAAACGTCTATGACATCCTCAAGCGTGACACCCTGGTGCTCACCAAAGCGGCTGTCGAAGCACTGGAGGCTCGTCTGAAATGAGCGCGAAGGCAGAACATTACGACGTGATCCGTAAGCCGATCATCACCGAAAAGTCGACCATGGCGTCCGAGAACGGCGCGGTTGTCTTTGAAGTGGCGATCGACAGCAACAAGCCGCAGATCAAAGAGGCCGTTGAGGCGCTGTTTGGTGTGAAGGTCAAAGCGGTGAACACCACCGTGACCAAAGGCAAGGTCAAGCGGTTCCGCGGCCAGCTGGGCCGTCGGAAAGACGTCAAAAAAGCATATGTGACCCTGGAAGAGGGCAACACAATCGACGTGAGCACCGGTCTTTGATCCGACGCTTACTGCGACTATTCACGGCCTCGGCGGTTCAACCCGCCGGGGCCGATTTCGTTTCGGACCCTGAAACTGTGCGTGCGCGGGTGCTGGAGCAAATGCGGGCGTTCAGCGCCGAGCCCTATTTCCAGATTGCCGATGAAACGCTGGGGCTGCTGTCGGTGTTCGATGATCTGAAATATGACCGGGCGGATGCGGACATGATCTCTCCGGCGATGCGCAAGCATGTGGTCGGCAAGCTTGGTCCGCTGGGGTTCCGCCAGACCTCCGGCTCGGTATTGGAGCACGCCGAGGCTGATATGCGCGTGCACATCCCCAAGTTTCACGCCCTCGGCGCGTCGCCTTTCGATATCGCGCGCTATACTGAGAAACGCCCGCAGGATTACTGCCTGCTGACGCCCACGCAGGTGGCCTGTCAGTACGTGGATCACTATGAGTTGGACGAGGCCGTGCAGCGGATTGAGGCGTTGATTGCGAAGCACCCGATCAACCTGCTCAAACTGGCGGATTATCTGGAAGGCAAACCCAAACACCGCGCCTTTCGCGAGGTGCTGGGGCATATCAAACTCAAGCAGAGGATCGCGGTGGAGTCCGAGCCGCTGTGCCGCAGACGGTCTTTGGGGTGAGTACTTGGTGAAGCCTTTGTTGTGTGATCGATAGACACCGCTGCGATACCGGAATCTGCGTATGCAACAGAAACGATCAAATCGACTTGTTATTGCGTCTTGATAGTTATCTGCGACGCAAGGACCTCTGCTCTACGCACACAGAGCGCTGAACCCAGAAAGATGATACAACAACAATAAGTTTCAAATACAATGTCATAAGAACCTGAGAAGTGTCACCACCAGTTCGTGGAGGTATCGAAATTGAGATTGTCTGTCTTTTGCGTTTTTGCCCTGGCCTTGCCGTTTCCCTGTTTTTCGCAGGAATCAGCTCCAACCGACATTAAGAATGCCATTCTGACCAGCAGATCAGGCGATTGCGCTGACTACATTGGTAGCTACAAAGCGGACGTCGAAGATATCCAAAAGGGCACCTCCTACGAGGCACAAGTCAAGATAGACGCCGACAACGAGACTTGTACAATTGCTACGAATGGGACACCCAACCATGACTTCAATGGTGCGACAGCACGTTTTGCCAATGACTTTCGTCCTTTGTTGAGTGAATTCCAAATTACGCGAAAGCCAGAAAAGGCTACAAACCCGAGTCCCCTCGGCCAACAGGCATACAACGCCATATTGTTGAATGGCGTACCTGTGGATTTGCTTTCGGCAGGTTGCTATCGACCAGATGCTCCCCGAGCTGACAAAAACGGCAACGTGCTTGCTGGTTGTACCATCCGCGACCCCTGGCTGATCGATCCGCCATCTTACGATAAGTACTTTGGGGTTGATTTACATAATGCGCATACACAGCCAGATGGCAGGTATCACTACCATTCGAACCCGAACGCACTGTTCAATGACCGACAGTTCGATGCGCCTTCTCCAGTAATCGGTTTTGCGTCAGACGGTTTCCCGATATTCGGAACAATCTTCGAGGATAGCGATGGGAAAATTCGAGCGGCCATCTCGGGCTATGAGTTGAAGTCGACAGAGAGGCCAAAACCGCCGAACGGCCCGGGTGGTATGCCGGATGGCACTTACATTGAAGACTATGAGTTCACAGGCAATGGAGATCTGGATGAATGCAATGGTATGACCGTTGATGGTCAATACGGGTACTATGTCACAAGCTCGTATCCATGGATTCTGAATTGCTACACAGGAACTCCCAACCCATCGTTCCGAAAGTGATATGGCAACGGCTGTCTAAAACGGTCCAATCTGTGGCGCCGCCGGTAAAAAAACGAGTGTTATCGAGATTTGCAGCATGCACTTGGCTAGCTTGAAAGAATCCGCCGCCCCCTATAGACACCCACCCCCAACCCTGTTACACGCTCCCAATCTTGCGGCCTCGGATTCGTTCCGGGGCCTCTGATATTTGTAACCGGGGACCTTCGGGGCCCTATACCCTTGGCACCTACGGGGGCCTATCACATAGCGGGGAAATCCCCTGCACTTGCTAAACGGAAGACAGAAAGCATGGCACTCAAGTCGTACAAGCCGACGACGCCGGGCCAGCGCGGGCTGGTGCTGATCGACCGTTCGGAGCTTTGGAAAGGACGTCCGGTCAAGTCTCTCACAGAGGGTTTGACCAAATCGGGCGGCCGGAACAACACCGGACGGATCACTTCACGCCGCCGCGGCGGTGGCGCAAAGCGTCTCTACCGGATCGTTGACTTCAAACGGAACAAATTTGATGTCGCGGCAACCGTCGAGCGGATCGAATATGACCCGAACCGGACCGCATTCATCGCACTGGTAAAATACGAAGACGGCGAGCAGGCGTATATCCTGGCTCCGCAGCGTCTGGCTGTTGGTGACAAGGTTGTGGCATCCGCCAAAGCCGACATCAAGCCGGGCAACGCAATGCCGTTCTCGGGCATGCCCATCGGTACTATCGTCCACAACATCGAGATGAAGCCTGGCAAAGGCGGTCAGATCGCACGTGCGGCCGGTACTTACGCTCAGTTCGTTGGTCGCGATGGCGGCTACGCTCAGATCCGTCTGAGCTCGGGCGAGCTGCGCATGGTCCGTCAGGAATGCATGGCCACCATCGGTGCCGTGTCCAACCCCGACAACTCGAACCAGAACCTCGGTAAAGCCGGTCGTATGCGCCACAAGGGCGTGCGTCCGTCGGTTCGTGGTGTTGCAATGAACCCGATCGATCACCCGCACGGTGGTGGTGAAGGTCGTACCTCGGGTGGCCGTACGCCGGTTACGCCGTGGGGTAAGGACACCAAGGGTAAGCGTACCCGCAACAAGAACAAAGCGTCCCAGAAGCTGATCATCCGCTCGCGGCACGCCAAGAAGAAGGGACGTTAATCCATGTCTCGCTCTGTTTGGAAGGGTCCTTTCGTCGATGCTTACGTGCTGAAAAAAGCCGAAGCAGCGCGCGAGTCGGGCCGCAACGAAGTCATCAAAATCTGGTCGCGTCGTTCCACCATTCTGCCCCAGTTCGTGGGTCTGACCTTTGGTGTGTACAACGGCCAGAAGCACATTCCCGTCAACGTCTCGGAAGACATGATCGGTCAGAAGTTCGGTGAATACTCGCCGACCCGCACCTATTATGGCCACGCCGCAGACAAAAAAGCGAAGCGGAAGTAAGTCATGGGCAAGGAAAAGAACCCCCGCCGCGTGGCTGAAAACGAAGCAATGGCGAAAACCCGCATGCTTCGCACCAGCCCGCAGAAACTGAACCTGGTTGCGCAAATGATCCGCGGCAAGAAAGTTGAGAAGGCTCTGACCGACCTGACTTTCTCGAACAAGCGTGTCGCGCAGGACGTCAAGAAGTGCCTGCAGTCCGCAATCGCGAATGCCGAAAACAACCACAACCTGGACGTTGACGAGCTGATCGTCGCCGAAGCATGGGTTGGTAAGAACCTGGTCATGAAGCGCGGTCGTCCGCGTGCCCGTGGCCGTTTCGGCAAGATCATGAAGCCGTTCTCGGAGATCACCATCAAGGTGCGTCAAGTTGAGGAGCAAGCCTAATGGGTCATAAAGTAAATCCGATCGGCATGCGCCTGCAGGTCAACCGCACCTGGGACAGCCGCTGGTACGCCGACACCAAGGACTACGGTGATCTTCTGCTGGAAGACCTCAAGATCCGTGAGTTCATCAACAAAGAGTGCAAGCAGGCCGGTGTTGCCCGTGTGATCATCGAACGTCCGCACAAGAAGTGCCGCGTTACGATCCACACTGCACGCCCCGGTGTCATCATCGGCAAGAAAGGTGCAGACATCGAAGTTCTGCGCAAAAAGCTTGCTCGTATGACCGACAGCGAACTGCACCTGAACATCGTCGAAGTGCGCAAGCCCGAGCTTGACGCGCAGCTGGTTGCCGAGTCCATCGCTCAGCAGCTGGAACGTCGTGTTTCGTTCCGTCGCGCAATGAAGCGCTCGGTTCAGAACGCCATGCGCATGGGCGCCCTGGGTATCCGGGTGAACGTCGCTGGTCGTCTGGGCGGGGCCGAAATCGCACGGACCGAGTGGTACCGTGAAGGCCGCGTGCCTCTGCACACTCTGCGTGCCGACATCGATTACGCACATGCCGAAGCGATGACCCCCTACGGGATCATCGGGATCAAGGTCTGGATCTTCAAAGGTGAGATCATGGAGCACGATCCGCAGGCACGTGACCGTAAAGCACAGGAACTCCAGGACGGCCCTGCACCTCGTGGTGCTGGTGGCGGTCGTCGCTAAGGAGGGAAAGATATGCTTCAACCAAAGCGTACTAAATTCCGCAAGATGCACAAAGGCCGGATCAAGGGTCTCGCCAAGGGCGGCTCTGATCTGAACTTTGGCACCTACGGCCTGAAAGCTCTTGAGCCTGAGCGTGTAACTGCACGCCAGATCGAAGCTGCACGTCGTGCCATGACGCGTCACATGAAGCGTCAGGGTCGCGTCTGGATCCGCATCTTCCCCGACACTCCGGTCACTGCAAAGCCGATCGAAGTTCGTATGGGTAAAGGTAAAGGTTCGGTCGACCGCTGGGCATGCAAAGTCAAGCCTGGCCGCGTGATGTTCGAGATCGACGGCGTCAATGACGACATCGCCCGTGAGGCCCTGCGCCTGGCCGCGATGAAGCTGCCGATCAAGACTCGCGTCGTGGTTCGCGAAGACTGGTAAACAGTCCGGGGAAACCCGAACAGAATTGCCCCCGCCGAGAAATCGGTGGGGGCTTTTTCGTTTGTGGCCTCTCGCAAACCCGCTAGGCGCCCAATTCCGAGATTCAATACCGGCATTGCAAAAAAGATGGGGCTCAGGGGTGGCATATTCTCTCATCTGGTGAAAAGAAGCGCTCGCAAAACCTTCTCAATCAGAGCTTGGGTCGATCTTACTCCGATACGGCTTGAGCACGAACTGTGCCTTGGCTCTGAAACCCCGCTGAAAGACCGAGGACACGTATGGGCCTTACTTGCCGGGACGTCATGGTCCCCCCTGAAAAACAGAAGACAATTCATCCCGATGATACAGTCGCCAAGGCGTTTGAGATCATCCGCGACAGCCGCGCCCGGTTCTTGCCGGTGGTGGGGGATGACGGTAGCTTCCAAGGCGTTTTCACTGCACCCACGTTGATCAAGATGATCCTGCCGCGCGCGGCCCGTATTGGTGTCAGCGATGAGACCTCGCGCGTTGCGATCAGCCATCTCAGCTTTATGGATTTGACCAAGGAAGACATCAGCGAACAGATCAAGCGCTTGCACGAAGAGCGGGTCGGAGATCACATGTCGAACCCGGCCAACATCCCAGTTCTCGCACCCGACACGCCGGTGATGGAAGGTATTTTCCTGATCCACAAATTCAAACGCCACGTTTTCCTCGTGGAACCCGAGACCAATCGCTTCGTCGGCTCTGTCAGCCCGAACTCGTTGATTGATCACGCGCTGAGCTAACCCCTAAAGACCGGATCAGACCATTGACCGACCATTCCGTTTCGCATGGAGAACACGCGTTCTCCGTTCCTCAGCTGTTGGGGATTGACCCTTTGTGGGTCGCCACCGGTATCTTGATCGCAGTATATGCCGTCCTGGTGACCGAAAAAGTGAACCGCGCCATTCTGGCCATGCTGGGGGCATCGCTGATGGTGCTGTTCGGCATCATCAACCAGGAACAGGCCGTCGCGGGCGTTGATGCCAACACCTTGGCGCTGCTGATTGGCATGATGGTGATCGTCGGGATCACCAGCAAATGCGGGTTGTTCCAATTCGTCGCCATCAAGGCCGCAAAGGTGGTCAAGGCCAATCCGACAGGCATCCTGATCATGCTGACGCTGATCACGGCGGTGTTCTCGGCTCTGCTCGACAACGTAACGACCGTTCTGTTGATCGCGCCGATCACTTTGCTGATCACAGACGCGCTCGAGACGCGTGTTTACCCGTTCTTCTTTGCCGAGATACTGGCCTCGAATGTGGGCGGTACGGCCACTCTGATTGGTGACCCGCCGAACATCATCATCGGTTCGGCCGCAGGCCTCAGCTTCAATGACTTTGTGGTCAATCTTGCGCCGATCTCGGCCATCTGTCTGGTGGTGTTGACCGGTATAATCTACCTGATGAACCGCCGCACGCTGGCCGCCATCCCCAAATCGGCCTGCGAAAAGATCATGCGTTTCAATGAAAATGAAGCGATCACCGATGTCGGCCTGATGATCAAATCCCTGTCGGTTCTGGCGCTGACCCTGCTTGGCTTCACGCTTGGCCACGGCTACGGCATCCAGCCGGGCACCTCGGCGCTGGCCGGTGCTGCGCTGCTGATGCTGTTGGCCTATGGGCACCAGCACGGAGAAGAGCAGTCCGAATCCGTTCACCACATTTTTGGTGAGGTTGAGTGGATCACCATTTTCTTCTTCGGCGGTTTGTTCGTCATCGTTGCAGGTGTCGAGCATGTCGGCCTGCTCGAATTCTTCGGTGAGAAAGTGCTGGAGTTGACCGAGGGCGACATGATGTGGACTGCGTTCTTCATCTTCTGGGCCTCGGGTATCTTGTCGGCCATTCTGGACAACATCCCCTTCGTGGCCACGATGATCCCTCTGATCGAGTCCACGGCTGACACGTTTGGCGGGCCTGATGCGATCGAGCCTCTGTGGTGGTCGCTGGCTCTGGGCGCCTGTCTGGGCGGCAACGGGACTTTGCTGGGGGCAAGCGCCAACCTGACGGTTGCGGCCTTTGCCGAAAAGGCTAAGCAGCCGATTGGCTTCGTCAAATTCGCGCTCATGGCTTTCCCGATCATGATCCTGACCCTGATGATCGCCAACGTCTATCTCTGGCTGCGCTACTTCTACTAAGGCGCTTAACGATAAGTCGCACCCGAGCAGCCGCTTTTCTGAGGCGGCTGCTCTCGCCCTTGTGCTTCCGCTGGGATATAGCCGGGGCATGGCACAGATTGAATCACTCTTCGTTACCCGTCTCTATCGCGCAGCTTTGTCCGAGTTCGATCCCAAGATCGACGCGGGCGAGCTGGAAAACTCCTGCCTTGTTATTGCCGAGGATGATGAGGCCGGGCAGGAATGGTGTGAAGAGAATGGCTATCCCGGCTATACCAGCTACGCCTCGCTCACCGATTTGCCTTGGCGCTTCCCGATCTTCGCCGATCTGGTGAAGGCGCTGGATCAGCACGTTGCGGCTTTTGCCAAGGATCTGGAGTTCGATCTGGGCGAGGGGGAGCTTAAGCTTGAAGACCTATGGATCAATATCCTGCCGGAGGGCGGCATGCACTCCAGCCATTTGCACCCGCACAGCGTGATCTCGGGCACGACCTACGTTGCCATGCCCGAAGGGGCGAGCGCGTTGAAGCTGGAGGATCCGCGTTCAGGCCGCATGATGGCCGCGCCGACGCGCCTAAAATTTGGGCGAAGGGACTTGCAACCTTTCATTTATGTTCAGCCTCAAGTGGGGGATGTGCTACTTTGGGAAAGTTGGCTGCGCCACGAAGTTCCGATGAATATGGCCGAGGATGATCGGATCAGTGTCAGTTTCAACTATAAGTGGGAATGAGAGCGAAAACCCTCAATGTTGATTAAATTTTTTTTAGGCAGTTCTTTTCTAGTAGCGCTACTGGCGTCTTCGGTTAGCGCGGAATGTCCCAGTAAAGAACACGTTGATACCGGCATTGTCCTTGTTCGCGAGCCTGGCAAAAATCTGGATGACATCGAATACGTCTCTCATGCAGGGGGTATTCTTGCGAGTACTGTCGAACCGGGGGCAAATGAAACTCGGCGAGAAGTTTATTTTGCCCATCCAATCTTGCCGCCCCAAGGGTTGCCCGACACAAAATGGTTCCGAAGTTATGAGCGAAAATTGGACTCGCTAGATATCTTGGACAGTCAAAAGAAGTGGACCTCAGACTTCGTCGACTATCCCAACACCGACAATGCCCAGTCGGGTTCAATTGAGGTCGAGTTTCAAAGATACCGGATTGAAAGGGTTGGGGCCTGCAAGTATCGAGTTTGGGATGTCTTGCTCAAAGAGAGTGTCGAGGGTTCCCACGCGTTTACTGAGCGGATGTTGTATGCCCCTGAGCTGCAAATGGTGCTGAGAAGAGGCGTGGCTGCTGGTGACTCTTTACCTGTATTGGACGGCGGTTTTCACCAATTGCAAATCAAAGACGACAATTCATAGGCCGCAGCTTCAACCCGGCGTCGGTGAGACACGGTTTTTCTGTCCAATTCGCACCCTAAAACTTCCTCTTGCCACCCACCGCTTAAACCCTTATACGGCGGCATCCTGCAAGTCCCCCGGCCGAGTCGGGGGATTCGCATGTCTATCATTCATCCACCAGGTCCAAGGTGACCCTGTCAGGGGGCCTTCTGGTGTTTTGAGCAAAGGAAAAAGGCGATGAACGCCCAAGAACTGCGTGACAAGACCCCGGACCAGCTCCGCGAGGAACTGGCCAACCTGAAGAAAGAAAGCTTTAACCTGCGCTTTCAACAGGCAACCGGTCAGCTGGAAAACACTGCTGGCATCAAAGCGGCTCGCCGCAACGCTGCCCGCGTCAAAACCATTCTGAACGAAAAGGCCGCTGCTGCGGCATCGGAGGAGTAATCCTATGCCCAAGCGTATCCTGTCCGGCGTGGTCACCAGCGACGCCAACGAGCAAACCGTAACCGTTTCGGTTGAGCGCCGTTTCAAGCACCCGCTGCTGCACAAAACCGTTCGTAAGTCCAAGAAATACCGGGCTCACGACGAAAAGAACGCCTTCAAGGTCGGTGACACCGTACGCATCATCGAATGCGCGCCGAAATCGAAGACGAAACGTTGGGAAGTTCTGGAGGCGTAAGCCCCTGGGATTTCATTTGTCGAAACCCTGGGGGATCTAACGAGACCAGCCCCCACAGGTCGGGAGAAACCACATGATCCAGATGCAGACCAATCTGGATGTCGCTGACAACTCCGGCGCACGCCGAGTTCAGTGCATCAAGGTCCTGGGTGGTTCCAAGCGTAAATACGCCTCCGTTGGCGACATCATTGTCGTCTCGGTGAAGGAAGCCATCCCGCGCGGCCGCGTAAAGAAAGGTGACGTCCGTAAGGCCGTCGTCGTACGCACCGCCAAGGAAGTCCGTCGCGAAGACGGCACAGCGATCCGTTTCGATCGCAACGCCGCCGTCATCCTGAACAATAACAACGAGCCAGTCGGTACCCGTATCTTTGGCCCCGTTGTTCGTGAATTGCGCGGCAAGAACTTCATGAAAATCATCTCGCTGGCTCCGGAGGTGCTGTAATCATGGCTGCTAAACTCCGCAAAGGCGACAAGGTCGTCGTGCTGGCCGGCAAGGACAAGGGCAAAGAGGGAACCATTTCCTCGGTTGACCCCAAAGCCGGTAAAGCTGTTGTCGAAGGCATCAACATTGCCATCCGTCACACACGTCAGTCTCAAACCTCGCAAGGTGGTCGCCTGCCTCAGGCAAACCCGATCGAGCTGTCGAACCTGGCGCTGCTGGACAAGAACGGCAAAGCAACCCGCGTTGGCTTCCGCATGGAAGGTGACAAGAAGGTTCGCTTCGCGAAGACCACAGGGGACGTGATCGATGCTTGATTCCGCAACCTACACCCCGCGTCTGAAAGCTCAGTACGTTGAAACCATCCGTGCCGCTCTGAAAGAAGAGTTCGGCTACAAGAACGACATGCAGCTGCCCAAGCTGGACAAAATCGTTCTGAACATCGGTTGTGGTGCTGAGGCGGTCAAAGACTCGAAGAAAGCGAAAGCTGCTGTCGAAGATCTGACTGCTATTGCTGGTCAAAAGGCCGTTGCAACCAAGGCGAAGAAGTCGATCGCGGGTTTCCGCGTCCGTGAAGACATGCCGCTGGGCGCGAAAGTGACCCTGCGCGGTGACCGGATGTACGAATTCCTGGATCGCCTGATCACCATCGCGCTGCCGCGCGTTCGTGACTTCCGCGGTGTTAAGCCGTCTTTCGATGGTCAGGGCAACTTTGCCATGGGCATGAAAGAGCACATCGTGTTCCCGGAAATCGACTTCGACAAGGTCGACGAGGTCTGGGGCCTGGATATCGTAATTGCCACCACAGCGAAAACCGACGCTGAAGCGAAGAGCCTGTTGAAAGCATTCAACATGCCGTTCAACGCGTAAGCGCCGGGAGGATTGAGACATGGCTAAAAAAGCAATGATCGAACGCGAAAAGAAGCGCGAACGCCTGGTGGCCAAATATGCCGCAAAGCGTGCCGAGCTGAAAGAAATCGCGAATGACGAGAGCCGCCCGATGGAAGAGCGTTTCAAAGCGCGTCTGAAACTGGCGAAACTGCCGCGCAACAGCTCGGCTACCCGTCTGCACAACCGTTGTCAGCTGACCGGTCGTCCCCACGCTTACTACCGTAAGCTGAAGGTCAGCCGTATCGCGCTGCGCGAGCTGGGTTCTGCTGGTCAGATCCCCGGCATGGTGAAATCGAGCTGGTAAGGGAGACATAGATATGAATGATCCTATCGGCGATATGCTCACCCGTATCCGCAACGCGCAAATGCGCGGCAAGTCCACCGTTTCCACCCCGGCTTCCAAGCTGCGCGGTTGGGTTCTGGACGTGCTGGCGGACGAAGGCTACATCCGTGGCTATGAAAAGACGACCGGTGCAAACGGTCATCCGGCCATCGAAATCAGCCTGAAGTACTACGAAGGCACCCCTGTTATTCGCGAGCTGAAGCGGGTTTCGAAACCCGGTCGTCGCGTCTACATGGGCGTCAATGACATCCCGCAGGTCCGTCAGGGTCTGGGCGTGTCGATTGTCAGCACTCCGAAAGGTGTGATGTCGGACGCAAACGCTCGCTCCAACAATGTTGGCGGCGAAGTGCTCTGCACCGTCTTCTAAGGAGGTCTGCAATGTCTCGTATTGGTAAAAAACCGGTCGAGCTGCCCAGCGGCGTTACCGCCTCTGTGTCGGGTCAGACCATCGAAGTCAAAGGTCCGAAAGGCACCCGCAGCTTCACCGCCACCGACGACGTGACGCTGTCGGTTGAAGACAACGTGGTCAAGATCGACCCCCGTGGCATGTCCAAGCGTGCCCGCCAGCAGTGGGGCATGAGCCGCACCATGGTTGCCAACCTGGTAACCGGTGTGACCGAAGGCTTCAAAAAAGAGCTGGAGATCCAGGGTGTTGGTTACCGGGCTCAGATGCAGGGCAACACCCTGAAGCTGAACCTGGGCTACAGCCACGATGTTGATTTCACTGCTCCGGAAGGTGTCACCATCACCGCGCCGAAGCAGACCGAGATCGTTGTGGAAGGTATCGACCAGCAGCAGGTGGGCGAAGTCGCGGCCAAAATCCGCGAATGGCGCCGTCCCGAGCCGTACAAAGGCAAGGGCATCCGTTACAAGGGCGAGTTCATCTTCCGCAAGGAAGGCAAGAAGAAGTAAGGACGCAAACAATGGCAAACAGCAAAAGAACCCTGTTTCTGAAGCGCCGCCTGCGCGTTCGGAACAAACTTCGCAAAGTCAACGCCGGCCGTGTACGCCTGTCGGTTCACCGTTCGAACAAGAACATCAGCGTTCAGCTGATCGACGACGTTCGTGGCGTGACCCTGGCATCGGCCTCGACCCTGGAAAAAGATCTGGGTGTTGTTGGCAAGAACAACGTCGAAGCGGCCACCAAAGTGGGCGCGGCCATCGCCGAGCGTGCCAAGAAGGCAGGCGTCGAAGAGGCCTATTTCGATCGTGGTGGCTTCCTGTTCCACGGCAAGGTGAAAGCAGTTGCCGACGCCGCGCGTGAAGGTGGTCTGAAGATCTAAGACTTGCGGGCGGCTTTCGATCCGCCCCGATGATCCGGGGGCCTCGGCGACAGTCGGGGCTCACTTGGATTGAAGAAAACGGCGCCGAAAGCGCCACATGAGAAAAGGGATGCCAAATGGCAGAACGTGAAAACCGTCGGGGCCGTGGCCGCGACCGTGAAGAAGCACCGGAATTTGCAGATCGTCTGGTCGCAATCAACCGCGTGTCGAAAACCGTAAAAGGTGGTAAGCGCTTTGGCTTCGCCGCTCTGGTGGTTGTCGGCGATCAGAAAGGCCGCGTCGGCTTTGGTAAAGGTAAAGCGAAAGAAGTACCTGAAGCCATCCGTAAGGCGACTGAGCAAGCCAAGCGTCAGATGATCCGCGTGCAACTGCGCGAAGGTCGTACCCTGCACCACGACATCGAGGGCCGTCACGGCGCTGGTAAAGTGGTTATGCGCACCGCACCTGAAGGTACTGGTATCATCGCCGGTGGTCCGATGCGTGCCGTGTTCGAAATGCTGGGCGTCAAGGACGTTGTTTCCAAGTCGCTGGGCTCGCAGAACCCGTACAACATGATCCGCGCCACCATTAACGGCCTGCAGAAAGAGCAGAGCCCGCGTTCGGTTGCCGCACGTCGTGGTAAAAAAGTTGCCGACATCCTGCCCAAGCGGGACGAAGCACCGGCTGAAGCCGAAGCGTAAGGAGTAGCGAGCAATGGCAAAAACCATCGTCGTCAAGCAGATCGGTTCTCCGATCCGTCGCCCCGCCGAACAGCGCGCAACCCTGATCGGTCTGGGCCTGAACAAGATGCACCGCACCCGTGAGCTGGAGGATACGCCTTCGGTTCGCGGCATGGTCAACAAGATCCCGCATCTGGTTGAAATCATCGAAGAGCGCGGCTAACCGCCCTCTGAAAATACTTTTGGAACCGCCTCTGACCTTCGTCAGGGGCGTTTTCTTTTGCTCAAGTGAATCTGCGAATCGCCTAGTTCGACCGCTTACCTCACGCCTTGAAGAGGGTCGTAGGTCCCGCTGAATCCGTAGGCAACAACGGCGCCGAGGTCGTCTTGCGAGGCCGAGTTTCAGCTTTCCCAATCCCAAAATTTGTCTTTTCTTAAATGGGGTTAGAAGATCGAAAAGAGTTTCGTCTGAGGCTCCACAAACGCTTGCAAAGGCGATTTCGCCTCTGACAGAGTGGCCGGGCAAGAACCGGGAGCAGGGGCTGACTATGGCGCGCGACTATCTCAAAAAGGCGATGCTGACGGCGCAATCTGATGCGCCCGAGGTTCACGATACGGTCAAGACCATCCTGGCCGAGATTGAAGCCGGCGGCGACGCGAAGGCACTGGAATATGCAGCCAAGTTCGACAGGTTCGACGGCAACGTTCTGATGACGCAGGACGAGATTGACGCCGCCATTACGCTTGTGCCTGAAAAGCTTAAGGCGGATATCCGTTTCGCCCATAACAACGTCCGCCATTTTGCCGAGGCACAGAAGGCCACGATGGCCGACGTCCAGACCGAGATCGTGCCCGGAGTGATCGCTGGCCAAAAGGCGATCCCCGTGGATGCGGCGGGCTGCTATGTGCCCGGCGGCCGGTACAGCCATATCGCCAGTGCGATCATGACCGTGACAACCGCCAAAGTGGCCGGATGCCGCCACATCATCGCGTGCTCCCCTCCGAAACCGGATGAGGGCGTTGCGCCAGCGGTAGTCTATGCGGCCCATATCTGTGGGGCCGACAGTATTCTGGCAATGGGAGGGGTGCAGGGTGTCGCCGCGATGCGATACGGCCTGTTCGGCCTGCCGCGCGCGAACATCCTTGTAGGGCCCGGGAACCAGTTCGTGGCCGAGGCCAAGCGCATCCTCTACGGTGAGGTTGGCATCGACATGATCGCCGGACCAACCGACAGTCTGGTCCTCGCCGACAGCAGTGCGGACCCGCTTGTTGTGGCCACCGATCTCGTGAGTCAGGCGGAACACGGGTATAACTCTCCTGTCTGGCTGGTGACAGATGACCGAGCGCTTGCGCAGAATGTCATGACACTGGTGCCCGAGTTGATTGCAGATCTTCCTGACCTGAACCGAGAAAACGCGGCTGCTGCATGGCGCGACTATGCCGAGGTCATCGTTTGTTCGGATCGCGAAGAGATGGCCGCTTGTTCTGACGAATACGCGCCGGAACACCTGACCGTTCAGGCCGAGGATCTGGAATGGTGGCTGGATCGCCTGACCTGCTATGGCTCTTTGTTTCTGGGGGAAGAGACCACTGTATCCTATGGGGACAAGGCAACGGGTACCAACCACGTTCTGCCGACCTCGGGGGCGGCCAGCTACACGGGCGGGCTGAGCGTCCACAAATACATGAAGATCGTGACATGGCAGCGGGCGACTCGGGAAGGCTCAAAACCCATCGCCCTGGCCACTGCCCGGATTTCGCGCGTGGAAGGGATGGAGGGACATGCACGGGCGGCCGATGTGCGCCTCGCCAAGTATTTCCCGGATGAGGAATTTGATCTGCGTGCCGAAGGATGATCGGTCCAACCACCACCTGCCAAACTGTTCTCTGGCCTTGATACCGCACTGGGTACTATCCTTGGCTTGATAGGGCCGACCGGGTCGAAAGGAGTTTGACATGTACAAGAAAGTTCTCGTTCCAATGGCGCTGGATCACGATATCTCGCAACACACTCTGGAAGTGGCGCGTGCCTTGTCTCAGGGCGGCGGAGAGATCATTGCTTTGCATGTTTACGAAATGCCGCAGGGCTCGGTCAGTGCGTTTCTGGACAAGGATCTGGTGGCAGAAGGATATCGCCGCGCCCGACTGGAACTGTCGCGCAAAGTCGAAGGGCTGGATGGGGTGAGTTCCGAACTCGTGAAGGGCCACACGGCGCGCACGATCATAGATTATGCGGCGGAGAACGGTGTCGATTGCATCGTCATCGGGTCTCACAAGCCCGACCTCAGCGACTATTTCCTGGGCTCCACAGCGTCGCGCGTTGTGCGTCATGCCCCTTGCGCGGTGCATGTGTACCGCAGGTGATAACCGTCAATCACGCCCTTGGGCGACAACAATAGGACTGACAGCCGGAAGATGAATATAGACAAGAAGATCACTGACGACCTGGTGGCGAACGACATTTCGTTCGTGACCACCGTCCCCTGCAAGCAATTGGCCGGTGTCATTGATGAGATCGACCAGCGCGAAGGCATCTATCACATCCCTTCGAACAAAGAGGACGAGGGGATGGGCCTGTGCGCAGGCGCATGGATGGGCGGTAAGCGCCCGGCCATTATCATGCAGAACACAGCAATCGGGGTGACGATCAACACATTGGCGACCCTGATCCAGTATTATCGGATGCCACTGCCGATGCTGATCTCGTACCGGGGTGAGCTGCGCGAGCCGATTGCCTGCCAGGTCGAGATGGCTGTTCACACCAAGGCGTTGTTGGCGCAGCTCAATATCCCGACTTACCATTTTCACCATCAGGCGGATGTGGCCGAGTTGGATGCGATCCTGAAATACACGTTCATGTGCAACAAGCCGGTTGCCATTCTGACCGACGCCAACTTCTGGGGAGGCTATGGCGACCAATGATCCGTTCTGAAATCCTGAAAGAAATCGCTCCGATCCTGCGGGATCAACTGGTGGTTTGCAACATCGGCATTCCCAGCCAAGAGCTGCACGCGATTGATGACCAGCCAACGAATTTCTACATGCTGGGCACGATGGGGTTGGCTTCATCCATAGGTCTGGGGTTGGCCCTGTCCCAGCCCAAGCCGGTGATCGTGATCGATGGGGACGGCTCCGTTCTGACCAATCTTGGAACGCTGCCGACCATCGCGAACAACGTGGCTGACAACTACATCCTCCTGATCGTCGACAATGGCTCATACGGGTCCACCGGGGATCAGCCGACCTATGCGGGGTTGAAGACGTCATTGGCGAAAATGGCGGCTGCGGCAGGATGTGAGCGTGTGATTGAATGTGCCGCCGAAGATACCGGTCGCGTGTTGCAAGAGGCACTGGACGCCCGGCAGATGACCATCATCGTTAGCAAATGCGAAAGCGGCAATGCCAAGATGCCGCCGATCACGATGGACCCTGTCGTGATCCGAGATCGGTTTATGAAGGCCGTACAGGCCTGAACACCTCTCCCGTTTTGCTGAATGCACTGATCAAAGCCGTCCGTTGCGGGCGGCTTTGGTACTAAATGTCTAGCGCGACAGAAGTCGCCGTTTCTCGGCCATAACCTCGCGGCGCTGCTGTTCTATCCCCGTCCTGAACGAGCGCTCGACAAAGTCGATATGGTCCAGCGCGGCCTGTTCGGCGCGCTTTTCGTCTCCGTCAATCACCGCTTGACCCAAGGCAAGGTGCTGATCCAGCAGCTGTTTGCCCGAACCGTCAATCGATTTCAGAAAACTGCGATTGTAGAAAACGCCTCGCTTGGTCAGTTCGTAGATCGAGGCCATCATATGGATCAAAGTGGCGTTCTGGCTGGCGTCGACGATAGCAGCATGCAGGGCGAAATCCGCCTCGCGTGAGGCTTGCGCATCGTTCGCCTCCCACGCCCGCACATTCTCGTCGAGGATTTCGGCGATCCTCTCCTTGTCGGCCTTGGTGGACCTGCGGGCGGCAAGGCGGGCGGCAAAGCCTTCTTGTTCTCGGCGGTATTCCAGGTGGTCGAAAAAGGCAGGCTCGTGCCGTTCGTATAGCGCCAGAAGGGCCGGCAACATCGCTTGCCCGGTCAGGGCGGCGACAAAGGTCCCCTCACCATGCTGAGTGGTGACCAGCCCGCGCTCTTCCAGCACGGCCAGTGCTTCGCGCAGCTTCGGCCGTGAGACCCGAAGCATCTCGGCCAGATCCCTCTCGGACGGCAGCTTGCGGCCCTGTTTCAGAATGCCCGACGCGATGAGGTCTTCGATCTGTGCCACCACGGCATCGGCCAGCGATTCGTGTCCGACCGGTTCAAAAATCGCCTTGGTGTTCATGGGTTTTACCTAAGTAAGATGCCGAGGTGAGATATATTGGTAAATAAATGTAACCATATTGGCGTGTTTTTCAAGCATTCAGTTCCAGCATGGAAATACATCTTAACACTTTCATTAAAATAAGAATTTACGAAAATATGCAGTAATTAATCGAAACTGAGTGCGCCCAGTAAGGGACATTTCTGCAGATCCATTGGTAAATAAAATTATTGACTGAGTAGCAATGGTAAAGTTAGTGAACCACTAATGCAAACCCGCAAGGGTCTGCGTTTGTGTTTGAGGCAGATGCCCGACCCACCCAGGAGGAGACATTATGAAAAAGACCCTGACGAGCCTTGCCGTAGCCGCCAGCCTGATGGCCGCACCTGCGGTTGCTAAAGATAAGCTGCTGTTGAAAACCCCGATTGCGTTCTCGACCGAACTGCCTGGTCTTGGTTCGCCAATCCCGCGCGTTGCCGAGCAGTTGGACCTGATGTCGGGTGGTACGCTGAAGATGAAGGTATATGAGCCAGGCAAACTGGTTCCACCGTTCGAAATTCTAGACGCGGTTTCGACTGGCAAGATCAACTCGGGCTACACCACCGCTGGTTACTGGGCGGGTAAAATCCCGGCTGCTCCGCTGTTCTCGGCCGTTCCTTTCGGCCCGGAGGCGGGCGAATACATGGCGTGGCTCTACTACGGCAACGGCATGACGCTGTACCAAGAGATGTATGATCAGGCGGGCTACAACGTCCACGTGATCCCTTGCGCAGTCATCGCCCCCGAGACCTCGGGCTGGTTCGCGACTGAAATCAACTCACCTGAAGACCTGAGCGGTCTGAAGATGCGTTTCTTCGGTCTGGGCGGCAAGGTGATGCAGAAACTGGGTGTTGCGACCTCTTTGCTGCCCGGTGGTGAGATCTTCCCGGCGCTGGAAAAAGGTGCGATCGACGCGACCGAATTCTCGATGCCCGCCATCGACGCGCGTCTGGGCTTCCACAAGCTGGTCAAGTTTAACTACTTCCCCGGCTGGCACCAGCAAGCGACCGTGTTCGAATTGATGATCAACAAAGACGTCTGGGCGGAAACCAGCGAGCAGCACAAGGCGATCATCGAAAACGCCTGTAAGGCTTCGATGGCCGACAGCTTTGCCGAAGGTGAAGCGATCCAGCACGCGGCTCTGATCGACAACGTTGAAAACAACGGCGTCACCCTCAAGCAGTGGTCGCCCGAGATGCTGGATACCTTCCGCAGCACTTGGGAAGAGGTCGCCGCCGAAGAGGCCGCAAATGACGCCTTCTTTGCCAAGGTTCTGGCCGACATGACCGAGTTCCGTGACGGCTACAACCTCTGGAAGACCAACGCCTTCCTCCCACGTCAGTAACTTCCTCACTGACGTCTCTGGGGCAGCGCACACAGCTGCCCCAGTCGATTTCTGATCTTCGGATTTTTCCAAACTTTCACCGCCCTTGCAAAGGGCTGCCGGGCGAGGAATGACCATGAGCAATCCAAATACCACTAAAGATCCGGTTGAGGCCTATGAAGGCATCCTGGAGCATCCCGATACCGACCGTCAAAAAATCGCCGTTGCCATTGATACCAGCGTCAAAGCTGTCGGTCATGTCGTCATGTGGGCGAATGTGCTGCTGATGGCGGCGATTTTTTCGCAGGTCGCGCTGCGCTATCTGCTCAGCCAGAACTACCCCAAACTGGATGAGATCCAGTGGCACTTCTACGGCATCGTTACGATGATCGGCATTTCATATGCCTTGATCACAGACAGCCACGTGCGCGTCGACGTTCTGCATATGCAACTGTCCCGCCGGGCGCAGCGGATCATCGAGGTGATCGGCATTCTGACCCTGCTGACCCCGTTCATCTATCTGATGATCGATCAGGGCTATGACTATTTCTACGAAAGCTTCCGCGTCAACGAACGCTCGGACAGCCCCACCGGTCTGCCTGCGCGTTGGGCCTTCAAGGCGGTCATTCCGATCAGCTTTGTTCTGTTGGCGCTGGCTGCGCTGGCGCGACTGATCCATGACGGTCACGCACTGATGTACGGACCGGCTTCGGAACGCGAGGGGGCTCCTCTGCGTCGTATCCTGCTGGTTCTGGCTGTGTTTGCCGCCGTCTGTGTGGGCCTGACCTTCCTGGTCGAAACGACCGAAGAAAAACTGGTCATTGCGATGTTCCTGACATTCATCGCGCTGCTCTTCACCGGCTATCCGGTGGCCTGGGTACTGGCTGGTGTCGGTGTTGCGTATTGCGGTCTAGCTTACCTATTCGACAATGACCTGATGCTGTGGACCGGGTTGGAGAGCACCTTTACCGGGCTCGACTACCTGACCCTGGGCGCCGTGGTAAACCGGGTCTACGCGACCATGTCCAACGCGGTTCTGGTCGCGCTGCCGATGTTCATCTTCATGGGGCTGATGCTGGACGAATCCGGTGTGGCCGAGCGTCTGATGACCTCGATGCAGCGCCTGTTCGGCACCGTGCGGGGTGGTCTTGCCATCACCGTGACCCTGATCGGGATCATACTGGCGGCCTCGACCGGCATTATTGGTGCGTCCGTGGTGCTGCTGGGCGTGCTGTCTTTGCCGTCGATGATGCAGCAGAAATATCAGCCGACGTTGGCGGCGGGCGTGGTCTCTGCTTCGGGCACGCTGGGTATCCTGATCCCGCCCTCGATCATGCTGGTGATCATGGCCGACCAGATGGCTCTGTCCGTCGGAGACCTGTTCATGGCCGCCGTCTTCCCCGGTGTGATCATTGGGGGGCTATACCTGACCTACATCTTCATTCTCGCACAAGTGAAGCGCGACGCGGCCCCCGTGCCCGAAGGGGCAAAAGCGCCTGACTGGGATGCTGTCAAAGACGTTCTGATCGCGGTCATTCCAACGCTGCTTCTGATCCTCGCGGTTCTGGGCTCGATCTTCGGAGGTCTGACCACCCCGACCGAGGCCTCTGGCATAGGCGCATTGGGCGCGACGCTGTTGGCGCTGGGATATCGCAAGCTGACCTTTGCGAAACTGTGGAACGTGCTAGTTTCGACCTTCAACACCACCGCCTATATCTTCGCGATCTTCCTTGGCGCGACGGTATTCTCCTATGTTCTGCGGGAACTTGGCGGCGATGAACTGATCGAGCACGTGGTCCAATCCACCGGCTTCGGTGCCAATGGCACGGTCCTGTTCATCCTGTTCATCGTATTCCTGCTGGGCTTTGTTCTGGACTGGATCGAGATCACCCTGATCGTATTGCCCCTGATGCGACCGATCGTGAACGGCCTGGGAATCGACATTCCGGGCTTCGGAGTGCTGGATGAACCCGCACTGGTCTGGTTTGTGATCTTGGTGGCGGTGACGCTTCAAACCAGCTTCCTGACCCCGCCGGTTGGCTTCGCTCTTTTCTACCTGAAAGGCGTCTGCCCGCCCGAGATCAAGCTGATGCATATCTACAAAGGCATCATCCCCTTTGTGCTGCTACAACTTACCGGATTGGCGCTTGTCTTCCTATGGCCGACACTCGCCACCTGGCTGCCCTCTGTGGCGTATTAAGGAGATCACGATATGCGTCTCAAGCATTGCCACAACTTTCACGACTTCCGGCAGTTGGCCAAGCGCCGCCTGCCGGGGCCGATCTTCAACTATATCGATGGCGGTGCGGATGATGAGGTGACATATCGCCAGAACACCGCCGCTTTTGACCGCTGCGATCTGTTGCCGTCTGTACTGCGCGGGGTGAAGGACGTGGACATGTCCGTCACCGTGATGGGGCAAAAGCTGGACATGCCGTTTTACTGCTCGCCCACCGCTCTGCAGCGGTTGTTCCACCACCAAGGCGAACGCGCCGTAGCCGCCGCGGCCGAGAAATACGGCACCATGTTCGGTGTGTCTTCCCTGGGCACCGTGTCGCTTGAAGAACTGCGCAAGAAGCACAAGAACCCGCAGGTCTATCAGTTCTATTTCCACAAGGATCGCGGCCTGAACGCGGCCATGATGCAGCGCGCGAAAGAGGCCGGGGTCGAGGTCATGATGCTGACCGTCGACAGCATCACCGGCGGTAACCGCGAGCGTGACCTGCGCACCGGTTTTTCGATCCCGTTCCGCCTGACACTGGACGGCATGATCCAGTTTGCGATCAAGCCGATGTGGGGGATCAACTATGTCACCCACGAAAAGTTCCGCCTGCCGCAATTGGAAGAGCATGTGGATATGGGTGGCAGTGCCAGCTCGATCGGCGGCTATTTCACCGAGATGCTGGACCCGTCGATGAATTGGTATGACGTCGCGCAGATGGTGCGGGATTGGGACGGTCAGTTCTGCCTCAAGGGGATCATGACAGTCGAAGATGCCAAGCGTGCGGCTGAGATTGGCTGCACCGGGATTATTCTGTCGAACCATGGCGGGCGGCAGCTGGATGGCTCACGCACGCCGTTTGATCAACTGGCCGAGATCGTAGATGCGGTCGGCGACAAGCTGGACGTGATCATGGACAGCGGCATTCAGCGCGGTACTCATGTGCTAAAGGCGCTTTCGATCGGCGCGAAAGCAGTCGGTGTCGGACGTCAATACCTGTATCCTCTGGCCGCCGCTGGTCAGCCGGGTGTCGAACGAGCGCTGGGCCTCATGCGGGCCGAGATCGAACGTGACATGAAGCTGATGGGTGTGACCAGAATCGACCAACTGAGCCGCGAGAATATCCGTTTCCGCGCCGCATAAAGACACGAGGGATGCCATGACCAATGACGCGTTGATTGAACATTTCCGCTCTGTCGTTGGAACGCGGCATGTTCTAACTGGCGAACGCGCGACGGAACGGTTCCGGCGTGGTTTCCGCTCGGGTGAGGGCGAGGCGTTGTGCGTCATCCAGCCTGGAAGCCTTCTGGAGCAGTGGAAGGTTTTGCAGGCCTGCGTTGCAGCCGACAAGATAGTCATCATGCAGGCGGCCAATACCGGCCTGACCGAAGGGTCGACCCCCTCGGGCAGCTATGACCGGGACGTGGTACTGATCAACACGCGCCGCATGGACACTCTGGTGCCACTGAACGACGGCGAGCAGATCGTCAGCTTTCCCGGCGCCACCCTGTTTGCGCTGGAAAAACTGTTGGCCCCATTGAGGCGAGAGCCGCATTCGGTGATCGGATCCTCGTGTATCGGCGCGTCGATTGTGGGTGGCGTCTGCAACAACTCGGGCGGGTCGCTGGTGGAACGTGGCCCCGTTTACACCGAACTGTCCGTCCACGCGCGGATATCCGAGCAGGGCGAGCTGGAGCTGGTCAACCATCTGGGAATTGATCTGGGCGACACGCCTGAAGAGATCCTGGCAAATCTCGACGCAGGCACGTTCGACCGGAACCCCGGGGCCACGAACAAACGCGCCTCGGCCAGTGACTACGCGCAGATCGTGCGTGATGTCGACGCCGAAACGCCTGCGCGGTTCAATGCGGACAAGGCCAAGCTGTTCGAATCCGCTGGCTCGGCTGGCAAGCTGGCCGTCTTTGCCGTACGGCTTGATACGTTCCCCAAGAACGAGGCCGAAAAGGTCTTTTACATCGGAACAAACAGCCCCGATGATCTGGCCGCCCTGCGCCGTCATATCCTGTCGGAATTCAAGTCGCTGCCAGTGTCCGCCGAATACATGCAGCGCGAGGTGTTCGACATCACGGCGCGTTACGGTAAGGATACGGTCGTGATGATCGACAAACTGGGCACTGACCGGCTGCCGATGTTCTTTGCGCTCAAAGGCGCAGTCGATGCCCGCCTGCGCCGAATTCCCTTCCTGCGCAACTTCACTGATAGATTTATGCAGATGGCGGTCTCGGTCTGGCCGCGTGTCTTGCCAAAACGGATGGTCGAGTTTCGCGACCGCTTCGAACACCATCTGATCCTGAAGATGAAGAACGAAGGGATTGCCGAGGCTGCTGAATGGCTGCCCATATTCCTCAAAGATCGTGACGGCGATGCCTTCGAATGCACTCCACGAGAGGCCAAGATCGCAGGGTTGCACCGCTTTGCCGCCGCCGGAGCTGCGGTCAGGTACATGGCACTGCATTGCAATGAGGTGGAAGACATCATTGCGCTCGATGTGGCTTTGCGGCGCAACGATCAGGACTGGCTTGAGACGCTTCCGCCAGAGATTGAGGACCAACTGGTCCAAAAGCTCTACTACGGTCATTTCATGTGCCACGTGATGCATCAGGACTACGTGGTCAAAAAAGGCGCTGACCCAAAGGCTTTGAAAGCCGCGATGTTGGAGTTGTTCGACAGGCGCGGCGCGGAATACCCCGCCGAACACAATGTGGGGCATTTGTACAAGGCCAAGCCCGATCTGGCAGCCCATTACAAATGCTGCGACCCGACCAATTCCTTCAATCCGGGGATCGGCAAAATGTCCAAAGCTCGAAACTACGCGGAGCCCGAATAACTCGGACGCATGGTGCGTATGGTCAGGGCCCTGATCGCCCCTCAAACCTGAGATCAAGCGCGGGTTTCACTGCGGCGTTGAGGCAAAAAAATCCAGTCCTACGGGAATCCCCCAATTTCGCCATCTGTCGCGGCCCGCTAAACAAGAGACAACAGCTGGCCCCGACGGGCCATACAGAGTTTCCCCGATGAGGGGCTGGTCCATACCCCCTCGGCCGGCCCCTCAATAATTTTCAGGGTATGCGCTGAGGCCTATTTCACCTGAGCAGACATCTGCAGCATCTGCGCGACAAGGGGCGGAATCTCGTCCGCCTTGTCATAGGCGATGTCGTGCGGAATATCTGTCACGGGCGACTTTCGATAGCCTTGTGTGAACAGGAGAAAGGGAATCTTGGCGCGCTCGGCTGTTTCTGCGTCCACCTCGCTGTCACCCACGAAAACACGCGACCCATGAGCTGGCAACGCGTCGAAGCTCGCAAACAGATGCTGAGGGTCGGGTTTCCTGGTGGTCAGGCTATCGCCACCCAGAACCGCATCGAAATATTGCGATAGGTACAGTACGTCTAGAATATGCCGGGCAGGGGTCTCGGGCTTGTTGGTGCAGACGCCCAGTATGTGCCCCTGCGATTGCAAGCTGGCCAACGCCTGAGGAATGCCGGGATAGGGCACCGTCGTTCTGCTGGCCCCTGCCGTGTAATGCGCGAGCGTCACTTTCGTCAGCTCTTCGTGACGGTCCAAGGGCAATTCGCAGTGCCGGATCATACGCTCGACCAGCTTGGGGAGACCATTGCCGACGAATCGCCCGATCACCTCGCGCGGCAAAGGGGGCAGGTCGAGATCGCTCAGCGTCTGGTTCGCGGCCGCAACGATGTCGCCCAGGCTGTCGACCAGAGTTCCGTCCAGATCAAATACAATTGCCGCGCCCATAGTAACCTCGGTGTTTTTGCCTATGCGTTCAGGCCTAACCTGCCCGTCAAGAAGGCGCAACACGGCAACTTTCTGCAAGCGCAAATGCGCGGCTTGACAATCCTTACTAAAATAATCAGAATAAGAGCAGAAGCCGACAGCCACCCCAGACTCGGGTCAGCCAGGTCATTGAGAAAGCGAACAGTTCAGGCCCTTGCCTGAGATACTCCGGAGTTGTCAAATGAACGCGCAGACCCCTATCGCCACCCAGTCCTTTGCCGTATCCGTGCTGCCTTCGCACAAGGCCGAAGAGCTGACCAAAGGCGGCAATCTCGCCCATATCGAACTGGGTGATCAGCTTTATACGCTGCGCATCACCCGTGCCGGCAAACTGATCCTGACAAAATGAGCAGCCCGTCGTCTCGCGGCGGCGCAACGGTTGGCCGCCTGACAGACCTTGCCCCAATCGAAGCAGGCGCGGTGATGTATCTGCGCCTCTGGAGCGAAGGTGCCAGAGGCCGCGCAGACGCGGCCAGTGATTTCGACATCGCGCTGGGCGCCGATCAAGGGCGCGCCGCGATGCTGACCTTGGATCGTCTATGCTCGCTGTGCGCCAGCTATGGCCGCCGTCCATTGATCCGGCATGGATTGGGATGTGCCTGTTTGGGCGCGGATGAGAACTGTTTCGCCCAGATGATTGCGGCAGCATCGGAAGGCGCGCGGGAAGACGCGATGATGATGGCCTCACTGATCGTGCGTCCGGATTTTGCGCCCGCCCTTGCCTCTTTGTCAGAAGAGCTGGGGATGGCCCTGCGCCGCATGACAGCCGCCATTCCAATGCCGACAACCGGTCACCAGACCCCCTCGGCCGTCTTGCATTGACAGGCAAATAGCCCCGGCGATTGCGCCGGGGTTTCTACTTAGCAGCAGCCACATCCCGCGTGATGGTGATCGTGGTCGCAAACCGGGGCAGGGGAATAGTCGCCGACGCCTTTCAGGACGTCGCGCAACGCCTGTAGGATCATGTCCACATCCTCGGCCTCGATGGTAAGGGGCGGGCGGATTTTCAGGATGTTGTCTTTCGGGCCTTCACTGCCGATCAGGATACGATGATCGCGCATCCGGTTCTTCACAAAGCTGCAGATTTCGGTCCCTTCCGAGCCATCTGGGTTGATCAGTTCGACCCCCAGAAACAGGCCCATCCCGCGAACGTCGCCGACGCAGCCGAACTCGGTTTCGATCTGGCGCAGACCTTCCATCAGACGGCCGCCCATGACGCGGGCATTGTCCTGCAGACCTTCGTCATCGACGATGTCCAGAACCTCTTTCCCGATGCGGCAGGACAGGGTGGAGCCGCCGAAGGTCGAGAAGAATTCGATCCCGTTGTCAAAACTCTGGGCGATTTCCTTGGTCGTCACCAGCACGCCCAGCGGGTGGCCGTTACCGATCGGTTTGCCCATGACAACGATATCGGGCAACGCGCCTTGGTGTTCGAAACCGAAATAGTATTCGCCCAGCCGCCCAAGCCCGGTTTGAACTTCATCCGCGATACAGACGCCGCCTGCGGCGCGGATTTTCTCATAAACTGCAGGCAAATAGCCTTTCGGCGGAATAATCTGCCCACCGACCGAGGGGAAGGTCTCAGCGATGAAACCGGCCACGCCCTGACCTTTCTCTTGCAAAGCAGCAATCGCCGGGTCCACGAGATCTGCGTATTTTTGCGCGCGGTCAGCGTCGTCACGTTTGAACGAGCCACGGTAGTCATCCGCGACCTCAACCAGCTCAACCCAATCAGCCTGACCGATCCCCCCGGGTTTGTTGAACTTATAGGCCGAGATCGCCACGGCCGCGTTGGTATTTCCGTGATAGCCGTGATCGGGCGTCACTATCCCTTTGGCGCCGGTATGGGCGCGGGCCAGACGCAAGGCCAATTCGTTGGCTTCGGTGCCTGAATTGACGAAGTAGCAGACCTCAAAATGATCCGGCAGTTTCGACAACACCTTGTCGGCGAACGCGGTCTGCGCCGGGTGCAGATAGCGGGTGTTCGAGTTCATCCTCTTCAGCTGATCCGCCGCGACGGCCTGAATGCGCGGGTGGGCGTGGCCCACATGCGGGACGTTGTTATAGGCGTCCAGATAGGGGCGGCCCCATTCGTCGAACAGGTGGTGTTTCCAACCGCGCACCAACATGACCGGATCATTGTAGGTCAGGCTCAGATTGCCGCCGAAATGATCGTGACGCCCCTGAAGAACGGCCTGTTTGTCGGTCGGCTGATAGCACACCTTGTCATCGGCCAGATTCAGCAAGGCTGCCGGGTTCGGACAGATCGCGTTCCATAGCTCCAGCTCATCCGGGTCGGCGACACCGGGCCAGTCGGCCTCCATGCCGTCGGTTGTCAGGGCGAGTTGGAAATGCACATGCGGGGCCCATCCACCGTTTTGCGAGGCATCCCCAAGCCGCACGAACGACGCGCCCTGCGCCACCGGATCGCCCGGTTTCAGACGGTCACAAACCTCTGGGTCCAGATGGCCGTAAAGCGTATAGAATGGATCCCCCTCGGGTGTTTCATGATGCAGGATCACCACGCCGCCATAGTCGAGATGGCTGTCGCGGTTCTCGACCACTTCGACCCGGCCGCTCATCGGGGCGTGCAAAACCGAGCCAGCGGGCGCAAAGACGTCCACGGCCAGATGCACCGTGCGCCTGTCCGAGGCTTTCCAGGGCCCCTTGCGGAAGCCTGGCTCCGCGTAGATCAGGCGGGGTTCGTTGTAATAGCCCAGCCACAGGCCTTCGCCGAATTCCTCACCCACCCGCGCGGCTTCTTCGAGCGGCATATAGAACGGGTTCTGCGGCCAGGCGGAGTTCTCAACGGAAAGAGACCCCATCGGCACGTCGCTCAGGTCCTGGCCAAACATCTCGGCAAAGTGGCCGCGATGGTCGGAGAGGTAGGCGTGAATGCGCTCGGCCCCATCGACCACCGGCAAGCCGCAAGCGCTGCGCAAGCGGGCGGACATCAGGCCGCCATTGACGGCCTCGTTCTCAAGGAACCGCCATGCCGGGGCCTGACTGATGGTCACATAAGGGTCGTCAGGGTTTTCCGACGCCATCAGGGTCGAGTTCACCACGGACACCGCCAGCCGCATCCGCAACAGGGGCCAAATCAGATCGACCTCCTCAGTGCTCAGCCGATTGGCGGCGTGATAGCCTCGGACCAGAGCGGTCAGCGCGCGTTCGGGTTTCGGGTGATCCATAACGATATAGGCCCCGGCAATGGCCACCTCGCACACACGCGGCGCGGCGCACATATCGCCCAGGTCGATCAGGCCGGATACGGTACGACGTTCGCTCAGCTCTCCTTCGACGAGAATGTTGTAGTCATTGGCGTCGTTGTGAATGGCTTGCGTGGGCAGGCTGTTCAGCGCATCTGAGATCGCAGTGAAACCCTGCACAATTTCGTCCAGCAGCGCGCGGCGGGACGGGTCGCTGACCGCGTCCAGTTTATCCGCAATCCAACCACCTTGCATCAGGTCCCATTTGAAATCGTCCCGCTGCAGGCTGTCATGCGCAAACCCAGCCAGAGCGCGATCGGTCGCGCCAAGAACGCGTCCGAGTTTCAGGATCAAATCTTCGGATTTCGGCTCGACCTTTGCGTAACACTGACCCGGAAGGCGCTCCAACAACCACGCCAGGCGCGGTTGACCGTCCTGATCTTCGATTTCGGGCAGGACCGCACCATCCAGCGAGGGAAATACTTTGGGAAAGGGCAGCCCCGGCGCCTCAACCGCGATATGTTCGAGCGCTTTGACCTGAAGGTCGACAAACTCTGGCTCGCACCCCGCGCGCATGACTTTCAGAACATAATCCTGACCGTTCTTCGCTTCGACCAGAAAGTTCAGGTCATACTCTCCGTCCAACCGTGTCAGACGGGCCTCCAGCCCCCAATACTTGCGCAGGGCATCTGCCCAGAAATCATTCATGTCTTTCATTCCCATCCCTATCCGCTGCGCAACGCGGATCTCTTCATCTGGCTAAAAATATCCTCGGGGGTGAATTGGCCCACAGGGCCAAGAGGGGGCAGACTGCCCCCTTAATCCAACGCCCGCAATCGCTTGATCAGCGAAGAAGTATCCCACCGCCCACCACCAAGTTTTTGCACATCCTTGTAGAATTGATCGACCAGCGCGGTGACAGGCAAGGACGCGCCCGTCTCATTGGCTGTGTCGAGACAGATGCCCAGATCCTTGCGCATCCAGTCTACCGCAAAGCCGTGGTCGAAATGGTCGTCCAGCATGGTCTCGAACCGGTTCGCCATCTGCCAGCTGCCCGCCGCACCCTGGCTGATCACCTCAACCACTGAGCGCCCGTCCAGACCGGCCTTTTCAGCAAAATGCAGCGCTTCGCTGAGGCCCTGAACCAGACCGGCAATCGCGATCTGGTTGCACATCTTGGTCATCTGACCGGCACCGCTTTCGCCAATCCGCCGGCAGATCTTTGAATAGACCTGCATGATCGGCTCGGCCGCATCAAACACCGCCTGATCGCCGCCGCACATGATCGACAGAACGCCATTCTCGGCCCCGGCTTGCCCGCCCGAGATCGGCGCGTCGACAAATGAGATCCCTTGCCCTTTGGCCGCCTCATAAAGCTCACGCGTCACCTTGGCGGAAACGGTGGTGTGATCCACAAAGATCGCGCCATCCGACATCCCGGCAAAAGCGCCATCCGCGCCGGTGCAGACCATCCGCAGGTCGTCATCATTGCCAACGCAGGACATGACGAATTCGGCCCCCTCCGCAGCACCTTTGGGGGTCGTCGCCTTTGCGCCGCCATGTTCGGCCACCCAGGCCTCGGCCTTGGAGGCGGTCCGATTGTAAACGGTGACCTGATGCCCTGCAGCCTGAAGGTGCCCAGCCATGGGATAACCCATAACACCCAAACCAAGAAACGCGACTTTTGCCATGGGATGATCCTCTCCGCTGACCGGCATTGCTTGATTGCCGGAGTATTTGGCACTGACAAAGCAAAGCCTGCGCGAAAGGGCAACCCCGTGTTAGCTGTTCCCGCCCAGATCCTTCAGGATCGGGCAGTCAGGTCGGTCGTCTCCGGCGCAGGCTTCGATCAAATGGCTCAGCGTGTCGCGCATCGCCTTGAGGTCGGCGATTTTTGCGTCAATCTGCGCCAGATGATCCCGTGCAACTTGCTTTACATCCGCGCTCGCCCGGCTTTCATCTTCATAGAGCGCCAGCAACGTGCGGCAGTCTTCGATGGTGAACCCCAAGGCGCGCGCGCGGCCCAGAAAAGTCAGCTTGTGGATGTCCTGTTCGCGAAACCGGCGATAGCCGTTGTCATCGCGCAGAGGTTTAATCAGCGCGATATCCTCATAGTAGCGGATCGTTTTCGCGGGCAGTCCGGTCCGGGTTGAGACATCGCCGATATTCATGCGTGGGCCTCCTTCGTGGTTTTTTGCGCGCTTTCCGCGACGTTGGGGCGGACCCATCGCAGACGCAGCGCATTGGTAACGACAAAGACGCTGGACAGGGCCATCGCGCCCGCCGCAAGCACCGGGGACAGCAATGGCCCGCCAAAGGGGTACAGCACTCCGGCAGCCACCGGAATCAGCAATGTGTTGTAGCCAAACGCCCATCCGAGGTTCTGGCGAATGTTGCGCATCGTCCGATGGCTGATGTCGATTGCGTTCACGACGCCACGCAGATCGCCGGACATCAGAACTACATCGGCGGCCTCGATCGCGACATCCGTTCCGGTGCCGATGGCGACGCCGACATCAGCTGCCGCCAGCGCCGGTGCGTCGTTTATCCCATCGCCCACAAAGGCGAGCGCGCCGAATTCGCTGCGCAAGCCCTCTAGCGTTTTCTGTTTGTCGCCGGGCAGTAGGTCGGCGGCCACGTGATCAAGGCCCAGCCTGTCGGCCATCGCTTGCGCCGTCTGCGCGTTATCTCCGGTTACCATGGCAAGCGTCAGGCCCATATTGTGCAGTTTTGCCAGCGCCTCGGCCGTGCCCGGTTTCATAGGGTCCGATACAGCCAGACTCGCTGCCGCCACCCCATCAATGGCCAAGAATAGTGGGGTCGCGCCCTGCGCGGCCCTTGCATCGGCGTCTGGTTTCAGGTCCGAGATATCCACACCCTTCTGATGCATCAATTTGTATGAGCCAATCAGCAGGTCGTGCCCCTCTGCGCGGCCCTGAAGGCCAAGACCGGTGAGGGACTGAACCTGAGAAACCTCGGGCAGATCAGAAGGCCCGGCGCGGGTGATCGCAGTAGCAATAGGGTGTTCCGAGCGCGCCTCGATCGCGGCGGCCAGTCGTAGGACTTGATCCCGCTCAAAGCCGTTGGTGGTTGTCACGTGATCTAGTTCGGGGCGCCCGAGGGTCAGCGTACCGGTTTTGTCGAAGGCGATGACCTTGGTCTGCTGTAAGTGTTGCAGCGCATCTCCCTTGCGGAACAAAACACCCAACTCCGCCGCGCGGCCTGTTCCCACCATGATCGAGGTCGGCGTGGCTAGACCCATGGCGCAGGGGCAGGCGATGATCAGGACCGATACCCCGGCCACCAGTGCCAGCGGCAATGAGGGAGAAGGCCCGACGATCAGCCAAGCAGTGATGGTCAAAGCCGCCACCAACATCACTGCAGGAACAAAGCGATAGGTCAGCCGGTCGACAAGGCTTTGGATGGGCAGTTTGGCCCCCTGCGCCTGTTCCACCATCGAGATGACTTGGGCCAGAACCGTGTCCGCCCCAACGCGAGTCGCCTGCACACGCAGCGCGCCGGTTCCGTTCACGGTGCCGCCCACCACCGGGTCGCCAGCGGATTTGCCAACCGGCACCGGCTCTCCCGTAATCATGCTTTCATCGACGTAAGAGGTTCCGTCGAGGATATCTCCATCCACCGGAACGCGTTCTCCGGGACGGATTTGCAGCAGGTCACCCACCGCTATTTCGGCAATAGGGCGATCTTCTGCTGCTCCGTTTCGTTCGACGCGCGCGGTTTTGGGCTGAAGCCCGATCAGCGCTCGGATTGCCGCGCCGGTTTTGCCTTTGGCGCGCGCCTCCATCATGCGGCCCAGAAGGATCAGAACAATGATCACGGCTGCGGCCTCAAAATACACATTCGCTGTACCCTGCGGCAGCAGGCCGGGCGCGAAAGTCGAGATGATGGAGAACAGATAGGCCGCCCCCGTCCCCAAAGCGACCAGAGCATTCATGTCCGGCATCCCGCGCAACAGCGACGGAATGCCCTTGGCGTAGAACACACGTCCCGGGCCAATTAACAGTGCGGTGGTCAGGGCAAACTGGATCAGATAACTGTTCTGCTGTCCGAGGGTTGCGTGAACCCAATGGTGGAAGGCTGGAACCATGTGCCCGCCCATCTCGAGAACAAATACGGGCAGGGCCAAAATAGCGGCCAGCACTGTCGCACGCTTCAAGTTGCGCGCCTCATCCGGCGTATCATAGGATCGGGTTTCCGACCCCGGAGATGTCTTAAGCTGCGCGGGAAACCCAAGCTGAGTTGTGATCTGTGCCAGCGCCTGCGGCGTGGTCGCGCCCTCGATGTAGGTGACCGATGCGCTTTGGTTGGCAAGGTTCACACTCGCCTCAAGAACGCCGGGGCTGTCTTTCAGAGTGCGCTCGATCTTGGCCACGCAAGAGGCGCAATTCATCCCGGTGATCTGTAAAGCGGTCTGATGCATTGCCGCAGGATAGCCGGCGGCCTGCAATGCATCACTGAGGGCCGAAACCGGTCCGTCAAACGTAACCTGAGCCGTCTGGGTCGCAAAATTGACCGAGGCGTCCTGTACGCCGGGGACAGACTGCAAGGCAGCCTCGGCGCGCCCAACGCAAGAGGCACAGTTCATGCCCGTGATTTTCAATTGAGTGCTCTGGGTCATGCGACTCATCCCGACAGATATCTTACCGACCACATGGGGGTTCCAGTGACGGGAAGGTCAAGAGGTGTTGCGTGGTTTTTAGCGGCCCTCGCGCCGAAATAGGCTTTCAAGCAAGGTTTGGGCATTGGGGCTCTCGGGGGCCGACCGCACCGCATTGGGTGAGGCAAAGAAGCCAAACAGCACAACAAGGAACAAAAAGGCAGATCCGATGATCAACGCCGAGGCGATCTGCAAAGCTGAGCGTATCATACTACTGCCCTTTCATGTTGTCACCGCCGCAGTCAGCAAAGCGAGCACCAAAATGATCGGCACATATCGCGGGGCTACAAAGCTGGAGCGGCGTTTCATCGTCAGATCCTTGGGTGTACAGATCGGTTACTCTTTAAAAAGTGTTCTCACTGGCTATGATTTGCAAGAGCTCACGTTGCAAAAAAGTGAAGTCGTTGTGATGCTTTGGGTTCACGACATTCAGTGACGTGAAGAAACCGCAATGGAAGTGGGATAGAAATGTACAGCCCGGTACACTCAGGTGCTTTCTGATGCGTCCTAACAAACGCGATGAACTGGTGCGCAAAGCGATGGAGGTCTTCTACCGAGACGGGTTTCACGCGACCGGCATGGATAAACTGGTGGTGGAAACCGGAGTGTCCAAGACCTCGATGTACAAACACTTCCGCACCAAGGAAGATCTGATCCTGGCCGTTCTACGCCTAAGGGATGAGAGTTTCCGCAATCGGATCCTGCGACGGGTTGAGCAGCTGGCGGACACGCCAGCCGGGCAATTGATTGCCACTTTTGATGCTTTTAAAGAATGGTTCGAAGAGGACGATTTCCGCGGATGCATGTTTCTGAAAGCCGCGGCCGAGTATCAGGATGCCAGCCATCCGATCCACGTGCAGGCAGCAGAACATAAACGGGTTATTTTGGAACACTTGACCTCATTGGCGCGCCGATCCGGCGCACATGCGCCAGAGCTTCTGGCCCGTCAGATCGTCTTGCTGCAAGAGGGCGCGATCGTCTCGGCCGTTTTGTTGAAAAACGGCAATCCGGCTGAAGACGCAAAGGCCGCAGCGCAAATGCTGCTGGATGCTGCGCTGAGCCGAAAGAACGCTGCGTTGCATTGACGGAACGCGGCGTTACGTGGATTGGCCTATCTACGGTGCCGCGATAGCCTTTCAGGTAACACCTGATCGGAGAATACCACATGTCGCTTTTTACCTCGACCGCAGCCTGGGTCACTGACGAACACCGGATGTTTGCCGAAATGGCAGGGCGGTTTCTGGATGATGAACTGGTCCCCAACGCGGAAACCTGGGCCGCGAATGGCATCGTAGACCGTGCATTCTGGCACAAAGCCGGGGAAACCGGTCTGATGGCGGGTGCGATCCCGGAAGAATATGGCGGCGTCGGCGGGGACATGGGTTTTGACTCGGTCACTCTGTACGAACAGACGGCGCGTGGGGACGCCGGATGGGGATATGGGATCCAGTCAATCGTGACGCACTACATCACGGCCTATGGCAGCGAAGACCAAAAACAGCGTTGGTTGCCCAAGCTGGCCTCGGGCGAGATGGTAGGGGCTTTGGCCATGACCGAGCCGGGCACAGGCTCGGATGTGCAGGCGGTGCGGACCTCGGCTGAAAAGGACGGCAATTCCTACCGCCTGAACGGGTCTAAGATCTTCATTACCAACGGTCAGAGCGCGGATCTGATCATCGTTGCCGCCAAGACGGACAAGACCTTGGGTGCCAAGGGGGTATCTCTGATTGTGGTTGAGACGGACGGGGCCGAGGGTTTCCGGCGCGGGCGCAACCTCAAGAAGCTGGGTATGAAGGGCAATGACACCGCCGAGTTGTTTTTTGAAGATGTCAAAGTGCCGATGACCAATCTGCTCGGCCCGGATGAGGGGCAGGGGTTCTACCAGTTGATGAAACAGCTTCCGTGGGAGCGTTTGACCATCGGCATCATGGCACTGGGCGCGATTGATTTCGCCATCTCTGAGACAGTGAAATACGTGCAGGAGCGCAAGGCCTTTGGTCAGCGCGTCATGGATTTCCAAAACACGCGGTTCAAACTGGCCGAGTGCAAAACCAAGGCGGAAGTGCTGCGTAGTTTCGTGAATGATTGCATTGGCAAGTTGGATGCGGGCGAGTTGGATGCCGCCACCGCGTCCATGGTCAAATACTGGGGGTCTGAGGTCCAGAACGAGATCATGCACGAGTGTCTGCAACTTTTTGGCGGCTATGGCTTCATGATGGAATACCCGATCGCCCGCCTTTACGCCGATGCGCGCGTGCAGATGATCTATGGCGGCACCAATGAGGTCATGAAGGAACTCATCGCGCGTTCGATAGACGTCTGAGGCTCTCCCGCCCGTCGTCGAAGTTCCTGTCGGAACATCTCCTCCCGTTGGTCCGGGCAGGCGCGGGCTGCGCCCGCGCCTGCCCGGACCCCCTGCCGTCCGCAAGACGCAAGGCCAAAGGCCGCGCAGTTTTTTACTTGGCGGCTTGTTCGGATATCTATGTGATTTCCGGGTCCAGCTGCCGTTCGAGCCATGCTCGAAATGACTTCAACGGTTCGGATTCGATCCTGTTCTTGGGCCATACCAGATAGTACGCGCCCAAGCTGACCTCTGGCCCGTCCCAAGCCAAGGCGAGGCGGCCGGTTTTGAGGTGCTCTTCGACCAAATAGCTGGGGAACAAGCCAACGCCTAAGCCATGGATCGTGGCCTGTATCATCGTTGAAAACTGATCGAACAGCATCCCACGCGATCCGCTGACAGGATGGTCCTGAGCGGCAAACCAGCGCTCCCACCCGTCGGGGCGCGTTTCCATGTGCAATAGGGGCGCCTGTTCCAGCCAGTCGATTTGATCACTCTGGTCGGGCAGAAGGTCAGGCGCGCAGACGGGCACGACGTATTCCGTCATGATCTTTAGGTAGTTCACGCCGCTCCAATTCTGGCGACCAAAGTGAAAACCCGCGTCGAAGGCCTCGGTCTCGAAATCGAAGGGTCGCAGCCTTGTGTTCAGGTTGACTGTCACCTCAGGGTGATTTCGGGCGAAGTCCTGAAGGCGCGGGGCCAGCCAATGCATCCCGAATGCCGGCAGAATGGACAGGTTGAGGGAACCTCCGGTTGGGTTGGCCTTTAGTTTCAGCGACGCCTGCGCCAGTTGATGCAGGGCCGTGCGGGCCGTTTGGACATACTCTTGCGCGGCCGGGGTCAGGTTCAGCCGCATTTGAGTGCGCTGGATCAGTTCGATGCCCAGCTGTTCCTCCATCGTTTTCAGTTGGCGGCTGATGGCGCTTTGGGTCAGCGATAGCTCCTCGGCCGCAGCCGAGGCGCTGCCCAACCTATCCACAGCCTCGAGCGCGAGCAGGGATGAAATCGACGGAAGAAAGCGGCGGGGCGCGATCATATTACATTTCCTCATACCTTTGAGTTTGATTATCACTGGCTTTTTCCCGACACCAGCCGGATATACTGGCCTGTGACGTGCGCGCCCGCGCCGTTCGAAAACAAGACTCGCGGACAGCCCCGCACTATTTCAGAAGGCCGAACTATGGATCGCGCGCAGATCGTCCATGAGAATTTCCTGTCCCGCGTGGCAAACCGGGATTTTCCCGAAGGTGTGCCTCCGGTCGTCGGGCTGAGCCATGAAGATGCGGTGTCACTGTATCGTTCGCAAGTCCTCAGCCGGGCGCTGGATCGCACCAGCCGGGCGATGCAGAAGGCAGGGCAGGGGTTCTATACCATTGGCTCATCGGGTCATGAGGGTATGGCCGCAGTCGCCCACGCCTTGCGCCCGACGGATATCGCCTTTTTGCACTACCGCGATGCGGCGTTCCAGATTGCCCGGGCCGAGCAGGTTCCGGGCCAACAGATCGCCTGGGATATGCTGCTGAGCTTTGCCTGTTCGAAAGAGGACCCGACCTCGGGCGGGCGTCATAAGGTGCTTGGCTCCAAGGCTCTGATGATCCCGCCTCAGACCTCGACCATTGCCAGCCACCTGCCCAAAGCTGTTGGTGCGGCTTATGCATTGGGGGCCGCCCGGCGGCATGACCCCGAGCATCGGGTGCTGCCCGAAGATGGCATCGCCATGTGTTCCTTCGGAGACGCCTCGGCCAACCATTCGACCGCGCAGGGGGCGATCAACACGGCGGGTTGGACCAGCGTGCAATCCACGCCGCTGCCCTTGCTGTTCGTATGCGAGGACAACGGTATCGGGATCTCGGTGAAAACACCCAAAGGTTGGATCGAGGCGTCGATGGCGCATCGCCCAGGCATCAAGTATTTTCAGGCCAACGGGCTGGACATCTATGAGACTTACGCCGTGGCTCAAGAAGCCGCGCACTATGTCCGCACGCGTCGTAAGCCCGCCTTCCTGCACCTGCGGACCGTGCGCCTCTATGGTCATGCTGGGGCGGATGTGCCGACCACATATCTCAGCAAGTCCGAGGTTGAGGCGGATGAGGCAAATGATCCGCTCCTCCACTCCGTTCGGCTGTTGGATCAGACGGGGGCGTTGGCTCCGGATGAGGCGCTGAAAATCTACCAGGACAGTTGCGCCCGAACGGACCGTGTGGCTGCCGAGGCTGCCACGCGCCCGCATTTGTCGACCGCGCAGGATGTCATGGCAAGCCTGATCCCGCCCAAACGCACCTGCAAGCCAACGAACGGCCCCAGCGTGGATGCGCGCGCAAAGGCCTTCGGGGGCGACATGCGCGCGATGGCTGACCCACAACCCATGAGCCGCCTGATCAACTGGGCGCTGACCGATCTGATGCTGGAACATGGCGAGATCGTCTGTATGGGCGAGGATGTGGGCCGCAAAGGCGGTGTCTACGGCGTGACGCAGAAGCTGCAGCAGCGGTTCGGACAGGACCGTGTGATCGACACTTTGCTAGACGAGCAGTCGATCCTCGGCCTCGCCATTGGCATGGGCCACAACGGGTTTGTGCCGATCCCCGAAATCCAGTTCCTCGCCTATCTGCACAACGCCGAAGACCAGATCCGCGGCGAGGCTGCCACCTTGCCCTTCTTCTCGAACGGGCAATTCACCAACCCGATGGTGCTGCGGATTGCCGGGCTGGGGTATCAGAAAGGCTTTGGAGGGCATTTCCACAACGACAACTCTCTGGCCGTTTTGCGCGACATTCCGGGTGTGATCATTGCCTGCCCCTCGACAGGGCAAGACGCGGCACAGATGTTGCGCGAATGCGTGCGGCTGGCGCGAGAAGAGCAGCGGGTCGTCGTGTTCCTCGAGCCGATTGCGCTCTATCCCATGCGGGATCTGAGTGCGGCGCAGGACGGGGGTTGGATGACGACCTACCCCTCGCCCGACCGGCGGATTGCGCTGGGCGAGGTTGGCATCCATGGCGACGGCACCGATCTGGCCATCGTGACCTACGGCAACGGCCACTACCTGTCGCGTCAGGCGCTGCCTGAGCTGCAGGCGGCCGGTGTGAACGCTCGTATCATCGATCTGCGCTGGTTGGCCCCACTACCGGCCGAGGCTCTGCTAGAGGCGACCAAAGACTGCAAGCGTGTTCTGATCGTGGATGAATGTCGCCGCACCGGTAGCCAGTCCGAGGGGCTGATGACCCTCTTCCGCGAAGAAAGCGCCCAGACGCGGGTCGCCCGCGTTGTGGCTGAGGATTGTTTCATCGCGACCGGCCCGGCCTATGCCGCGCCGCTGCCGTCGAAGGACGGTATCCTCGCCGCGGCCCTGAATCTGACCGGAGCGCAGAAATGACCCGAACAGCTGTCGTGATCTGCCCCGGTCGGGGCACCTATAACAAGCCCGAGCTGGGCTATCTGCACCGTCACCACGCGGACAAGATGCCGATGTTCCAGCGCTTTGACACCCTGCGAGCCGAGGACGGACAGGAGGGGGTAACCGCTCTGGACGGGGCCGCGCGCTTTGCGGTCAGTACCTATTCGCGCGGCGATGTAGCCTCGCCTCTGATTTATGCGGCCGCGCTGGCGGATGCGCAGTCGCTGGCGGATGATATCGAGGTGGTGGCCGTGACGGGCAACTCGATGGGTTGGTATATCGCGCTGGCCGCCGCTGGTGCGCTGAGCGCTGAGAACGGGTTCCGCGTTGTGAACACCATGGGCACTCTGATGCAGGAACATCTGATCGGGGGGCAGTCGGTCTATCCCTTCACCGATGACAGCTGGGTCGACAGCACGAACCAGAAACAGGCTTTGTTGCAGGGCGTCTCTGACATCAATGCGGTCGAGGGACAGGAGCTGGCGCTGTCGATTGATCTGGGCGGTATGTTGGTGCTGGCCGGGAATGAGGCTGGTCTGGCCGCGTTTGAGGCTGCTCATCCCATCGTTCAGGACCGCTTTCCCATGCGGCTGCCGAACCATGCGGCGTTTCATACCTCTCTGCAGGCCCCGATTGCCGCCGAAGGCCGGGCGCGGCTGAAACCCGATCTGTTCGGCCAACCCCGACACCCGATGATCGACGGGCGTGGCAAGATCTGGTGGCCGGGCGCCACCGATACCGAGGCGCTGTGGAACTATACGCTGGGCCATCAGGTGACAGAGCCCTACGATTTCACCCACGCCATTCAAACCGCCGCGCGAGAGTTCGCACCGGACCTGTTCATCGTGACGGGGCCGGGGGCGACGCTTGGTGGTGCGGTGGCGCAGTCTCTGACCATGGCAGGGTGGAGCGGCATGATCGACAAGACCTCATTCGCGGCGCGGCAAGAGGGCTCGCCCATTCTTGTAGCCATGGGGCGCGAGGATCAAAGGTCTCTGGCGACGGGCTAGGCACTGCTTCAGGTCTTGGCCTGAATAACGTTGGCGATGGTTTCGATCCGATTGCGCAGCCAGCGATGGGCCGGGTCATTGGCCGAGCGCTGGTGCCAGACCATGTAGATCGAGACCGGCTCGCAGTCGAACGGCAAGGCCGCGCAATCCAGCGCGGCCAGTGGTCCGTTTTTCATCAGCGCCGTGTCGGTGGAAATCAGCGGGCTGCCCGCGATGAAAGACGGGATGGCATTGAAATGCGGCAGAACGACGGTTGGCGAGCGGATCTGGCTTTGATCTACGCCGCGCATTACGGCGCGCGCATTCCGGCCGTCAGGAAAGCGAACCTCGACATGTTCGCTCTGGCAGTAGGCCTCCCACGTCTCGGGCGCGGTGCGTTGGCTGCTGTCGTAAAACACCATCAAAGGGCTTGAGATCAGCCGTTTCTGAAAGATGTCTGGCCCGTCCGGCGGCAGCGGCGTCAGCATCAGCTGGCACCGGTCGCTGCGCAGCAGGTCCGGCCCCGGTACGCCGGATGAGATGAATTCCAACTGCAGCATAATACCCTCGGCACGGGTCGCGCGTAGAAGGTCGGGAAAGAGCAGCTCTCGCGGCATGTCGTTGGTGGCGATGCGGATTTCCATCTGCTCTGACAGGGGATCAAAGGGGCGTTCATCCGTCAGCGCGCGCATACCATCCAGCACGTTGCGGACCGGCTCTTGCAAGGCCAGCGCGCGTTCGGTCGGTGTTAGTCCCTGGCCGGATCGTACGAATAGCGGATCGCCCAGCACCTGCCGTAGCTTGGCCAATGTGTGGCTGATGGCGGATTGTGTGACCCCCAGCCGATCCGCCGCTTTCGAGACCGAGCTTTCCTCGAGTATCGTCAGAAAGATGCGCAGGACCTTGCCGTCCAGATCAGTGAAATCGATTTTGCTCATACAATCTATGATTAAGTATGAATGGTTTTGCTGTCGAGAGGGCGCTAGGTCAGTCGCAAACAAGGGGCACGCATATGGGACTTCGCTTTTTCTCGGACAAGAACCGACCCGTTCACATGGGGTCGTACCCGCTGGAGCGTCTGGCGCGTCAGCAGGCGATGCCCGACCTGTCCCAGCTGGCCCCGATGCCCGAGCTTAGTTTTCACCGGCCTGACTGGCCCGAGAGTATCGTGAACGCAATGGGCGAGTTTCAGGCTATGCTGGACACGATCCGGGATGGGCTGGTGAACCCTGTCGCCTCGGACATCCCGCAGGACCCGCAGGCGCGTGCAGATCACCTCAAGGCGTTTGGCTATTTCAACGATGCCTCGATGATGGGCTGCGGGCCGCTGCCGCCCGAGGCGCTGTTGGACCAGCCGCGCCGCAACCCCGATATCGACCGTCTGGCGCATGCTTTGAAAACCCGCCAGACCAAAACGCTGGCCTCGGGGATCGACGTTATCATGGCCGATCTCAAGGAAAGCATGGAGGCCGCGCCGCGTCCGATGGTCTCGCATCGTCATGCTCTGGTGTTCCTCTATGAACACAACCGCGATCCGAACCCGGACGAGCCGGGGTCTGAGTGGATCATGGATGCGCAGGACCACCGGGCCTGCCTGCTGGCGACCGAGAATGCCGTTGTGATCGCCAACTACATCAGGTTGTTGGGGTTCGATGCGCGGGCGCATACGGCGATGTCGACCGAGGTGGATCTGGGCAGGCTGGCGGTCGCGGCGGGTTTGGCCTCGGTCGAAGACGGCACGCTTGTTGCCCCATGGTTGGGCCGCCGTTTTGGTCTGGCCGCTGTCACGACCGAGATGGAGATTGCCCACGATCAGCCGCTGCAACCGATAGCACAACAACCGTGGTTCCGGACCCAAGGCCCTGCGTGGTGGCTGGGAACCGGGTTCGCCAAGAACGCTCTGAACCGCGATGCCTATGCCAAACGCCGCTATGTGGAAGGGGCGCACCCGTTTGAGCGGCTCAAGCGGGTCGAGACGCCCACTACTTATATTGACGAAGCCAACGTCGCGCGCGTTCCCAAGCGCGCCGACATGTTCGCGCGGGCGCAGTTTGGCGATATGGGCAAACACCTGCAGGACGCGGCCAAGGGCGGATATTACGTTCGCAAATCAGCCCCCAGTTTCGCGCAACGCCGGGCGCTGGGCGCGTTTGTTCTGTTGCAGGATGGCGAAAGCGCAAAGGTTTCGCCCCCAACCGATGCCGAACGCAATGCCGCCAATATCAAGGCCACCAGCTACTTCCTTGGGGTCGATGCGGTTGGCCTGAGCCGTTGCCCGGACTGGGCGTGGTATTCGCACGACGCGACAGGGGAAGAAATCACGCCGCCGCATGATCAGGCCATTAGCATGATCATCGACCAGGGCTATGAGACGATGGAGGGCGCAAGCGGTGATGACTGGATCAGCGTTGCACAATCCATGCGCGCCTATCTGCGGTTTTCACTGTTGGGTGGCGTAATCGCGCAGCAGATCCGCAACCTCGGCTACAAAGCCAAGGCCCATACGGTGATGGATGGTGAGGTGCTGCAGCCACCGCTTTTGCTGTTGTCGGGGCTGGGCGAGGTCAGCCGGATCGGTGAGGTCATCCTGAACCCCTATCTCGGCCCACGTCTGAAATCCGGGGCGGTGACGACTGATATGCCGATAACCCATGATAAGCCGATCGACTTCGGCCTGCAGAGTTTCTGCGAAAGCTGCAACAAATGTGCCCGCGAATGCCCTTCAGGGGCGATCACCGCCGGGCCAAAGCTGATGTTCAACGGCTATGAAATCTGGAAATCCGACAGCCAGAAATGCGCCACCTATCGCGTGACAACGCCCGGAGGGTCGATGTGCGGGCGCTGCATGAAGACCTGCCCGTGGAACCTTGAGGGGATATTCAAAGAACGCCCCTTCCGTTGGGCCGCGATGAATATCCCTCAGGCCGCCCCGGCATTGGCGAAACTGGATGACGCGGTGGGCAATGGTGGTCTGAATGACGTTAAAAAATGGTGGTGGGATATCGAGCTGCAGTCGGATGGAGCCTATCGCCCCTCGGTGCATCCGCTGAACCGGCGCGATCTGCAGCCCGATCTTGATCTGAAATACGAAGATCAGACGTTGGCCGTTTATCCCGCCTATCTGGCCCCACATCCGTGGCCCTATCCCTTTGCCATGGACCGCGAGGCGGGGATTGCCGCCTATGAGGCGATGGTCAGCGCCGAGGAATACAAGGCGCGCAAGGCGGCGGGCGATATGTCGGTCGTCCATCGCTATGAGATCGCAGGCGATGCGCCGGTCATGCGGGTCGAATTGACCAAGGTCGACAGGATGACGGCTTATGTGACCAAGTACGAATTCTCGACACTGGATGGTTCCCCTTTACCCGAATGGACCGCAGGTGCGCATCTGGACGTGTTGGTCGCGCCCGAGTTTTTACGCCAGTATTCGATGTCCGGCGACCCCTCGGACCGGGCGACCTATCAGATCGGTGTCTTGCGTGAGGATGAGGGGCGCGGTGGTTCGGCTCTGCTGCATCGCATCTTCTACGAAGGCCGCAAGGTTTTCATCTCGAAGCCGATCAATCATTTCGAGCTGGATGAGACTGCGACCAAAACCTACCTTATGGGAGGAGGTATAGGCATCACCCCGATGATCGCCTTTGCTCATCGTCTGTATACGCTGGGCAAACCTTTCGAGCTGCACTACTCCGCCAGCACTCGCGCCGGAGCCGGGTATTTGGAAGATCTGGCCGCGATGCCGTGGGCAGATCACGTGCATTACCATTTCTCGGATGAAGGCACGCGGGCTGATCTGGATGCGGTACTAACAGGCTATCAGGACGGCTGGCACGTCTATACCTGCGGACCCGATCGCTTCATGGATGGCGTCGTGCAAGCGGCCGAACGGCAGGGTTTCCCGGACGAAGCGCGGCATCTGGAGTATTTCTCGGTCCCCGAGCAACCGGAGTACGAAAACTTCCCATTCACCTTGAAGCTGGCGAAATCAGGCCAGGAACTGACCGTGCCGGAAGACAAGGACGCTGCGCAGGTGTTGAATGAGGCAGGTATTCACGTGGATGTTAAATGCGCCGATGGCATCTGCGGCGTCTGCAAATGCGGTGTTGTTTCGGGTGAAATCGAACATCGCGATTTTGTCCTGTCCAACAAACAACGCGAGAGCGCTATCATTTTGTGTCAAAGCCGCGCCGCGCAACCGGATGGCGTGATTGAGATCGATCTCTGACCCGAGGTCGAAAAACGACATGAAGTTGTAGAAAAATTGGTCGCTGCGGCCATGGACGCCGCTGAGGCACTGCATTACCTTCCCCCAGAACCCAGTGAATCCTGATTGACAGGTGCGAGGTATTTTCATGGATTATCACAGCCCCGCCAGTTTTGCCGAGGCGTCGGCTCTGGCTGCAAAAGCGACGGGTACGACACGGTTTCTGGCAGGCGGCACCGATGTGTTGGTGCAGCTGCGTTCGGAATTGGTGACGCCCGATACGTTGATCGACATCAAGAAAATCAACGGTGTGGATCAGATCACGCAAAACACCGATGGCAGCTGGACACTTGGCGTCGCTGTCACCGGCGCTGAAATGAGCGAGCACCCCCAGCTGGGCCGCGACTGGCCCGGTGTGGTCGAGGCGATGGATCTGATCGGATCGACTCAGGTGCAGGGCCGCGCGACGTTGACGGGCAACCTGTGCAACGGCTCGCCGGCGGCGGATTCGGTGCCCGCGATGGTTGCTGCGGGCGTGACGGTTACTGTGACCGGCCTTGATGGCGCGCGCGAGGTTGCTGTTGAGGACATCCCCACCGGACCGGGCAAGACCGCGCTGGCGAAGGGTGAAGTGGTTTCAGCCGTCAACCTCCCCGCGCGGGGCGAAAAAGGCGGTGACGCCTATCTGCGCTTTATCCCGCGCACCGAAATGGACATCGCCGTGGTCGGCGTGGGCGTCAGCCTGCGTCTGGACGGCGACATGATCACCGAGGCGCGCGTGTCATTGGGCGCGGTCGCCCCGACCGTTTTGCTGGTTGAAGACTGCGCCAAAGCCATCATCGGCAGCACGCTGGATGACGCCGCGCTGGACGCGTTGGCGGCTGCGGCCTCGGCGGCCTGCAACCCGATTGACGACAAACGCGGCACGATCGAGTTCCGCACCGAGGTCGCTGGTGTTCTGGCCAAGCGCGCCGCGAAAATCGCCTATGCACGCGCGAAGGGAGAAGACGCATGAGCAAGCTCCACGTATCCACCACCGTGAACGGGGACACGGTCGAATACCTGTGTGACCCGCGCGAAACGCTGCTGGACTGTCTGCGCGACAAGCTGAACCTGACCGGTGCGAAAGAGGGCTGCGGCACCGGCGATTGCGGCGCGTGTTCCGTCACCGTCGATGGCCGTCTGGTCTGTTCCTGCCTGATGCTGGGTGTTGAGGCCGAGGGTAAGACCATCGAAACCGTCGAAGGCATCGCGGATGGCGACGTTCTGCACCCGCTGCAGAAGAAGTTCATCGAACATGCGGCGCTTCAGTGCGGGATTTGCACCCCGGGCATTCTGGTGGCGGCCAAGTCGCTGCTTGAGAAGAACCCAAACCCGACCGAAGAGGAAACCCGGTATTGGCTGGCAGGCAATCTCTGCCGCTGCACCGGCTATGACAAGATCATACGCGCCGTGATGGAAACGGCGGAAGAGCTGCGGGAGGCTTCGTAATGGCACTCGACGATCGCAAATCTGTTTTCACTTTCGTTGGCACGCGCCCGGATCGCCCTGACGGGTTAGACAAGGTCACGGGCCGCGCCAAATTCGGGGCTGATGCCTATGCGCCCGGCATGTTGCACGGAGCGGTTCTGCGCTCTCCCCATGCCCACGCGCGGATCGTGAAGATCGACACCTCGAAAGCCGAGGCGCATAAGGACGTCAAAGCTGTCGTCACCCGTGCGGATTTCGCCGACGTCCCGTTCAAACCCGGTCTCGAGGGCGAGTTCTGGAACGTTTTGGAAAACGTCATGGCGGGCGAAAAGGCGCTCTATGATGGTCACGCTGTCGCTGCGGTTGCAGCCACATCGGCGCTGGCAGCGCGGGATGCGCTCAAACTGATCGAGGTCGAATACGAAGTTCTGCCCCATGTGACCGACGTGGACAAAGCGATGGCGTCGGATGCGCCGGTTATTCGGGAAGGCGCTGCGGACTATTCGGTGCCCAAAGGTCTGCACCCGAACGTCGTACGTTACCACGAAAGCGGTCACGGAGATGTCGAGGCGGGGTTTGCCGAAGCGGATCTGGTCATCGAAGACAGCTTTGTCACCGAAGCGACCCATCAGGGCTATATCGAACCGCACGCCTGTCTGGGCATGCTGGGCAATGACGGCAAGGGCGAGCTGTGGTGCACCACGCAAGGCCACTGGATCGCGCAGAAGACATGCGCCGCGCTGCTTGGCATTGAGACCTCGCAACTGCGCGTCACCGCGTCCGAGATTGGCGGCGGATTCGGCGGCAAGACTACTGTTTTCATCGAACCCGTTGCGCTTGCGCTGAGCCGGAAAGCCAACCGTCCGGTCAAGGTCGTAATGACCCGATCTGAAGTTTTCCGGGCGACCGGCCCAACGGCGTCGGCGTCGATGGACGTCAAGATCGGCATGAAGAAGGACGGGACCATCTCGGCAGCACAAGGCGTATTCCGCCTGCAGGGCGGGGCGTTCCCCGGCGCGCCGGGCGACATGACCGCCATGTGCGCCTTCGCGCCGTACAACCTGACAAACGTCAAGCAGATCGGCTATGACGTGATGTCGAACCGTCCGAAACAGGCCGCTTACCGCGCGCCGGGCGCACCCATGGGTGCCTTTGCGGTTGAGTCCGTGATTGATGAGCTGTGTAACAAGCTGGGCCTCGACCCCGTTGATGTGCGCCTGAAGAACGCCGCTCATGCAGGGACCAAGGCCAGCTATGGCCCGACCTACGAACGCATTGGTCTGGTCGAAACGCTGGAGGCTGCCAAGGCACACCCGCACTATTCGGCACCGCTGAAGCCAGGGCAGGGTCGCGGGATTTCCTGTGGCTTCTGGTTTAACCACGGCGGTGAGACTTCAGTATCCCTGGCCCTGTCGGAGGACGGCTCGGCCCAGCTGATGGTGGGAACGCCGGACATCGGCGGCTCTCGCGCGTCGATGGCGCTGATGGCGGCCGAGGTTCTGGGCATCCCATACGAGAACATCCGCGTTACCATCGCGGATACCGCAACGCTGGGCTACAACGACGTCAGCCACGGCTCGCGCGTGACCTATGCGTCGGGTCTGGCGACCATCAAAGCCGCCAAACACGCGGTTGAGAAACTGTGCGAACGCGCAGCAGCCAAGTGGGGTATCCCGGTTGAGGCGGTGAAGTGGGAGGACGGCTGCGCGGTGCCCTCAGGCCCCAACGCAGGCGACTTCGACCCGCTGGCGCTGTCCGACATCACGGCAGATATGGGGCGCACCGGTGGCCCGATCTCGGGCCATTTCGAGGCAACTCCGGAAGGCGCAGGCGTATCCTTTGGCACCCATATCGTCGATGCCGAGGTCGACCCGGAAACCGGCAAGACCAGCGTGACTCGCTACACGGTCATTCAGGACGCCGGCAAGGCGATCCACCCGACCTACGTGGAAGGCCAGTTCCAGGGCGGTGCTGCGCAAGGCATCGGCTGGGCGCTGAACGAGGAATATATCTACGGCGAGGACGGGCGGTTGCAGAACTCGATCTTCCTCGACTACCGGATTCCCGTTGCCAGTGACCTGCCAATGATCGACACGGTGATTGTCGAAGTACCCAACCCCGGCCACCCGTTTGGGGTGCGCGGTGTGGGCGAGACCGGCATCGTGCCGCCTCTTGCCGCCATCGCCAACGCGGTTTCCAACGCGGCGGGTGTGCGGATGAAGCAACTGCCGATGTCGCCTCCGCGCATTCTGGCCGCGCTCAAAGGCAATGGTTGAGGTTCACCTCTGGTCCGGCCTCCGGTCTTTGACCGGGGGCTTGGCCGTCGTCGAGGTCGAGGCCAAAACAACCGGAGAGTTGCTGCGTGCCCTGGTGCGCGCGCATCCGCAATTGCAGGCCCCTATTGATGCGGGCGTCTCAATCGCGATCGACGGGCGCGTGATTGCAACGGGCCTGACGGAACCAATCCCGGAAGGTAGCGAAATCTATCTAATGCAGAGGCTGCGCGGCGGTTAAGGTTTAGGCGACCACGGTTCGCGCCCGACCATCCGGTCGGCCTCGGCCGTGATGTCGTTCATGTGCTGCTCAAGGTTTTGGCGCAGGGTTTCGATCTGCTCTTCACTGGCTTTGCGTGGGACAGTCTCGGTCCATTCGCGGCATAAAAGTACACCTTCGTTGCGCCAGGGGCGGGGCATCAACAAGCGGTCCCATGTACCGGCCTCTCTGCCATGACGGGTCGAAAAGGTAATTCCGAACACCCGTTTGCCGGATGTGCGCGCCCAGACCAGAGGCACAGTCGACAGCACCCGTTCCGGTCCGCGGGGTCCGTCGGCGGCAATACCAATGGATATCCCCTGCTTCATTTTGCCCAGAACTTCACGCGACACGGCGACGTTGCTTTTGTGTTTGCTGGCCATGGCGATCGTGTCCATGCCGAACAGCTTTTGCACGCGACCCACCATGCTGCCTGCCCGCGCCGAGGACGTGATCGAGCAGATCTGTGCCTTGTCCAGCGGGAAGAAATAGGGTGACTGTGCCAGCCGCTGATGCCACAGAACAACGATGACCGGTTCACCTTGTTCGGCAAGCTGGTCCAGTTCTTCATAGCCGATGCGCTGCCATTTGGTGTTGCGGTTGACCATCCGAATATAGCTCGCAATACGGCGCGCCGCCCAGTTTAACACGGCTTCGCTGTCGGCGATCTTTTTGCGGATACTCACGGATGGGTCCCCCATACTGACCAAAACGTGTCTTATAGAACTCAACGCCGCGTGCAACTTGTTTGTCTTGTCGAGAAGTGGTCGAGAAACTGAAAAAGCCTCTTGAGTCCGCCGCGCGGCTGGCATATCTGAGGCTCAGCCTAGGGGTATAGCTCAGTTGGTAGAGCGACGGTCTCCAAAACCGTAGGTCGCGGGTTCGAACCCTGCTGCCCCTGCCATTAAAAGACTTCCTAAAACTTGAACGTTTGCTTTCGCGGCTACGTCCAATCCCAGACTTGCCGCGCGAATTTCCATTCGAAGTTCCTCAGGCGCCGTTATAGCGGCGACTATATGGTGCAGTGGGTCAGGATTTGACGTAGCGTCCCGAAATTTCTTCCGCGTTGGCGTAGTTGACGTAAACGTAAGCTGTTGCTCGATTTTTTGTTTTGCATGCACAAAAGTGACGAAAACCGGCGTTTTCTTCCCCTTACGTCTCAAAATGAAATCCCTAAATGCACCTCGTCGCTGCGGGGTGCCACTCACGGACTGTGATCCTTGAGCCTCGGCCAACCACTGAGGTTCGGATCGGCCCCGCAGTGACAAGGTTTGCAAAGTTCGTTGGGAGGGAAGGAATTTGATACAGAGCTTTTTGTCGATCTTTCGCGACCACCGTTGGCAAGCAGCACGGCAGACGCGGCCTCGGCCCGAAGAGCTTCGCGCCGCGGATGAAGAAACAAGCGAACCCACCGTGAAAGAAGCCGAGTTCCGGAGCCTGTTTCAAACGACATTGTTGGAAATGAAACAGCCGCAAGCAGGCGATGAGGGCTCTGACACTTGGCGAATTTAAGCCTGCCGAAAACCTGCCTAGCCCGATAGGGCGCAAATGCACCATGTTTCGCATAAAATCGATGCCTGTGTTGCTGAACGGCGAATTCGAGGAGATGCGCCAAAAGCGACATTTGATTTGTGTTCAAAGGCGTCGAATGGGATTGCGAAGCCTGATTGCCGAAAAGATTGCCTCATGCGTTCTGGGCAACGGTAAAACCCGGCGCGCCGTCATGAATCAGCTGCTTGATCAGGATATTTTGTTGTTTAGGGACTTCCCCGATCATGCTTTTGCCTTCTTTCCAACGGATGCAATCGGACGTTCCCTTTGCCAGAACGGTGAATTCGCCCGCGGCTCGGTCACGAATCTGCGGGCGTTTCTTGAACAAAACAATGCCTTTAAACCCGGAATGTCTGTTTTGGAGGTAGGGGCCAATATCGGCACCCAAACCGTCTATTTCTTCCTAGACCTGAAGTGTGACGCCGTCGTGTCGATCGAGCCGGCCCCGGACAACATGAACCTGCTGCGTCACAATCTTGCGTTGAACGGGCTGACAGACAAAGTGACGATCTTGGGTGTCGCAGCTTCGGACACGAATGGAACGGCTGAATTTACCCGAAATCTGTTCAACCGGGGCGGCTCGCGTCTAGGGGCCAAACGCACAAGCGGCAAGACCCGAGAGAGCTTTTCAGTCGAGATCGTTCGGATCGACGATCTGGTGCGGTCAGGCACCCTTGAGGCTGATCAAATTGGGCTGGTTTGGATGGATGTTGAAGGCCATGAGCTATCCGCCCTGAAGGGGATGAAGCAGTTGATCGCCGATTTCCGGCCGCCGATATTTTTGGAATTCACCCCGGACGGAAAGCACAGCACCCAGCAAGAGCTGTGTGACCTGCTATTTGACAACTACCAGAGCGTTTATCGTCATGCTGGGGGCTTTCATCCCGTGTCGCGTGAAGCGTTCGCGCAGATCAAACATCAGGTTGATCTTCTGGTCATCTGAAACACCACCCGATCTCAAAGCAGGGCGGTGACCGTCTTTCCTCTGCTTGCGGGATAGCCTAAAGTCCCCGCAAATCGCAGACACCGGGAATGAGGGTACATGTCGCGTTTCGATGGTTACTTCCTGCGGCAGTTGCTGGTGCTGTTCGGCTTTTTCACTCTGGTCCTGGTCGGTGTTTTCTGGATCACGCGATCTGTCAGCCTGTTTGACAGGGTGATCAGCGGCGGCCAGTCGGCGGTTGTTTTCCTCGAATTCACCGCTCTGACGCTTCCGACCCTGATCCGGACAGTGATGCCGATGGCTGTGTTCGCTGCGGCCGTTTACGCCACGAACCGCCTCAGCCGGGAAAGTGAGATGACGGTCATGCTGGCGACCGGCTCCAGCCCATGGCGCCTCGCGCGGGCTGTGGTCCTGTTCGGTCTCGTTACAGGGATGATGATGGCGGCGATCAGCGTTTTCCTGCGCCCTGCCTCGGTCGAGCAGCTCGAGATCCGGCAGGCCGAAGTTGCAGGTGACGTGACCGCCCAATTGCTGAACGAAGGTGAGTTTCTGCACCCCGCCGACGGTGTTACGGTCTATATCGGTCGGATTGATCTGGACGGGACCCTGCACGAGGTCTTTGTCTCAGACCGGCGAGATCCTGCGAATTCCGTCAGCTATTCGAGCTCGACGGCATATCTGGTGAACAATGCGGCGGGCATCAACCTTGTTATGCTGGATGGGGTGGCGCTGCGTCTGGACAAGGACGGGCGCACCCTGTCATCGACCCTGTTTCAGGACGCCTCTTACGATATCTCGGCGCTGACCAGTACCGGCGGCGTGAATACCCGCAGTCTTGAAGCGATCCCCACGATGGAATTGATCCGGGACCGCGAGGCGATCGCCAGCGCCGAAGGGTTCAGCCCGGGTGAACTGACGGATGAGTTGCACCAGCGATTCTCATGGATCGCGATTTGCGTGGCGGTCGGGTTGGTTGGATATGCCACCCTGATGCTGGGCAGTTTCTCGCGGTTCGGGTTATGGCCGCAGATTCTGGGGGCGTTTACCATTCTGGTTCTGCTGGAAGGCGTTCGGGGGTTTGTTTCTCCGGTCGTGATAGATGAGCCGGGTCTTTGGATCGTTCTCTATGCACCGGCGGTCATTGGTATCCTGATCTCGTGCCTGTTCTTGGCGGTTGCGGGACGCCCAATCTGGCGCCGTTCCAGGGCCGAGGTCGCTGTCTAGGCAGGGTCTCGCAAACCCTGCAGGCAGTCTAGGATATCCTCGAACGCAGAGCTGTCGGGGCGGGTTACGAGATAGAGCGGCAACATTAGGTCTGGACTCGACTCAACCTGCACCAGCGCGCCAGAGCGAATATGCTCTGCGGCCGAATAGGCGGGAAAAAACCCGCGCCCCCCTCGTTTGAGGACATAGCGCAGGGCCATCATGCAATTACCCAAAAAGACAGTCTGCCCTGCTGCCCGGCGGGCCGTTGTCCGCACATGGTCCTGGTAGGCGGTTCCAAGTTCGAGATTGACGAATACCGAGTTGTCGACCAAAGCCTCCGCGGTTTCGACCAGAACCAATCGCTCTGGTGGCAGGGTTTCAAACATCACCCGCCTGTCTGAGGGCTTTTCGTGGGTCAGCGCGGCGTCCAGCACATGTGTTGCGACCGCGTCCACCATATCCAGATCATGATCGTAGTTCAGCGTCAGCAGCAATTGGCCAAAGTGCTGTTCGAAACGTATGGCAAGATCGACCAGCAAGGGATCCCAAACGCTGAGCTGCGCCCCCAGCCTCAATGCCGGGCGATTCTGGTTTTGCGTAGGCAAATCAGTCGAAGCATAAGACCAGAGTGAGAGCATCTGCTCGGCGTAAGGGCGAAATTGGCGGCCGAAGTCCGTTAGTGACGTGCCGCCGGCCCCGCGAGTGAAAAGGGGTTTTCCGGTGGCGTCCTCGATCTGCCGTATGCGCGCGCTGACAGCTGTTTGGGTCACATTCAGCTTGCGCGCTGCTGCGTGAAACCCTCCGGTCTCGGCCACGCATAGAAACGTTTCAAAAGCTTTGATCTGCATAGCGGCAGTATTTTTTGATCACTATGATAAAATCAATTCATTTTTTTCAGCACGGAAGTCGAGATATCCTGTTCCCGATTAGGAAAAAGGAAATGCTATGCTGGACAAAAGCCACAAGCCGACCTGGACCAGTTTTGAAGAGGCCACAAAGGCCGACTGGGACGCCGTTATGGACTATGAAGAGGCCTATAATGCCGCGCTGCCAGACCGGATTCTGGATGCGATCCGTTCCTTGGATGAGGAATGGACGCCGTATCCGGTGAATCGCTACCAACACTCTCTGCAGGCCGCTACGCGAGCCTATGAGGATGGCGCGGATGAGGAACTTGTGGTCGCCGCGCTGATCCATGACACCGGCGATATCCTGTCCCCCTACAACCATGGTGAGCTGTCAGCGGCGATGATGAAGCCCTATGTCAGCGAGAAAACCCATTGGATTCTCAAGCATCACTGCGTGTTTCAGGGCTATTACTACAACCACCATCTTGGCGGAGACCGCAACGCGCGCGACAAGTATCGGGACAGCCCCTATTGGGAGGATTGCCGCTATTTCTGCCATGAATACGATCAGAAGGCGTTCGACCCGAACTACCCGACCAAACCGCTGGAGTTTTTCGAGCCCATGCTGCGCCGCGTGTTGAACAAGGGCGAAGGGCACATGGAGCTGAACGAAACCTCAGAGAGTTAACAGGCCGCCATCAGGCGATAGACGATCTGAGCTGCAGTGAAATCCCAGGCGGCATTGCCGTTGGGGGCCAGTTCGACAACGTCGAAGCCCACGCATTTCCGGCCTTTGAGGGCGTGTTCGACCAGCCGCAGCGCCTGATAGTATCCTAAACCGCCTGGTACGGGTGTTCCAGTAGCGGGCATTTGGGACGGGTCCAGACCGTCCACGTCAAAGCTGACATAGACCAGCTCCGGGAAGTCTTCGGGCAGGTCGACGGCGTGGATGTTGTCGGTGACCAGTTCCTCGGCGTCGAAGTGGAAGACATGGTTTTTCAGACGGCTTTGGGCCTCTTCGGTTGAGAATGCACGCACGCCGAATTGCGCCAGACGGACGCCCTCTTCGGTCAGCAGGTGCATGACCGAGGCGTGGGAGTGTTTCTCGCCCTGATACGCGTTGCGCAAATCGGCATGGGCGTCGATCTGCACGATCCCAACAGGCTGGTTCAGCGCCCGCGCCACGCCCATCACCGCGCCGTAGCTGAGGGAATGCTCTCCACCTAGGGTCACGGGCACCTTGCCCGCACGAATGGCGGCTTCGGTCCGTTGGGCGAGGCGTTCCATCACCTCGGGCAAGGGGCCGTCACAATCCAGCGGGGCTTCGGTATAGATTCCCTCGACGCAGGGTTCTGCATGGCCGGTGATGCGCTCCAGCTCATTGCTGGCCTCGATTATGGCTTCGGGGCCTTTGGCGGTGCCAGAGCCGTAAGAAACCGTGCATTCCAGCGGAACCGGGATCACGCGAAAGCGCGCGTCTTCAGATCGCTCAGCGGCGGTCAGTTCACTGTCGAGGAAAATGCTCATGAGAGGCGGTCCTTAAAGTCGTGATAACCGAACTGTTTGATGATCTTCAGCTCGTCCGTTTCGCTGTTCCACAGGGCGATGGTCGGCAGGGGAACACCGTTGAAGGTATTTGTCTTGACCATCGAGTAATGTGCCTGATCGAGGAAGGCAAAGCGTTGCCCGACCTCCAGCGGCTGATCCCACGTGTAGTCGCCAATCACGTCGCCTGCCAGGCAGGAGGGTCCGCCGAGGCGATAGGTGTGGCCCGCCTCGGCCTCGTCCATCAGGGCGGGGCGATAGGGGGCCTCGATCACGTCGGGCATGTGGCAGGTGGCCGAGATATCGGTGATCGCAAGGGTCATACCATTGGTGGGCAGGTCGAGGATTTCTCCGACCAGAATACCCGCGTCCAGCGCGACGGCCTCCCCGGGTTCGAGGTAGAGGTCGACATTGTATTTCGCGCGGATGGACTTGATGAATTCCACCAGCCCGTCACGGTCATAGTCATCGCGCGTGATGTGGTGGCCGCCTCCGAAGTTCAGCCATTTGAGCTGACCGAGGAAAAGTTTGAGTTTCGGCTCAACAGCAGCCCATGTGCGTTGCAGGGGTTCGAATCCCTGTTCGCAGAGCGTGTGCATGTGCAGGCCGTCTACTCCGATCAGAGTGTCTTCGGACAGTTGGCTTACGGGTGTCCCGAGGCGCGAACAGGGGGCGCAGGGATCGTACTTGGGAATCTCTCCTTCGGAGTGTTCCGGATTGATGCGCAGGCCGATCTGCACATTGGCCGCTTGGGCTTTGGCGAGGAAACGGTCTTTTTGAGCGGGCGAGTTGAAGATGATGTGGTCGGACAGCGACAGGATCTCATCGATATCCGCATCCTTGTACCCGGCGCAGAAGGTTGCGACTTCGCCACCGTATTCCTCGCGGCCCAGCCGGGCCTCAAAAATGCCGGAGGCGCAGGTGCCGCCGAGGTGTTCGCGCACCAGCGGGGCCAGCGAGAACATAGAAAACGCCTTGAGCGCGCTAAGGACATGTGCGCCAGAGCGGGTGCCGATTTCGGAGAGGACGGTCAGGTTCCGCTCAACCGCTTTTTCGTCGACCACGAAGCAGGGTGTGGGGACGCGGCTGAGGTCGAAGTTGCGGAAGGCACCGGCGTCACCGGCTTGGGTTGTCATCATGTCGGACATGTCAGGCGTCTCCGATTGTGGAGAGGCCGGGGGGCCAGCCCCCCGGACCCCCCGGGATATTTTTGGCCAGATGAAGTTCCGGATCTAGAACTCGATGGGGCCGTCGAGTTCGTGCACCTGCCATGGGAGGCCTTGGGTGTTCAGCATGTCCATGAAGTCGTCCGGGTCGAGCTGTTCCATGTTCCACACGCCCGGCTCGCGCCAGTTGCCTTTCAGAACCTGAGCCGCACCGATCATTGCTGGGACGCCGGTGGTGTAGCTGACGGCCTGAGAACCGACCTCGGCGTAGCATTCCTCGTGGTCGCAGATGTTGTAGATGTAGTAGGTCTTTTCGCCCGAGCCGTCCTTGGCCTGACCCGTGGCGATGTCGCCGATGCAGGCTTTGCCCTTGGTTTCCGCGCCCAGATCGCCGGGGTCAGGCAGCAGGGTTTTCAGGAACTGGATCGGGATGATTTCCTTACCGTCATGCATCACCGGATCGATGCGGGTCATGCCCACGTTTTCCAGCACCTTGGCGTGCATGATGTACGCGTCACCGAAGGTCATCCAGAAGCGGGCGCGCTCGATCTCGGGGAAGTGGGTGCTGAGCGACTCCAGTTCCTCGTGATACATCAGGTACATGTTCTTGGGGCCAATGGCGGGGAAGTCGAACTCGACCTTGTGGGTCATGGCAGGGGAGTGTTTCCACTCCCCACTTTCCCAGTGGCGGACCTCGGCCAGCACTTCGCGCAGGTTAATCTCTGGGTTGAAGTTGGTTGCGAATTCCTGATCGTTGCTGCCGCCATTAGCGTCCAGTACGTCGATCTGGCGGATTGTGTCCAGCTTATGTTTTTTGAGCCATTTGGCAAACACGCTGGTTACACCCGGATCGAAGCCCGAGCCGAGGATGGCGGTCAGGCCGGCCGCTTTGAAGCGCTCTTGATAGGCCCATTGCCAGTGGTATTCGAACTTGGCCTCGTCTTCGGGTTCATAGTTCGCGGTGTCGAGGTAGTGGATGCCGGCCTCAAGGCACGCGTCCATCAAAACCAGATCCTGATAGGGCAGGGCGAGGTTTACCAGAATCTCGGCCCCGGTTTCCTTTATCAGCTTGACCGTGTCTTCGACCTTGTAGGCGTCCAGTTCGGCGGTCTTGACCTCGACTCCAACGCGGTCTTTAACGGCTGCTGCGATGGCATCGCATTTTGACTTCGTGCGGCTGGCCAGTGTGATCTCGGTAAAAATGTCCGAGTTCATCGCCATCTTATGCACGGCTGCGTGGGATACGCCGCCTGCGCCGACAACCAGTGTTTTGCCCATGGTGTGTCTCCTTCTTATTCGTAGTAGGTGTAGCCGTTTATGGAGTCGCGATAGGCGCTCATCAGGGTTTTGCGGTCCTTGGCTTGCAGAGTACCGGTCGAGATCGCCTCGTCCACCATTTTGCGGAAGGCGGCGACGCAGTCTTGTGGGTCGAATTCGACGTAAGACAGGACCTGGCTGATCGTGTCGCCCTCTTGTTCGTGCAGCAAGTCGAACCCGCCATCTGCCCGCAGGTCGATGGTGACGACATTTGTGTCTCCGAATAGGTTGTGCAAGTCGCCGAGTGTTTCCTGATAGGCGCCGACGAAGAAGACGCCCATGAAGTACTCGCCTTCATCCGGCAAAGAATGTACCGGCAGGCTGGGTGAGACACCGTCGGCCAAAATGAACTGATCGATCTTGCCGTCGCTGTCGCAGGTTATGTCAGACAGCACGGCGCGTCGGTCAGGCGTTGTATTCAATCCCTGCAGAGGCACGATCGGGTGCAGTTGGTCAATGGCCCAGACATCGGGCAGGGATTGGAACAGCGAGAAGTTGCAGTGGTAGATATCGGCCACTTTCTCAAGCTGGTCGTCCACATCCGTTTCCAGATCGTCGCTGGCCGCCAACGCCTTGAGGCGGGCCATCAGCGACAGATAGATACGCTCAGCCCGGGCCATCTGGCGCAGGTCTACGTAACCACGGCGGAACAGGGCGCGCAGCTCATTGCGGTAGAAAGTCGCGTCGTTCCAGCATTCCTGCAGACGGTCTTTGCTGAGATAGCCATTGATCGCGGCAAGGTCCGAGACCAGATGGTTGTCATCAGGCTCCACATCCGGTGCGGTGGGCGCATCGTAGAGCGTGGTTTCCAGCACGTTGAACACCAACATGGATGAGGTCGCCACTACAGCGCGGCCACTTTCGGTGACCAATGTCGGGTGCGCAATCTCGGCCTCGTCCATGGCATAGGCCACGGTTTCAACCACGTTGCTGCAATATTCCTCGACTGTGTAGTTGATCGAGTTCTCAGCGGCCTTCTTCTCGCCCGTATAGTCCACACCCATGCCGCCGCCGAGGTCCAGGTGGGTCAGCGGAACGCCTTCGCGCGTGAGTTCAGTGTAGTAGCGACAGGCCTCACCCACGGCGCGGCGGACGTCGTTCACGTCCTGCACCTGGCTGCCCAGATGCGAGTGCTGCAGCTTGAGGCAGTGCAACAGACCCGCCTCGCGCAGTTTGTCCACAGTGGCGACAAGCTGATCGGTGTTCATGCCAAAGGCCGAGCGGTCGCCCGAGCTTTCTTCCCACTTGCCGCTGATCTGGTTGGTCAGTTTCACGCGCACGCCGATCAGAGGTTCGATGCCGAGTTCCTTGTAGACCTCGATCACCGTGTCCGCCTCTTTCGGGCTTTCCAGAACGATGACGGTATTGAACCCGATCTTGCGGGACAGGATCGCCAATTGGATGAACTCGGCATCCTTGACGCCATTGCAGACGATCAGCGCCTCAGGCGCCAGACGATGCGCAAGAGCCACGACCAGTTCGGGCTTTGATCCGGCCTCGAGGCCATAGTTGTATTTCTTACCGAACTCGACGATGCGGTCCACCACCTGCGCCTGCTGGTTCACCTTGATCGGAAACACGCCACGATAGGGGCCTTTGTAGCCCACCCGCGCGATGGCGTCGGCAAAGCTTTCGTTCAGATGCGCGATCTCATGTTCCAGATACGAACTGACGCGCAGCAACATCGGTGCCTTGATCCCACGGTCATCCAGATCGCTGAGTATACCGGGCAGGCTGATTGCCGCTGTATCCGGAGACATCGGATTGCGCAGACCGATCTCGCCCTGCTCCGTCACCTCGATGAGGCCTTTGCCCCATTTCTCAACCCCGTAGATGGTATGCGGTGCGTCGGGCGTGTGTTTCAATCAAGTCAGTCCTTAACTCAGAGGTGCCTGTTTCGCGCCCGCCAATACGGCAGCATTTTGATTCGTCCAAGTGTAAACTATGTGACAGGGATTGCCGAACGTTACGCGTGCGAGCGGATCGGGATCAGGTGGTTGTCCCATTGGCAATCGGGGCGGGCCAGAACCCGCGTGCGGAGCCCGTCTACAGCGCCAAACGTGCCTGTGCCGGTGGTAAAGACCAACCCGTCCGGACCTGCGCCCAGACCGCAGACATCCTCTAGCGCGAAGGCATTCGTGAAGCTGCGACCTGCTACGTCGAAAAGATGCAGTGCGTTTCCCCGTGGGCAGGTTATGGCGACCTCGGCGCCACTGGCCGAGAAGGCGATGCTGCCAGCGTATCCTTGCAAGGTGTTTTGGAGGTCTTCTGGTGCGGACAGAAGTTGCGGCGGCGCGCCCCGACGGTGCAGGCCCAACAATGGCGGGTGCTTGGTCTGGCTGCCCTGCCACTGCATCGCGAACCCCACCAGCCCGTCGTTGCGCACGCTGAGGTGGCGGATGGAGTTCTTGTGCAGGGCGTTTGGCAGCTCGACCCGTTCAAGCAGTCGACCGGACAGGTCCAGATAGGTCAGGTTTGGCTGCATGACGGGTAGGTTCAGTTTCGTCCGCCCGGTCTCAGGGTGGGTTTCGATTCCTCCATTGGCGATCACAAGGCTTTGACCATCCGGCATCAGGCGCATGTCATGCGGACCGATGCCGCCCGAGGAAAACTCTCCCAGACGTTCAAAGCTGGTGGCGTCCCATAGGCTGATACGGCCTTCGCCAGCCTCGTAGTCGTTTTCGGTGGCAAAGAACCGGGTGCCGTCTGCTGTGAACGTGCCGTGACCGTAGAAATGCCGCCCTTCGGGGGCCTGTAGCCGGGTAAGCTCTCGCCCGGTCGCGCAGTCGATGACCAGAGCAAACCTGCCGGGACGGCGGGCAAAGGCCACGGCCTGCGCCTTGTGGGGGTGTGCGGCGGCAGCGTGGCCCCTTGCGGGCAGGGGCAGCGAGAACAGGATGTCTCCGCCCTCATCCAAACCGGCCAGACGGAACGCGCCATCCGGGAACAGCCCGGCGGCCAGAAAGGCGGGTGCTCCGACCGAGGCCCACCCCGTTGCGGGCGCAAGGCTTGCAGCCGCAAGACCGGCCAGGAAGTGGCGGCGGTTGGTCATGGTTCAATCCCCGTCGAGAGAGTTGAACCCGGCGCTGATGCCGAGGGTTGGGCCAAGCTCGGTCGTGGCGATGGTGCGGATGTCATTCACCGCCTGTTGTAGCGCTTCGACCCTGAAACGCCCTGCGGGATCGGCCACACCGGCGAAGGCTGGGTCGTCGATGGACCGGGCGCTTTTGATTGCGCGGTTGAAGGCCACGTCCAGATTCTGCGCGATCTCGGGATGGTCGGCGGACAGCCGCGCTGCAAGGTCCTGCAGCGCAATCAAGGACAGCTCGACATGACGCAAGGCGCGTTCCGAGCGGCGGGCTTCGGCCCTGTTGGGGCGGGGGCGGTCGAATGTACCAAGAGGGCGGCCCAATCGAGTCTCGGCGGTGAATTGCAGCCCGGTCGAGAGCGCTTTGAACAGCTCCTGCATCGCCTCATCCTGCGTGCGGTACGGGCTGTCGCCCCCCGGCTGTTCCAGCTTCACCGCATAGCTTAGCCATTCTTCCGCCATCGCATCGGCATTGGCGTCGATATCCGCCGTGATGGCCCGGATCAGCGCACATCGGTATTCGGCACTGCCCTGATCGGCAAATTTGGGATCGTACAGCATCTGTTCAAGCGCAAAAAAACCGCGCCCAGCGACCGAGGTTTCGGCATATGCGGCCGTGTCATTTACCGCAGGGTCTTCGGCAGCGATATGCTTTAACAGGGCCTTGGGCGTGAACCCTTTCGTATCTGGCCAAAAAGCCATGGCGAAGGCGCGGTCGTTGGCCTCGGTGGGGCCAAAGCGTAGATGGCTGGCGGATATCCACGCGTCAAAGGCGGTGCCATAGGCAGTACGCAGAGCCTCTGACTGCGGAGCGCAATCGGATTGGGACGATGCGGCCAAAGCCTTGGTCGCGTCTGCCAATTCAGCAAAGCGCGGCAATATATGCGCGGCAGGCACATCCGTCAGGATCGCGGCACGATCTTGGGCTGAGACGGCCAGAGGGGCGACTAGGGCAATGGCAAAAGCAAACAGGCGCATGAGTCAAAGACTTTCAAGAAAACGGATAAGGGCGTCGCGGTCGGCTTTGGGCATGGTCACGACAGTGTCAAGGGCGGATTGCGCCTCGCCCCCGTGCCAGAGCACAGCCTCCAGCAGGGTGCGGGCGCGCCCGTCATGCAGGAATTTGGTATGGCCGGACACACGGTGGGTCAGGCCAATCCCCCAAAGGGGTGGCGTGCGCCATTCGCGGCCTGAGGCGCGGGCTTCGGGGCGGTTGTCAGCCAAGCCTTCGCCCATGTCATGCAGCAGCAGGTCGGTATAGGGCCAGATCAGCTGAAAACTGTGCTCGGGCCGGTCCTCCAAGCGGTGGGTGACATGGGCTGGCGTGTGACAGGCGGCGCAGCCTGTGGTGTGGAACACCTCTTTCCCGCGCAGCACTTGCGGGTTATCCACATCCCGGCGACCCGGGACGCCCAGATTGCGGCTGTAAAAGGCCACGAGGTCCATACCGACCTGATCAACCTCAAAGACGCGCACATCGCCGTCGCCGTGGGGGGCCTTCACGCAATTGCGCTGCGCATCGGTGCAATCTCCGTAAGGGGCCGGAAACAGCGGGGTCGAGATACCGATATCCCCTGCAAACGCCGCAGCCGATTGCTCCATGACCGTGGGCATACCGGCTTTGTGGCCAAAGCGGCCCATCATCGGGGCGTCAAACTCGGTCGACCAGACAATGTTCGCGCGGCCCGAGATGCCATCGCCGTCCGCATCATCGGGGTCGGCATTGGCCAGCAGGTCTTCGACCGGGATCGCCTCAAGCAGACCGAGGCCGATCATCTGCGGCGCAACGCGCGGGCTAAGCATGGCGTCGGGGTGCAACGGGCCGTATCCCAGATCGGCAGCCGTGTAGGTGGGACGGCGGAGCGAGGCGGTTTCGCCCTCTGACAGCGCAACCGGGATCTCTTCGTAGGTAACCTCTAAACGGTATTCTGCAGGATGCCCGGCCAGCGCGAAATCCTGCATCTGGCCGCCATAATTAGGCTCGGGCAGGGTAGCGAGATAGTCTTCGATCCCTTCCGGCGCGTCCTGAGGGCTGCCGGGAATGGACACGCGCAGGAACATCGAGATGGCGTTGTCATCCGGCCCGTTCGGCGTATGCCCGCGCCCATCCTTGATGTGACAGCGCTGGCATGAACGCGCGTTGTACAGCGGCCCAAGGCCATCAGACGCGAGAGTCGAAGAGGGCGACGAGACCCAGATTTTCTTGAACAATCCGTTGCCGACCTTGAAGTCCAGCTCTTGTTCAAAGCTCAGGTTCTTGGACGGTTGCGAAAACGCATCCGCGTTGTTGCGCACACGCACGGTTGCGGCCCCGGCAGGCAACTCTTCGAACCTTTGCGGCGCGCTAAAATCCTGCGGCGGTGCAGTGACACCGGCAATGCGGGCGCGTTCGTCTTCGGTACGTGGGGTGAAGTTGAGGTGAAGGTCCTGCAGCTCGGCTGACAGGGAAGGGGTGGCCGCAGTTGCGACCACCAAGAGGGCGAGAATACTATTCTTCGGCGTCCATTTTCGCGGCGTTGAGTTGCGCATAATTGGCGTCGCCAATCCGTTCGTACAGATCGAGTTGCGTCTCGAGGAAGTCGATATGACCTTCTTCATCGCTGATCAGTTCCTCAAACAGCGACATAGAGACGTAGTCGCCCGCCTCGCGGCAATATTCCCGCGCTTCGACATACAGTGTGCGGGCGTCGTGTTCGGCGGCCAGATCGCATTCCAGCGTTTCCTTGGGGTTCTGCCCGATCCGCAGAGGGTCGAGCTTTTGCAGGTTCGGGTGGCCTTCTAGAAAGATGATCCGTTCGATCAGCTTGTCCGCGTGGCCCATCTCTTCGATGCTTTCTTCGCGGCTTTTCTTGGCCATATGGGCCAGGCCCCAGTCTTCCTGAAGCCGGTAGTGCAGCCAATACTGGCTGACGGCTGTCAGCTCATGCCGCAGGGATTTGTTTAGATACTCTATGACCTTGGGATCGCCCTTCATCTGCCTTCTCCTGTGATAGGCCGGTGCGTAACGCACGCAGCTGCATGGGGACTTCCAGATTATCGTCGGTTCGCATCGTGTCTAGAAAAAGCGGCATGCACCCGCCACAGTCGGCAGATTTCCCGAGCGCGTGGTAGATCTTGCCTGGGGTTATGATCGCTTGCGGGTCAGAGGTCCGCATCCAGTCGATAGCGGCCCGGATTTCGTGGTCGGAGATGTTTGTGCAGTGGCAGACGATCATGGCGAATCGAGGCTCGTTTTGTTTCTTACTCATTTAGTAAGGTAATTCCTGCAAGTCCAGTCACCTTGCGGTGGCCGGGTTGCCGGAGGCGCCGTTTTGCCGACGCATCCGGCCCTTTTATGTGTTTAGTGGAAAACCGCGTCAGGGTTGTCCAGGCTGTCCGATCCTTCGAACTCGATCCCGTCGAGGTCGAGGGTCGATACGATACGCTCGATGGTCTTGGTCTGATCGACCAGACCGTTGACGCCGCCCATGATCAGGGCCTCGCCACCGGCATTGCCGCGCTCCAGCATCTGGTCATAGGCGAAACCGGCCTCGGCTGTCGATTTGATCCGGCCCAGAGCTTGCATCGTGGTCGACAGCTTGACTTTCATCTCAGTATCCAGCGACGGGTCAGCGGCGATCACCAGATCCGACAGAGACGCGCCGGAGATCGGGGTGCCGTCGATGCGGGTGTAGCTGCCCAGATAGACGTTCTGAATGCCAAGGCCATCATAGTAGTGGCTGTTGTGAGTGTTGTCGGCAAAGCAATCATGCTCTTCCTCAGGGTCGTTCAGCATCAGGCCCAGGCGCATACGCTCACCAGCCTGTTCCCCGTAGGACAGCGAACCCATGCCGGTCAGAATGGCACTGATGCCTGCGGATTCGTTCTCGGTCAGGGCGGCGCGTGCATCGCCACCTTCGGCCCATTGTGTGGTCATCCATTCCAGATCGCTGACCAGAAGGTCGGTTACGGCGCTCAGGTATTGCGCACGACGGTCGCAGTTGCCGTTGGTGCAGTCGTCGCCTGTGGCATAGTCGGTGGCCGGGCGGTTGCCTGCGCCTGCGCCGTGACCGTTCAGGTCCTGACCCCACAGCAGGAATTCAATGGCGTGGTAGCCGGTGGCGACGTTGGCCTCGATCCCGTCGGCTTCGTGCAGGGTATCTGCCAGCAATTCGGGGGTGATCTCGTTCGCGTCAATCGCGGTTCCCGAAAGCTCGAAGTTCGGATTTGCGATGACATTGAGAACGGCGAATTCGTTCTCGTCAGTGGCGCCGCCGTAGGAGGCGTCGACATAGTCGATCAGGCCTTCGTCCAGCGGCCACGCATTTACTTTGCCTTCCCAATCATCGACGATGGCGTTTCCAAAGCGGTAGACCTCGGTCTGCTGATAGGGGACGCGGGCGGCAATCCAGGCCGCGCGGGCGGCATTCAGCGTGGCGTCCGAAGGGTCAGCGATCAGCGCGTTGACGGCGTTTTGCAGCGCTTTGGCGGCGATCAGGCTGTCATCATATTTGGCTTCTGCAATATCGGCGTAAGTGTCCAGCACGTCCGCTTTTGCAGGGGCGTCACCGGCCGATGCGGCGGTGGCCACGCATAGGGTCAGAGTGCTGGCGGCAGCAAAGAATTTCGTCATTGGGTTCAGGTCTTTCATGTCAGAAATCTCGTTCAGGTGCGTCCAAAAGGGGCTGCACTTGCATGCGTATAGCTGAGTGAAATAGTCGACAATGTCAACCTGAGTTTTATTGTCGGATTTATTGCGGCAGCGCGACATCCCCATATCTGGTGGGTCTGCTACACGCAGTCGCGATTGCGCCATGTTCGTATAAAGTTAGACTAATCCATGTGATTCTATTGCGAGTGGTGTGAGTTCATGAAGTGGTTGAGTGCTTCGATCGGTTTGTGTGCAGCAACCGTCCAGGCATGGGCAGGGGATCAGGTGCCCGCGCAGAGTGCTGCTGCGGGATCATTGGATATTGCCTTTGAGGAAACACAGTTCAGCGTGTCTTTAGCGGTCCCGAGCCAGGATATTCTAGGGTTTGACCATCGCGCAGCAGATGACGCGGATCGGTCCGCGGTCGCGGATGCAATTTCGTCCTTGTCAAAGCCGTTGACCCTTTTCGTCGTCCCTGAACAGGCTGGGTGCGCCACGGCGTCGGCCAATGTGTCGTTGACGGGCGAAGGGCTGGGGTCGGATGCAGACACGGAGGGCGCGCCAGAGTTTCTGGCCGCGTATGTTATTCAGTGTTCGGACATGGCCGCTCTGGACACGATTGAGTTCGCGTATTTTGAGCGTTTTGATCAAGTTTCGACGCTCGATATCACCGCATCGTCGCAGGGTGTTACGCGGCGCGTCCATGTGACCTCGCAGTCGCCGGTTCTCGATGTCTCGGCTTTGCAAGGCGCGGACTAACACTGCCTCCACGCTTATCGAAAAAGGTTTCGGCAGGATGGGTCGACCAGCAAAGTAGACAAGCTCGAAAGTCGGATCGGAATCACCTGGGGCCTGAGCGGGTACATGGGTGCTTATGCGTGCACAAAACACTCAACTCTGACCTGGATTCTGATCAAATTCCGCAAAATTAATGTTTGTGTCGGAAAGAAACCAAGATCTGACACGAATTGGCAATAGTTGTGCCAACATTCGTCGGTACCACCACACTATCCTACCGAGGTGTTGACTAGTCCGATTTTAATGAGGGGGTTCTCGAAGGGATCGGGGGATGAGCGTGGATGTGCCCAGTTTCGGGCAGATCAGGATGCTCTCCCCCAGTGGTGGGTTTGCTTGATTTCAGTCAATCTTGTTGCGCTGTGCGTGAGGCGTGACGCCAAAACTCAGGCGAAACACGCGTGAGAAATGGCCGGGATTCTCAAATCCGCATGCCATGGCGACCTCGGTCACAGAAGCCTCGGTTTGCAACAGCAGTTTTTGCGCGCGTTCCAGACGCATCTCCATAAAAAACTTTTTGGGCGAGGTATTCAGGTATTTCCCGAAAAGCCGTTCGAGCTGCCGTGTCGAAATGCCAAGTTCATCGGCAATTGCAGAGGGCGAGACCGGCGTTTCGATGTTGTTGCGCATGACTTCAATCGCTTTGGCCAGATGGATGTTGCGCATGCCGTTTCGCGATTGCAGCGAAACGCGCTGTTTGGCCGTTGCGTTGCGCACGGCGTTGTAAACCATCTGATCGGCCACATCCATGGCCAGCTCGACCCCGTGGTCTCGTTCGATCAAGTGCAACATAAGGTCGGCTGTCGCCGTGCCGCCCGAGGCGGTGATGTGCTTTTCGTCGGCGACGAACACGCTGCGCACTAGGTTCACATCGGGAAAGGCCTCGGTGAAAGCGTCATGGTATTCCCAGTGAATGGCGGCCTGCATTTCGTTCAGAAAACCGGCCTCGGCCAAAAGCCAGGCGCCCGAACAGAGCGCTCCGATCGCAGTCCCTCTTGCCCGTTCACGCCGCAACAAAGCCAGCAGAGGTTTGGAGGCGTGGTTCCGCATGTGGATTCCGGACAGTACAAATATCTGATCGGATTTGGGGAGGTTGTCGAAGCCCCCATGCACCAAAGTCACTGAGCCGTTGGAGCAGACAGCGTGTTCACCATGCTCAGACACAAAAGACCAGCTGTAGAGATCCTGGCCGCTGACGAGGTTCGCGATCCGCAAAGGCTCGACCGCGCAGGAAAACGCGAGGTGCGAGAACTCCTCGATCAGAATGAAGGTGATGTGGCTGGGATCGGGCATGGCGGTCTTTGCGCTTCCGGGCTGCTGGGTGGTTTCGACATTATTCGCAGGTTGCCTATGCTGCACGAAAATAAATTGTATACAAGTTGTATTTTAATCGCATACAACACCCTTGGCCGGGCGATCTCGATTCGCTTAGCGGCTGCGACAAAGGAATGGGCGGATGAAGGACGAGGCGCGCTCGCGCAAATCTGAGCTTGCAGAACACCTCAAGGTCTCGATTCTGACCTTGCGGCTACAACCCGGCGCAGATCTCGATGAGGCGCATCTTTCCGAGGCATTCGGCCTGTCGCGAACCCCGCTGCGCGAAGTGTTCCGGCAACTGGCCGGTGAGGGATATCTGGATCAACGCGCCAACCGCAGCACGCGCGTATCTGAGATGTCGCATACCACGCTGCGGGATTTCTTTCTGGCGGCACCGATGGTGTATGGCGCCATCCTGCGGCTGGCCGCGCGCAACGCTCTGCCAGATCAGATTGACGCTTTGAAGGATGCCCAACGGTCCTTTTGTTCGGCTCTGCAGTCGGGCTCGGCCGAGGATCGCGCGCTGGCCAATAACCGGTTTCACGATGTCACGGGGCAGATGTCCGGCAACGTATATCTTTTGCCGTCGTTCAACCGTCTTTTGATCGACCATGCGCGGATCGGCATGACCTTTTACAGACCGCGCAACACGGGTCTGACCGAAAACCTGTCTGAGGCCAGCCGTCAGCACGACGCCATCATCGCCGCCATCGAGGCGGGCGATGAGGCGGCTGCTGCGCAGCTGGCCGAGGACCACTGGAACCTATCTCGCGATCAGATTGAGCTGTTCGTGATGCCTGATGCGCTGGATGTCCCGATGGGCATCCCGCCTCTTTCGAAACCTGCATGAGGACGGAATGAATCCGATTTTCAAGTTTGAGGGGATCTATACCCCTGTGGTCACGCCCTATCACGAGGATGGCAGCGTGAATTGGGACGCTTTGTCCGACGTGATCGAATACCTGATCGCCAGCGGTGTTCACGGGGTGATCTCAGGCGGCTCGACCGGCGAAAACTATGCCCAGACCGTGGAAGAGCGGCTGGAACTGGCCAAGTTCACGCATGCGCAGTTGAAAGGTCGTCTGCCTATGGTCGTCGGGACCGGAGCGATGCTGACACCGGACTCGATTGCGCTGGCCTCTGGCGCGCGTGAGATCGGAGCAGACTCGATCCTGCTGGCAAGCCCGCCTTATTCGGTGCCCACCGATCGTGAGAATGCGCTGAACGCGCTGGCCATCGACAAGGCCGCTGACCTGCCGGTGATGCTGTACAACTATCCGCACCGTACCGGAACGATGATGGGCGAGGAATTCCTCGACCGTGTGGGCCGTAGCCGGAATTTCTGTGGCATCAAGGAAAGCTCGGGCGATATCAACCGGGTACATCTGCTGGCGCGCGACTACCCGCATATCCAACTGGGATGCGGCATGGACGATCAGGCGCTGGAGTTCTTTGCCTGGGGCGCGCCCTTCTGGGTGTGCGGTGGGTCGAACTTCCTGCCGGAAGAGCATGTGGCGCTGTACAACGCCTGTGTGATCGAAGGTGATTTCGCCAAAGGCCGCAGGATCATGAGCGCGATGATGCCTCTGATGCGGGTGCTGGAGCAGGGCGGCAAGTTCATCCAGACCATTAAACATGGCGTCACCATGAACGGCATTGAGGCGGGCGCAATGCGGGCTCCGCTGAAGGGGCTGAACAAGGATGACAAGCGCGCGCTGGAACAGGTGACGCGCGTGTTGAAGAAAACAATCGCTGATATCGTAGCTGAAAACAAGATTGGGGGCTAAGGCATGGAATTGCTGACACAGGACGAATACAAATCCATTGCCGCAGACCTGACTCTGCCGACCGGAGCATTCATTGACGGCGCGTACCGCCCGGCGATCTCGGGTGAGACATTCGAGACGGTGAACCCCGCGACCGGAGAGAAGCTGGCTGATATAGCCGCTTGCGGCGCTGCGGATGTTGATTTCGCGGTCGAAAAAGCGCGCGAAGCCTTTGATGATGGGCGGTGGTCGAAACTGCACCCCTCGGACCGCAAGGATGTTTTAATCCGGCTCTGCAAACTGATGACCCGCAACGCCCGCGAACTGGCCGTGATGGAGAGCATCGACAGCGGCAAAACCATCTATGACTGCGAAACCGTGGACGTGCCTGAAACGATCCACTGTCTGAAATGGCACGCGGAAGCGATCGACAAGATCTACGATCAGGTCTCACCCGCCAGCGATGACCATATCGCCATGGTCGTGCGTGAGCCGATTGGCGTGGTGGGTCTGGTGCTGCCGTGGAACTTCCCGCTGCTCATGCTGGCCTGGAAAATCGGACCGGCTCTGGCAGCTGGGTGTTCGGTCGTCGTGAAGCCCGCGGCCGAGACCACGTTGACCGCGCTGCGTCTGGCCGAACTGGCAATGGAGGCAGGCCTGCCGCGTGGCGTTCTGAACATCGTCCCCGGCGGCGGTGCCGCTGTGGGTGAGCCGATCGGGCGGCATATGGATATCGACATGGTCTCGTTCACCGGCTCGACCGTGACCGGCAAGCGGTTCTTGACCTACTCCGCTGAAAGCAACGCCAAAGAAGTCGTGCTGGAGATGGGCGGCAAGAACCCGGCCATCGTTATGGATGATGCCGAAAACCTGGATCGCGTGGCCGCGCATATCGTCAATGGTGCGTTCTGGAACATGGGCGAAAACTGCTCGGCCTCGTCGCGGTTGATCGTGCACAAGGATGTAAAGGCCGAGTTGCTGGAGCGCATCGCCCATCATGCCAAACAGTGGAACATTGGCGACCCGCTGGACCCGGAAACCCGCATGGGCGCGCTGGTCAGCGAAGGGCACTATAACAAAGTATGTGGCTATCTGGATCAGGCCGAGAACGTAGTGATTGGCGGCAAAGCCGAAAAAGGGTTTGTCGAGGCCACCGTCGTCGAAGTCTCGGGCAATGACGCCACTCTGGCGCGCGAGGAGATCTTTGGCCCCGTGCTGTCGGTGATTGAAGTCTCGGGCTTTGATGAGGCCATCAAGATCGCCAATGATACCGAGTATGGCCTCTGCGCCTCGATTTTCACGGCCAACGCGAAACGCGCGATCCGGGGCGCTCGGGCGATCCGGGCTGGCACTGTCACGGTGAACAGCTTTGGCGAAGGGGATATCACCACGCCCTTTGGCGGCTACAAGCAGTCCGGCTTCGGCGGGCGGGATAACTCCGTCCATGCGCATGATCAGTACACCCAGTTGAAAACCATCTGGATTGATCTGGCCGACGATGCGGATGAGGCCGTCGATTGAGCGCATACTCAGCACGCAAACTGCCAACCCATCGCGGCCCTGCGGCCTGGAGCGCCATCCTCGGCGCCCAGCCGCCCGCGGTGGAGTTGGACAAAGACCTGACGGCTGATGTCGTGGTCGTCGGCGCCGGCTTTGCCGGTTTGTCGGCGGCGCGGCGTCTGACCCAGTTGGACCCCAAGGCACGTGTGGTCGTGCTTGAGGCCGGTCGCGTGGCCGAAGGGGCCGCGGGGCGGAACTCGGGCTTCATGATCGATCTGCCGCACGACCTGGCATCGGATGACTATGCCGGTGCGGGGGATGACAAGACCATGATCGCGCTCAATCGGCAGGCCATCGCATTCGCTCGGTCCGCAGTTGAGCAATACCAGATCGACCGCAACTTTTTCGACGAAGTGGGCAAGGTCAACGGAGCGTTTGGCGATACGGGCCATGCCCACAATGTCAGTTATGCGCGGCATCTGGAAACCTTGGGCGAAAACAGCGAGATGCTGGACCCCGCGCAGATGCGCGAGCTCACCGGATCACGGCACTATCAATCAGGCCTGTTCACGCCCGGAACGGTCATGCTGCAACCGGCGGGCTATGTTCGTGGTTTGGCTGCTGGGCTGGCCGGGGATGACGTTGCCATTTTCGAAAACTCGCCCGTACTGGGATTTGAAAAAAGCGGTAGCGATTGGGTGGTGCGGACTGGGAAAGGCACCGTCAGCACAGGCAACGTCATCCTGACGGTCAATGGTCATCTGGAAAGCTTCGGGATCGAACGTGACCGGTTGATGCAGCTGTTCCTCTTTGCCTCCATGACGCCCGAGTTGGACGCCCATGCGCTGGCCCTTTTGGGAGGGCAGCCGCGCTGGGGCGTGACGCCCTCGGACCCCATGGGAACGACCATGCGCAGGATCGACACCGGCCAGGGCGGCAATCGCATTGTCACCCGGACCTGCGCGGCGTTGCGGCCAGGCATGGCAGCAACCTCGAGCGATCTGGCACGCGCCGCCAAAGTGATGCAGCGCAAGTTCGATCAGCGGTTCCCGCAACTGGCGGGGCTGAGGATGGAGCATCAGTGGGCCGGTCACCTGTGCCTCAGCCTCAATAGCGTCTCGGTCGCCCGAGAGATCGAGCAGGGTGTTTATTCCGGTTGCGTTCAGAACGGGCTGGGCACTGCGCGCGGGACCCTGACCGGGATCGCAGCGGCGGAGAGGGCCTGTGGCCACAGTTCCGACATCACAAGTTTTTTCGAAGCCGAAGACACCCCCAAACGCCTGCCGCCCCAGCCATTCCGGGAAATCGGGGCGAATGCCGTGTTGCGTTGGAAAGAATGGCGCGCGCGGGATGAATGAGTATGGCGGGCTCAACCGAGCCTGACGACGCCGAGCGGCCTGATACAAGCTAGTTCTCTCGCCTGTTGCGGCTTTAGCGGTTTTGCAAAAAAGGCCCGCCCTGAATGGTGGGCGGGCCAGTAGGGGAGTTGGTATCAGTAGGTCTGGTTCAACTCATCTGCTGCCGGAATTTCCCGTTCCCGGCGCGCGATATAGTCCAGAAGCTCTTCGTTCTTGGCCTCGTCCAGCTTTGGTTCCTGATACTCGGCCAGCAGTTTCTTGGCGTGTTTGAGGGCGCGTTCCGTGATCTCAACGCTGCCTTCAGCCTGCCATTGCTCGATCGAGTTGTTGTCGAAGAGCTCGGGCATGAAGAACGCTGTCTGGAAGTTGTCCTGCGTGTGTGGATGGCCCAGATAGTGACCGCCCGGGCCGACATCCGGAACGGCGGCCAGTGCCTGATCGAAGTCGCCCCACTTGGGACCTTCTGCCATGCGATAGGCCATGGCGCATTGTTCTGAATCCACGATGAACTTGGCGACCGAGCAATGCATACCGGCTTCGTTCCAGCCCGCCGAGTGCCAGATATAGTTCGCCCCTGCATGCAGAACCGCGCTGAGAGTCGTGGCAGATTCGTAGCCAGCCTGTGCGTCAAACGTCTTGGCACCGCCCAGCGTGTTCGAGGTCCGCCAGGGAACATCATAGAAGCGAGCCATCTGACCGATCATGAAGTTCATCAAGCTGATCTCGGGCGTACCCGCCATCGGCGCGCCAGATTTCATCGACACGGTCGACAGGTAGTGACCCCAGATCGCGGGCGCCCCTTTGCGAACCACCTGCGTATAGGCCAGCGCAGACAGCGCCTCGGCTGTCAATTGGGCCACAGTGGCAGGCACAGAGGCAGGCGTGTTCGCGCCACCCAGAACGAAGGGTGAGCAGAGGACTGGCTGATTGCGGCGGCAGAAGGCACGCATCGCACCCAGCATCGTCTCATCCCAGACCAGAGGGCTGTTGCCGTTGCAGTTGCCGGTGGTCACGGGGTGGCTATCGATGAACTCATTCCCAAACAGGATCGCGCACATATCCATCACGTCCTCGGCATTCTTGGGCGAGGTGGTCATGCCCATGAACATCTTGTCCGAGTATTTCATCGACGAGTAGGTGATGCGCAGGTGGCGTTGGCTGATTGGGTGATCATAAGGCTCGACGATATGGTGGGCCGAACTGTGCAGCGCGGGCATCATATGGCTGAGCTTGTGGAACATCGCCAGATCTTCCAGCAGCGGGTTACGGCGCACATCGTCCAGATCGCGCAGGAAAGGCGCGCCGGTCATCGGCACAAAGACCGAATGCTTGCCGCCCAGCTTGACGTTATTGGCCGGGTTACGCGCGTGATAGGTGAACTGTGCCGGAATGGTCGAGATCAGCTCGCGCACCATGTTGCGGTCAAGATAGACCAGCTCTCCGTCTACCTTGGCGCCAGCCTTTTTCCAGTCTTCCAGCGCGATCGGGTCGCGGAACTGAACGCCGACATTTTCCAGAATGTCCATGGCGGCATTGTCGATCATCTCGACCTGGCTGCCGTCCATCACCTCGCATTCGGGGATGGCGCGGGTCAGGCCGGGCAGCATTTCAAAGTTCGGAGCTGTGCGTTTTGCACGCCGCGCTGCGCGGCCTCCGGAACGTGATTGGGTTCGAATATTCAAAGGACAATCCTCCATCTTGGAAACCAAAATGACGGATTCGCGGCGCGCCGACCTCTCTGATAGCGATATGTGCTTGCAGGATGCGACACGCAAAAGCGCCGCCCTTTTGGGCGGCGCTTGGCTTGTTTGTGTTTTGGTGGGTTTATTCTGCGGCCTGTGGTGCCTCGGCGTGTTTGTCACGCTGGCTGTCGCGGAACAGTGCCTTGGCGAGGG
>NZ_JBQFSY010000013.1:0-137370 GCF_056538305.1 Ruegeria sp. BG9
GGAAATAAAGTGGCGCACTTGATCCGCCAGGGTTAAATCACGACCGGACTCTGCCTGTTGCAGCAGTCCGCTGAGCTCGTCACCTGATTCACAAACGATTGCTGAAACAACTCAACCGGCTCAGATCTGTGCAGCAAAACCAAGGAGACTTTCCGGACAGAAACTTAACTGCTGCGCCAGTACAACGCCCGCGATCCGAGCAACAATACAGCCATCGCAGGCTTCGAACGCGGAGTTGAACCCCGAGCGTGGCAACAGCGTGAAGACCGTGGCCAAAAGGCGAAGGCCCAGACTCTTGGGGATAGATAGATGGGGCCGAGAAAGCCGAGCTTGAATGCTCTGAGCAAATGTACCTATCGACCATACGTAAGCATTGCTGTCAAAGCCTCAAACTCCCTCAAATCGTCGGAAGGCCAAGGCAATTAAACCGGCGATGGCCATGTAAACCAAAGCCAACAACAACAGGGGCTCGTAGACCACAAATGTGTCTGCTCGAACCCGGGACGAAACCGCATATATCTCGACCACTGTGATCGTTGCTACGAGTGGCGTTGCTTTGAGCTGCAAGATGGTTTCTCCGCCCAAGGTAGGTAGAACATTGCGTACGGCTTGGGGTAGCCAGATCCGGCGGAACATCGTGAAACGTGGCATCCCGAAAGACTTTGCTGCCTCCAGCTGGCCTTTTGCCACACCGGAAAACGCGCCTCGCATGACCTCGCCTTCATATCCCGCAAAGGACAGTGTCAGTGCCAGGACGGCGTAGGGCCAAGCCTGACGCAGGTAAGGCCAAAGCTCAGACGACCGTATCCAGGGAAACTGCGGAAATAACGAACCAAGCCCGTAGTATAGCAACCAGATCTGCAACAACAGCGGTGTGCCTCGAATAATCGTGCAGAAAACCCGGGCGGGCGTAGCCAAGTACCACGGACCCACTGCCTGCGCCAATCCTAGAGGCACAGCCATTAGAAAGCCTAATACGGTTGTGACCACCAAGAGCCAGATTGTGGTCCAGAGACCTTGCAACGCCAAAGGGGCATATTTTGGAATCCAATCCCAACGCAACGAGAACGCACACCAGATCACCAATGCTGCAAACAGCAACATCATGACGATACGGTGCGGTTGCATAAGAGCTTTTACAGTGATCATGCCGAGCCACCCTTCAACGAAGGTTGACCACGCCGCGCCCATTTCTCGATGCGGGCAAAAACGACCCCTGAGAAAAGGGTCACCATAAGGTACAAGAAACCTGCAGCCAAAAAGAAGGTGAAATAAGCACGGGTACTGCTAGCCGCTTGGCGTGTTTCCAGCGTCAACTCACTGAACCCGACGACAGCAAGCAAGGCCGTGTCTTTGGTGGCGATAAGCCACAGATTGGCCAGCCCGGGCACCGCAAATCCCATCATTGCCGGTATGGTCACCCGACGCATGATCATGAAAGCGGGCATTCCATAGGACTTCGCCGCCTCGATCTGCCCGACGGGCACCGCCTTTATGGCACCTCGCAGAACCTCGGTGGCATAGGCCCCTTGTACAACGCCCAGCACCCAAATACCGGCGGCTACACCGTTGATCTCAACCCGGCCGCCTCCGACCGCTTCAGAGATCTTGTTGATGATATCACTGCCGACATAATACAGGATCAGGATCAGCACCAATTCGGGTACAGCCCTGATCACTGTTGTGTAGATGGCAAGAAGGTCACGCGTGACCTTCCCGCCGTAGAGTTTTCCGTAGGCCCCGAACAGCCCGATAACCAGCCCCATTCCAAATGCGCCGAAGGCGATTTGCAGGGAATTGGCAAGCCCGCGCAACAGGTTGCCACCCCAACTAGACAGCGACAGCAACTCCATGCTGGTGCCAAGGCCCAGTGTCTCTAACAGTCCGGTCACAGCAACGCCTTAGTAGATGCTGGTGGTGAAATAACCCGAGGTGATTTTCTCGTGGGTCCCATCCGCCAAGATCGCAGCGATCCCTTTGTTTAGCGCTTCAAGAAGTTCGGTGTCACCCTTGCGCACACCGGCACCGACGCCACGGCCCAAGATTGCCGGATCATCCGCGACAGCGCCTTTGATCTCGCAACAGCTGCCATTTTCCGAATTCACAAAATCCGCCATGGCAATGCTGTCCGCCTGAGTAGCATCGATGCGACCCGCGAAAAGGTCTTGGTTGGCCTCATCCTGAGTCTGATAGACTTTCAGCTCTGAATCCTTGAAGTACTCCTGCGCATAGGCCTGGTGGATGGTCGAGGCTTGGATCCCGATGATCTTGCCAGCAAGGGACTCTGCGGTGGGTTCGATGTCCATCGACTTGTCCGCCACAATCACTGCGGGTGTGTTGTAATACGCATCACTGAAGTCGATGGTTTTCAGACGCTCTTCGGTGATCGACATCGACGCCATGATCGCGTCGATCTGCTGGCCGGTCAGCGACGGAATGATACCGTCCCAGGCGACAGGGGTGATTACACAGTCAAGCTCGGCTGCGGCGCAGACGGCATTGATCACCTCGATCTCCCATCCGACCCAATTGCCCGAGCTGTCTGGTGACGCAAATGGGGGATAGGGTTCTGCGGCGATACCGATCTTAACTTGTTCAGCTGCGGCCGCGCCTGCAGTTAGAACGGCTGCGGCTGTTGCTGCAGTCAGAAGTGCTTTCAGTTTCATTAGGAGTCTCCCGGTTGGTTTTATTTGGTGTTTTGATGCTATCCGACGGATCTGAGGAATTGCTTCAGCCGTTCTGATTGTGGATTTCCAAAGAGGTCGGCAGGTGGTCCCTGCTCTTCAATGCGCCCCTGGTAGAGGTAGACGACATGGTTCGCCACTTCGCGCGCGAACTTCATCTCATGAGTAACCAATAACATGGTTCGCCCTTCGGCAGCCAGATCACGGATTACCGTCAGCACTTCGCCCACGAGTTCTGGATCCAGTGCGGATGTTGGCTCGTCAAAGAGCATGGCGGAAGGATCAACCGCCAGTGCCCGAGCAATAGCGGCCCTCTGCTGTTGGCCCCCGGATAGATATGCTGGGAAGGTGTCCTCTTTGCCGCCCAGGCCAACCCTGATCAGCAATTCGCGCGCGCGTCCGATCGCCTCGGATTTTGGCACCTTCAAAACATGTACCGGAACCTCGATCACATTCTCCAGCAGAGTGCGGTGGGTCCACAGGTTGAACTGTTGGAACACCATCGCCAGCTTTGTCCGAATGCGCTCTATCTGCTTTTGGCTGGCCGGGCTGCCATCCGCCCGCATGGCCACTTCCTCGCCTCCGATTACGATTTTGCCGGAGGTCGGCGTTTCAAGGAAATTGATGCATCGCAGCATGGTCGACTTGCCAGACCCCGAGCCACCAATGATCGCTACGACATCGCCCTGATGTGCAGTGAGGTCTACGCCTTTTAGCACCTCGAGATTTCCAAAAGACTTATGCAAGTCTTCAACGCGGATCGCCTCTCGGCGCGTATCCGGTCGTTCAGCGACTGCGTCAGCGGCGGCTGTGTCCATTTTTCTTTGACCCCAACTTTCTGATTGCAGTAAGCCGTGAGCATAGTAATTATGCAAGTGTATAATTACGGCATCCGCAAAAAAGGACCAATCGTGAGCGAAGACCGCAAGAAATTTAAGCGTGAGTCGGCCGAAGCCAGACAGCACGCACTGATTCTCGCGACGCTTGATTTGGTGGCAGAACAGGGCGTCCGTGGCGCCACAGTGCGGGGAATCGCAGACCGCGCAGATGTTACGCAGGGGCTCATCCGTCATTATTTCAACTCCAAGGAGGAGCTGATCGTCGCGGCGTATGAGCACCACATGAACTCGATGACAGATCAGACATTCGCACCCGCGAGCCAAGTCGAAGCCAGCGCCCAAGCCAAGTTGGCAGCTTTCGTGAAGGCGTCGTTGACGCCCCCGGTTGTCGACCCCCGTGCTATCGCTCTTTGGGCCAGTTTTTTGAACAAAGTTCAGCAGGACCAGCAAATGAAGGCGACCCACGAACGAACATACGGCTATTTTCGGGACCAGCTTGAAGGGTTGATCGCGGCTTCGCTGAAAGAAGCGAACCGTTCGGCATCGTCTGCCCAATTGCGCCAGCTGGCTATCGCTTGCAACGCGGTCATCGACGGTCTGTGGCTGGAAGGCGGCGCCTTGCCCGATGCCTTTGAGCAGGGCGAACTGGTTGAAATCGGGCTGCAATCCGTTTCTGCCATTATCGATTTGGATCTAACGCAGGAGAGCGAGCCCCTATGAGATTGACAGCAATTACTGACCGGCTGGCCGGATTGGGTGGTGGCAAGTGGGAAGTACACTTGAAGGCGCGCGCCATGGTTGAGGCAGGTGCTGATCTGGTGGAAATGACAATCGGCGAGCCGGACGTGCCAACGCCACAAGAGCTATGCGACGCCGCTGCCTTGGCGTTGCAGGCGGGCCGTACCGGCTATTCCAACGGCCGCGGAGAGGCCGGGCTTTGCGCAGCCTTGGCAGAGTCGTATACAAAAAGCCGCGGCCGGCAGTTCTTGCCCGAGAACATTCTCTGTTTTCCCGGCACACAGACCGCGCTTTATACGGTGATGCAAGGCGTCGCCGAAGCCGGTTCCGAAGTGTTGGTCGGTGACCCGATGTATGCCACATACGAGGGCGTGATCCGCGCATCAGGAGCCGAACCCGTGCCGGTGCCACTCCGCCCTGAAAACGGTTTCCGGTTGCAGGCCGAAGATATTGCCGAGCGCATCACCCCGCGCAGCCGCGCTATACTTCTGACGACTCCGCATAATCCGACAGGCGCGATCCTGACCGCTGAAGATGTACGGATAATTGGCGAACTTGCGATCAAGCACGACCTCTGGATCATCTCGGACGAAGTGTACGAGCATCTGGTGTTTGAAGGAGCAGAATTTGTATCTCCGCTTTCGGACCCGGACCTGGCCGATAGGGTCATCGCCGTGTCGTCGATTTCCAAATCTCACGCAGCCCCTGGCTTCCGCAGCGGTTGGTGCGTTGGCCCAGCCGCGTTCTGTACTGCGTTACTACCGGTCTCGGAAACGATGCTGTTTGGCAACCAGCCCTTTATCGCAGACATGACTGAAAAAGCTGTGCGACACGGATCTTCGGTCGCTGCAGGCATGGCGTCTCGTTTTGCGGCTCGCGCTCGTGTTCTGGAGCGCCGCCTTCATAGTGAAACGCCTCTGACCGTCCACCAACCGGATGCGGGCATGTTTGCGCTGGTCAACGTATCGGGCATTGGAATGGATGGTGACGCCTATGCTTGGGATCTTTTGGAGCATGGCGTTTCAGTGATGCCGGGCTCGGCCTTTGGTGAAAGCCTCAAGGACTGGGTTCGGGTCGCCCTCACCATCGACGACAGCCAATTCGCGACGGCGCTGGACCGCATCGTCGCCCACGCAAACCTCAGCAAACGGAATGTTGCATGACCAAACAAACAGTGGGCGAGGCACTGGTCGCCGAATTGAAGCAACGGGGCGTATCCTGCGTGTTCGGCATTCCCGGCGTGCACACCGTTGAGCTTTATCGCGGGCTTGCCGCCTCGGGCATTCAGCATGTGACCCCAAGGCACGAGCAAGGCGCAGGTTTTATGGCTGACGGCTATGCGCGTGTTTCAGGCAAGCCGGGCGTTGCCTTTGTCATAACAGGACCCGGCCTGACAAATACGCTGACGCCGATGGCGCAGGCCCGGGCGGATTCCGTTCCGATGCTGGTGGTTTCCGGCGTCAACGAGAAGAGCACACTAAACAAGTTTCTTGGCCACTTGCATGAACTGCCCGACCAACATGCGCTTTCCAAGACCGTTGCGCTGGTGTCCGAACATGTGGACCAGCCCAGTGATCTGAGTGCCGCTTTGGATCGCACATTTGCACCCTATTCCGTTGGACGACCAGGCCCCACCCATATCCAAATCCCGCTGGATGTGGCGGGACTCGTCGCTGAAAGCGCCCTGACGTCAGAAGACTATCCCCATCAGGCATTGGACCGCGACTTAATCCAACAAGCCGCAGACCGGCTGTCAGCCGCGCGAAAAGTCGTCATCTTGGCGGGTGGCGGAGCGAAAACGACCGGAGAAGATCTACAAACTCTGGCAGAGCGTCTCGATGCGCCTGTCGTGCAAACCGTAAATGCGCGCGGTCTGATGCATGGGCACCCACTGACTATTCCCGCTAGTCCGAGTTTAAAATCTGTCCGGACATTGATCGAAGAAGCCGATTGCGTCCTCGCTTTGGGGACCGAGTTGGGCGCTACGGACTATGACATGTATGCCACCGGAGATATGGCCTCTATGTCGGGGCTCATACGCGTGGATATTTGCCCGGATCAACTGACCCGTCACGAAGCCGCAATAGCCATAGAGGGTCGCACCGATCAGGTTGTTTCGTCCTTGCTGTCGGCCTTGCCCGGAAAATCCAACCAGCGAGACGGAATGGACCGCGCTGAAAGAACCCGCGCTGCGGCGTTTGAAGAGATAGGGCCGGACTACCGCGCTCACGTCGGGATTCTCGCGGCCATGCGCGCCGCAGTCCCGAATGCGCTCATGATCGGAGATTCCACCCAGCCGATTTATGCGGGCAATCTCTACTATGATCACGACCGTCCCGGTGGTTGGTTCAATGCGGCCACCGGATACGGGGCGCTTGGCTATGGTATTCCGGCCGCCATCGGTGCCGCGATTGCCGACCCTGAAGCGTCCGTGATTTGCATCGCCGGAGACGGTGGTGCCCAATTCTCACTGCCCGAAATCATGGCCGCAGTGGACCAAAACCTGCGCATTACCTTTGTTCTTTGGAACAATCATGGCTATGGCGAAATCGCCACGTCCATGGAGGGCGTGGGGGTCGAGGTGATCGGTTGCGACCCAACCCCACCTGACTTTGCGGCCACTGCTGCCTCGTTTGGCATCCCCTACAAACGCGTCCCCCAAGATCCAACAGCTGTTGCCGCTGCACTGGGAGACGCCGACGCCCAAAACGGCCCCTCTATTCTGGAAATTAATGCTGCCGGGCGTCGCCCGGATCAGGAGTGACTCATGCGAAACCCGACCTTTGAATTTACCCGTGCCATAACGCGCAAGCCTGCCTCGACCATTGCAGACGGCCTGCGTGCCGAAGATATCGGCAATCCCAGCCTCCAGGGTATGCTGGCTGCGCATTCGGCCTATGTCAGCGCGCTGCGGAGCACTGGAGCAGAAGTTATTGAGCTACACCCGCTGGAAGCCTACCCGGACGCCCAGTTCGTCGAGGACACCGCGCTGTGCCTGCCGCAAGGTGCTATCCTGATGCGACCTGGCGCGCCGTCCCGCGTGGGTGAGGTGGCAGAAATTTCGTCGACGATCCGTGCCTGTTACGACGACGTCCGCGAGATCAAAGGCCCGGGCCATGTCGAAGGCGGCGACATCTTGGTGACCGGAAAGGAAATCCTCGTCGGCCGCTCGGATCGAACTGATGCTGCAGGCGTGGCCGAACTGGCAGAAATCGCCAATGAGTGGGACTATGCTTTGCGCGAGGTGTTCACGCCTGAAGGCGTGTTGCATTTCAAGACCGATTGTTCGCTGATGGATGCCGAAACCATCCTTTCAACCAAGCGCCTGGATGCGTCCGGGTGTTTTGAAGGCTACCGGGTTCTGCATGTTGCCGACGGTGAAGAAGCGGCCGCCAATGCAATACGTTTCAACAATCTGGTGCTCATGGCGGCCGGTTTCCCGCGTACTGCAGATGTATTGGACAATGCTGGGTATGAAGTCGTCCAAATCGACAACACCGATTGCGCCAAGTTGGATGGCGGCATGTCATGCCTTTCGCTGAGATTCTGATCGCAAACAAGCTTTCGGGCATAGGGAGAGAGTTCGCTCAGGTCAGAGCACAATGTGCCCGCTTTCCGTTGTAGGGTCAGGACGCAATGAATTCCGCCGGATGACACGATTCACGTTTCGTACAATGAGCGGTGCAAATGTCTGATCTTTTCTGGTTGAGCGACGCACAGATGGCGCGCCTTGAACCTTTCTTTCCAAAGTTGCATGGCAAGCCCGGTGTCGATGATCGACGGGTGTTGAGGGGAGTTGTCTTCCACAATCGCAAAGGTTTGCATTGGCGAGGTGCATTCAGGGAGTAGTGTCCGCAAAAGACGCTATAAAACCGCTGGAAGCGATGAGCGACAAAGGCATCTTTGCACTGATGATGACCGATCGGGATTCTGTTGCGAATTTTTAGTTGTATGACAAAAACGCGCTTTGGCAGCTGGTTTATTCTGACGGCTTACAAGCATAAAATCTAGCGTTTTCATGTGTTTGACGACGACTCGATAGAGGCAAGCCCACGCGTCTTTCACATTGCTGTAGGTCTCGTCTATCCACCAGGAGCGATCACACAATCCATTGCGCCTGCGTGCTACTTCGGCAATTGCACTAGCGTATTTTGTTACCCGGTGGTTCAGCGTCGTGTGATCTACCGCGAAGCCATGCTCGGCCATGATCTCTTCAAGATCACGATATGACACACCATATAGAAAGTAGAAGAATACAGCGAACAGGATAACGTCCTTGGGGTATTGCGCGCCTGCAAATTAGATCATGGTCTGACTTTAAACTTGATATTTTCGATAGTTATTCACCCGCTTGGGGCGAGCGCGTCAATTGCCGATAACTTGCAACAGAGCCCCATCCGCTAAGTGAGCGGCAACTTTGATAGCTCCGTTTCGATCGACCTATGCCTATCGAAAAACTTGGTTGCTGTCGGGATCGGGTCTCTGTCAGGAGTTAGCATGAACCTATTCGGAATGCCGGCGCGATGAGCTGCGATCATATCGCTTTCACTGTCTCCCACGAACACGCTCTGCGACAGGCTGAGAGATAAATCTTCCGCAGCCTGTAAGATCATGCCTGGGTTTGGTTTTCGGCAAAAGCAATCACGCTTGTATCGACCTATTCCATGTTCAGGGTGGTGAGGACAGAAGTAAACGGCGTCAATGTTCGCTCCACGCTTGAGAAACACGCCGCGCATCCACGCCATGTAGCCTTCAAAAACCTCCTCCGAGTAGTACCCGCGCCCAATTCCAGCTTGATTGGTAGCCACAACAACAGCGTAACCCAGGTGGTTCGCACACTTTACAAGTTCGAAAATTCCATCAATGAAATCCGTATCTTCGGCCTTGTGTACATACCCGTGGTTTACGTTGACCACCCCGTCACGATCCAAGAAAAGGGCTGGGCGCGATGAGCCCGTCATGACCTAGACGTTCCCAAACCCTGATTTGCTGATCATACGCAAACCTTTTACAAGCTCTCCCAATCCTGCATCCAAAGACACCTCAGGCTTAAATCCCGAAGCTTCAATTTTTTCGTTTGAAACTATGTAGTTTCGTTGATCCGGGTCTTTGCCGACTTCGGCTTCGATGAATACAAAGTCAGGCACATGCTTTTTGATGCGTTCGCACAATTCCCACTTGGAGACATTGGCGTTCGACAAACCAACGTTGAAGATTTCGCCCTTCATCGCATCGAAATTGGCAATTCCGTGCTGGAAGACTTGGCTTACATCCCGCACATGAACATAGTTTCGTTTGAAGTGACTTTCAAAAAGAACGATAAAACGGTCGTTTAGCGCACGATATGCAAAATCGTTGACCAAGAGGTCGAGCCGCATCCTCGGCGACATGCCAAAAACAGTCGCAAGCCGGAAACTGATCGCATTTGGATGATCCATAAGGCGTTTTTCGATTTCGACTTTGTCTATCGCATATTTGGAGATCGGCCGCAGCGGACTTTCTTCGGTGCAGTAGTTGTTCTCGTCACCGGTTCCGTAGGCACTGTTGGTTGTCGGCATCAATATCCGCTGATCTTTTGATGCCAGTTGGAGCATCAAGTTGATCGCGTCGACGTTAACACTTTGGGCGCCAATTGGATCACGTTTGCACAGGGGGGCCCCCACGTAAGCCGCTAGTGGAATGATTACGTCGGCCTTCTTGATCAATGGGGCGACTGTTTCTTCAAGACGAATATCCCCTTTAACGATATCAAAATCAGGATAACGGCATGCGTGATTTAGGCTGGATTGCCCAAACATGAAATTATCCAGAACAGTCACTTTATGGCCTTTTGCCAGAAGCTCTGGCACCAAGGTCGAACCAATGTACCCGGCACCGCCGGTAACTAGGATATTGTGTGTCACAGTTAGTTTCCCTTATCTCGTCTCTACGGCCCAAAGAGCTCTTGTTCAACGCATTGGCACAAGGAATGAGCAAGAACAATATGCATCTCCTGGATGCGCGCAGTATCACGGCTCGGCACGATTAATGAGTGGTCTGCCAATTCTTTTGCGACGCCACCGTCACCACCCAAAAACGCAATAGTGGCGATGCCGATTTCACGCGCCGCCTTCAGAGCTTGGATGATGTTTGGGGATGTACCCGACGTCGTTATAGCCAGAAGAACATCATTTTTTTGCGCTTTACCGAGCAATTGGCGCGCAAACAATTGTTCAAACCCGTAGTCATTTCCAATGGCAGTCAGAATAGAGCTGTCTGTAGTCATCGCTTCTGCCGGAAGTGGTGCCCGGTCCCGAGCAAGTTTACTGACAAACTCTGCCGCCAGATGCTGTGCATCTGCGGCCGAACCACCGTTCCCAGCGATGTATAAGCGTCCACCCGCCTTGTATCGTGCCACAAGGACCTTCGCGGCGGTCTCAAACTCGGCAAGTTGGCCAAGGTCCGCGACGTACGCAGTTTTAACTTCTGCCGAGGCCGTTGCATTCGTCTTTAGGATGTCTGAATAGCTCATAGTTTTCTGGTCTCGCCCTTCAACAAAAGCCAATATACTCCTGCACTCAAGTTTTCGCGGATTGGATGCCTAGTGATCATCTGACACGTCCGGTAGGAACGTCTGAGCATACTCAAAATCCTTTGGTACGCCGATATCGATGAATCTGCCTTTTTGTTCGAGCCCGAATAGTCGAGCCTTGTTCTGTAAAAGGCTCGGAAATATCTCGGCCTCCAGAGAAACCGGTTGCGTAACCGGAAAGAAGGGGTCCAAAACCGCAGTTTCGATTAAATAGACACCACCGTTTACAAGAAAACTGGAATGCTTTGGGGCGCTTCCGAACGCGGATACCCGACCGTCTTCACTCAACTCGATCGCCATGTAGCGCGCTGAATCATCCGAACGAAAAACAGAAAATGTGACGGAAGCATTGTTTTCTTCGTGCACACTTTCAAGTTTAGGCAGATCGACGTCAAAATATGTATCGCCATTGAGCAGCAGAAACCGCTGCTGATCTTGAGGTGCACTTAGTAGAACCCCCCCGCCGGTGCCCATCAAACTTGGTTCGACATTGTAGGTGATTTCCGCACCTTCAAATTGCGAGCGATAGCGTTCCTGGATCATTTCGTGTTTGTAGCCGACGGACAAAACAAAGTGATTGATACCTTTTTGCCGCCAATGGCTCAGCAGCCGGTCAAGAAACGGTCGGCCGCGAATGGGCGCAAGTGGCTTTGGAACGCCCGGCACGGCCGAACGCAATCGCGTGCCAAGCCCTCCTGCCAAAACAACTGCTGTGCGAACAAGCATCAGTTTACTGCATTCAATACATCACAAATTTGATCTACCTCTGCGAGGCTCAGGTCCGGGAAGTTCCCAATATAGAAGCCAAAGAAGTGAACATGTTCAACTTCAGGATAATCCCGATAATCACCGATATCCAAGTTCTGAAGATAAGGCTGACGCATTTGGTTTCCGCCGCCGGCACTGCCACGACGGAACTCGATGCCTGCGTTTCGCATGGCTTCCATCAAACGTCCGGCCAGATCCATATCCGCCTGTTTCAATACCAGATTGAACGCATAGTTGGAGGAACCTTCCACAGCGAAATCAGTTCGGTAGAGGTTTGGATCAATGCGCTCCAGAAAGTGCAGAAAATTCTCGGTTCTGCGCGCATTGTTCGCATCCAACCGCTTTAGTTGCGAGCGCCCCAAAATGCCGCCCAACTCATTGTTGCGCGCATTGTAGGCTGGAACGGCGAAAATGAAGTCGGGGTTGAGTTCCGGATTGTCAGCTACGTATCGCGCTTTCATGTCTGGATCTGTCAGTTCGCGCACCATCCCGTGGGAGCGGAACATCCTTGCAGCCTGATATGTCTCGGGATCGTTGGTGCACACCATTCCGCCTTCGATCGTGCTCATGTGATGTGCATAATAAAAGGAAAAATTGGACATCCACCCAAAAGAGCCGAGAAGCTGTCCGTTGTGTCGCGCCCCGTGGCTTTCACAAACATCTTCGATCAACGGAATTCCGCGTGCTTCCAACTCTTGCAGAACGGTGTCATCCAATCCGCTGAAACCCTGGCAATGAGTCACGAATACTGCACGGGTGTCATCAGTCATTTTGTCCAGTGTCTGCTTTGGATCCATTGAAAGGGTTCGTGGATCGATATCCACGAAAACGGGTTTGAACCCATGAGCCAATACGGCCGAAACATCTGAAACCCAGGTTAGAGGCGGCAATAGCACCTCGCCGCCCTCAGGGTGGCGCTGCTTCAGGATCGCGAGGCTGATCATGTTTGCCGAAGACCCGGAGTTCACAAAGACTGAGTATTTGACGCCTAGCCACTCAGACCACTCTTTTTCGAACTCCCGGCAGTTGGCCCCATTGGTCAGAATGGGATCATCTCCCTTAAGGTGCTCAATGACCGCATCCAGATCTTCGCGGGAGAAATTGTTGCGCATTAGTGGGAATTTCATGTCTTTCTCTCTCGATATGTGCAGTTGTCTGGATCGACAGTCCGTATTAGCACGTCGTCAAAAAGCCGTTTATCTGGTTCAGGACGGAGTGTTCACCTATACCGACCTCTTCATGCAATTCTTGACGCGTGCCAAGCTCAAATCTGTAGCCGCCGGTTACGCCCAGGTTGAGATGTGGTTTGCCAGGTAAATTCTCGCGCAGGATATCTGCTATCAACGCGTCCAAACCGCCGCGCGCGCGAAAGCCTTCTTCAAGTGTGGCGACGCTTTTTGCAGGCTCTAGGATTTCCTTCAACGCCGACACGTCAAGGCCAGAAAAATCGACCAGATCGATCAAGCCCACGGACCGCCCTTGCTCATTTAGATTTTGCGCCACCTTTTGGGCCGTGTGGACCATATATCCGGTTGCAACCAAAACGATATCGGTACCTTCCCCGAGGACCCTGAACCCTTTAGTTGGATCATAGGGTCTGTCCGCATCCACGATAGGCAGAACCTGTGCATCCAGCCGTAGGTATTTTATTCCGTTTCCTTGAATACATCGATCAAACAAAGCGGCAGAACTTGTGTGATCCGCAGGGGATAAAACCTGCATGTTCGGCATCGCCCGCATGACGGTCAGGTCTTCATAGCATTGGTGAGTAGGACCAGACACTACGTAACTATAGCCTGCACCCACACCGATTAGATTGACATTCATGGGCCTGACTTCACTCAGCAGTGCAAGACTGACACGCACTTGTTCCAAGCAGCGCATGGTGATGAACGGTGCAATTGCGTAAGAAAACACCTTGAACCCCTCGAGCGCGAGCCCTGCCGTAACATTGATAAGGTTCTGTTCAGCGACACCAACATTCATAAAACGTGTTGGATGATCAGCTCGTATCTTGTCCAGAACTGGTGAACCAAAATCTGCGGTTACAAAGTAGATGTCATCTTGCGTGCCCATGGCTTGCCAGATGCGTTCGAGCAGTGCATCCCGCATAGCCCTCGGTTTCTCGGTCATTTTGCTTTTCCCAGAAGAGAATCAACCGTTTCAGGCTTTGGGTTTAGAATATGGCTGAGGGGTTCACCCTCCAGCCCCGGTACTCCGCGTCCCTTAATCGTGTGCGCTATGAGCGCTTTGGGTTTGCCGGATTTTTGCGACTTCTTTTTGATGAGTGCTTTTCGAACGGCGATCACATCATGCCCATCAACTTCATCTACATCGAAATCGAACGCAGAAAGCCTTGGATTCAAATTTGCCATGGACAAGATATTGTCGGTGAAATCCAGCATTGAGGTGGCATTGTTGTCGACAATCAGCGTCAGATTGTCCAAGCCATGTTGCGAAGCAAGCATGATCGCTTCCCAGTTGGCGCCTTCGTGAAGTTCCCCGTCTCCGCACACTACAAAGACGTCCCGCTGGACACCCTTGCTTTTTAGTGCCAACGCCATTCCAGTCGCCACACCTAAACCATGCCCCAAGGAACCGTTCATGGTTTCGTATCCCGGGATAACCGGATCCGGAATCCCACCCAAAATTCCACCAGCCCGACAAACGCGATCAAGCTCATCTTTGGGAAAGAAGCCCAGATCTGCCAGGATCGGATACATGCAGATCGAACCATGGCCTTTTGAAATCACGCACCGATCACGCTCTGGGTGAAGAGGTTCGTCAGGAGCAAACCGCAATACACCCCCGTAGTAGAAAGCGACAAAGATCTCGATAGAAGACAGGGACGATGCAAGGCGTACCTCGGGAGCGCCCCGAAACACTCCCAGGGTCTCTCGCCACACCCAATCGGCTTTGTCCACAAGGGCATTGTCACCTAAGGATAGACTGTTTGCCATAAGGTCTCCTGTCCGTCAAAAGCCTTTGGGTTGATAAACCACGACTTTGCTGCCGGTGTTGTCGAAACGGAATTGCACGGGCACAAAGTCCCGCAGTCGATCTTTAATTGCCGCGTGGTGTTGCGGTTGAGCGAAGACCAGTAAAAAACCTCCGCCGCCTGCACCTAGGATTTTACCGCCGATCGCACCAGCATCATGCGCGGCTTCCATCGCGGTATCGATATCCTCGGTAGATACTCTGTCCGACAACTCACGCTTCAACAGCCAGCTATCATGCAACAAGTTCCCGAATTCCTCTATTGGAGTCGAGTCTGATGCGAGTATTTGGATGGCCTCATCGACCATTTCGCGCATGCGGAACAAACTGTCCTGCTTCTTTTTGAGGTTCGCAATCTTAGACTTTGCGATGTCGGCAGCAATTCGAGATTTGCCTGTGTAAAACAAGATCAAATGATCATTCAGGCTTGCCAAACGCTCTGGCGGAGCGATCAAGGGTGCGACTGTCAGGCTGTCATCCCGGTGAAACTCGATTTTGTTGAAGCCCCCAAAAGCAGCTGTTGTCTGATCCTGAGCCCCCACTGCTTCCTTAATGACGTTTTGCTCTACATGAATCGCACTTTCAGCCAGTTCTTGTTTGGAACTGTACCGACCTTCCAAAGCACGCAGGGCGTGTATCAAACCAACTGTAAACGAAGAACTGGAGCCCAGCCCGGACCGCGCCGGCAAGTCACCGTCATGGTGTATTTCGAGCCCTTCGTTAACCCCTGCCCATGCCAAAACCTCGCGTACTGCAGGATGCGCAATTTCGCTGATTTCCCGCACGTTTTCGATGGCCGAGTAAACGATCCGAAATCGGTGGTCAAAAAAGGGAGGCAAATGACGGCAAGAGATGTAACAGTACTTGTCAATCGCAGTTGCAAGAACCGCACCGCCGTGCTCGCGGTACCAAGCGGGATAGTCCGTGCCTCCTCCGAAAAAGGAAATTCTAAAAGGCGTGCGCGTGATGATCATTTAGTCCCCCAAAAGCTTACGTTTCAGGCGCACTTTGGACATTTCCTCGACGTTCTGACGCTCCTGCTTGCCAAAACTCTCTTCGACTAACGCGAGGTACTTGGGATTGGTGAAATAGGTCTGCCATGCCTCGTCCCGAAACCGCAGCACATCTGCAGAAGACAAGGTCTTTGTCGGCAGAGGCTTCGATTCGTACGATAGAAATGCAAACTCTTCCGCAGTTGTCGGAAGATCTTCACCACGTTTAACTGCATTAGTATACATAGGCGATCCTGGCAGTGCCTGACAGGGGTACATGTTTGCCATTTCTGTATTCAGCTCGAGCGCTAGATCCAGCGTCTGCTGCATAGTTTCAAGCGTATCGTCTGGAAAACCGAATATGTAGTTTGAGATTATCTTGATGTCCGCTTCGCGCACGGTATCACATATCTCTCGAATGTTTACATCTCGGAAGCTACCTTTTGAAACCTCCTGCCGGACATCCTGATTTCCAGCTTCAATGCCAAGCGCCAGCCAATTGATTCCCGCTTTCTTGAACAAAGCCAGCTGGTCTTCGCGGACAGTATCAACCCGTGAGTAGGCCCACATATTCAGGTCGAGACCTCTGTCGATAATCCCTTCCAGCAAAGGTTTGTAATACTTGCGATTCAGGAAAAACATCTCATCGCTGATGCGTAGGGTCTGAACCCCCATTTCCGCCAGTTTTTCCATTTCCCGCAGAACCCAATCCGGGCTCCAGAACCGCATTCCCTTGCTGTCGGCTGCGCTGATAAAATCATCGTTGTTGTTGCGGTTGACAATGTTGATCATGCAAAAATCGCAAGCAAACTGGCATCCCAAAGATGTGTAGATCGCCGCAAAGGGTGTGCGTTTTGCATGGTCGAAATCAGCATGCCAAAAATGGGCGCGGTACAGATCCAACGGCTTTTTGTCATACGGCAAAAGATCCCAGGCATAGCCTGGCAAGTCGCTGTCCATAAGGGCGAGCGGAACCACACGCTGTGGGGCATTCAAAACCAAGTTCGCTTCGCCGCCGGGCCCACGTTCCTTGTATCCAATGCCCTTGATCGTCGCTAAATCGCTGGACAAGTTGCTGTCAGACAATTCGTGCAACGCATACACACCTTCGTTCAGCAGAACGATATCGACACAATCCTTGGCCAGAACCTCTTTTGGGAGCGCTGACACGTGCGAACCCACAAAACAGATTTTTGTGTCAATTGCTGCCTCTCGTACCGCATCGGCCAGCGCGTAGGCACCGATCATTCCTGTAGTCCCGGAGTTGGGATTTTGCCCATAAACAACCATTACGACCAGGCGCGCTTTGCTGTCTGCGATGCGTTGAGTGGCGGCGTCGATATCCAGACGTTCTGCGTCAACATCAAGAATACCAACATCTTTCCCGCGGGACCGGCACGATTGCGCCAATAGCAACGCCCAGGTCGGGGGTTCAATCGCAGCGAAAGTTTTTGCGAGATCCTGATACGCCTTGGCTGCGGAGCTTGGGTTTACAAAAAGAACATCCATTGAAGCTACCTGCCGAATTTGTTTCCACTTACTGGCATGAATCAGAATTTCGATTCAATCGAAAATCGCAGTCTTCGCAGCTTCTTGCCAAAGTTCTCTTTAATGACATTGACGGCCCACGAAAATGCGACTGAACCTACTTTAGGTACAGTGATGATTTCACTTTGTGGCGCGACATTGTGCATACGGCGGCGGAACGACTTCACCTCACTTACCACAAGTCCAAAGTGTCGGGTTCTGTACTTGGACAGCCTGCCAAGTAGTGACGCCAATTGGTATGACTTAGGCAAAAGTAACTCGTTTTCTCGCCTTTTTGCATGTGCCAGCTTCTCTGTTATTTCGCGCATTTGCTCAGAGTCCTCAAACTTGGCGCAAGCCAGCTGCAAACGCAAAGCATGCTCTTGGCGTAGGTTTTCGTTGGCTTGGTACTTTCTGATCAATGCTACCAGTTCTTGGGTTGTCCTGAACATCGGCACCTCACCATCCGGAAACAGCAATTCCAGTGCAGGTGTATACTCGGACACACACAGTGTTCCGCATAATCCAGCTTCTATCACGCGGCCCTTGAACTGTAACAAATACGGTGCACCGCTTTGGTCAACGGGTGAGCCTGACTTTGCAAAGTTTAGGACGATTTTTGAACGCCCGATCAGCTTAGTTAGATCCTCGTAGCTCAGAAACCCATCTTCGCGGGACGTCATGTCCACATGCAGATCTGCTTTGACCAGAGCATCGACAAAGGATTGGCGATCTGCCTTCGTGATATGCCCAAAATGAAATAGGTTATAGTTGCGGTCCAATTGACGATCGAAAAGCAACGTCTTGCTCGCCTCCAACGCCAAAAAACAGCTTGGGATGTCGCGCTCTAGGTATTTTAGAACAGAAATGGGATCTGAACTAAGTACAAAGTCGCATGCTGAAGCGGTAACCCGATTGAAATCGTGCTGAACAAGGTCGTCAAACGTAACCATGACTCGAAGGCGTGCTGCTGTTGCGCTTTCGCGTATCAACGAGGCGTCAACGGCTCGGTCGAAGTCAACGTCAAAAAAAACGATCTCGCAGTTGTGTTCACGAATGCTTCGCTGAATTTCATCAACGACCTTATTTGTTCCTCCCGCCTTGAAGAGAGGGTGCGTTTCCAGAAAGTGCGTGTCGTAAGAGACATTCAACTTCCGAATGAAATGGTCGTGACGGATCCCTTGGGCGGATGCGACCAAAAGAATTGACGGTTTCTTGGCCATATGCGCTCCCGCTGGATGCAATTTAGACACTGCGTTCAGCCAATAGATTTAATGGCCCAACACGCGTTGTAAGCCAAGCGCGTATCATCTTTTTGGGCTTTGTTGTCAACCTGAGGCGTTGTCGCGCCCGTTGTTTGAAAAGTTGTGAAGTGCGAATCCGACTGAGTATTGATTTGAGTTGTTTCTGACTGTAGAGCCAGCAGTGTTTCACAGCAAAAGGTATCGCAATGACCAAGGTTTTTGTTGCCGGTCATCGGGGGATGGTTGGCTCTGCGATCGTCCGAAAATTGCAGACAACCGGAGAGTGTGAGCTTGTCACTCGAAACCGCGATCAGTTGGACTTGACGGACCAATCAGCTGTTCGTGCGTTCATGCAAAAAGAGCGTCCGGACCATGTTATTCTGGCTGCTGCAAAGGTAGGCGGGATACATGCGAACAACACATATCCTGCCAACTTTATCTACGAAAACCTGATGATTGAATGCAACATTATACATCAAGCATTTGATGCAGGAGTACAGCGTTTGTTGCAGCTGGGATCAAGTTGCATCTATCCCCGCCTTGCCGACCAGCCTATGTCAGAAGAGGCACTGCTGACCGGTACTCTGGAGCCTACCAACGAGCCTTATGCTGTTGCAAAAATTGCCGGAATTAAACTTTGTGAGAGTTACAACAGGCAATATGGCGTGGACTACCGCTCTGTAATGCCGACCAACCTTTACGGACCAGGTGACAATTTTCACCTTGAGAACAGCCACGTACTGCCCGCCTTGATCCGCCGCTTTCACGAGGCAAAAATGCACGGGGCTGAACGTGTTACCATTTGGGGTAGCGGTCGTCCCAAACGCGAGTTTTTGCACGTGGATGATATGGCAGACGCAAGTTTATTCGTTCTGAACTTAGATACTGCAAAATACAAAGCGAACACTTCTCCGATGCTAAGCCATGTGAACGTTGGTTGTGGTGAGGACATCAGCATTTTAGACGTAGCCAAACTCGTCGCTGAAGTAGTTGGATTTGACGGCCAAATTGATACAGATCCGACAAAACCCGACGGTGCTCCTAGAAAGTTGCTGAACGTCCAAAGACTGAAGGCGATGGGTTGGGAAGCGCAGATCTCGCTCGAAGATGGTCTGCAGGATGCCTACTCGTGGTTCCTCAAGCATCATGTGAATTCGACTGAAAAGGACTGAACCATAGACAGCGAGTGCTCTGCCCTGCCGCCGATCCGCAGATCTGCCATCGGGGTGAAGACGTTGTGACAGGGTCTTTGGGCGGATCGGCTATCAGAGGGCGATGAGATTCGACAACGGCGGCAAATTTTTCTCTCGCGAATTCGATCTTTAAGCCTATACCAATGGGTTCGATGCGAAGTTTCTTGCTGAGTGCGAATGGGTTCTATTGAAGTCTTGTGACCCTTGACCTTCGTAGCTTTAGCGCCTGTGTGGCGACCGGCCAAATCCAGTTGAAAGCCATCCGCCTGCAGCATCTGCCCTCGTCAATGGCCAAAAGTTTACGAAAGATCCTGAAAATACTAGGCGTCGGTACACTAGGATCAACTTGTAGGCGCGGGGGTCAAGGATCGATAGTCCCAAAAGTGACTGCATCCCCCAAGGCGAAAGGGAAGGACCTTCCGGGTGAACCTGCGATGAACGTGAGCTGCATACCAGTTAGTTGCGTTGTCTAAATCCAGCAACAGCTCGATATTCAACTAAGACCGGAAGTTCGCTCAGTGACCCTTTGCCCTACTGAACCAAATTCAGGGTGAAACAGGGAATAAGATCCCGTGTTTGTTCGATTTACCGTAACTGAAGTTTCCTTATGCTTTTGCAACTATTTCGACGCTGCAATTTTTCGATCTATTCCGATACCTAGACTGATCATGCCCTCAGTCAGCGGAACTTCGCAATTCTGATGCAGTCGCGCAAAATTTGTTCCGGTGAAAGTTGTTCAAAACATTTCCCGAATTTATTTCAGAACCAATACGTCCTTCAGTCACCACTCGGCGCCTTCTTGAGAACATCTTGAACGCAGCTTAACATCCTGACCAACAATATGTTTGAACAAATTTGATCATTAAGGGTGGGAATACATGCTGTTTGGGTCAAGGCGCTTTAACGTGTTGCTTGTTTCATTTGTTTTTCTTGTGTCGATAGCGCTTTTATTGCGGCGTCTGATTTATTTGACCAAAGCTGGTGGTGGCGAGTTTCAGCACGCGGATTGGTTGGTGAACTTTTCAAGTGGTATCGTTCGACGGGGCATTTCGGGTGAGTTCTTTCTGAAACTTTCCGAACTGTCGAATGTCAGTCCCCTGGTGTTGGTAAGCCTGGTACAAGCGGCTTTGACAATTCTGATAATTGTGGTGCTTTTCTGCAAAGGCCTTTCACTAAAAATGCCGGATGTGGTTGTGATCCTTTTGGTCAGCCCTGCACTCGTATTATTCTGGGTCAACGATACTACGTCCGCGTATCGCAAAGAGCTGATTGGTTTAGCCGCGTTCCTTCCATTGCTATTTGCCAGAAGTAGCGGCTTTATCGGAAGTATGACCGCCTTAATTCTCTATGGCGTATCTGTCTTTTTTCATGAAGGAAATCTAGTCTTGGCTCCGGGCTTGAGCGTCGCGTTTTATTTGCGTCACGGAAAACAAGCGTCGCTTGGTCCGATTGCATGCCTATGCATAATCTCGCTGACAGCAGCCGTGTTCTCCACAGTTTATGTCAGCGTTCCGGATACCGACGCTATGTGCTCGCGTCTGTTGGCCGCCGGGCTGTCGGACCGGTTGTGCGGCGGGATATTTCCATGGCTTGTAGACGGATTTGGAGGTACGACCTCGGCGGTCAAGATCATAGTGTTGGATCGTGTGAATGTTCCTGTTGTAGTGTTGATGACTATACTGTTAATGCTGCCTTGTTTGTGGACAGCGACCCGGGTGTTAAGTGGCGGCTTTGAATGGAGTCTGTTTCTGTTGAGTGCTTGCACTCCATTTCTGCTTTATCCGATCGCCACTGACTGGAGCCGTTGGTTGTCGATGCAGGTATTTGTAATGACCTTTTTACTTTTGATCCTTGCAGAGACCCGGGATGGCCTGAAACTTCCAATGCACAAGTTGCCCTATGCTTTGGTTTTGTGTTTTTGCTTATTGATCGGGATCAACCAGATTGCGCCTGAACCAATTGAAGGCTTTGCCTTTAATTTCGTTCATGCCCTGTTGGTTGTACTGTGATGGGGATTTGCGTTGAAATACGGGTTGCAGCGGTAGTTACTTTTTTGTGGACTTAGCGTTGGACTTCGTGACGGCCTAACGAAGTATGCGCGATCTTTGCTTTACCGCTGCTCAAGTTGGTCGTGTTGTAAGTTTTGGAACCCGACCGCCCCTAAAAGAAAGAGTGGACTGGCTGTTCAGTCAACACGGTTTCGCATCTGGCCGGCTCTAAGGCGCCATCTGACGAACGGCTATGCTCCATCAATCCTGGTTTCCGGCAATGTTACAATAAGGCTGCCTTTGTCTTACGCCGACCAAGATGCGAAGGTCAGACTTGGACTTACGATGTCATTCCAGAGACTTGTGGTCTGTAGACTACTATTCAGGGGAGGTCTGTCACTCGTTTGCAGCAATCAAACTCTGGCCTTTTCGAACTCTGCCCATGCGGTTTCAAAGGTTTCAAAATCAAACCCGGATTGGCGTGCGGCATCCAGGACGATACGCTCTGTCACAAGCAGTTTCTGGATTGCCGCTTCCAGTTGCACCGTGATATCCTCTGGTATCACCAGTGCTCCGTGACGGTCAGCATGTACCAAATCACCTGGGCTTACCGTCAGGCCAAACACGGAAACCGGGGTATCAATCTCGCGTATGTGGACGAAGCCATGGCTCGGGCCGACCGAACCGGCGACAACCGGAAATCCTACGGGTAGGTCCCCAAGATCGCGCATCACGCCATTGGTGACGACCCCCGACATACCGAACCCTTTGTGGACCGATGTGTTGATCTCACCCCAATAGGCGCCGATACAGTCCGGGTAGTCTACATCCTCAATCACCGCGACAGATGGCTCTAGTGCCTCAGCCATATATTTGTAATAGGCCATGCGCCGCGCCCGGATCACATCTGCTGGCTCGGTTGGTGGATGAATAGCAGCGATCTTGGCGGTGCGTGCATAGCCGACAATTGCTGGCTCATCGGGGGCAGAGCACAGCATGGTGCCCCGTGTGAACTGATCAAAGCCTCGTTTGCCCTGCGCCACTTCAATGGCGTTGCATACGGTGGGCGTGTCGACCTTGCGAAGCAGAGACAGAAGCGATGGGTTCATGTGTCCTCCAGCCAGCGGATCAGGGCCGCTGTGGTTTCTTGTGGTTGTTCCAGTGTGGGCAGGTGCCCTGCGTCTTCAATGATCGTCAGCGCGCTATTAGGCAGAAGATCGTGCATGAGTTGGTGGCGTTCGACAGGGCAAAGACCGTCGGCACGCCCGCACAGAACCAGCGTTTTGCCGGTATAGGCCGACAGGGTCGCGCGTTGGTCGATGCGATCCATCAGCGCTTGCGACTGACGTAGAAAGACGTCCGGCCCCAGATCCGTGGCCATAGCCATGCAAAGATCCAAAATAGCGCCCTGTCGTGGACCGTCCGCCAGATAGTTGGGTTTCATCTCATCGCGCATAACCTGCCGCAAGCGCCCCTCGCGCACGGTGGCCATCTGCGGTGCACGGCGGGCTTTGACCTCGGACGCCTCTGCCAGCGGATTGGTATCCAGCAAAGCCAGCCGTTCCACCCGGGCCGGGGCTTGACGCAGCACTTCCATCGCAACAATTCCGCCCATAGACAGCCCCGCCAAAGCGAAGCGGGGAGGGGCATTTTTCAGAATCTCGGCGGCCATGGCCCCGACGCTGTCCTGCTGGCTTAACGGAAAGCTCATCAACGGCACCCTGTTTGACATCGCGTCGATCTGCGGACCAAAGAGGCGCGCATCGCACATCATGCCAGGCAACAAGATCAAAGGCGTCATGACGCAGCCAGCTTTGCCCCTGCCGACAGCGCCGCCAATTTGGCATAGGCTATCTGCGGATCAACCGCGCCGAAGCCTGCGAAAGTGCCAAAACCGCAATCGCTGCCTGCAATCACCCGATCCGCCCCAACGATGCCCGAGAACCGGTCGATACGCTGCGCCACAAGCTCAGGGTGTTCGATGAAGTTGGTGGTGGTGTCAACAACGCCGGGCACCAGTACCTTGTCATCGGGTATCTCATCTTTCCGGTCGCGGAACACAGTCCATTCATGGGCGTGTCGCGGGTTCGAAGTTTCAAACAGCACATAGCGCGATTTGGTCGCCATCAGAGTGGAGAACACCTTGTCCATTGCGATGTCACAGCAATGCGGGCCCTCGTAATTGCCCCAACAGATATGCACGCGCACACGGTCTTGCGGGACGTTCTGCAGAGCATGATTCAGGGCCTCGACATGCATATTGGCGATCTTTACGAACGCGTCGTCCGACAGATCGGTGAACAACATATGGCGCGAAAGGGCCAGATCGGGGCAATCCAGTTGCAGGTCCAGACCGGCGGCCACGATGGTTTCGTATTCTTCTTTCATCGCATCGGCCAGCGCGGCCAGATACGCCTCGCGCGTTGGGTAGTGGTCATTCTGCAGAAACAGCGAAATCACCCCTGGCGACGCGGCATTCATGAAGCCTCGGTCGATCCCATGTTGGGACATCGCCGACTTAAGGTTTTCGATGTCCTTTTGTAGCTCGCCTTGCCCTTTTGAACGCACCTCGCCTGTACACATGGGTCGCGCATATTTCGGGGTGCCGCCATCATCAGCCAGGCGCTGCAAAAAGCTGGGAAACATCTTCAGATCCGCAGGTGCATTGCGCGGGCTGTCACCGGAAAAACCGGTATAGCGGTCCTTGACGTAAGTGGCGTAGGAAATCTTCGAGGTCTCGCCATCGCTGACGATATCCACCCCGGCTTCGACCTGTTTGCGCACCGTCTCGGAGACCGCTTCGGTCATGCAGCCATCAAAACCCGCGGCATCATAGGGCTTGCCGTTTTCACGGGCGAAGATGTAATCCACCACGTCCTGCGAGCGGGGCAGGGATCCAACATGCGTGGTCTTTACGGTCATCGGGGCCTCCTCAGATTTTGCGAGCCATCAGGATTGTGTGGCTTTGGGTTTCAGGGTCTTCGGCCAGAAACCCGGTCAATTGCAGCCGGTTCTCTTCAAGGCAAACAGCATAACCTGCCGGAGACAGCGACGCGTGATAGACACGTTCCGATCCAACGGTACCACTGTCCTCTCCTGCGCGGGGACCGACGGTCAGCATCAGCATTCCACCGGGCCGCAAGTGACGGGACATACGGGCGATGCAATCCCTTTGCTCGTCCGCTGTCAGATGGAAAAAGCTGTTCCAGGCAATGATACCGTCGAATGTCTGATCCAGTTCGAAATCGCGCATATCGCCATGACGCCAATCACCATCGGGCCAGCGGGTCCGGGCAATGGCCAGCATCGCCTCGGAGAAATCGACACCCGTGACGTCAAAGCCTTCGGCCTTGAACCACCGCGCAATGGGATCGCCTGTCCCGCAACCTAAATCCAGAACGCGATCGCCGGGCTTCAGGCTGGCAGTGAAGCGCGCCAGCCAGCGCGCTTCGAACAAGGCCTTTGAGCGGCGCTTGTCATAGTCAGTCGCCTGCCGTTCATAGATTGCGTGCGTGTCGTTTGGATCTGCGGTCATCCTGTCCAGGTGGCTCCTGCCGGGTCATCGGTCGCTGTAATCCGGTACAGACCCGCCTGTCCGGTCATCGACGGTTCAACGCTATAGCGTTCCCCTGGCAGAACCAAGGCAGTGTCTCCATTCGACAGAGTGGTCTCATACCCATCAATCGAGATGCGCCAGTGACCGCTGGCGGGCATTAGAACAACTGGCTTTTCAGCGACAATCGGATCATTGACACTCGACCCGCGCCCGAGGAAGTCGACCTCGAACCCCGGTTTATCTTTGATCAGAGCGTTTTCGCCAATCACCGGCGCTGGTTTATTGGCCGACAATGCCATCAGATCCCAGTAGCGGGCAACGTATTTGCCCACCACATCCTCGACCGGCACCTCGGGGTAGTCTTTCAACTGTTCCTCGGTCAGCAGCGGCATCGGGCGCACGTTGTGGGGCAGCTCTTGGCCTTTCTTGCTGTCATACAGAACGCCATTGTCACCCAGCATCAGCCCGTGGGCCTGCGCGTCCTGAATGACTTGCGGTGCCCATGTCACGCCACCCCCGGCATCGTCACCGCCGAGGATCGACATGATCATCCCATAATCCTGACCGACATTTTCGAACCCGCGAAAAATGCCGGTTGGAATGTTGAAGATGTCGCCTTCTTCGGCAATGAACTCACCCGCAGTGCCATAGCGACCCCAGAAGAACCGCCAGCGGCCCTTGGCGACAAAGAACACTTCGGCCGTGGTGTGGCTGTGCAGAGAGTTCCGGCATTTTGGAGGCTGGCCCGCAGCGCCGATGTTAAAGCCGATCTTGTCGGTGATGTGGACGTGCTGGTCGGGCGATTCCGAGACGCCGCCGCCGATAATGGTGAAGTTCTCTTTCTGGTCACTGCCCGGCGTATGGGCGTCGATAAAGGCGGTTTTGCAGGGCTGCAGCTCGCCGTAGCGGACGATGCGTTGTTGGATTGTGCTCATGATGGTCTCCTTGAAAATGGGGGTGATGGGATCAATCCCGTCCCCCGGGAGGTCGATTATTCAAACGCCGAGCGCGCAGCGAGGCGCGATGCGTGTGAAAGCGCCGCGCCGCCTGACTGGCGTTCAGGGAGAGGCCCATCGCAGCCACTCAGCTCTCCTGGTCTTGTAGCAGGATCTGTTTCCAGACCGAGGTCTCGTCGAACAGGGTATATTCCCGGCGCAGCTGCGGCTGGCCGCTGATCAACTCGCCGAACTCGCCGTGGCTGATGCCCAGAACATAGACCTGCGCACCGGTTGGCGCGCCAAAGACACCCCAGCCATCATGCTTGCCCCATAGGCTCCAGCGGATCGCGGCGCGAGGGGGCATGTTCGGGTCGTCGCGGCCAATCTGGTGTTCGATCTTGAACTCGGCGTTCGGAAAGCTGGCGCGCAAGCCCATCCAGAACCGATCCACCGAGTCCCAGCCGTGACCGGTGATCCCGCCTACATATTCGGACTGAACAGCGCGATCATATTCGGTTTCGATTGCGCCCATATCGGCATTCATGATCCGGGTCAGGATATCGGCGTAACGCTGCCCCCATTCATTGTCGTTGCCGGTGCCCTTGTAGGGGCCGGGCTGGTCGATCTTGGGTGTCAGCGGTTTGACGCAGTTCTCAGGTCCACCTTCGCGCGCAATTAAATCGGCGGCGTATTCCTTGGGGTCCCAACCCATCTGACGCACGATCGCCCCCTGATCGCGGATCAGCCATTCGTCGTTGATCTGATTGTCGATGGCGTGGCAGTCGGCGAGAATCCGATAGCGCAATTTGGTTCCGGTCGCTTTTCCATAAACTCCCTCGGCCAAATGTGTTGCGGTCGAGATGATCCGGTGCGAACTCAGCATCCCCTCTTCCGGCGTACCGGACCAGATAACATCCTCGCCAAGCAATTGACGGTCGGGAAACTCGGCCAGCGTCGCCATGGTCGCGCCGATGACGTTCTGGTTGCCCAGCACCACCGACCCGGGCGAGCGCACGACGATATCCTTGCTGTAATAGTCATGCAGCGTGGCGATGCCACGATCTTCCCAGATCTCTTTGGTGATCCCGATGATGTAATCCGGGAAGTCCCGGAATTTCGGATCAAAGCCCTTCATGTCTCAGTCCTTTGTGGTTTCCACCCCTTCGGCAAACGCGCCGAGGTCCGCACGATCAGCGGCCCGTCAATGGCCACTTTACGCGGTTCGGCCGTGGCCGGGGTGTCGATATGGTCAAGCAATGCGGTGACGGTTTCAGCCACCATCAGATTTGCGCGCTGGCGGATTGTCGTCAGGTTGTAGGCAGGCCACCCGGCGGGCGGCACGTCGTCATAGCCGATGACCGAAACATCCTCGGGCACACGCAGACCCAATTCGAAGCGGATCACGTCCATCACGGCCAAAGCCATGTGATCATTGGCCACAAATACCGCGTCGGGCCGTTTGCCGGGTGCCACATCAAACATCCGGCGGGCGGCGGCCCGGGCGTTTTCGGTGTGGAAATCTCCGACATCATGGGCGAACACATCCTGCCCGCCTTCTGCCAATGCCGCACGGAACCCGGCCTCGCGGTCGCGCTGGGTCGAGGCGCCCTGCCAACCCGCGATATAGGCGATACGCTTATGCCCTCCGGCCAGCAGAAACTCGGCCACTTTGCGCCCGCCCGCATAGTTGTCCGAGGCCACCGTTGTGATCCCGTCCAGATCTTGCGTACGGTTGAACAATACAACCGGAACACCGGCCTGCTGGCAGCGCGTGGCAATATCCGAGGACATCGGAACCGAGGCCAGTATAACCCCGTCAACCTGATAATCCAGAATCTCGTCCATCACGTCGTCAATATTCCCGGCTGAGCGTGAGGCCATGAAAATCAGCACGTGATAGCCCTGTTCCTGCAGCGCGTTGGAGAGCTTTTCCAACGCCTCGGGGTAGAAGTAATTCTCGAGATACCCCACCACCAGACCGATGATCCGGCTTTTGCCCGACACCATCGCGCGGGCCAGAACATTGGGCCTGTACCCCAGTTCGGCGGCCGCCTTGCGCACTTTGTCTTCGGTCTTTTTGCTGACCGAGGCACCGGGCGTGAACACTCGGCTAACCGCCGACTGGCTGACACCGGCCAGTTGCGCAACCTGCAGGGATGTGACCTTTTCAGCCATCAGGTTTCTCTCTGAACAGTGCAGCCAGCAGTTTCATCCCAGCATCTAGACCCATCGTCGGCATACCGCGCGGTACGGTCGGGTCGTGAATGCTCAGCCATGCATTGCCATCGTGGTATTGATTCAGGGATTGCAATGCCGCCATTGAACCTTCGGTTTTTGCTATGTCCCGAAGACCGTCTATGGCATGCATCGGAGCTGTTTTTACAAACGCACGACCGCGCTGTTCACGTTGCTCACGAAATTCGGAAACCATAGCCTGGCTTTCGTCCTGCTTGGACACACCTTCATGGTCCCAACGTTTTGCGTCACGCATGACGGGGGCAACCCGCTCGGTCCAACGAAAACCGCGCGAGATCGTCGGAACCGCAAAGGTCAAATCGCAACAGGCATCCATTACCCCGCGCAGACTATCCGGTATTTGGAAGTCACCCCGGGTGTCCGGCAGTTGGCTTCCGGGGCGCTCGCCCAGAAACTGAACAAATAGCTGATGCACCGTATCGGCATCGGGTTCGTTCAGTTTACCGATCAGTTGCTGCGCATCTTCCCGAACAGAGTCTTTGTCGATCTGTTTCAATCCGTATTCGTCCAAGATCGGGCCAAAACGCCCCCAAAAGTGATGCGGTTCCTCATTCTCCATCCCGGCTGAGGGTCGATAGATCATCGTTTTGCCTTCTTCCACGATAGCATCAAGGATCGCATCCCGTAGTCTGCGTTGAATGCTGATATCCTTGTCGTCATAGCGCATCAGTCCGCCGTCCACCCGCCGTCAATCAGCATCGAAGTGCCCGTCACCAGCGCTGAGGCGTCTGAGGCCAGATAGGTGACCGCGCCCATGATGTCTTCGACTTCGCCCACGCGGTCCAGCTTGATCTTGTCCATGATCCACGCGGCGCGTTCTGGGTTGTCGAAGGTGGATTGTGTCAGCGGTGTGCGGATGAAAGTCGGGCAGACCGTGTTGATGCGGATGCGCTGTTTGCCCCATTCGATCGCCATCGCTTTGACCATACCCTCAAGCCCGTGTTTGGTGGCGCAGTACAGCGCCCGGTCCACACCGCCCACATGGCCCATCTGGCTTGAGATATGGATGATCGATCCTGGCCGCCCCGCCGCCAGCAGCGCCTTGGCCGCGTAGGATGACAGGAAATAGGCCGAGCGCAGGTTGATATCGGTCACTGCGTCGAAATCCTCGGGCGTGGTGTCGATTGCCGAGCTGTGGCGGGCGGTCCCGGCGGAGTTGACCACCACGTCAAAAGGGCGGACTTCGAACAGTTGTTTCAGCGCCTGCAAGTCACCCTGATCCACCACCACAGCCTCGGCCGACCAGCCCTGCGCCTGCAGCGCGGCGACAGTCTCAGCCAGTCGATCTGCCCCGCGCGCCGCACAAACCACATGCGCCCCGGCTTCGGCAAGCGCGACGGCACAGCCCTGACCGATACCCGAGGAGGCACCGGTAACCAGCGCGGTTTTACCGCTCAGCGAAAAAGAGGGGGTGCGGGGCAGATCAGTCATCAGCTCATTCCATCCGGTATTTCAATTCGGCCCATATTCCGGGCCTTGTTGAATTCCCGCAGACGGGCGAACACGTCAACGCCAAGTTGGCGATAAGCGTCCAGAAGATCGACCAGAACCCAGTTTTCGCGGATCAGGCCATTCTCGAGCCGCCAGAAATCAAGGCTGCGCATGGTGATCCGCTGGCCCGAGGGCGCAATCCCCATCCAGCCGTCATGGGTTACCGTCTGGATCATGTTCGGCCAGCCGGTGACGGCGGCATATTCGCCATCGCCGAAGAAGTGATAGGTGATGTCATCCACATACTGCCCGCGATCCGGCATCCCGTTCAGGAACGGAATCTGGTGCCAGTTACGAAACCCAGCATAGCCGCGCCCGGTGCCGATCCCCGCCGGACCGTACCAGTTCATGCGGGGGTGCCAGAACTTCTCCATCTCCATCACCTCTGGCCCGCCTTCCGAAGGGTGTTTCTTGAGGTGATCCAGCATGTCGATGATGTGCTGGCATGTCTGCTGGCCTTTGGCGGCATCATATGGCCCCGGCACCAGACCATCCTGCGTGGCGGGACCCGGCACATGCCATTCGAGCCCCAGACTTGGGGCCATGGGCCAGGCGTTGGCCTGCATCATCACTTCGGGGATGTCCCACAGCGCCTGCATCTCGACGATCTTGCCGTCGCTGAAGCGATAGAATTCATGGAACCGCATCGTCACCTGATGGCCGGTCGGCGGGATATCCAGCCACGGTCCGGTGAAGGTACCGGTATAGTAGCCGCCGCAACCGACCCAATCCGCGCCGTGTTCATCCGGCCCGGCTGTGACGATGTAGTCGCGCCGTTCCAGATCAGGCCACGCGTTCAGCAAACCTTTGTAAGCGGTGTCATAAAACGCATCACTACCGTTGCTGTCGCCGAACGGGTGGCACAACCGAAACAGGGCATCCGGAGCGCTGACATTTGCCAGCGCCTGCCGCACACCCGTTTCTGTGAAGTCATACATAGCCGCCCTGATTTGCGCGATCAGCGCTTTGTGCTGCGTATGGATGTCACTCATTCCGCGGCGTCCCGATAGGGGGCTGCCTCGCCATAGGGGACGTTGATCCCGCCATAGCGGCGGACGCGGACGTTGCATTGCTCGGCATGGCCCACGAAGCCTTCCAGCATACACAGGCGCGAGCCATATTCGCCGATCAGCGTCGCCGCTTCATCGGTCAGAACCTTCTGATAGCTGTGGGTTTTCAGGTATTTCCCTACCCATAGCCCGCCGGTGTAGCGCCCAGCCTTTTTGGTCGGCAGCGTGTGGTTGGTGCCAATCACCTTGTCGCCATTCGACACATTGGTGCGCGGGCCAAGGAACAGCGCACCGTAGCAGGTCATGTTCTCAAGGAACCAGTCATCGCGATCGGTCATCACCTGCACATGCTCGGAAGCGATGTCGTCGGCGACTTTCAGCATTTCGTCATAGGTGTCGCAGACAATCACCTCGCCATACTCGGCCCAGGACACTTTCGCAGTGTCGGCGGTGGGCAGGATGCCCAGCAGGCGGTCGACCTCGGCCAGAGTATCCTCGGCCAGTTTGCGCGAATTGGTCAGCAACACGCAGGGGCTGTTATAGCCATGCTCGGCCTGACCCAACAGGTCGGTTGCGCAGAGTTCCGCGTCTGCTGCGGTCTCGTCGGCGATCACCATGGTCTCGGTCGGACCGGCGAACAGGTCGATGCCCACGCGGCCAAACAGCTGGCGCTTGGCTTCGGCCACAAAGGCGTTGCCGGGGCCAACCAGCATGTGGACGGGATCAATGGTTTCGGTTCCCAGCGCCATCGCGCCGATGGCCTGAATGCCGCCCATCACATAGATCTCATGCGCGCCGCCCAGATGCATGGCTGCGATCACCGCCGGGTTCGGCTTGCCCTGAAACGGAGGTGTGCAGGCGATAATGCGCGGCACGCCCGCCACGCTGGCCGTCGCCACCGACATATGGGCCGAGGCCACCATAGGGAACTTGCCGCCGGGCACGTAACAGCCCACCGATTGCACGGGGATATTTTTGTGGCCTAAAATGACGCCGGGCAGGGTTTCAACCTCTATATCCAGCATCGAGTCCCGCTGCGCCTGTGCAAAGTTGCGCACCTGTTCCTGGGCGAATTTGATATCGTCCAGCTCGCGCTCGGTGAGTTGGCCGATCAGATCGTCGATCTGCTCCTGCGACAAGCGGAACGAGGCGGGGGAATAGTTGTCGAACTTCTCGCTCAGCTCGCGCACGGCGGCATCACCGCGGGTTTCGATGTCTTTCAGCGTGGCCTCGACCACGGCTCGGGTCTTTGCGTCATCTTCGGCCCGGTCAGCGTCGGATTTGCCGCGTTTCAGATACTCGATTGCCATAATCCTGATCCTTACTTGTCGGGGCGGGGCGCGGTTTTGTCACCCCGGTCATAGGCTTCCCAGCCCTCACCGTTAAACAGATCGACCCCCAGCTGCGCGGCCACATGGGCGAAATCCACATTCACCCAGTTATCGACGATCTTGCCGTCGACAACTTTCCAGAAATCCATGTAACGGATTTCAACCCGCTTTCCGGTGGGGGCGATGCCCAGAAACTCGCCGGAATGGGTGGCTTCTTGTCGGCCAAAGGCGGCGGCCCATTCGCCCATATAGAGGCGTGCCTCATCGATGCAGGTTTTGTCCGAAAACGCGGCCTGGAAGGGGCGCTGCCAGTTGTCTTGAAACTCCTTCAGGCCGGTCTTGGTGCCACAGCCCTGATTGCCCATCCAGCGGAACCCCTTTGAGAAGAACTCGCCGATATCGTCAATACGGTGGTCGTTCAGACCGTCCACCATGGTTTCGATCACGCGGCGCGTGTCTTCGGTTTTGCTCAGATCCGTATCACGGGTCAGAACGGCTTGTTCCGGGCGGGAACCCTTCATTTCTTTATCCTTTTACTGCGCCAGCGGTCAGTCCGCTTACGATTTGGCGTTGGAAGATCATCACAAGGAAGAACAGCGGGGCGATGATCGACACCGCAGCGGCTACCGCGACCACCTGATCGGTTGTCGTCGTCTCGCGGTTGAACATGCCCGCAATGGCGGGGACCATCGTCTGGTTCTGCGCATCGAGTAGCAGCGAGGTCACCAGAAAGTCGTTATAGGCCAGCAAGAAGCTGAACAGCCCGGTCGTGATCACCCCCGGCCACATCACCGGCATGATCACGCGACGGAACGCCTGAAAGTGGTTGCAGCCATCAACCCGCGCGGCCTCGTCCAGTTCGGCCGGGATGTTCTGGAAGAACGAGCGCAGCATCCAGATCGTGAACGGCTGGTTGATCGCCACCAACACCGCGATCACAGCGAAAGGCTTGCCATATAGCGTCGGTGCATTCTCACCCAGAATGGGCGCCAGCCATTCGGCTGAGTTGATGAAGACCGGCAGATAGCCTGCCACCAGAACCGAATGCGGCAGCGCGCGGAAGATTAGCGCGATCAGCAGAATCCAGAAGGCCAGTGTCGAGCCCGACCGCGCCAGCCCATAACCCGCCAGCGTGCCTACGGTAAGCGATACAGTCACAACCCCGGCGGTCACGATCAGCGAGTTTTTGAAGTTGTTGGAAAAACCCCGGTCAACCCAGACGGTTTTGTAATGCTCGGTCGTCACGCCCAGCACGTCGCGACCCAGAGGGCCGAATAGCGGGTTCAGCACGTTCAGAACCGCAGGCAAAACCACAAAGAACACCAGCAGGAAGGCGATCAGGGCGACAAGCACTCCGACCACCCAACCGAACCACGCCTGACCCGGCGCGGTGTATTCCTTGATCTTCGCAGGCAGCACCTTGGTTACGACCATGGCCGCACCCCAGATCACCGCGATCCCGAGAATGATATCCAGAACCGACAACCCGTTCCCTGTGGCCAGCGTCGCCGGGCCAAAGATCACGTTCAGCGCGTTGCTGTCATAGGCGTCAACGGGGGATTTGACGCTCATGATCGCAATCCAGACGATCGGGAAGGCGGCGACAAGGCACCAGAACGCCAGGAAGATGTTCGAGGTCAGCCGCAGGCTGAGAGGTTGGCGAAGCGCGCGCGAGGACATATTAGTGGCCTCCTTTATGGTCGCGCCAGGTGCGGCGCAGCGGCAGGATCAGCAGAATGACGATCCCGATCATGGTCAGCATCGCGCTGGCCGAGGCCCGGCTGATCGACCGGTTGCCCGCCTGATCCGGCACGAGGAAGTCGAAGGTCAGCCATTGCAGCGAGATGACATAAGCCTGGCTGGAGAAACCGACGATCTCTTCGAACACCCGGTAGGCGTCCATCAGGTGGATCATCGACACGAAGATGATCAGCGGCATCAGATGCGGAATGACGATGTATTTCATCCGCTGCCAACGCGTCGCCCCATCGATCACGGCGCTTTCTAGACTGTCTTGATTGACGGTCTGCAGCCCGGCATAGAACACAACGGCCGCAAACGGGGCCACGTGCCAGACGCGGTAGAACATCATCAGGATTTCAATCGTCCAGGCCTGCGCGAACAGGGCGATGTCTCGGTTCAACCACCATTCCAGCAGTGCCGTCAGGATGCCGTCCCCACGGAACAACCAGTTGATCGATAGCGCACCAATCACCGGCGTGATGATGAAGGGCAGCAGCGAGATGAAGATGACCGGCCCGCGGATCGACCCCGCGGCGTTGTTGATGAGAACCGCGATGCCCAACCCGAACCCAATGACCAGAGGCAGTGTGATCAGCGTGAAAGTCAGCGTGAATCGCAGCGCCTTCCAAAAGTTGATGGTGGACAGCACGGACCAGTTGCCCTCGGTGATCGCGCGCCAGGCCCGCTCGGGTTCCAGCACATTGCGATAGCTTTGCAGGCCGACATATTCGGTCTGGGTGATCACCTCGCCATGTTCATCCAGCTTTGGCTGCGATTTCTGCTCGGTCACACAGGTCTGGGTCAGGAAGCCAGGGGTACAGGTTTCGACCTCGACCATCTCATAGACGGGTTGGGTGATGTAAAAGCTCTGCTTGAACACGCTGACCAACGGGAAAGCGATAAAGAGAAGCATCATAAAGACAGAGGGGCCAACAAAGGCGGCAAATGTCCTGAAATTCATGGCTCTGCCTTTCTCATGGTTCTCGGGTGGGGAAATAGGGAGGGCACGGGACCCTCCCCGGGGAGGATCAGTTGCTGATCAAACCAGCTTCTTTCGCGGCGGTGATGTAGTCCGCCTCGATATCGGCCAGCGCAGTCTGTGCGTCCTTGGCGCCGGTCAGGTAGTCGGCCAGACCGTTACCCAGGGCGCTGTGCAGAACACCCATGGCGGCGCTGGCCGGGTAGGCCCCCGCACCGTTTTCCGCCGAGGCGGCAGCGCCTGCAGCCAGTTCGCCAGGCTGGTAGGCCGCGTTCAGCCAGACGGCAGTGTCATTGTTGGCACTGACCATGTCACCGTCGATCCCTTCCATGACCAGACGGAAGGCGGCATCGGCCTCCTCATCGCTCATGTTCGAGGCCAGAACGATGCCGTCCCACCAGATCGTGGTCGAGGGACGCTCGGATCCCATCGGAGCCGAGGCCATGGTGACCTTGCCGACCACTTGGCTTTCGGCCTCGTCATTCATGGCAGCGGCGCGGCTGGCCCACAGGTTCGCCATGGCGATCTTGCCCTGTTGGAACTGCTGCTGGACATAGGTGGAATCGGAGACAAGGTATTCGGGATCCATGAACTCGGTCATGGCCTTCATCGTCTCAAGCGCTTTGACGCCTTTTTCGTTGTTGATCGCGGGCATGTTGCCCTCGCCGATGAACGTGCCGCCTTCGCCCATATACATGTTGACGAATTCCTGAGCCAGGTTCCAACCGGTTTTGAACGTGCCGCCGATTGGGTATTCCATCACGCCGGCCTCTTTGATCTTGGCTGCGGCAGCCAGAACGTCGTCATAGGTCTTGGGTTCTTCGATGCCCAGCTCGGCCAGAACATCATTGCGATACATCAGGTGCTGCGCGTTCACCATCATAGCGATCGCCATCACCTTGCCATCCACCTTGATCAGCTGGTTGGGCAGCAGGTCTTGCCCGTATTTCGCGACAAGATCATCCAGCGGGCGGATCGTGCCCGCGTTCAGAAGCGGGATCATGGTTTCGTTCGCCACGCCGCCGATCTGATAGAGCGAGGGGTTGGCAGCGAAAGCTTCGGGCTGCTTCTCGCGGAATTCCTGATCCAGCGAGGCGCTGAAATTGCCGCACTCGGCCATCGCATCCGTCACTGCTTTCCAGGCTTCGAACCCTGCCGACAGCGATTTCAGCGGCACTTCGTTTTCATAGGAACAGGCTGCCGATGCACCGCTTGCCGCGATGGCCATGGCTCCTGCCATTAGGATCGTCTTGAGTTTCATGCGTTTCTCCCTGTCAGGATGGGTCCGTCGTCGACGCCCGGACCGCTGTTGTGCCCCGAAGGGCTGTTGGCGGGGTTACTCCCCGATCCGCGCACCGCTTCCAGCTTCGAAGAGGTGACAGATTTCTGTTGGCACCGAGAATGAGACGTCATCCCCTATCTCGGCGCGGAAAGATTTATCGGCCTTGACCGACACCAAAGCCCCACCGACCCGGACCGAGATCATGGTCGCGTCGCCCAGAAGCTCCAGCGTGTAGATCGGTGCGGTGATCTGGCCCGCGCCTTCGGCAAGACTGGCATCCTCGGCCCGGAAACCCAGTGTCATGGGGCCATCGGGGGCGTTGACCGGGATCTCGACATGTTCCGCACGGAACACGCCGCCCGCGACCTCACCCTCCATCAGGTTCATGGCGGGTGAGCCGATAAAGCTGGCCACAAAGGTATTCGCTGGTCGGTCATAGATTTCGGTCGGGCTACCGACCTGCTGCACCACGCCCTGTTTCATCACCACAACGCGGTCAGCCAGTGTCATCGCCTCGATCTGGTCGTGGGTCACATAGATCGTGGTCACCGCCAGCTCATGGCTGAGGTTCTTGATTTGCGCCCGAGTCGAAACCCGCAGCTTGGCATCCAGGTTCGACAGAGGCTCGTCCATCAGGAACACGTTCGGTTCACGTACGATGGCGCGGGCCAGGGCCACGCGCTGCCGCTGACCGCCCGACAGTTCGGCGGGTTTGCGATGTAGGAATTCGTCCAGCTCGACCATCGCGCTGGCGCGACGAACCTTGTCGTCATGGGTCGCCGGGTCGATACCGCGCACCTTTAGCGGGAAGCGGATGTTCTCATAGACGTTCATGTTGGGGTAGAGCGCATAGCTTTGGAACACCATCGCTACATCGCGGTCCTTGGGCTCCAGATCGTTGACGACCTTGCCGTCGATCAGGATATCGCCCTCAGTCACGTCCTCAAGCCCGGCGATCATCCGCATCGTGGTGGTTTTGCCGCAACCCGATGGTCCCAGCAGCACCAGAAACTCGCGATCTGCAATGGTTAGGTCAAAATTGTGGACCCCAACAAACGAACCCCATCGTTTGCCGACGTTACGCAGTTGAATTTCCGCCATGGTGCCCCCAACTAGGATTCGTTTTGCATACGTTTGCAAAACTGTAGTTCGCATATATCAAATCAGGCAAGACTTTTTTGCATACGTATGCAAGAATGTGGAAAATACCCGATTCATTCCAGCGACACAAAACGCGCAACACCCTGACACAAATGGAAAATACCGTGACCTTCCAGAAAGAGAAAAAAGTTATCTCTGACTTTCATTCCGCATTGGATTCAGCGACGCCCCAAGACGTTCCTAGCGTCATGAGTCGTTTCTGTACGCCTGATTCACTGTGGCGCGGTTTTCACCCGTTCAACTTGATCAATGATGCAGAACAGGTGGGCCAGCAATTCTGGATGCCCCTGAAATCCAGTCTGACACGATTGCAAAATCGGGTGGATATCATGTTCGCCGGGCAGAATTCGCTGCGTGATGAATCAGATGTGTGGGTCGTCACTATGGGGCATTTGATGGGCCTGTTCGACCATCCCTGGTTGGGCATTCGCCCGACCGGAAAGCTTGCGTTTCTGCGCTATTGCGCCTTCTACAAGGTCGCCGACGGCAAGATCACGGAAACGGCGATGTATTTCGACATACCACACCTGATGGTGCAGGCCGGGCAGAACCCGTTTCCTCCGCAAACAGCGGCGCATCTGGTGCAACCCGGCCCAATGCCACATGACGGCCTGCTGCTCACGGAACAGCCGGTTGCAGAGGGTGAGAAAACACTGGCATTGATCAATGCGATGATCTCGGACCTTGGCCAGTGGCAAGGCGGGTTACCGCTTGAGGAAGAGTTGGCCAGAACCTGGCATCAAGACATGATCTGGTGGGGGCCCGAGGGAATTGGCGCGACCTACACGATCGAACGCTACGCCAAGCAACATTCAGGACCGTTCCGTGCGGGTTTCAAAGACCGATCAAAGACCAAGCATATCTGCCGTCTGGCCGAAGGGCATTATGGCGGCTTCTTTGGCTGGCCCAACTTCACCGCAACGCCCTCAGGAGGGTTCATGGGTATGCCGGCCACTGGCAAACCGGGCGAGTTCAGGGTGATCGACATATATCGCCGTGCCGAGGACAAACTGGCCGAAAACTGGATTTTCATAGACCTGCTGCATTTCTGGAAACAACAGGGGGTTGACGTACTGGGTCGCACCGCTGGGATCGAAACACCATGAAGATAGACGCACATCACCATCTGTGGGATCTGAACGCGGTCGAGTATCCTTGGTTGATGGAAAAGGGCGCCGTTCGGTTTTTTGGCGACCCCACGCCGATCCAGCGTGACTATTTATTACCAGAATTTCGTGCAGATGCGTCGGCACAGGGCTTCTCGGCCTCGGTTCATATCCAGGTCGGCGCCGCCGATCCTTGGGCCGAGGCGCAGTGGGTACAATCCGTGGCCGACCAAAATCCGGACTGGCCGCTGCTTCAGGTCGTGTTTTGCGATCTGACGGCCGATGATCTGGAATACCAGCTGGACCGCTTTCAATCGCTACCCTCGGTCCGGGGTGTTCGCCAGATCGTCGGGCGCGCGCCCGGCGAAGATGCCAAGACGGGTACAAACAGATTACTTGAAAACCGGGATTTCCTGACCGGCCTGAAAGCCGTGGGCGAGCGAGGCCTTTCCTTTGACCTGCAATTGCTTCCCGAACTGATGGAGCAAACTTCCGAAGTGCTTTCTCGGGCACCAGGTACACCTGTTGCTCTTTGCCACGCAGGCTCACCACATGACCGCAGTGCTGATGGGTTAAGTCACTGGCAAGAGGCGCTTAGTTCCCTGTCTAAACTGCCGCAGGTCCATTGCAAACTATCTGGGCTTGGCATGTTTGATCACAATTGGAGCGCCCAAAACGTCGCGCCAATCGTTTCAACCTGCTTGTCGCAATTCGGCGCAGATCGTTGCATGTTCGGATCGAACTTTCCGGTCGACAGTCTTTCTTCGACTTACCTTGAGCTGGTTTCGCGCCTTCAAGAACTGATCCCTGACCAGCATCAGAACAGCGTGTTCCACGACACTGCAAAGAGGTTCTACCGTTTTGAATGAGGTTGGAAACTGTAGTCGAAGTTGATCGGCCCGTTGCAACTGAGGGTGCCGCGTGGGGCGATACGCTTTGATCAGTGCACGCCCGGATTCATTCGGTTTCAACATATCAGGCAATCACAGCCAGACTTTCGATTTCAATTTCAAAATGAGCCAGTCAGATTGACACCTCTCAAGGAGAATTTGGTGCATAGGCCAGGTAGTTTTCCTGAATAGAGATCTGGTCCGCGATGAACTTTGCGTCATGCCAAACGCCCCAGATAAACGATGATCCGCGGCGGGATTGCCACGGCAGCCCGACAAAATAGAGCCCCGGCACCGGAGAGACGCCGCGTTGATGGATCGGTCTGCCTCGGTCGTCCAGCGTGTCTGCCTCCAGCCAGTCATAGTCAAACTGGAACCCGGTTGCCCAGATCACGGAGCGTATATTGTTACGCTCAAGGTCCAGCTCGCGAATGGGGTCCGACACACAAGCGGGATCGTCCGCTATGACCCAGGCCTCGGGCTCTTCTGGCAGGTCCATGCCGGTGCGCGCGACATAGGCATCGGCGGCTTCGAGCAAGGACAACATGTTTGCGTCGCCCGCATCAAGATTGGCTTTGAGGTCATCTGCAATGTGGAGAACGCCGTTTTCATATCCCGACGACATCCCCAGCAAAGTGATGCCGCGCTGGGCAAGTTTCCTGAAATCTACGGTTTTGCCGCCATGCGCACCACTTACCGCGATTGTGACATGCTCAGTGCCGGGCGCCGGTGTATCCAAGTTCCAAATGCCGAGAACGCCCAGCCACCAGACATTGTCGCGCCCACGATAGCGACGTGGAGGTCGGTCATGGGGGCCAATGGAGAAGAAAACATCGCGCTCAGCATCATGCAACTCGGCCGCGATCTGCGATCCGGAGGAACCTCCGCCGATGACCAGAACGGCGCCCTCAGGCAAAGCCTCGGGATTGCGATAAGCTGTGGAATGCATCTGCAGAACGTCAGAGGATTCGGGGATGATCGGCGGAATCACCGGTTTCTGAAACGGCCCTGTGGCACAGACGAGGTGGCGCGCTTCTATGGGGCCTTGCGAGGTTTCGATCAAAAAACCCGCGCGGTTTTCATGCGGCCGCGCACGCGTCACCGTGACGCCGGTGCGCACGGGCGCGTCGATCATTTTGGCATAGTCTTCAAAATACTGTGCCACGCATTCCTTTCGTGGAAAGGCGTCGCGGTCGCCGGAAAACTCCAGGCCCGGGAAGCGATCATGCCATGCCGGACCATTTGCAACGAGTGAATCCCATCGCTCGGATCGCCAACGTTCGGCAATGCGGCCCCGCTCCAAGAGGACGTGGTCAATGCCTTGGGCGCGGAGATGCTCGCTTGTGGCAATGCCCGCCTGACCTGCGCCAATCACCACCGTGTCGAAATTTTCCATCGCGTCACCTTTTTTGCCGTGCTGGGTATCTGTTGGCCCGGCTGCTTCTTTTGCTTGTGCAACCCTAATTTTGTATCGTCTTATGTCGATTAGATTTTATCTAATCACCGGTAAGATAGACTTTTGGTTTGTTTCCGGCAAAAGCCGTCTCAGTATGTGAATGCGGTGGCCGCCCGCGACTCAGGCAAAGAGGTTCGTTCATGCCCAAAGACCACGTTGATCCTATAGCCGCTCTGCGCGCGAATACCTCGGTCCCATTTGAACGTGCGCGGGCCATGCCGACCGAGGTCTATACCGAGCAGAGCTTTGTCGATGCAGAGCTGGAGCACATCTTCCGCAAGGACTGGTATTGTGTGGGCCGGGCCGACGCCTTGTCGTCTGTCGGGGACTATGTGGCCTGCGAGCTGGCTGGGCAGCCAATCGTTGTATTGCGTGACAGAGACGGCGATCTGCGCGCGATGAGCAATGTGTGCCTGCACCGCATGTCAACGCTTTTGCATGGGCGCGGGAATGCCAAGACGATCGTTTGCCCCTATCACGCCTGGACCTATAACCTCGACGGCAAGCTGCGTGGCGCGCCCGCGATGAAGCAGAACGAGGGGTTTTGCAAAGACAACTACGCGCTGCCTCAGGTCCGCTGCGAGGAATGGCTGGGCTGGGTCTTTGTCTGCCTTGATCCAAATGCAGCCCCCGTGGCCGAGCAACTGTCCGAAGTGGCGACCATGATCGAAGGTTATGACATGGCCAACTATTCCGAGGCGTTCTACGAAGAACACGTCTGGGATACCAACTGGAAGGTGTTGGCCGAGAATTTCATGGAAAGCTACCATTTGCCGGTGTGCCACGCGGGCACGATTGGTGGATTGTCGCGGCTGGAGGATATGATTTGCCCACCCGGGAGTGCGGCCTTCAACTACCACACGATTCTGAAGGATGAATCCCTGCGCATTGCCATGGCGCATCCCAGCAATGATCGGCTGAAAGGAGATGAACGCCGCACGACCTTTCTTCTGGCGCTTTATCCAAGCCTGATGATCACGCTGACGCCAGGGTATTTCTGGTATCTGTCCTTGCACCCCAAAGGACCGGGTCAGGTGCATATCCGCTTTGGTGGTGGCATGTCGAATGACTTTGCGGATGACCCGGATGCGCAAGACAATTTCACCGCGCTCAAGGCGCTTCTGGATGACGTGAATGTCGAAGATCGCGGCTGTACCGAAAAAGTGTTTCGGGGTCTTTGTTCAGAAGCAGCAACGCCTGGGCACCTGAGCCATCTGGAACGCCCGAACTATGACTTTGCGCAGTATCTGATGGCAAAGATCGACGCAGGAGGCGCGTCCTAAATATGGCTCACACCCGCATCCGCCCTTTCAATACCGGCGATACCTACCCTGAACAGTCGCTCGACAATGACTTGTGCCAAGCCGTTGTCACACGCGGCGGGAGTACTGTCTGGATGCGCGGGCAGTGCCCGCAGAACCTGGATGATGCCAAGAACATCGACAGCCACGACCCGGCAGAGCAGACCCACAAGGTGATGCAGAACATCAAGCAATTGATCGAAGAAGCAGGCGGCGAAATGGAGCATCTCGTCAAGGTGGTCGTCTATATCACCGATGTCCGCCACCGTGAGGCTGTGTATCGGACCATGGGCGAATACATCAAAGGCGTGCATCCTGTTTCGACCGGGCTTGTGGTGCAGGCTCTGGCACGGCCCGAATGGCTGGTGGAGATTGACGCCACCGCCGTGATCCCGGACTAGCCCCGTGACTTTCTCTCTTGTGGCCCGCTGCGCGCAGACCGGCATGTTTGGCATGGCGATCTCGTCTTCTTCTCCGGCAGTTGCAGCCCGTTGCGCCTATGCGCGTGCAGGCGTTGGTGCGGTGGCCAGCCAGAATGTCACCGATCCGAGCCTTGGCCCAAAAACGCTTGATCTGATGGAACAGGGCGCCTCGGCTGAGGTGGCGGTGCGCCAAATCACTGGTGAGGCCGCGCACATCGCGTACAGGCAGCTTCTGGCAATTGACGGAAACGGAACCACAGCCATCCACTCTGGCCAAAATGTACTGGGCAACTGGAACGAGGCTCAGGGCAGGGATGTTGCATCTGGGGGCAATCTTCTGGCCCATGATGGTGTGCCCTCCGCCATCGTGTCCGCATTCGAAGATGCGACAGGTCACTTGGGTGACCGGCTGATTGCTGCACTGCGCGCTGGGCTTGTTGCCGGGGGCGAGGCCGGGCCCGTGCATTCCGCGGGTCTGATGTTGGTCGACAAAGTCAGCTGGCCCGTGGCCGACCTGCGCTGCGACTGGACCGAGGATTGCCCCATTGAAGCGGTTGCAACCGCCTGGGACGTCTACAAACCACAACTGGACGATTACGTGCGCCGCGCACTCGATCCCTCCGCCGCGCCCTCCTATGGCGTGCCAGGGGACGCGTAAGACATAACAACAAGGGAGGCCGGGATGACCCATTTGCGAACGAAACTTCAAGACTTGGCCGCCTTGCCCGCGGATCGCCCGATGGGTATGCCCGGCGCGTTCTATACCTCACAGGAGCAATTCGACCACGAGGCGCAGACTGTGCTGCGCAGCGGGTGGCACTGTTTGGGTCGGGTCGACGAAATCCCGGAACCCGGTGATTTCTTTACCGTCCAGCTTCTGAATGAACCCTTGCTTGTCGTGCGCGGCGATGAGGGTGAAATCCGTGCCCTTGCGAATGTGTGTCGGCATCGCGGAATGCCACTGGCAGAAGGAAGCGGTAATACAAAGCGGTTTGTTTGCTCGTATCACGCTTGGGCCTATGGGCGAGACGGTGCCTTGCTGCGTGCCCCACGGATGGAGAATGCAGGCTTTGACCCAAAATCCTGCAGGCTGCCGGAACACCAGGTGCAGCTTTGGAACGGGTTCATTTACGTGAACCTGACGCCAGACGCCCCGCCGTTTGAGCACCCCGAGCTTGATGCAATGCTGGCACCTTATGAGACAGAGGACTTCCGCCTTGTGCATGTGGCTGAAGAGAACTGGCAGACCAACTGGAAATGCCTGGTTGAGAACTTCATGGAAGGCTACCACCTGAGTGTGGTCCATCCGCAAACCCTGCACGGCTACACCCCGTCAGGGCTGTCGCGCAAGCTGGTCAGCGGGGATGGCTACACCTCCTACGCTGCCAATTATCCGGACAATATCACGCCGCGCGGAGACGGCGCGACGGGCCTGAGCGAGGCAGAACGAAAACGGTCGTCCCTCTTTGCCAAATTTCCCACGCAGGTGGCCAGCCAAGCCGCCAGCCTGCTCGTATCGCTGTCTATTTTCCCGATCAACGCGAACCTGATCCGCGTCAAATGGACGATGTCCGTCTATCGCGATAACCTCGATCACGACACGATCCAGGGGCGAATCGCGCTCTGGGAAGAGGTCAACCGCGAGGATCGCGAAAAGCTTGAGCGCATGCAGGTCGCGCTGCATTCTGCCCACGCGATCGAAGGGCCGCTGGCAGGGGATGACTATGAAGGCACGATCCGTGATTTCCAGATCTGGCTGGCCCAACAGGATAGTGCCCCTGATCTGGCCTGAGACTATGCGAGCCGCTAAGACCTCTGACAACATCTCTAAAATAGGAGCGTCTGCGTGCCGCGTCTGACCCTCCGGCAGTTGGAGTACCTTGTTACGGTTGGCGAAACAGGCAGTATAGCGCGGGCTGCAGACCGGTTGAACGTCTCGTCGCCGTCGATCTCATCTGCCATCACCCAGCTTGAAGAAGAGTTGGCGATTTCGCTGTTTGTGCGGCAACACGCGCAGGGCCTGTCACTGACACAAGGTGGGCAAAGGGTGTTTGAAAAAGCCCGCCAGGTCCTGAACGACGCGAGAGAGATCGCAAACATTGCCGCCGATATTTCAGGTACGGCGCGCGGCCCTCTCGCAGTGGGCTGCCTCCTGACCTTTGCGCAACTTGTCTTACCGCGGTTGCGGCGCGGGTTTGAAACCGGATTTCCCGATGTCAGGATCGCCCAGAAAGAACTGAACCAGGCAGAGATATTCAACGCGTTGCAACGGTCCGAGATCGACATTGCGCTGACCTATGACATGGATATTCCAACCGACTTGAATTTCATCGGGCTGGTGCGCCTGAACCCATTTGCATTGCTACATGCCGGGCACGAATTGGCGACACGGACATCCGTATCCATTGATGATCTGGCGGACCTGCCAATGATCCTTCTCGATTTGCCGATCAGCACCGACTACTTCCTGTCGCTGTTTACGGCATCCTCGCGCCAGCCTCGCATCGTGGAGTTGACAAGAGACATGGCCGTGATGCGTTCGATGGTCGGTAACGCCTTTGGCTATTCCATCGCCAATGTGCGCCCGCAAAGCAATACATCACCGGACGGCAATCCGCTTGTTTGCGTGCCGATTACCGGGCCGGTTCGGTCCTTGAGAATGGGCCTTTTGACCACCCACGGTGCGGAAAAGTCGCGCACGGTGTCTGCGTTCATAGACTATGCGCAGGCTCAGGCCCGCGCGGGCGCCTTCCGCGCCATCGGAGGAGAAGCGCTTTCATGAGTGTCTCGCTAGAGGTTCTGGAGCGTCTGGTTGCCTTTGAAACCGTCAGTGCCCGATCCAACCTCGATATGATCGCCTATATCGAAGACTTTCTGCGCAATCGCGGCTTTCGGGTCCAGCGCATCGTGGATCCTGACGAACCTAAGGCAGGGCTTTTTGCAGAAATCGGGCCATCTGTTGAAGGTGGGCTGTTACTCTCTGCGCATTCCGACGTGGTGCCAGTTGAGGGGCAGGATTGGAGCGTAAGCCCCTTCAAACTTACCCGACAAGAAGGCCGATTGTACGGGCGTGGAACGACCGATATGAAAGGCTTTCTGGCTGAGATGTTGGCCCTCGCCGATGCCGTGCACGGTCGGGAGCTGAAAACGCCCCTAAAGCTCTTGGTGTCTTACGACGAAGAGATCGGCTGCGTCGGGATTTCACGCATGAAAAAGCAGCTGCCGTCGCTGTTGGAGCGTCCCAGACTGGCCATTGTAGGCGAGCCGACCGAGATGAAGGTCGCTATCGGCCATAAAGGCAAGCGTGCCTACCGCGCCGACATTAAAGGAGAGGCCGGACATTCCGCGCTCGCCCCGCAATTTGTCAACGCACTCCATGTTGCCGTCGATTTCGTCGCAAAGTTGCGCCAGATGCAGCAGAAGGCCCAACAAACCGGGATCCGCAACGACGCCTACGATGTTCCCTATACGACCTTCCATGTTGGCCAGCTGTCCGGCGGCACAGCTCTCAACCTTGTACCCGACAAGGCGACGCTTGTGTTTGAGTTCCGGCATCTGGCGGAAGATGACCCCGACGAGATCGAAGCCGAGCTTCAGCAGGCAGCAGACGCGGTTTTGGCCAAGTTTCCAACGGCTGCCCAAATCTCGCTTCGGGCGTTGGCGGGATACCCCGGGTTGTCAGTCTCCAGCTCTGAGCCAGAGGTCTCACTTGTCAAATCCTCTGGCGGCGGCGAAACAACCCACGTTGCATTCGGAACTGAGGCTGGCGTTCTGTCAGACCTTGGCATCGCGACAGTGGTGTGCGGCCCAGGGTCTATGGCGGAACAAGGCCACAAGCCTGATGAGTACGTTTCCGAGGAACAATTGGTTGCTTGTTCCCTCATGCTTGGAAAAGTCGCGAATGAGGTGTTGTTTGGCCTCTAGGGCAGATGTGTTTTTTGTGAGGTCAGTTGCGAAGCTTCCGACAATTGACGTCCACACTTGATGCGTATGAATGCCGTCTGCTCCGGTAAGGGGCGGTCCTGGATTGGCGTATTGTGGTAAGCGTTGTCCATTCTAATGGATCGGTCGCGTATCGTCAGAGATTGTTGCGGAGTCTAATGTGCCACAAACTTGCTACTGAACGACTTTGACGCAGCGTTGGCGAGATAGTTTGACCATTCAAATGTTTCGAATCGATTGAGAAGTGGTATGCTGCACTGCAGAAATCGAGGCGCCACGATGTTCCACTTGAACAGGTCAAAAGCTGTCGTCATCGGAGTGGCAAGCGATCGGTCGATCGCGTGGGGTTATGCACGCGCGCTGCAGTCGCAAAGCGAAGATGTCGCCAGGCCTTCTGAAAACCCGCGTCGTCACCGGGATAGCCAATATTGGTGCGCTGCAGCAAAGCATGCACCCACACATCACTTCGCGACCATCGAAGATGTCGACCTGTGCATCGTTTCTTGCAAGCAGCGAGGCGTTCAATTTGACCGGGGGCATACTCCCCATCGACGGTGAAACCAACATCGTCCGAGGAAGGATAGATCAATGGCTCGGAATTCATTCGCGAATGAAAAGGCATCGAACCTTGCAAATGGCGAAAACGTAACGGCCGTGAACAGCAAATTGTTCGACGCGATTTCCAACGTGCTTGATCAATCTGGTGTTCAGTATGAAATTCTGTCTCGTGCCGCTACCATTCAGGCTCAGAAAATAACTGAGCACCATTCGGATCGGGTTCTGAACCTGACAAGCGATCTGCGAGATCTTGCGGTGCAATTCACGCAGACGAAATCCGTTGGCTCTGCCTGGGCGGACTACGTCAAGGATGCTGGTCAGCGCGTGGCCTTGACGATGGACGCCTTGCGTGAGCGTGGTGATGTTTTCCTTGAACATGAAGCGGCCGGATGCCCGCCGGTGCTTGCTTATGACTACGAAGTGATCGTTGATGGGGCGGAGCTCGACCGGCCCTGCAACTATCACCTATTGCGCATCGTCCCCCCGCAAGGGATCGAGGTAGACGATCACAAACGCCCCTACATCATCATCGACCCGCGTGCTGGGCACGGTGGAGGTATTGGTGGTTTCAAGTCCGACAGCCAGGTCGGCGTGGCGCTGGCCAAGGGCCATCCGGTCTATTTTGTGAGCTTCGGCCGTGATCCGGTTGAAGGTCAGACATTGGCGGACGTTATGCATGCCGAGGCTGGATTTGTTCGCACAGTCGGCGCGCGTCATCCCAAAAGCCCGCAACCTGTTGTGACGGGAAACTGCCAGGGCGGTTGGGCGACATTGCTGATGGCGGCCTGCAACCCCGATCTGACCGGGCCGTTGGTGCTCAACGGAGCGCCGGTTGCACCTTGGTCGGGTGAGGTTGGTGAAAACCCCATGCGCTACAATGGTGGTATGCTTGGCGGTACCTGGCAGCCGATGTTCTGGTCAGATTTGGGGAATGGCAAGTTCGACGGCGCCAATCTGGTGATGAATTTCGAGCAGCTAAACCCCAGCCGAAACTACTTTGGCAAATATTTCGATCTGTATCGCGATCCCGAAGGTGGCCGGCAACGCTTTGTCGATTTTGAGCGCTGGTGGGGTGGGTTCTTTCTTCTGAACGAGGCCGAAATTCGATGGATTGTAGAACAGCTGTTCGTTGGAAACCGGTTGGTCAAGAATACTGCGCAACTGGAACCCGGAGTTCCCGTTGATCTCAAGGCGATCAAAGCGCCGATTTTTGTCTTTGCAAGCCATGGCGACAATATCACGCCGCCTCAACAGGCTTTGAACTGGATTGCAGAAACCTATGCGGACGAAGAAGAGATACGGGTACGCGGCCAGCGCATCATCTACATGCTTCATGAAGAAGTGGGACATCTGGGCATCTTTGTTTCTTCCAAGGTCGCGCGCAAAGAGCACGCAGGCCTGGCCTCTACACTTGAGACGGTCGAGGCAATGGCGCCCGGTCTCTATGAAATGATCATTGACAACATCGAAGGGGACGGGGTCGATAAATCCTTCGAAGTTCGTTTCGTCGAACGCTCGCTGTTGGATGTCGCGGCATTGGATGACGGTCGGCAGGATGAAACCAGCTTTGCCGCAGTGGCGCAAATGTCCGAAGTGCAAGCAGGGGCTTATGAAACCTTCGGTCGCCCGGCGGTGCAAGCCCTGTCGTCACCGGTGATGGCCCAAGCTTTGCGCGATGCACATCCATTGCGTGCACAGCGCGCTTCGATGTCTTCAGGCACAGTTTTGGGGAAAGGAATCGAAACTCTGGCGCAGAATGCAAGAGCGCAGCGCGCTCCCGCCGATGCTGAAAATCCGTTTCTGAAATGGGAAAAACTCACCGGTGAATGGATTGAGCAGTCGATGGATTTTGGCCGTGATCTGCGCGACGCCTGGTATGAGGCGTCATTCTTCGCCATTTGGGGTGGGCCGTTTGCCTCTTGGTTCGGGCAAAGGAATGCAGCTCGCCGTACCCTGCCGGATCCGGCGACTTTGCGCGATCTGCCCGAGGTCAGCGCGGTGCTTGCTCATATGCGACAAGGGGGTCTGCCCGAAGCGGTTATTCGTATGCTTGTTCTATTGGCTGACAGTCACAAAGGCTTTCGCGCCGAGATTTTGCACCGGTGGGCGCATATCTTTCACCACGAAGCGCCGTTCAAGTGCCTTTCGGTCACCGACCGTCAACGTATTCTGCATGAGCAATCTCTGGTCGCCACTTTCGATCCGAAGGGTGCGGTCGACACGTTGCCTTATCTATTGCCGGACAAAGCGCGGCGCACTGAAGCCGTCGATCTCGTCAAACACATCATAGGTGAAGTCCGAACGCCCTCTAAAGAACTAGAAGAGATGGCCAATCTGCTTGTACAGGTTTTGGACTACAGTGGGGATGCTGGAACTGAGGCAAAGCCAGCGTCAGAGTCATCACCAGCAAGAAATAGAAAGCGAAAAGTAACGACAAAATCCAGTCTGAATTAAAACGATTTCATTGCTTTAGGCCGGAAACGTCTATTAACTTAACGGCAACCAGATTTGCCAGATCAATATAATTCCCTCCGGCGCTGATGCTTTGGTGGGCAGCACGAAGGTGGAAAGAATTTAAACTCTCAAACATGCGACTTAGGGTAGGCGATGTCTCAGAGTCTTTTGAAGTATACACGTGTTTTGGAAATTGTCGGCGACACGATCAAGGTTCGTGTGCCGGTTGACGATGGTGGCGCACCGGCTGTTCGGTTCAATGATCTGGCGGTGATCGAAACGGTCGATGGGCATAAAACGTTGGCCCAAGCGATCTTTATCGACCGGGATGTGGTGACGCTGCAAGTGTTCTCGGGCACCAAGGGCATCTCGACCGAGGCGACAGCGACCTTCCTGGGTCACCCGATGCAGACGCCGTATTCGGCCAATATTCTGGGACGCGTTTTTGACGGCGCGGGAGAGCCGATTGACGGCGGCCCTGACCTGTCTGCCGAGCCGCGGATCGACATTGGCGGACCGACAGTGAACCCGGCCGAACGGGCCGTGCCCAACAAGATGATCCGCACCGACGTGCCAATGATCGACGTGTTCAATACGCTGGTCGAAAGTCAGAAGATACCGATCTTTTCAGTCTCGGGTGAACCGTTCAACGCCTTCCTCAGCCGCATCGGCATACAGGCGGACGCGGATATCGTGGTCTTCGGCGGCTTGGGGCTGATCTTCGATGACTATCACACGTTTCGGACTTCGTTTGAGGATGCCGGGGTGTTCTCGCGCACCGTGATGTTCGTCAATCAGGCCATGGACCCTCTGGTGGAACGCCTTCTGGTGCCAGACATGGTGCTGGCCGTGGCCGAGAAATTCGCGGTGGAAGAGGGTAAGCGCGTTCTTGTGCTTCTGACCGACATGACCGCCTATGCAGATGCGATGAAAGAGGTGGGCATAAGTCAGGAGCGCGTCCCTTCGCAGCGTGGATATATGGGTGATCTCTATTCGCAGCTCGCGCGGCGCTATGAGAAAGCTTGTGATTATGCCAAGGGGGGCTCGGTGACTGTTTTGACCGTCACGACGATGCCCGGCAACGATGTGACCCACCCTGTGCCGGACAACACGGGCTACATCACCGAGGGGCAGTTCTACCTGCATTCGGGCGTGATTGACCCGTTCGGCAGCCTCTCGCGTCTGAAGCAGAACGTCATAGGCAAAACCACACGTGAGGATCACGGGCAGATCATGAACACGATGATCCGCTTCTATTCGGAAAGCCGGGACGCCGCGCAGAAACAGGCGATGGCCTTTGATCTGTCGGACTACGATCATCAACTCCTGAAATTCGGTGCGCTGTTCCGAAAACGGTTCATGGATATCAATGTCTCGATCCCGTTGGAGGACGCGCTGGATCTGGGCTGGAAAACACTGGCCGAATGTTTTGCGCCCGAACAATTGCTGATGAAGCAAGCTCTGATCGACAAGTATTTCCCAAAGGATGGTGATGGCGCGGTTGCAGCTGAATAAGTCGTCGCTCGCCCGCGAGCAGACACAGCTGAAAAGCTATGAACGGTTCCTGCCGTCGCTGGACCTGAAGCGCCAGCAATTGATGGCCGAACGCGCCAAAGCACGCGACGACGTAAAGCGTCTCGAAGACGAAGTGAGCGAATTGGCGCAACAGGTCGGCGCGAAGCTCCCGATGCTGGCGCAGAAGGGCATTGATCTGGAAGGGTTGGTCCAGCTGACAGACTACAAGGTCAAAGAAGTGAATGTCGTGGGCGTAAAGATGCCCGCCCTTGACCGGATTGAGGTCTCGGTACGGCCATACTCGCGGCTGGCCAAGCCCCATTGGGTCGACGCCGCCGCGCAATTGCTGCACGACATGATCGAGGCGCGCCTGCGGGTCAAAGTGGCGGAAGAGCGGGTTAAGATATTCGACAAGGCCGTCGCCACGATCACGCAGCGGGTCAATCTGTTCGAAAAGGTTCTGATCCCGCGCGCCAAGGCCAATATCAAGAAGATCCGCATCTATCTGAGTGATGAGCAGATGCAGGCCGTCGTGCGCTCGAAGATCTCCAAGCGCAAACATGCGCAGGAGGCCGTGTCATGAGTGTTGCACGGCTTAAGAAGCTGTCTTTGGTGGGACGGGCGGCGCAGAAGATCGAAACGCTTGAGGCGCTGCAGGCGCTGGGCTGTATGCATGTTCTGCCCCTGGCCCCTCCGCCAGCTGAGCCGGAAAAGGTAAACGAACGGGGCGCGCATGAAGCATACAAGGCACTGCGTTTTCTAACTGATGTCCCCGAGCCTCGCAGGCAAATACAACGCGATCCTGAGTTCCAGATGGATCAGTTCGTCAAAGACGTGCTGGACCTGATGCAGCGTACGCGTGACATGTCAGACCGAAGGGATTTTCTGGCCCATCGGATTGCTCAGGTACAGCCTTGGGGGGATTTGGATTTCCCGCCCGACGATGTGCTAGCGGGCAACCGGTTGTGGTTCTACCAACTGCCCCTAAAGCACCGGGATGCGTTGGAAGGTCTGGCGCTGCCTTGGGCCATACTCGAACAGGATCACCGCTTCATCTATGCCGTCCTGATCGCGCCGGACGAACCGGCAGACGATATCCTGCCGGTCCCGCGCACGCATACCGGCTCTTTGCCGATTCACGAGTTGGAGGCACAGCTGGAAGAGGCAGAGATCGCGATCGAAGCGCTTGAGGCGGAACGGGTTGCGCAGACCCGATATCTAACGCTGATGCGGCGCAACCTGTCCGTTGCAGAAAGCGCGGCAGAGCTAGCCCACGCCACCCAGAAGGTCCGCGACGAAGAGGCGATGTTTGCCCTGCAGGGCTGGGTGCCCGAAGATCGGATTGATGCGGTTCTGGAGATGGCGGAGGCGAAAGATGCCGCCGTTCTGATCGAAGACCCGGGCGCCGATGACACCCCGCCCACATTGCTGGAGCAGCCGGAACAGCGCAATGCTGCTGTGGACTTGGCGCTGTTTTACCAAGTGCCGGGCTACAAGGACTGGGACCCGAGTGTGATCGTCGCTGCGTCTTTCGCGTTCTTCTTTGCGATGATCGTGGCAGATGCAGGATATGGGGCCGTCATTCTGCTGGGCCTGTTGTTGTTCTGGAAGCGTTTGGGCGGGACAGTCAGCCAACAATCCTGGAGGCGCTACGGCGTGATCGTCTCGGCGGCGACAGTCATTTATGGCGTGCTGGTTGGCAGCTATTTCGGGGTCGCGCCGCCTGATGGATCCCTTCTGGCAAAGGCCAAACTGTTGGATCTGAATAACTTCGCTGCGATGATGATGATCTCGATTGTTGTCGGTGTCTTGCATCTTGTGCTGGCCAACGCTTTAGCCGCGCGTGCGGCATGGGGGCAGCGCAAGGCGGTTGCCAACCTGGGTTGGATAGCGGCGCTGATCGGTGGGTTTGTTTTGTGGCTCAGCTACATGAAAGGCCAATCAGCAACGCCGGGCGCGGTGATATTGGGCGCGGGTCTTTTGGCGATCCTGCTGTTTACCAGCGAGAGGCAGATCAAAAAACCAATCGACTGGCTCTGGCGACTTATTGACGGTGTGCAGGGTCTTGCCGGGGCCATGGGCGCATTCGGAGATGTCCTTAGCTACATGCGTCTCTTTGCGCTCGGGTTGGCATCGGCTTCACTTGCGATCACCTTCAACGATCTGGCCGTCTCGGTGATCCACGCACTGAAAGGGCCGGGCATTTTGTTCGGCCTGCTGATCCTGATCATCGGCCATATCCTGAACTTCGCCCTCGCGATGATGAGCGGCGTCGTCCACGGGTTACGTCTCAATTACATCGAATTCTTTAAATGGGGTCTGCCGGACGAAGGCATTGTCTTTCGTCCGTTCGCCCGCAAGGAGGTTCAGGAATGAATGAGCTTGTTCTGACATTGGGTTGGCTGGGCATCTACGCCCCCATGGCGCTGGGCGCGGCGGCCAGTGCGATTGGCTGTTCGATAGCGGGCATGGCCAGTATTGGTGCGATGACTGAGACCGAGGGCGGCTATGGCCGCTTCGTCGGCGTCTCGGCCTTTCCGTCAACGATGGTGATCTACGGGATCGTCATCATGTTCACGCTCAACCGCGATGTGACGCCGGAAAACGCGGGCGGGTTGTTCGGGATTGGCATCCTGTCCGGCATCGCGCTGATGTATTGCGGCATCTGGCAGGGGCGTGCCTGTGCCGCCGCGATTAATGCGACCAAAGAGAAGCCCGAGATATTCGGGCTGTCATTGGCTCCGGCAGCTATTATCGAAGGCTTTGGCGTCTTCGCCTTCGTCTTCGCCCTTGTGATCAGCGCGGGGATCAGTTGATGGCACAGGATGGCATGATCTCGCATGGCGTTGACGCGCTGATCGACAAACTGCGCAATGATGGGGTGGCCGCCGGGCAAGCGGATGCCGAGAAGCTGAGGGCGGATGCCAAGGCCGAGGCGGCCAAGATTCTGGCGGACGCCAAGCGTGAGGCGGATGCGTACCAGAAAAAAGCCCGCAGCGACTCCGACAGCTATCGCGCGGCAGGCGAAGAGGCATTGAACACCGCCATGCGGGACGCGGTTCTGACCATGAAAGCGGGCTTGACGGATCGGTTTCGAGAGGACGTGGCGCGCCTCGTCACCAAGGAAATGGCAGACCCGGACCTGCTGAAACAGATGATCCTGGAGGTTGTCGGGCGCGCTGCTGAGGGGGCCAATCTCGAGGGCAAGGTTCAGGTCATCCTGCCAGCAAAGGTCGCCACGCAAGAGGATATCAAGCAAAACGCTGATGACATCCAGTCCGGTAAGCTGACGAAATACGTGCTTGGCCTGACCGCCGAAATGCTGCGCGAACAGGTTGAATTGCATGCTGCAGACGACGCGCAGGGCGGTATCCGAGTTCGGGCCGAAGATCAGGGCGTGGTTCTGGACCTGACCGACAAAGCCGTGGCTTCGCTGCTGATGCAGCATCTGCAACCTCGTTTCCGCGCCGTGCTGGAAGGGGTGATCCGGTAACATGTCGGACCCCGACGCCTATATCGCTTTGATCAGCAGCCTGCCGGGCTCGGAACGGTTGTTTGTAGCCAAACAGCCACCCTTGTCGCGCCTCCGCCTTGAACGGCGTTTGACGGCGCTGACATCCGAGGACGCGCGCGTTTTGAAGGCGTTGGAGCGTGCTCTGAACTGGGGCGGCTATGACATGGACGTGACGGATGCTCAGGCGATCAAACGATGTAAAGAAGCATTAGAAGATACGCCGCAACCAACTTTGCGGAAGATCCTTGTGGAGCGCATGGATCTGCGAACTGCCGTTGCCGCACTGCGCCTGCGTAAGCAAGGCGGCAGCCCCCCGTCAGGGGTGTTCGGAATGGGGCGTTGGAGCCGACACATTCCCGAGAATTGGGGCGACCCGCATTTCCGTCTTGAAGGGGCGATGCCGTGGATCAAGGACGCGAAACAGCTATTGGAGGCCGAAGATCCACTGGGCCTGGAACGGTTGCTCTTGTCCGTCAGTCACAAGCAACTGAAACGGCACGCATCTCGTCATTATTTCGATTTCGAAGCGGTGGCGATCTATGTGCTGAAATGGAACATTTTCGACCGCTGGGCGCAAAGCAACGCGCAGGACGCAGCCAAGAGATTTGAGCATCTGGCACAACAGGCCATGGCCGATGTCGCCGATATTGATTTTGAGGGAGCATACGCATGACCGCCCCAACACCCGCCACGCAGACCGCCACCGCCCGCGTCGTTTCGGTGCAGGAGGGGCTGGTGCAGATCCAAGCCAACGCCGACGCCTCGGGCCAGCCCGGACAGCTGGTCAAGAACGAAGTCGTGTTCATCCTTCCCACGCGCCCTGGCCCGGGCGGTAGGCAAGAGCGGCTGAAGGCCGAAGTGTTGCGCGTACGCGGTGATACAGCGGACGTGCAGGTCTATGAGAGCACCGACGGTGTAGCCGTCGGCGATCCGGTAGAACAATCGGGCCAGTTGCTGTCGGTCGAACTCGGGCCGGGCTTGCTGGGGCAGGTGTTTGATGGCCTGCAATCGCCGCTGCCCAAGGTGGCCAGCGAGTTTGGAACATTCCTGCCGCGCGGGGCAGATGTTGCCCCTCTGGATGATCAGGCAAAATGGTCGTTCACGCCGTCGGTCAAGGTCGGGGATACGGTCACAGCAGGCGACAGCATCGGTACTGTTCCCGAGGGTCATTTCAGCCACAAGATCATGCTACCTTTCAATTGGACAGGCGACTACAAGGTCGTTTGGGTCCAGAAGGGCGCGGCCACGATCCACGACATCGTTGCCCGGCTGGAGGATGAGCAGGGCGGTGAACACACACTCACCCTGTCGCAGAAATGGCCAGTACGGCGCCCCTTGCCAGAGAGCATCCTTAAACGCGCCCTGTCCGAACGCCTCTATCCGACCGAGCCGGTTCTGACCTCGCAGCGCCTGATTGATACCTTCTTTCCCATCGCTCGCGGCGGAACGGCCTGCATTCCCGGCCCGTTCGGAGCTGGCAAGACGGTGCTGCAAAACCTGATCGCGCGGAACGCCAAGGTAGATATCGTCATTGTCGTGGCCTGTGGCGAACGCGCCGGTGAGGTGGTCGAGACGATCCACGAATTCCCCAAGATGACCGACCCGACCACTGGCGGCAGCTTGATGGATCGTACGATCATCATCTGTAACACCTCCTCAATGCCAGTCGCCGCGCGCGAGGCCTCAATCTTTACCGGCATTACGCTGGGTGAGTACTATCGACAAATGGGCTATGACGTTCTGCTGATCGCCGACAGCACCAGTCGTTGGGCGCAGGCGATGCGCGAAACCTCTGGCAAGCTTGAGGAAATTCCAGGCGAAGAGGGCTTTCCGGCCTATTTGGAAAGTTCGATCAAGGGTTTGTACGAACGCGCGGGCGCGTTGAAAACCAATGATGACGATCTGGGCAGCCTGACCCTGATCGGGACGGTGTCACCGGCTGGGGGAAACTTTGATGAGCCGGTCACCCAGTCCACTTTGTCTACGGTGAAATGCTTCCTCGGCCTGTCCTCGGAGCGGGCCTATAAGCGATTCTATCCGGCCGTTGATCCGATGCTCAGCTGGTCGCGCTACACGGATCAGCTTTCGGACTGGTACGACAAAAACGCGGAACCCGGATGGACAGGTAAGGTCCGGGACCTGCTGGCGCTAATCGAAAAAGGTGAGCAGGTCGACCAGATGATGCAGGTCACCGGCGAAGAGGGTGTCACCATCGAGGACTTTGTCACCCAACAAAAGGCGCTGTTTGTGGACATGGTCTACCTGCAGCAGGATGCTTTTGACCAGGTGGACGCAACCGTGCCGCTGGAGCGGCAAAAGATTACCTTCAAACTGGTCTACGATGTCACCCAGTCGAGTGCCGATTTCGCCGACAAAGCCGAGGTGCGGCAGGTGTTCACGCAACTCACCGGATTGATGAAAAACTTTCACTACGCAGCCGAGAACACGCCGGAATTCAAATCAATCTGGCAACAGATCACCGATCTCTGTCATGAAAAATTCGGGGTCTGAGGAGTTGCTTGCCATTGAGCACATAACTCGGACTTGTGAGGACAATGCATGTGAGGTTTCTGGTCGGGCGAGTCATCGTTTCTAGAGCTGTTACAAACTTTTGACAACCCAAAGTGTCTAGGTTAACCGGAGCATGACTTTCGATGTCATCGCGCTGAGAACCAATCCAAGGTTCCGTCAAAAGTAATCGATATCCGAAGGATGCTATGCGCGATGGCCACATCGCAAGCGCGTTATTTTTTCTTTGAAATCGACCAATTTACAGGCAGATGAATCGATAAACCTCGGGATGGTGCGCAGCTGGAATTGGACTCGTTTGACAGATCTACCGCTCTGGCGAACAATTGGCATTTGACGAAGCCGAGCCAAGCACAACGACCATGAGCCAGAATTTCTCCCGGCGACTGACGGATCTTCTGATCCGTATCTACCCGGACCATGACCATGCAGAATTATCCGAGCAGATTGTGCAAGCGTTCTGGCCGTCCGGCCACCACCAAAGAAAGCAGGGGCGAAAACCCGGCAATGGTCTCTGGTCGGAGCGGGACAGTGTTCTGATCACTTACGGCAATTCCATCGAAGATCAGGTCCACAAACCTCTGGACTTGTTGCACGATTTTCTTGTGCGTCATCTGCAAGGGGTCGTGAACGGCGTGCATATCCTGCCATTCTTTCCCTTCACATCCGATGATGGGTTTGCGGTTTCGGATTATTACAGCGTCAGCGCGCAATTGGGGGATTGGCCAGACATCACGCGCATCGCGGATGATTTCCACCTGATGTCGGATCTTGTGCTCAACCACGTGTCCAGTCAGGGGCTATGGTTCAACAACTACCTGCAGGGAAAGCCGCCGCATGACAGGTTCTTCTTCGAGGCTAGGCCTGAAGAGGATCTGCAGCCGGTGGTACGGCCCAGAACCACCCCGCTTTTGCGTCAGGTTGAAACGAGCCGTGGCGACCGTCACGTCTGGTGTACTTTTAGCCACGATCAAATCGACCTAGACTTCCGCAATCCTGAGGTTCTGATCGAAATGCTTCGGATCATCCGACTGCATATCGACAAGGGCGTGCGCATCCTGCGGCTGGATGCCGTGGCCTTCATCTGGAAAGAAGTGGGCACGACCTCGATCCACCTTCCTCAGACGCATGCCATCGTGCAACTGCTTCGGCTTCTTTGCGATTTCACGACAGAGACTGTCGTCCTGCTGACCGAAACCAATGTTCCGCGTACAGAAAATTTAAGCTATTTCGGCAATCGGAACGAGGCACATGCGGTTTACAACTTTCCCCTTCCTCCCTTGATCCTGCACGCCATGCAGTCTGGCACTGCCCGGTACTTGCGTGACTGGCAGGCGGCCATGCCCCCGGCGCAATTGGGGTGTGCCTATCTGAACTTCACCGCCAGCCATGATGGTATCGGGATGCGGCCCGCAGAAGGGCTGCTGCCACCCGAAGAAAAGACGCGGATGATCGACACCGTGCGAAACCTGGGCGGGCTGGTTTCCATGCGCGCCTTACCGGATGGTCGCGAAGAACCTTATGAATTGAACTGCGCCTTCTTCGAGGCCATGTACGCGACCTTTGACGGCGAAGACCAATTTCACTTGGCGCGTTTCATCTGTTCGCAGACTATCGTGATGTCGCTTGAGGGTATTCCCGCGTTTTACATCCATTCACTGTTGGCTACCCCCAACGACCATGAGGCGGTTGAACGTCGCGGGATGAACAGGGCGATCAACCGGCATCGCTGGCACTATCCGGACCTGCTGTCAAAGCTCGCTGATCCTGGATCGGATCAATCCCGAGTGTTGTCGGAAATGTCTCGCCGGTTGCGCATTCGTGCGCAGCAGTCGGCGTTCCACCCGAATGCGACGCAGTTTACCCTACGGCTTGACGAAAGGGTTTTTGGAATTTGGAGGCAGAGTCTGGATCGAAGCCAATCCATTTTCGCCCTTCACAACGTGTCTGCGGATCACGTTCAGATTAATCCGACAGAAGTGAACCTGATTGCCGAAGAAACATGGATGGACGCCCTGACCGGCGAGGTCTTTGGTGCTAATATGTCCGAATTCTCACTGGCGCCTTACCAGTGTCGCTGGATCACGAACGCCCCTGCGGTGTGAACTCATCCAGATCCAGCGCGACCGCTTCGCTCAGGTGGTGCAGGAACTCGGCATCTGCGGCATGGACCCGGTTCCATGTCGGGATAAACGGCGTCTCATGGGGGTTCTCCAAAAAGACCCGCCCGGCGCGGATGATGTTTTCGGCAAAGAGCTCGATCGACTTTTCCTCAGTGTGGCGATCAAGCGCCAAGCCGTTCATCTTTGCGTCGGTATAGTACCCCTCAAGCAAATCCAGCGCCGAGCGATAATAGGTCGCCTTGAGGGTCCGGAATGTGTTTGTGGTGAATACGGTACCATCTGCGGCCAGTTTACGGAAAATGGCCTTACAGATGTCGGTCGACATTCGGCTTAGCCCGGTGTTGGCATCCTCGGGCGACAGCTTCTGATGCTTATGATCGTAATTGTCGGCAATCTCGACCTGACAGACGGATTTGGGAGCGAGGTTCCTCCAGGCCTCAGATAGAACGCCGATTTCCAGCCCCCAGTCGGACGGGATACGTAGATCGGGCAGGGTCGGGGTGCGAATGGCAAACTCGCCTGACAGCGGATACCGGAAGCTGCGCAGGTAATCGATGTAGTCTCGATCTCCGATTACCTTCTTCAGCGCGATTAGCAGAGGGCTGACAAGCAGCCGCGTAACACGGCCGTTCAGGTTGCCATCGCCGATGCGCGGATAATAGCCTTTGGCCATCTGGAACGGGAAGGTTGGGTTGACCACGGGGTAAACCAGCCGATCGAGCATATCCCGTTTGTAGGTCACGATATCACAGTCATGGATCGCCATGACCGAGCTGTCGGCGCAGGCCAGCAGGTAGCCGATACAGGACCAGACGTTTTTGCCCTTGCCGGGTTCCTGTGGTGCAAGGCCAAGGTCGCGCAGCCGGTCTTCCAGCTGCAGCATCCGGGGGCTGCTGTTCCAGATCACAACATGTTTCTGGTGCAAACGGTCGAAAAACGCCCTGGCGCGTTGGTATTGTTCTGCGTCGGCCTGATCGAGCCCGATGATAATGCGATGCAGGTAATTGACCTTGGACAGCTCGTCGATAATCCCCGTAAGGGCCGGGCCTTCCAGTTCTGAGTAGAGACAGGGCAGGATCAGTGTCACCTTGCGTGTTTCGGCAAAGACCGAGATTTCGTGCACCAGATGCTCGGCCGGACGGCTTCGCAGGTTGTGAAGCGTGGTGATGTTTCCGTTCTGATGGAAGTCTGCCATTTGGGCTGCCTGTCTTGGTTAACTGTCTTCGTGATCGGGTGCGGTGAGGGTCAGAATGGCCTCGGCCCAGCCTTCGGGGCCTTCGCGTGTGGTTCTGAATATCCGCTGCTCGTCTCCGAGCGCCTGGACCGGAATGGGTGCACCATGCCGGTTTGCGACAACGACACCAGTGTCGGCGGCAAGGATCATTTCCAGATCGTTCGGTGCATCGCCGAGCGCGATGGTTCTTTCCGGTTTCAACAGACGGATCACATCGGACATGGCATCTGCTTTGGTCTTTCCAAACGACAAGGTGAGAAATCGACCGCCTTGCCTGGCCTTTAGACCGTACCGCCCGGCTTCGGAGATAAACGTACCTAGATCCTCTGGCGCGCCATCCCACACGCCCGGTTCGCTGAAATGCCGATCCTGGGCTTTCTCTGCCTCGACGAGATCAAGGCCGGTCCTGTCGCTCACCTCCTGCACGCTCATATCTGCGAAGCCGCGAAAGCCAGGTGGGAGGTGTTGCAGGATATTCAGAATGTTCAGATATTCGGATGGCCCGCCGGTTTCTGGGTGGCCCGGTGCCAGAATGCCAGCACCATTTTCAACGATCGACGGCATGTTCGAAAAGCCGATGGCTTGGCGAATGCCAATCATCTCGACAGCGGTTTTACTGCTGGCTAGCACAAGTCCCGCGCCGATGTCCCGAAGGTGTTTTAGTGCCGGTTGCGCGGCGTCCCAGCTATAGTCGTGATGGTTCAGCAGAGTACCATCGAGATCGGAGAAAACCAGAAGTGGCAGGCGTTGGAGCATGGCTTCTGACTAACATCCGAGACTGTGCGGCTACATCTCAAATCACAAGAAGATGCGAGTTTTTTGTTTAAAAAATCAGCATACAGGCGAGAACGATTAAGAATTAGGCAGCTTGGACCGGTAGAACGTGACTTAACCCGCTCCCATGCGCACTGGACGCGCGGGAAATGAAAACGGATAAAGCTAGGAAAGTGTATCCGGGCATCGAGCTTTGTGCCCGTTCCGGATCACCTGCACGAAAGCGCGAGCGAAGGAAGCCAACCATGCCCAGCAACGTAGAACCGAGCATTCGCCAGCTGAAAGCGCTTGAGGCGGTTGCCCGCACCGGCAGTTTCACGGCTGCGGCAGAAGAGTTGGGCGTCTCTCAACCAACGGTTTCCAACCTGATCGTCGCCTTGGAGCGGCAAACCGAGTGTCGCTTTTTGCGGCGGGGCAACAAAGGTATTGAAACCACCGAAATGTTCGAAACACTGCGTCCACAGATCAAGGCTCTGCTGGCGTTGAAGTCCGAGGTCGATCTGGCGATTGGCGCTCGGAAAGACCTGAAGTCGGGCAGTTTTTGGGTGGGCTATTCGACCTATCAGATCGCCATGCCACCTATTGCCCGATTTATCCAGACCCATCCGGGTGTCACCCTGAATGCGCGTGCTATGGCCAGTCTCGACCTTCTGCCCTTGCTGCGTACCGGTGATCTGGATGTCGCCTTTGTCACCGCGCGCGAACCGCTGGAGACGATGCATTGCCAAAAGGTAGCTTCGTTTCGGATCGGCATAGTGGCCCAAAACGAAGGTGCATTGCGAGACGTCGAAACCCTTAGTTGGGCGGATGTCGCGAAACTGAGACTGATACAGCGGGAGCCAAATGCCGGTACGCGTCAGATCTTCGAACGCGCAGCATCTGAGGCTGGTATCGCGCCGGATACCATTCTGGGCCTCGGCTCCTGGGGGTCGATCACCTCTCTGGTTCGGGCTGGCGTGGGCGAGGGGGTAGGCTTCGAATCGGAGTTGGTGGCCGCAGACAAGGATCTGAAATTCATCCCGATAAACGATCAAAAACTAAGCGCTCATCAGTTTTTGGTTTCGATGCCGGCGATGGCTGCGTCGGCCACTGTCCGGCAATTTTATGAAATTACACAAGAAACTTTGGAGAGCGTTGGCGAATAGGAGTAACATAGTTTAAAGCTATAAACTCTTACTCATTATTAAACTGTTACAATAGCCCCTTAACCGGGTCGTCGAACAAACCTGGAGGTTGTCATGACGATCCGTCATATTCTGATGTCCACTGCCGCGACGATGATTGCGGTTCCCGCGCTGGCAAATTGCCCTGGCGCCACCGTCGCTGATCCAATGGGGCTGGAGCCCGCTTTCCCGCAGCAGTTGGAACTGGCCGAGCTGCAATCGGCTGCATCCTGCACCCTGGAATTCTCGGAAAACCCAGCGATTGCCGACCTGAACGGCAAAATCCTTGGCAACGCCGACCTAGCCGCTGTTGCAGACCGTTTGCCGACCGAGCCTCTGGTCGTGATGCCCTATGACAGCATCGGCCAGTATGGCGGCGCGATCACCGGCATCTCGAAAGCGACCGAGTCGGGCACGTCGGACCTGCTGTCTGTGCGCCACGTGAACTTTGTGCGCTATGCGGATGACCTGCAGACGGTTGTGCCCAACGTCGCCAAGGCATGGGACTGGAACGAAGACAAAACCGTTCTGACGATCACGCTGCGTGAAGGCCACAAATGGTCGGATGGCGAACCCTTCACCGCCGAAGACGTTGCCTTCTGGTATAATGACCTGCTGCTGAACACCGACATACTGGAAAAAACTCCGGATCGCTGGCTGTTCGCAGGCGAGCCGATCAAGGTTGAGGCGGTTGACGACGTGACCGTCCGCATGACCTTCCCGGTACCGACGCCGGGCATTCTGAACCGCTTTGCCGTCGACTATGGCCAGCCGTTCCAGCCCAAGCATTTCCTGGGCCAGTTCATGCCCAAATACAACGAAAACGCCGATGCACTGGCGCAGGAATACGGTTTCGCCAACGGGGCCGAAGCGGTTGATTTCTACTATGGCGGCTCGGACTGGAAAGACGTTCCCTCGCCGCTGCTGAAAGACGCCGACAAAGCAGCTGCCATCGGCCGTGCGGTTGTGCCGACCCTGGAAAGCCACATCGTTGTCGAAGAGACCTCGGAAGGGCGCAAACTGGTGGCGAACCCCTATTTCCACCAGGTCGACACCGCGGGTAACCAGCTGCCCTATATCAACGAAATCGTTGAGAGCTATGTCAGCGACAAGGAAGTTCAGAACCTCAAGGTCATGAACGGAGAGGTTGTCTGGAAACAGCAAGCGATCTTCCTGGAAGACTTCCCGCTGCTGAAAGAGAACGAAGGCAAAGGCGGCTACACGATCCAGTTCGCGCCGACCCTGGGTGAAAACGTGTTCTTCTCGTTCAACCGCACCCATAACGACGAGGTGCTGCGCGAGATCTTCAACGATGTGCGCTTCAACCGTGCCATGTCGCTGGCGATGAACCGTGATGAAATCAACGAGATCGTCTATCTGGGTCAGGGCACTCCGATGCAGGGTGTTCCGGCCGAGCCAAAGACCGTGTCGTTCATCTCGGACGACGTGCTGAACAAAGACATCGCCTATGATGTCGAAGGCGCCAAGGCCCTTCTGGCCGAAATGGGTCTGAGCGACAGCGACGGCGACGGCACGTTGGAGCGTCCGGACGGCAAGCCTCTGGTCATTCGTCTGGTCTATTCCTCGCAGGGTGTTCCGGTGAAAATGATGGAGCTGGTGCGGGATTACTGGACCGCCGTGGGCGTCCGCGTCGACCTGAAAGAGGTCACCTCGGACGAATACCGCGCCTCGGGCAACAACAACGATCTGGACCTGACGACCTGGAAATATGACGGCAATGCCGGCCCGACCATCTCGCAGGATACCACCGTTTTCGTGCCGCCGTTTGGTGACTTCTTCAACCCGGGCACCGGTGCCAAATGGGCCACATGGAAACAGACCGATGGGGCCGAAGGCGTTGAACCCCCAGCCGATATCCAGAAGCTGTGGGAGCTGAGCGAGAAGTTCATTCAGGCTGAGTTCGGCTCGGACACCAGCAATGAAATCGGTGCGGAAATCGTCAAGATCCACACGGACAACATGCTGAAGATCGGCACCGTCGGTGACATCGTTGCCCCCTTCCTGTGGCGCAACGATCTGCAGAACGTCAAACCCATCAAGTCGAAAACCTACGACTTCTACTGGACCTACCCCTACCGCCCCTCGCAGTGGTGGCTGGAACAGTAACCCCCATACGGGTTTGACATTTTCCTCCGGGGCGTTTGCAGCAGACGCCCCGGAGTTTGCAGTCCAAGCTGCAATCTCGGGACAGACGCATGCTCAGATTCACTGCCGAACGACTAGTAGGGATGGCCATCACGATGCTTTTGGTGTCGATGATGGTGTTCCTGATCATGGAAATCCCGCCCGGAGACTACGCCGACCGCTACGCGTTCCGGAAATACTCGGGCACTGGGGTCAACGTGACCGAGGCCGATGTGCAAGCCATCCGTCAGGAGCTGGGATTGGACAAGCCGATGTTGCTTCGGTATTTCGACTGGATCGGGGGTATCGTTCTACGTTGGGATTTCGGGCAGGCCTTCGCCTTTGAAACCTCGGTCACCAAGGTGATCGGTGACAAGGTCTGGCTGACCGCAGGCATCCTGTTCGCGACGCTGATCCTGACCTACCTGATCTCGGTCCCGGTTGGGATCTACGCAGCCGTGCGGCGCGGTTCGGCCATTGACTACGGTCTGACGATTTTCTCGTATCTGGGCCTCGCGCTGCCGAACTTTCTGCTGGCACTGGTCATGCTGTATTTCGCCAACCGCTGGTTCGGGGCGGATATCGGTGGGTTGTTCTCGGCCCAGTATCAGGACGCTCCGTGGAGCGTGGCCAAGGTCTGGGATATGCTAAAACACCTATGGTTGCCTGCGGTGGTTCTGGCCTGGTCGGCGGTGGCCTACCAGATCCAGACCGTGCGCGCGACCATGTCGGATGAGCTGAACAAGCTGTCCGTCACCGCAGCCCGCGCGCGCGGTGTGCCCGAGCGGAAGTTGCTGATCAAATACCCGGCCCGGCTGGCGATCAACCCGGTCGTCTCGACCATCGGGTTTGACGTGAACCGTATCTTTTCCGAGCTGCCGATCGTGGCCGTGGTTCTGGGCCTGACCGAACTGGGTGAGCTGCTGCTGAAAGCGTATCTCGACCTCGACATGAACGTGGCGGGTGCGATCCTGCTGATGCTGACCTTTGCCATCGTGTTCATGAATTTCCTTTCCGATCTGCTGTTGGCGTGGCTCGACCCGCGCATCAAGCTGGGGGCGTGACATGACCGATATGACAGATCCCGAAATGACCCCGGCCCAGCGTCGGGCTGCGGAAAAAGAACGTCAGCAGCTGCTGAAATACTATTCAGCCTCGCAATGGACCCTGATCTGGTGGCGTTTCAAAAAGCACCGCGCCGCGATGTATGCCTCAATCGTGCTGGGGCTGATGGCGCTGGCCGGTTTGTTTGCCGAAATCGTGGCCCCTTATGGCCCGGTCACGCGCGATACCTCCTACATCGAAGGTCCGCCGCAAATCCCGCGCTTTTGCGATGACAATGGATGCTCTGTCGTGCCCTTTATCAACGGCACCAAGACCGAGCGTGATCCGGTGACCCTGCGGGCCGTCTCGGTGCCCGATCCCGAGGTGCGCAACTATCTGGGGCTGTTCGTCAAAGGCGAACCAGTCAAGGTTCTGGGCTTTATTCCAACCGACCGCCACCTAATCGGCTTGCAGAACCCGGACGCCAAGATCCATTTCTGGGGCACGGATGATCTGGGGCGGGATGTGTTCTCGCGCACCATCTATGCCACGCGGACCTCTCTTTCGATTGGTGTGATCGGGGTGCTGATCTCATTCGTGCTGGCGCTGATCATCGGCGGGTTTGCCGGGTATTTCAGCGGCCTCATCGACAACATCATCCAGCGCGTGACCGAGGTGATCCGGGTTGTGCCCATCATCCCGCTTTACATGGGACTGGCGGCCGCCATGCCCAAGGAGTGGTCGACCACACAGGTCTATTTTGCGATGACACTGATCCTTGGCCTTTTTGGCTGGCCGACACTGGCACGGCGCATCCGGTCTCAGCTTCTGTCGATCCGGAACGAAGACTATGTGGTTGCGGCCCGACTGGCCGGCGCGCGCCCCAAGCGCATCATCGGTCAGCACATGCTGCCAAGCTTCACCAGCTTCATCATCGTCGATCTGGTGATCTCGTTCCCCTACATGATCCTGTCGGAGACCGCGCTGTCATTCGTTGGCCTGGGCCTGCGCCCGCCGTCGGTCTCGTGGGGTGTTCTGCTGCAACAGGCGCAATCGGTGCGCGCGATTGAGCAAACCCCATGGCTGTTCATTCCCGCCGTATTCGTCGTGGTGGCCGTTCTCGCCTTCACAGTGATCGGCGACGGGCTACGCGACGCGGCTGACCCTTATGCGGAGGCGAAGTGATGGCAAACATCCTCGACGTCAAAAACCTGACCCTGTCTTTCCGCACCGATGAAGGGCTGATCCAGCCGGTTCGCGATGTCTCCTTCTCGCTTGAGAAGGGTAAAACGCTGGGTATCGTGGGTGAAAGTGGCTCGGGTAAGTCCGTGTCGACCAAAGCGGTGATGCAGCTTCTGCCAAGCATTGCCAGCATCAATCAGGGGTCCGAGATCAACTACATCATGAAAGATGGAAAATCCGTCGATCTGGCCAAGGTGCGCCCCCATAGCCCGCGGATGGGCGTGATCCGCGGCGGTGAGATCGGGATGATCTTTCAGGAGCCGATGGCCAGCTTTTCGCCGATCTACACCATCGGCAACCAGATCATGGAGGCGATCCAGCTGCATCGCGGGCTCAACAAACGGCTGGCGCGTGAGCTGGCGATAGAGATGCTGGACAAGGTCGGCATCACCAACCCCTCCGCCCGCGTCGATCAGTTCCCGCATGAGATGTCGGGTGGCATGCGCCAGAGGGCCATGATCGCTCTGGCCCTCTCGGCGGGCCCGCAACTGCTGATCGCGGATGAGCCGACAACCGCTTTGGACGTGACCATTCAGGCGCAGGTTCTGCAACTGATGCGTGATCTGCAGGCTGAGCTGGGCATGAGCATGATTTTCATCACCCACGATCTGGGTGTGGTCGCTCAGGTCGCGGACGACATTGCAGTGATGTATAAGGGCGAGATTGTCGAGCGTGGCACCGTGCGCGAGGTCATCAACAACCCGCAACAGGCCTATACCCAGCGCTTGCTGGACGCGGTTCCGCGGTTGGACAAAGTCGTCCCGCCCGCGCCGTTGAAGAAAGCGCGAAAGCTGATTGACGTCCACAATCTGGGCGTCGCGTTCGAGGTGCGGAAGAAGAAACTGTTCCGAACCGAGGTTGAAACGGTCCGCGCGGTTGGTGACATCACCTTCGACATCCTTAAGGGCGAAACCGTGGGTCTTGTCGGCGAAAGTGGGTCGGGCAAAACCACCGTTGGTCGCGCGATGCTACGCGCTATTGATCCCAGCGAAGGCGAGGTGATCTTTCACCGCAAGAAAAAGGGCGATATCGATCTTGCCAACGCCTCCGAGGCTGAGCTGCGCGCGGTGCGCAGCAAGATCAACATGGCGTTCCATGAAGGGCCGGTTCAGTTGCACACCCTTGGTGGCAACTTGCTGCGCAGCTTCCGCCCGGAAATGAGCCTTGTCTTTCAGGACCCGTATTCCTCACTGAACCCGCGCATGACGGTGCGGGATATCATCGCCGAACCGCTGGTGGCCTCGGGCCTGATGACAGACCGGGATCAGATCGACGAGCGGGTGCGCGAGATCGCGGCGCGTTGTAAAATCGATCTGGAGCATCTGCGCCGCTTCCCGCATGCGTTCTCCGGTGGGCAGCGGCAGCGGATCTGCATTGCGCGCGCGCTGGTTTCCAAGCCCAAGTTTGTTGTTTGCGACGAATGCGTTTCGGCGCTGGATGTGTCGATTCAGGCCGAGATCGTCGCGCTTTTAAAGGACGTGCAGGCCGAACTTGGTGTCAGCTTCCTGTTCATCGCTCATGACCTAGCGGTGGTCGCACAGATCTCGCACCGGGTGGCGGTGATGTATCGTGGGCGGTTCATGGAATATGGCCCGACTGACAAGATCTTTTTCAACCCGCAGCACCCTTACACCAAGGCGTTGCTGTCCGCCGTACCACACCCTGATCCAGACGCCGAATTCAAACCGATCCGTTTTGAGGGCGACATGATCCATCCCGTTGCCTTCTCTGGCCCGGACGGGGTGTCGCTGCGCATCCCTGATCAGCCCTCGGACGAGCCGATCCAGCTGGTAGAGGTGGATGAGGGGCATTTCGTGGCCTGTCATCTGGATCAGCACGTGACCGCGGAAAGGACCAAGACGCTGGAACCCGCTTAGCCGGTCGAAATGCCCTTGCGGGGGTCACTGGAAAACTGTAGCCAAGCCATAGCTCGAACCTATGTTATGGCACCATTCATATAGAAGATGAATGACATGATTGATCACACCCAAAAACTGCCATCGCCGCATTTCGGTGAACCGTATCTGTTGACTCCGGGCCCATTGACCACGTCGCTGCCAGTGAAAGAGGCGATGCTGCGCGACTGGGGCAGCTGGGACGCTGATTTCCGCGCCATGACGGCTGAGTTGCGTAGCCGCCTGCTGGATATTCTGGGGAAGGACAAAGCCCGCTATGACTGTGTGCCTTTGCAGGGCAGCGGCTCTTACGTGGTCGAGGCGATGCTGGGTAGCTTTGTGCCCAAAGACGGCAAGGTGCTGGTGTTGTGCAACGGCGCCTATGGCAAACGAGCGGTACAGACTCTGGGTTATCTTGGCCGTGACTACGCCGTAATCGACATGGGGGACTATTTGCCGCCGCGCGGGGATCAGGTGGCCGCGGCTTTGCAGGCCGACCCCGCGATCACGCATGTGCTGGCCATCCATTGCGAGACCAGCTCGGGCATCCTCAACCCGCTGCAAGAGATCTCTGACGCCACGCAAGCGGCTGGCCGCAAGCTTTTGGTTGATTCCATGTCGGCCTTCGGTGCTGTTCCGCTCGAGCCGCATGTGATCCCGTTTCAGGCCATGGTCAGCTCGGCCAACAAATGCATCGAAGGCGTGCCAGGCTTTGGTTTTGTGATCGTCGAAACAGATGCGATCAAGGCGGCGGAAGGCAATAGCCATTCGCTCAGCCTGGATGTTCACGCCCAATGGGCCGCGATGGAGAAAACGGGCCAGTGGCGCTTTACCCCGCCCACGCATGTGGTTGCGTCTTTCGTCGAAGCACTGCGCGCGCATGAGGCCGAGGGCGGCGTCGCCGCACGGGGCGCGCGGTATCTTGAGAACCGCAAGACGCTGGTCAAAGGGATGCGCGCGCTGGGCTTTGTCACATTGCTGGACGATGAGTGGCTGTCGCCGATCATCACCACCTTCTTCTGCCCCGGTCATCCGAGTTTTGCGTTTCCGGATTTCTATAACCGCATGAAAGCGCGCGGATTTATCCTGTATCCCGGCAAACTCACAGCAGCCGAAAGCTTCCGGATTGGCCACATCGGACAAGTCGATGCGCATGTGATGCAAGCGGTCGTTGACACCGCAGCCGAGGTGCTGCGTGACATGGGGGTCGACAGTGCCAGACCCTCGGACGAAACACTCAAACAGAAACAGGTTGAACCTGCCTGACGAAAGGAAAGACAATGAGCAAATTCAAAGCCGCCGTGTTTGATTGGGCGGGGACAATGGTCGATTTCGGATCATTCGCGCCGATGGGCGTGTTTGTTAAGGCCTTCGCCAAGTTCGATATCGAAGCCACGATCGAACAGGCCCGCGCACCGATGGGCGCGCCCAAATGGGATCACATCCGCACCATGATGGATATGCCCGAAATCGCCTCCCAGTGGGAGGCAAAATACGGCAACGCGCCCACCGATCAGGATGTCGACAAGGTCTATGAGATCTTTGTGCCGATGAACGAAAGAGTCGCCGCCGACTACGCGGATCTGGTTCCGGGAGGCAAAGCTGCGATTGACGATCTGCGGTCCATGGGCCTCAAGATCGGATCGACCACGGGCTATACCCGCTCAATCATGGAGAACGTCCTGCCGGTTGCCGCCGCTCAAGGCTATGAGCCGGACAATTTGGTCTGTTCCGACGACCTGCCCGAAGGCCGCCCCGGCCCGCTGGGCATGTATAAATGCATGGTCGATCTGGTGGTCTATCCGCCAGCGGCGATCATCAAGGTCGATGACACCGAACCGGGCATCAAAGAGGGCGTCGCGGCTGGCTGTCTGACCGTAGGTGTGTCTTTGTCCGGCAACGCAGTGGGCAAGACACCGGAGGAACTGGCTGCTCTGTCCGCAGAAGAGGTTGACGAACTGCGCCAGCATGCGACCAAGATCCTGAAGGACGCCGGTGCGGACTATGTGATCGACACGGTTGCCGATCTGCCCGCGCTGATCCGTGAACTGGACAGCGCAGAGGCCTGACCCCATGCTGAAGAAGGCTCCGCGCAATTTTCTGTTCATCGTCATCGATCAGTTCCGCGCGGACCTTCTAACGGGTGCTTTAGGCCAGCATGTGCCGCTGCCCAACATTCGCGCTCTGGCCGCGCGGTCGGTGCATTTCCGCAACCATCATACAGTTGTGGTGCCCTGCGGTCCGGCCCGTGCAAGCTTGCTGACGGGTCAATACGCCATGAACCACGGATCGGTTCAGAACGGCGTTCCGCTGCGGCGCGATATCCCCAACCTTGCAACGGCGCTGCGCACCATTGGGCGAGAGCTGTTGTTGTTCGGCTATACAGATACGCAGCCTGATCCCAGAGGCTTGCACCCGAATGACCCGGCGCATCTCTCCTACACAGGGCCGATCCCAGGGATCACCGAGGTCACCGAGATGCGCGAGGAAGCGTGGGAGTGGCTCGCCCATCTCAGATCGCGTGGCTATGACGTGCCGGATGCAGGCGACCTGAATGCGCTCTACAAACCTAAGAACGACACTCTCGGAGGGCCTGCGCTCTATGACGCGCAGGACAGTGATACCGCGTACCTGACCGACCGGGTTTTGGCGCATCTTGACGTTCGCAAATCTCAGCCGTGGTCTGCCATGGTCACCTACATCCGGCCGCATCCCCCGTTTGTTGCCCCCGCGCCGTATAACGATTTGATCAACCCGCAGGACATCCCGCCACCGGTTGAGGCCACTTTTGAGCATCCTTTTTTCGAAGCCTATCATTCCCGCCCAAGCGGTACGGATATGTTCTGGGGTTTTGACGGACAGCAAGATGCCATGACGCCCGAGCAGATCGCTCTCTGCAGGTCCACCTATCTTGGGCTTGCCGCCGAAGTCGATCACCATATCGGTCGGATTTTTGAATGGTTGGAAAACGTGGGTCAGTTGAACGACACACTGATCGTGTTGACTGCCGATCACGGAGAGATGCTGGGCGATCTTGGTCTTTGGGGAAAGCAGACCCCGTTCCGCGCCGCCTCCCACGTGCCCCTGATGATCGGGCATCCAGATCTTGCGCCCGAAGATATCGACGTATTGACCCAGTCGATTGACGTGGCCCCGACGGTTCTGTCGGCGCTTGAGGCGACAACGCCGCCCGAGATGCAGGGCTGTAATCTTTTGGCGGCCAACCGACCCGACGGGCACGAGGCCATGGTAGAGCTTGAGCTTGGATCCGCGACCGGCCAAGGGCGCTTTGAAACCGCATGGCAGTGCCCGCCCGAGCATTGCCGCACAATCGCGTTTGAGAAAGACGGATACCGGCTTGCGCATTTCGCGACGGATATTGAGCCGATGCTTTTTGATGTCGAAAATGATCCCGATTGCACCCGGAATCTCGCGCGGGAAGATCTGCCCCGACTGCATCACCTGCGGGCTGAGGCGCTGTCACACAGGATGAGAAAAGGCTCGGTCTGAGGTGACCTCGGGGCCTGACTCCCAAAGCTTAAAACGGTTGAAAAAGCAAAGAAATTAACTCTGAGGTGAGGAATTCCGGAGCTTTTCAGAAATGCTTGCCGCAGTCTCAACAACCGACGCGGCCAAGGTTTCAAGCTTGTTGTCGGGGAATCTGCTGATGGGCCCAGACACTGAAACGCCAGCGACGACATTCTCCAACGAGTCGAATACAGGCGCCGCGATACAGCGTAGGCCTGGAAAACGCTCTTCATCGTCGATTGCCCATCCTCTTTGCCGGGATGTCTGCAGCTCGTCCTTGAGCTTTTGTTTGTCCGTAATCGAATTGGGCGTCTGCTGAACCAGTGTCAGTGGGTCCAGTAGCTTTTCAAGTGCAGCCTCATCCATATACGCCATGATGGCTTTGCCGACACCGGATGTATGAAAATAGGCTGCGGTTCCATTCTTGATCGAGGCGCGGATCGGGTTTTCGGATTCCACCTGAATCAGATACAGCAGCTGCCCGCCTTCCTCAATTGCAAGGTTTACGGTCTCTCCGGTTTCCTTGGACAGCTTGCGCATCGCGGCTGGTGCGACCTCCAGCAAATTCGAGGCTTCCTCAAACGTGTTGCCGATCCGATAGGCCTGCGGTCCGACGCGCCACTTACCATGTTCGGCATCGTTAACCACCATTCCTCGCTGTTGAAGCGTGGTCAGAAGCCGGTGCGCCGTCGCCGTTGGAATGCCTGTCGTTCTTGCGATGTCGACAAGCGTCGCGCCCCGGGCATCTGCAATGGCAATCAGGACACGAATCCCACGATCCAGCGCCCCGACCAGAGAACCTGCGGGCTTTTCTTCATTCGCTTTCAGGCGTGGGCGCCCGCGTCTTGCAACTGTTTTTGGTTCGTTCATTTTTGGCGCGTTTGTCATCTGGCTTGTTGTGAAAAGAGTCTAGCTTGTTCGCAAGTGCAAAAAAATGAAAATAATAAATGGATTAAAAACAATAAATTGCGCCTATTTTGACGCTCAAAATGAAAGAGTTTCCAAAATATTTTGAAAAATCGCGAATCTGGCTTATCGTAGATTCTATCCGCTGGAGGGCGGGTTTGGTGCCAATGCCGAAGGGATATCGGCGACGGCCCAGTCTAGGGAGGAAACATGACAAAATCTTTGAACCGCAGAAACTTTCTGCGCGGCTCCGCTGTTGTAGGTGCTGGTGCGCTTGCTGCTCCGGCTGTCCATGCGCAGGAAGGAACGACAATGAAGATGCAGGCAGCCTGGGGCGGCGGCATCTTTCTTGAGAACGCGCAATCCTACGTCAACCGCGTCAATGAAATGTCCGGTGGCAAACTGACGATCGAACTTCTGCCTGTGAATTCGGTCGTAAAAACCAGCCAGATGCAGGACGCGGTCCACCGCGGCGTTCTGGACGCGGCGCATTACGTTCCGGCCTACTGGTACTCGAAATCCAAGACGGCATCGCTGTTCGGAACGGGTCCGTGCTTTGGCTGGTCCAGCCAAGAGGTTCTGGGCTGGGTGAACTATGGCGGCGGTCAGGAACTGTTTGACGAGCTGATGGGCATCCTTGGCCTGAACGTTGTGTCCTTCTTCAACTCGCCCATGCCCGCACAGCCACTGGGTTGGTTCAAAGAGGAAATCACAAGCTCGGATCAGATGAACGGTCTGAAATACCGTACAGTTGGTCTTGCGGCAGATGTTCTGCTTGAGATGGGCATGTCCGTTGTGCAGCTGCCCGGGGGCGAGATCCAGCCCGCGATGAAGTCCGGCCTGATTGATGCGGCCGAGTTCAACAACCCCACATCCGACCGCGACTTTGGTATGCAGGACGTGTCCAAACACTATCATCTGGCCTCGTTCCACCAGAGCCAGGAGTTCTTCGAGGTCACGTTCAACAAGGACAAGTTCAACGCGCTTGCGCCCGAGCTTCAGGCGATCCTGAAATACGCGTCCGAGGCCGAGAACTCGAACTTCTACTGGAACAACACCAAGCGCTACGCTGACGATCTGGTGACGCTGGCCGAAGAGCAGGGTGTCAACGTGTATCGCACGCCTGACAGCGTGATGCAGGCTCAGCTTGAGGCTTGGGATGTTGTGGTCGAAAGGATCTCGAACGAAGATCCGTTCTTTGCCAAGGTCGTCGACAGCCAGAAGGCCTATGCGAAGACTGTCATGAACTACCTCAACCTCAACCAGCCTGACTACAAGCTGGCGTATAAGCACTACTTCGGCTGAGGCCTGACACTCTTTGAAAACGGAAGGTCGCGCTGGTGCGCGGCTTTCTGAACTGCGGGCGGAACAGGCGAGGAACTGACCTTGATCAAGACAATCCACGCCATCGAAGGGCTAAGCCAATGGGTCGGCAAAGCCTTCGGTTGGTGCATCCTAATACTGACACTTTCGGTGTCCTACGAAGTGTTCGTCCGGTATGTGCTGAACAAACCGACCGTCTGGGCGTTCGATATGATGGTGCAGATGTATGGCGCCCTTTTCCTGATGGCCGGGGCCTATGCGCTGGCGCAAGACGCGCATGTGCGCGGCGACGTGCTGTACCGCCTGTTCTCGGTCCGCTGGCAGGCGCGGGTCGATTTCGTTCTGTATATCATCTTTTTCTTTCCCGGCATGTTTGCCCTGTTCTGGTACGGCTGGGAAATCGCCAAGGACAGTTGGCGCTATGAAGAGGTGAGCTGGAACAGCCCCGCCAGAATTCAGATCTACTTCTTCAAAACCCTGATCCCGGTCGCTGGTGTGTTGCTGATGCTGCAAGGGCTTGCCGAGATGGCAAGATGCTGGCTGGCGATGAGGAATGGCGTCTGGCTCGACCGTTTGGATGACGTGCGTGAGACCGAAGACATGCTGATGGAATCAACCGTCGACCGAATTCATACAACAGGCACCAAGCAAGGAGGTCGCAGCGATGACTGACCCACAAGTCGCCATCCTGATGCTCAGCCTCTTTATTGTACTGGTGCTGCTGGGCTTTCCGATTGCGTTCACACTGCTCGCCATGGGCGTCGCGTTCGGGTACTACGCCTATTACCAGTCCGCGCCCGAGAGCATTGCGGACATCTTCAACAACAACATCTTCTACCTGCTGAACCAGAACACCTATTCGGTGATGGAGAATGACACGCTTGTTGCCATCCCCTTGTTCCTGTTCATGGGCTACGTGGTCGAAAGGGCGAATATCGTCGACCGTCTGTTCTTTTCGCTCTACATGGCAGCCCGCAACCTGCCTGGGTCTCTGGCGATCGCGGCGCTGCTGACCTGTGCGGTGTTCTCGACAGCGTCGGGGATTGTGGGCGCGGTTGTCACCCTGATGGGATTGCTGGCCTATCCGGCAATGGCCAACGCGGGGTATCAGCGCAGTTTTGCCTCGGGCGTGATCTGCGCCGGTGGAACCTTGGGCATCCTGATCCCGCCGTCGATCATGTTGATCGTCTACGCCGCCATTGCTGAACTTTCTCCTCTGCGCCTCTATGCAGCGGCGGTCTTTCCGGGCCTCATGCTGGCGGGTCTCTACATCGTCTACGTCATGGTGCGCGTCTGGCTGAACCCGTCGCTGGCCCCCAAACCGCAGGAGGATGATGTTCCGCCAAAACGGCAGATTTACATGGACCTGCTGATTTCGTTCGTGCCGTTGACCGTTTTGATCCTGCTGGTGCTTGGATCAATCCTCGGCGGTCTTGCAACGCCGGCCGAAGCGGCCGCGATGGGCGCATTGGGCGGGCTTGTGCTGGCAGTGCTCTACCGGTCGCTCACCTGGGACAAGGTCAAGCAAAGCGTCTTCCTCACGGCCAAGGCAACCGCCATGGTGTGCTGGTTGTTCGTGGGCTCGTGGACCTTTGCGTCGATCTTTTCGTATCTCGGCGGGCATGACGTGATCGAGCATTGGGTTGTTGGTATGAACCTTCAGCCCTGGCAGTTCCTGGTGCTTGCGCAGTTGATCATCTTCCTGCTGGGCTGGCCGCTTGAATGGTCCGAGATTCTGATCATCTTCGTGCCGATCTTCCTGCCCATGCTCGAAACGTTTGGCGTCAACCCGTATTTCTTCGCGATGCTGGTGGCTCTGAACTTGCAGACCTCATTCCTGACACCACCGATGGCCATGTCGGCCTACTATTTGAAGGGGGTCCTCAAGAACCAGATTCAACTGATGGAGATCTTCCGAGGTCTGATGCCCTATCTGGCCATCGTGATCCTGTGCATGGTGCTGATGTATCAGTTCCCGGGCATCGCGCTGTGGCTGCCTGACTACCTCTTCGGGGTCTGGGTGCCATGACCAAACACGATCTGTCATTGTTCTCGGCGGTTCAATCCGCCGAGGGCATTCGGGACGGGCGTATCTTGTCCGAAGCGCTGGTCGAGGACTGTCTCAAACGCATCGAAGAGACCGACGGCACCATCCGCGCCTGGGCTTACCTGGATGCAGGCGTAGCGCTGGATCAGGCGCGTGAGCTGGATCGCATTCGCAAGGCCGGACGGGCGACAGGCCCCTTGCACGGCGTGCCCATCGGGCTAAAGGACATTGTCGATACAAAAGACATGCCCACGCAGCGGGGCACACCGATCTTTTCGGGTCAGCAGCCGGAGGCAGATGCTAGGCTCGTAGAGTGCTTGCGCGAGGCCGGCGCCGTCATCATGGGCAAGACTAAGACGACCGAGCTTGCCTTCATGCATCCGACCGACACCACCAACCCTTTTGATGCGACCAGAACACCAGGGGGGTCGTCCAGCGGATCGGCAGCGGCCGTTGCGGCAAGACATGTGCCTCTGGCCATCGGCACCCAGACAGGGGGCTCGGTTATCCGCCCGGCCTCTTACTGCGGCGTCTATGGTTTCAAACCCACGCGCGGAATGATCTCGCGACATGGGGTTTTCAGGACGTCGGTCTCTTTGGACCACGTTGGGGGGTTCGCCAACGCGCTGGAAGATATCGCTTTGCTGACAGATGTGGTCGCCGGATATGACCAGCGCGATCCCGCCAGCTTTGCCCGGCCGCGAGCGGATATGCTGTCCGGCGCGCAGGCTGATGTTCCGGTCGAGCCTAACATTGCCTGGCTGGAATTTCCATTCAACGACCGCCTTGATGAAGATGCGCTTGAGGGGCTGAACGCCGTTATCGAGGGGCTTGGTGGAAGGGTCGAACGTTTTTCGGTATCGCCGCAACTGGCCGATTTGATCACCGTTCACAAAACGATCTATGACTTTGAAATTCGCCAGAACATGGCCGAAATCTCGAATGCGCATTGGCCGGAACTCAGCCCCGAGATGCAATCCGCAATCACCCGCGGCGGAGATATTAACGAGGCCCAATATGAAGACGCCTTGGCAGTCATGGCGTCCGCGCAAGGCTTTTTTGCCGAGTATTTCAATGAATTCGACGCGATCTTGGCCCCGGCAGCTACCGGTGAAGCCGTTCCGCAGAGCGCGGGGCATACCGGAGATTCCGTTTTCTGCCTCACCTGGACGCTGGCAGGTTTGCCCTGCCTCACGCTGCCTTTGTTGGTGGGGCAGAATGACCTGCCCATTGGTGTCCAGCTGATCGGCGCGGTCGAAGAGGACGACCGGCTTCTTCGGACAGCTTCATGGGTTCAAAGAACCCTCAGAACGCAAGAATTAAAGGGAGAGTAATCCTATGTCACGACTGACAAATATTCTCATGGGCCTCATCGGCACCGGCTTGATGATGGTGTTCGTTCTCGGGCTTGCCCACAGTATCTCGACCGGTTTCGCCGGGTTCTGGGGCGGGTTTCCATTCTTGTGTATTGCGGTCTTCGTAATAGCCCTGGCGCTGTACAATTTCTGGGAAGACGCGATCAAAAAGGACTGACCCCATGAGCGATAGACCCGTTCTCTGGCTACCGCGTCGGGTGTCCGATGCCACGATTGCGCGCGCGCGACAAGGCTATGACGTGATCCTGAACGAGGCCGACACGCCGGGCACGGCGGACGAGATCATCGCCATGAGCGCAAGGGTCGACGCGATGATGCCCTGTCACTCGGAACATTTCTCGGCCGAGGTCGTCTCAAAGCTCGATCCACGGCTGAAGATTGTAGCGAACCATTCAGTGGGCGTAGATCATTGTGACCTTCCGGCGTTGGCGGCGAAGGGGATTGTCGTGACAAACACGCCCGACGTGCTGTCGGACGCCACGGCCGAGCTTGCGATGTTGCTGATGCTGGGTGCCGCGCGGCATGCGGTCCGAGGGGACCGCCTGATGCGCACCGGTGCCTGGGACAGCTGGAGCCCGTCTTTCATGGTAGGCAAACAGCTCACCGGCGCTCGGCTTGGGATTGTCGGTATGGGTCGTGTGGGCCGCGCGTTCGCAGAAAAGGCGCGCGGTTTTGAAATGGAGGTTCACTACTTCAACCGCACCCGCCTGTCGCCTGAACAAGAGCAAGGCGCGACATATCACGGCAGCATCGACACGTTGTTGACGGTCGCGGATTTCCTGTCGCTGCATTGTCCCGCAACACCGGAAACCGTGAACCTGTTGGATGCTGAAAACCTGGCAAAGCTGCCTGACGGCGCGGTTCTGGTGAACTCGGCAAGGGGTGCGCTTGTTGACGAAGACGCTTTGCTGAGCGCAATCGAAAGCGGAAAGCTGGCGGCTGCCGGGCTTGATTGTTTCAAGACCGAGCCGGGTGGAAACCCAAAATTCGCCGCGCATGAAAACATCTTCATGCTGCCGCATATCGGCAGCGCCACAACCAAAACCCGAGACGCTATGGGCTTTCGAGCGTTGGACAATCTGGATGCTTTTTTTGCGGGTCAAACACCGCGAGACCTTTTGTAGTAGAGGACATAAGTAATGGCTAAACTTGCTTTTCTCGGCCTGGGCGTGATGGGCTATCCGATGGCAGGCCACTTGCAGGCTGCAGGCCACGACGTGACTGTTTTCAACCGGACGGCAGCCAAAGCCGAAGCCTGGGTTGCCGAACATGGTGGCTCGATGGCCGCAACCCCGCGCGAGGCGGCCGAGGGGGCAGAATTTGTCATGACCTGTGTGGGGAATGACGATGACCTACGCAGCGTGTGCACCGGGGCAGACGGAGCTTTCTCCGGGATGTCGCAAAGCACAACGCTCGTGGATCACACGACCGTTTCAGCTAAAGTCACACGCGAGTTGTATGCGGCAGCGAAGGATCAGGGTTTGGGCTTTGTAGACGCGCCGATTTCGGGCGGTCAGGCGGGGGCCGAAAACGGTGTCCTTTCGATCATGTGCGGCGGGGATCAGTCTGTTTACGATGCAGCCGAGCCGATCATGCAGGTCTATTCGAAGATCTGTCGTCGGATTGGCGAAAGCGGTGCGGGTCAGATGACGAAGATGAGCAACCAGATTGCGATCGCCGGTCTGGTTCAGGGTTTGAGTGAAGCCCTGCACTTTGCCGAGAAAGCCGGTCTGGACGGGCGCGCGGTCGTCGAGGTTATCAGTCAAGGCGCAGCTGGAAGCTGGCAGATGGCGAACAGGTACGAGACGATGCTGGACGACCACTTTGACCACGGGTTTGCCGTAGATTGGATGCGCAAAGATCTGGGGATTTGTCTTGATACTGCAAATGAAACCGGGGCGAGCCTTCCGGTGACGGCGTTGGTCGATCAGTTTTACAAGGATGTTCAGAAACTCGGCGGCGGCCGCTGGGATACTTCGTCTTTGCTAAAGAGACTTCGGGCTCTGGATTGAACAACACGTCTGCGATTTCGATGCCTCCCAGCTGAGCGCTTGCAAAGCAAACCGAGGTAGGGCGGCGATTTGCCTGACACGCAGTTCAAGCGCCAGATGGTTCGCTAACCCAGACGCTTCTTGAACCTCAGCGTTGCTGCCAGCAATCCGAAAATGGCAAAGCCGATCATCCACAGGATCTCCGAGCGCAGATCATAGAGAGACGCATCGCGCAGAACCACGCCTCGGATCATCTCCATGAAATGCGTCGCCGGCAGCACCTGTGCTATGATCTGAACCGGTTGCGGCATGCCGTCGAACGGAAACATGAACCCCGACATCAGGATAGACGGCAGCAGGATAAATAGGGTCATCTGCATCGATTGAAGCTGGTTCTGAGCCAGAGTGGAAATCACCAGACCCAGCGAGAGGCTGGCGATGATGAAAAGCAGCGTCACCACCAGCAATGTGCCCAGCCCTCCGTTTATGGGGACGTCAAACAGCAGATGCCCAAGCCCCAAAATGATCGCGACCTGGATCAGACCCAGAAAGATGTAGGGGATGATCTTGCCCAGCATCAACTCGATCGACTTGATCGGTGTGTTGATCAGCATCTCCATATTGCCGCGTTCGCGCTCCCGAACGATCGCGGCCGAGGTGAACAGGATCATCGTCATCGTGAGGATCACCCCCACAAGACCTGGCACGATATTGACTGCGGATCGCTGTTCGGGGTTGAAGTAGAGCGTCACCTCAAATGTCGGAACCTGCCGGTTGGCAGGTAGCCTCAGCAATTCGGTCAAGGGCATTGTCCGCAGGGATTTGATCGCGCTTGCCACCATCGTGTCCGAGCCATCGACGATCCAATGCGCGACGGGTCGACTGCTGGTTTGATCTGTCGAATTGGGCAAGCCCAGCCCAACAGACGGGCTGCGGGCAAGGCGCTGGCTGACGTCCGGAGGGATGATCAGCGCGGCCCGCACGCGGGATTGCGTGATCGCGCGCTCGGCCTCTTGTGGGGATGTCAGTTGCTCCGTGACGGTCACGACCTGAGTGGCCTGAACCATCTGCGTCAACATACGGGACAGCTCGGTTTGGGATTGATCGACCACAGCCACAGGTACGTGGCGCAGATTGGTGTTGATCGCATATCCGAACAATAAAAGCTGGATCAGCGGGATCATGATGACCATGGCGAAGGTCATCCTGTCCCGCCGGAGCTGCAACAGCTCTTTCCTGAGGACGGCTGCGATCCGTCGCGCCGAGATCATTGGTCTTCCCCCCGCGTGGCGCTGACAAAGACGTCCTCAAGATTTGGCCTCTGAGGTGTCAGGGACAAATCGGAGAACCCCTCAAGCCGGGCGCGCAGCATGTCCACCGGCTGAGGTTCGGACTTGTCCACCAGAACCCGCAAGCGAGAGCCGACCTGAGCGGTCGACAGTATCTTCGGCGTGCCGTCCAGCTCATGTTTGACCTTGCGCAGATCCGGGCCTTCGACCTCGACAACGTCGGCTTGAAGATCATTCATAAGCTGGCGCGGTGATCCGTCCGCTTTCTTGACACCATGCTGAAGGATGGCTAGGCGGTGGCAGCGCTCGGCCTCATCCATAAAATGGGTGGAAACGATCATGGTGGCACCCTGATCGACAAGATCGAACAATTGCTCCCAGAATGTGCGGCGTGTTTCGGGATCAACGGCCGAGGTCGGCTCGTCCAGGAACAGCAGTTTAGGCCGGTGCAGGATCGTGGCCGCAAGGGCCAGCTTTTGCCGCTGCCCTCCGCTCATGCTGCCGCTGAGTTGATTTACGTTGGTCGTCAGGTCGTAAGTGTGTAGCAGCTCGTCGATCCGATCTTTCGCTGCTTTTGCGGGGATACCGTAGATTTCCGCCGCGAACCTGAGGTTCTCCAGCACGGTCAGGTCGCGGTAGTAAGAGAAGATCTGGGTCATGTACCCGATCTCGTTCTTCAGCGGTTCTGCTGCCTCGGGCATGGATCGACCCAGAACCGAGATGGATCCGCTGGTCGGTGTCAGCAGCCCTGTGAGCATGCGCATGGTCGTGGTTTTGCCGCAGCCGTTGGGGCCGAGAAACCCGTAGATCTGGCCTGTATGGATCTCAAGATCCAGATCGTTGACGGCGGTGTTTGTTCCGAACTGCCGGGTCAGGCCGCGTGTCGACACAACGACATCTGTCATGGCATGGGAACCTGCACTGGAACCCCGGCAGGCAGGTCCGGCGACGCGGTGGGCAGATCAATCTCGGCCAGATAGACAAGCCGCGTCCGGTCATCTTGGTTCAACCCGTAATAGGGCGTGAAGGACGCGTCGTCGCTGATCCAGCGAACCACGCCGTCCAACGGGGCATCCAGCCCGTCGACATTCACCTCCAGCGTATCGCCGGGTTTCAGCTTCACGCGATGCGGTTCGGGTACATAGACGCGGGCATAGGGCGTCTGTCCCGTGACCAGAACCGCCACCGGGCTGCCCGTTGTTACCCGTTCACCAAGGTTCCAAGGCAGCGAGTCCAGGACGCCGTCGCGCGTCGCGACAACGGTCAGATCCTCCAAGACGGTCTGTTCCGCATCGACCGACGCTTCGGCTGCACGGACGTTGGCTTCGGCGACGGCCAGATCTTCGGGGCGCGTGCCGTTTTGAAGCTCTTTCAACGTTTCCTGAGCACCGACCAATTCGGCCCGCGCCGAGTCCCGCAAGGCCAGATCATTTGCAACCTGCGCCTCGGTCACGACCGAGTTTTCCACCAGGCGGGCATTGCGTTCATAGATTGCTTCAGCATCGGCCAATCGCGCTGTGGCTCCGGCGACTTTGGCTTCAGCAATCGCGATCTCTTCGTCGCGCGGCCCAACCTGCAGCTTCAAAAGAGTGGCTTTTGCCTTCTCCAGTTCCGCCTGCGCCAGGCTCAGCTTTGCAGTCTGCAATGTTGGATCAAGTTGAACCAGCGTGTCTCCGGCCATGACGACCGAACCTTCGGCAACGGGTAGATCGACGATGATTTCGCTGGCCGTCGCGGTCAATGCGACGCGGTCGCGTGCCAGTACGCCAAGGGCTACACTCGTATCCGAGGCAGAGCATCGGTCCAGAACCGCAGGCAGTATTACGGCCAATATCATAGGTATGGGGATCGACAAATTCAGCACGGGGTCCCTCCGGGTGTTAACCTCTGCTCGAGTTGGACGGTTTGTTGAACCATACAATCATGAAATCGGAATTGTATATGTTGTCTAGCCTTCCGCGAAGACCGCACCGATCATGCGATGCGTTGTGCCGGTTTCAAACCTTAAGCTTGTCCTGACACACCATTTACCTGCCATGCCTTCGGCAGTGTTGGATCAATGGGGTTCTCAAAAGCATCAAAAGTCAAAACGCGCGCTGTCATAGCGGGCGAAAAGAACATCGCAGTCATCAGACTCCTGACGAATGGGTCTGGGGAAATCCAGAATTTCAAACCCGTTCTGACCCATGAAAGAGACCAGCTCTGAGAACCTGTATCCACCCACATAACGCCGTTTCACATTCGCTTCGGCCAACACAAACTCGGTTCTTTTCAGGGTTTCGGTTGCGCCTTTCATGACCTCCAACTCGAACCCTTCGGTATCAATCTTTATGCCGATCGGGCCCTGCAGGTCCGCCGTCAGACTGTCCAGCTTGCGCATTGGAACCTCGCGCGTTTCAAACGATGCGAACTGGGCTTTGTTCCGCCCTTCGAACTCCATGGCCGTTGCTCGGCTTGTGCGAGTTTTCGTGGCCGTTGAGGGGATGTTGACCGTGATGTTGCCGTCTTCGGGACCTAGGGCGCAGCATTCGAACTGGAAGTCCAGTTTGCCTTCGTATTTTTGGACCCTTTGCTGGGATTCGATCAACGGGTCCACAAGCAGGAACTTTGCTTGCGGAAAGGCGTCGTAGATCATCGGGGTGCCCTGATCTACGCCAATATCGATGACGGATTCAGGCTGAAACCCGAAGCCCCGCAAAACTGCGGCGGTTGGTTTGGTCTGTTCGATTTCAAACCCACGGCGCGACAAGGCGCGAAACAACTTGCGCGGTCGGATTTCGGCGCCCGGCTCTTTTGGCGCTAGGTCTACCCCCAGTTCACGCAGGTGACGAAGGAACAGGCGAGGGGTTGAACGTGTCATGTCGCGGGCCGGTCTGGTTGGTGGTCAAGAAGGATGTTCATCAGCTTGGGGCTTATCACCTCGGGCGCGTGTGTCTGCGCATGGTTCGAACAGGCCTGTCGCAGCCTCTGATACTCGGCGGTTTCCATCTGCAGCGACCGGATCATGGCGCGGATCAACCCTCGGGGCAAGCTTGGGTCATAGAGTGTTGTTTCATGCAATTCCGGCGGTGTGATTTCTTTCATTTCGCGCAAGGCAGGACCGATGATCGGCAGCCCAAAACTTAAGGCCAGTGAAACAGTTCCCGAGCTGAACAGCTCGGAATAGGGAGCCAGAAAGAAATGCGCGTTCGAGAAGATCTCTGGGATCTCCTCATCCGGGATACGGTCGGTTCTGAGCGATATGTTCCGGTTCCAACCGAGGCGCCTCAGCAACCGTCTTTGGCTGCCGAAAGCCTTGCCGTACATGTTCAGACTATAGTCATAGTCCCGCTTTGTCAGCTTGGCGGCGGCGTCCCGGATGCGCTCGGCCCCTTTTTCACCCCGAAACATGCCGAAGAACAAGAACGTGGTTGGGCTGCGATCCGGCATAGGACGCGCCAGTGTGATCTCTTGCGGCTCATATGACCCGAGGTAGCTTGGATGGGAAATCACATGAATGCGGCTCGGGTCGGCCCCGTATTCCGAGATCATGTGATCGCGGGCATGGGGGGCGTGCACGTGGATGGCGTCGACCCGTTTGACCAGCGATTGGCGGGCCTCGAGAAAGCCGTCAAGGCTGATCACCTTATGCGGGCGGGCGTTGTGAATGGTCCAGACCAACCGACCGCCCTGCGCGCGGTAGCTGTCAATCGACTGTTCCGCCTTGCGCAAAAGATCCGCGTTCTTCTCCGCATCGGCCTCACGGCCAAATATCCGGTCATCCCAATGCAGATGGGTGACAGGGTGTTCGGCTGCATCCAAACTTAACATAGCGCCTTTGCCGCCGCCCACAAACGCGACCCCGTCAGCCGCACAGCGATACATCAGATTGCGCTGATAGGGGTTCCCGCCTGCGGTCGGAATGTTGAGGACCTGCACCGGATTTCCGCTGTTCACAAGGACCCGCCGATTTCGTCTTGGGCGGGCGTGGCGTGTTTCATTTTGGGGTTCGGCGAAACTGTCACTTGGCTCATATCTACCCAAATTAAAGGGTCTGTTATCGACTGCATTCAACGAAATTGGATGCTCGGCGTCTGCAGGCTTGCTTGATGATGGGGGTGATAGCAACCCTTTTCTGCCAGCAACCCGGGCCTGGGCCAAGCGCATGGTTCCCTGCTCAGTTATGAGCAGCCTGACCGTCGAACAGGGGTTTGCGGTTCCCACGGTGACGCTCGACAAGCTTCGAAATCCACCTGCCCTTTCCAGGCACCAACCTTGCCGTCAGCGGTCGAAAATCAATCGTCGCGCATTCAGGGAACAGCTCTTTGATCTCTTGCCGCGCTTCGGGCGAGATGGACTGCATGGCTAGGGGTCCTAAAAAGAGGCTTTCCGTGGGCGTGCCGTTGGACCAGATGATCTCATGCTGATCGAATAGGATGTGGTGATACCGAACTCCACCAGACAGGTCGCCCAGAACATCTACACCGCTCAACGGCAGCAGTTTCTTCGCGGGCAGCAGGACATCCTGACAGTCGAACATCCGCTTGGCGATAGTGGAGGAAACCAATATTCGGTGCTGAGGTGACACGATCAGATCGCGCTGCGGATAGCCAGGACCCAGCGCATTCGCCCTGATCACAATGGGTTTGAGATGCGGCTTGTCCTCAAGTTGGTTTTGGCTCAGGTAACGAGAGCCAATCCAGCAAACCGGCCGCAGCCCATTGTCATATGTCAGGACCTGATCACCGACCTTCAGGTCCTCGACCCGGATAAACCCCTCGGATGTTTCGATCAGTGTTCCTGATGCAAAACAGGGTACATCCTCGAATTCACCGCTCGCATTGGTCGGGCCGGTCACGACCTGATCGATTTCGATGGTGTTGTCACCATCCTCGTTCCAGGCGGCGGCGATTGCGTCGGTGTTGACGGTTAGGCCGTTGAACAATTCCAGCGGAACAAGCGCGCCATCGTCGGACTTCACACCGAACAGGGCAATGGTCCCGTCCGGGTTCACCTCGAGCCGGACAACAGGATCAGTGTCCGAGTTTTGAAGCTGCCATACGGCGGGCGTATTCACCTCGTATCGATCACCATCGGCAAATCGCACGGTTTGACCTGAGGTCCCGCTAATCTGGAATTGCAGCTCATTGGGTGCTCCGGCAGGGCCGCCGACAAAAAGATCAACACCGTTGATCTGCGCGCTGAAACTGTTGTCGAGCAGTCTGAAGTCGATGACAAACCCCCCGCCGGGGGTTGTGTCGATAAATGTGGTGGATGCGCCACCGACGATGCTGAAATCTGGCATTCAAGTCTCGTTTCAACCTGTAACCTGTTTTCCTTCCGTAGACGCGTAAACCCTTGCTTCTTCAAGACAGAAATTCGTTCATTTTGTGAAAAACTCGCCCTTGACGTCAGGTCCAATTGTTTTGGTTTTGCCTTAAACCGAAGTGAGAGTCCGCTAGTTGCGAGCCCTGACGCATGTGCGTTGCGAGCGCGCGCCTCTAAATGGCTTGCCGCACTCAGGCGGCTTCGTCCAGAGTGCGCAAAATCCAATCCCTCACCTTGCGCGCATCATCGGACAGAGGGGTCTTTCTGGACCAGACCAGATAAAACCCTTTGCCCGTTGTCCATTGCCAATCGGATCTGGCAGCCAGCAGACCCTGCTCGACCAGACGGTCCGTCAGGTGCTTCCATCCGAAGGCAAACCCCTCACCAGCCATCGCCGCCTGCAGGACAAGCGCATAGTCATTCAGCCGCAGCCCCGTGTTCGGGACCGCCGTCCGGACCGAGAAATTGGCGAACCAATCGCTCCAACTCGGACGCTGACGAATGGGTTCCTCCAGGTGAATGAGGCGTTGAGACAGGAGATTCGGCAGGCTTCGCAGATCAACTGCGGCGGCCATGACGCGGGGTGAGGCGACGGGATAGATCGCCTCAGGCGCGATCAGAGCGCTTTCGCAATCCGCCCAGTTTCCATCCCCCAGACGCACTGCAAGGCTGATGTTTTCCGCGTCAATATCCGGTTCCCGGTCACTGGATTGCAGGCGCAAGTCGATCTTCGGATGCTGGCTTTGCAGATCGGCCAGTCGCGGCATGATCCAATAGTTGTTGAAGGCCGTCGATGCGCTGAGGGTGACATAACCCGCCTGTTTGGTCTGTCGAATGGACTCAACCGATAGGGCCAATTGCTCGAATGCCCTTGAAACATCCGCCAGCAGCCGCTCGCCCGCTCCGGTCAGGACGACTTGACGGTGACCGCGCGTGAACAGAGGCGTTCCCAGGCCTTCTTCCAGCCTACGGATGGCAACGCTGACGGCGGGTTGCTGCACGTTCAGCTCCTGCGCGGCGCGGGTAAAGGACTGAAGGCGGGCGGCAGCCTCGAATACGACCAGATTGCGGGGGGAGCCAAGCTGTTTCCAGAGTTCTTGCATAATCTGTGTTTATGCTAAGCATTCAAATTTTCAAGCGTCACATGCGTTTTCTTGACAGTTAATATGCACCCAAAAAATGGAGTGTTTTAAATGGCTCGGCGCGCACGTCAATCCCGTTCCCGCGGTTCCGAGGCCGGCTCTGTCCCGGCTTCCCCTTATATCCAACGAAAGTTGGCGTATTTTGACCCTCTGAACGAGGAGGACCTAGTCCGCCTTGAGGCTCAGGTCGACTGGATTTTCCAGGACGTGGGAATCGCCTTCCGCGACGACCCCGAAGCGCTGGAACTGTGGCGCCGCGAAGGGGCGCGGGTCGAAGGCGATATCGTACGGGCCGACGCGCAATGGATTCGCAGCCTGTGTGCCAAGGCGCCCAAAAGCTTCACTCAGGTGGCGCGCAACCCTGAGCGCTCAGTGGTCATCGGTGACGGCAATCAGGTTTTCGCGCCCGTCTACGGCGCACCTTTCGTTCGTGATCTGGAAGGCGGTCGCCGCTACGGCGATATCGAGTCATTCGAAAAGCTGGTGAAATTGACCTACCTGCATCCGAACCTCCACCATGGCGGTTTCGTGACCTGCGAACCCTGCGACGTGCCGGTCAGCAAGCGTCACCTCGATATGATGTTTGCGCATATGACCCTTAGCGATAAGCCGCATCTGGGTGCCATCACTGAGATGAGCCGCGCACAAGACAGCGTCGACATGGCCGAGATCATCTTCGGCGCGGATTTCATGGAAGACAATTGCGTCATCATGGGCAACGTGAACACGAATTCTCCATTGCTGGTTGACCGCGTTGTTACCGAAGCGGCACGGGTATATTCGACGCGCGGACAAGGCATGATCGTGGTTCCGTTCATCTTGTCCGGCGCAATGGGTCCGGTCAGCACTGCCGCAAGTGTTGCACAGGCCATGGCCGAGGCGATGATGGTCTGCGCCTACGTCCAACTGCTGCGCCCTGGAGCGCCTTTTGTCCTGGGCAACTTCCTGTCGTCCATGTCGCTGAAATCCGGCGCACCGACCTTTGGTATGCCCGAACCAGTGATCTCGAACTACGCCATCGGCCAACTGGCCCGCCGTGCTGGTCTGCCGCTGCGTTGCGGCGGCTCTCTGACGGCTTCCAAGATCGAGGACGCGCAGGCCGCCTATGAATCGGCGGATTCGATGCATTCGACCATGCTGGCCGGTGCAAACTTCATTCTACACTCGGCCGGTTGGCTCGAAGGCGGCCTGTGTACTGGTTTTGAAAAGCTGATCATGGATGCGGACCGTCTTGGCTCATACCAAAAGGTCCTCAGCCAAGGGTTAGACACCAGCGACGACGCCTTCGCCCGCGACGCCTATGATGAGGTCGACGCAGGCGGTCACTTCCTGGGCTGCGCCCACACCATGCGCAATTACCAGACTGCATTCTACGAACCCAAGCTGAGCGACAGCGAAAACGTCGAAAGCTGGGAAGAGGGCGGTTCCAAGGACATGCGCCGCCGCGCCTATGAGCGCTGGAACCAGATGCTGAACGAATACCAGCCCCCCACAATGGACGAGGCCAAGAAAGAAGAACTGGCCGCTTATGTTGCCAAACGCAAAGAAGAAATTCCGGACGCCTGGTATTGACGAAGGCGATCCCTTCATCTGGCCAGAAATATCCTCGGGGGTGAATTGAGCAGCAGGCTCAAGAGGGGGCAGACAGCCCCCTTCCCCCATGACCACAAGAAACGACACAGGAAATACCCATGCCTGAGATTCAAAAAGACGAAACCACGTCTGGCAAAAAGCTGCCCTCCCACGCCAAGGTCGTTGTCATTGGCGGCGGCGTCGTCGGCTGTTCGATCCTCTTTCACTTGGCCAAGTTCGGCTGGAAAGACGTTGTCCTGCTGGAGCGCGACGAGTTGACGTCCGGCTCCAGCTGGCACGCGGCGGGTCAAATCCACACGATCAGCTCGGACCCCAACATTTCGCGCCTGCAGAGCTATACCATTGATCTCTATAAAGAGATCGAGGAAACCTCGGGCCACTCAGTCGGAATGCACATCACCGGCGGTTTCTACGCGGCGTCAACCAAGGAGTGGTACGACTACCTCAAGCGTGAACGCTCGAAAGCGCGCTACATGGGCCTGCATCAGGAATTCATCAGCCCGCAGGAACTGGCCGAGCGTCACCCGCTGATCGACCCCAAACACTATCACGCCGCCCTCTGGGACGAGCAGGATGGCGATGTCGATCCCTCGGGCGCAACTTACGCCTTCGCCAAATCCGCCCGTCACCACGGCGCGCAATACTTCACCCATTGCGGCGTGACCTCGATGAGCCAGCGCCCCGATGGCAGCTGGGATCTGAACACCCCTAAAGGCGTCATAAACGCCGAGCAGGTTGTGAACTGCGGCGGCCTCTGGGCGCGCGAAGTGGGCCATATGTCGGGCATCCACCTGCCCGTACAGCCGATGGAGCACCACTATCTGATCACCGACGCGATCCCGATGATCAAAGACCGGATGGAGAGCATGGGCGAAGCCGGTCGTCTGCCCGCAGGCATCGACTATGAGGCCAACATCTATTTCCGTCAGGAACGCCACGGCATGCTTCTGGGCACTTACGAGCCGAAATCGACCCCATGGAAGGTCGATGGCACGCCATGGGATTTCGGCCACGAGCTGCTGCAACCCGATCTGGACCGGATTGCCGACCGTCTGGAAATGTCGTTCGAACGTATCCCCGCCATTGGCGAATCCGGTATCAAGGACACGATCAACGGCCCGTTCACGTTTGGCCCCGATGGCAACCCGATGATCGGCCCGGTTCCGGGCATGAAGAACTACTGGGTCGCTGTGGGCGTCATGGCAGGCTTCTGTCAGGGCGGCGGTGTTGGCCTGACCATGGCCGAGTGGATGATCGACGGCGAGCCTTCGATCGACGTCTGGGCAATGGACGTGGCCCGCTTTGGCGAGTTCGCAACGCCGGACTGGGGCACCATCAAGTCCTCGGAAAACTATGAGCGCCGCTTCGTGATGACCTTCCCGAACGAAACGCTGCCCAAGGGCCGGATGCAGAAAACCACTGCGCTCTATGACCGTCTAGTCGAAAAAGGCGCCGTGATGGGTCAAGGTTTTGGTCTGGAAAACGCCTTGTGGTTTGCCAACAACGCCGAAGACGCGCATGAAACGCCGACTTTCGAGCGGAACCGCAGCCACGACTATGTCGCGCGCGAAGTCAAAGCCGTGCAAGAGGCCGTCGGCGGTATCGAAATCGCCAACTTCGCCAAGCACGAGTTCAAGGGCGCTGGCGCGCGTGAATATCTGAACCGCACTCTGGCTGGTTACGTCCCGAAACCGGGCCGTCTGGCGCTGACCCCGATGCTGACCGAAAAGGGCCGCCTGTACGGAGACCTGACCGTGGCATGCCTGGGTGACGATCACTTCATGCTGTTCGGTTCGGGCACGATGCAGGACGCACACTGCCGTTGGTTCGAAAAGGACCTGCCTGCGGATGTGAGCTATGCGAATGTCTCGGACGACTGGCACGGGATCGCTCTGTCTGGCCCCAAATCGCGCGAGCTGCTGGCCCGTATCACCCGCGACGACGTCAGCGCCGAGGCGCTGAAGTTCCGCGACCTGCGTCAGACCTTTGTGGGCGGCGTGCCGGTGATCCTGAACCGTATCTCGTTCTCGGGCGAGCTGGGCTTTGAGATCTACTGCAAGCCGATGTACCTGCTGCGTCTGGCCGAGGCGATCGAAGAGGCCGGTGCCGATCTGGGCTATCGCTGGTACGGCGCGCGTGCGCTGATGTCGCTGCGCCTTGAAAAAGGCTGGGGCGTCTGGACCACCGATTTCCGCCCCGACTTCAACGCGGTCGAATCCGGCATGGACGTCTTCATCAACTGGAATAAGGACTTTGTCGGCAAGGATGCGACGCTGAAGTTCAAGGAAGACGGCGTTGCCCGCAAGCTGGTCACCATGACCATCGACGTGGACGGCATCGACGTCTCGAATGACGAAGCGATCCTGAAAGATGGCGAAGCGGTCGGTTATGTCTCGTCCGGCGGCTACGGCCACCGCGTCGGCAAGTCGATGGCGATGGGCTACGTCGCAACCGAGAGCGCTGCGCCGGGAACCAAGCTGCAGGTGGAAATTCTTGGCGCGTTCTATGACGCCGAAGTTCTGGGCACACCCGCCTATGACGCCAATGGCGCCAATATGCGGGCGTAAGAAAGGAAAGCTGGAATGGGTCGTCCTGAGATCAATTTTGCAGATGCAAGCACACGGGTGAATGAGCTGAACCGCTTCATTTTCCTGCTGACGTCGGGGTTCTCTGCTTTGGACCTTGGGGCCGGGATCGACTCATTGGGGGCGGCGAATGCCGCCTCCGAGCAGGCAATTTTCGAATGGAATATCGTCAGCGAAACCGGCGAGGCGGTGACCTCATCCTCGGGGATGACGGTTGCTGTTGATGGCGGTTTGATCAAGACCCGCCGGGGCGATTGTATTGTCATTTGTGGGCCGATGACCGTGGATCGGTCGATCTCGAACGAGTTGAAATCCTGGTTGCGGCAGGGGCGTCGGTTCGGCGTTCAGCTTTGCGGCATCGGGGGTGGGTCCGGTATTCTGGCTATGGCCGGAGTGGCCAGCGGCCAGAGCCTGAGCGCACATTGGAAACAGCAACCCGTGATGGTTGAGCTGTTCCCCACTGTGGAATCCAACTGCTCGGTCTTTGTAGATGAAGGCCCGATTGCGACCTGCGGCGGAGGTGTCACCACGCTCGATCTGTTCTCATCGCTGATCGGTCAGGCCTGTGGTCAGACTGTTGCCTCCCGCGTGGCGGATCAATTGCTTTATGCGTCGGTGCGTCCAAAGGACGGCAGGCAGACGCAGACGGATCTATTCCGCTTTGGCCGCCGTCATGAGAAGCTGGCGACCGCCATCATGATCATGCGCGAAAACCTTGAAAACCCGCTGTCGCCCAGTGTCGTGGCCGAAAGCGCGGGCCTTTCGACCCGACAGCTTGAGCGCCTGTTTCAACGGTACGTTGGCACAAGCCCAAAGAATTATATGACGCGCCTGAGGCTCGAGCGTGCGCGCACCTTGTTGCAGCAAACCGATATGCGGGTGCTGGATGTGGCCATCGCTTGCGGCTTTGGCTCAGCCAGCTACTTCTCCAAATGCTTCCGCCGGTATTTCGGAACCTCTCCGCATATGCAGCAGAAGTCGGTCTGAAAGACCGAGCTTTAGTCCGAAAACCTGCTCTTACCCCGCGCTGGGCGATCCTTTGTGGTGCAGAATACGCCCAATCGTGTTCATGAGGATCTGTGCCGCCAGAATGGCGGTGCTGCCCGTGTGATCATAGTCCGGGGCCACTTCGACCAGATCCAACCCCACCACATCACCGCGCTGGGTCAGACCGTCGAGCAGTTCCAGCACTTCATAATACAGGAAACCACCGTGGCTGGGTGTGCCGGTCCCGGGCGCGATGGAGGGATCGAAACCGTCGATGTCTATGGTGACATAGTATCTGGCGCCTTCCGGGATCCGGTCCAGAACGGCCGCGTTCCCCAGTTTGCGCAATTGCCGGACGGACAGGATGTCTGACCCCATACGACGGGCGTCCTCATAGCCCTCTTTTGCGGTCGACGAGACGTTGCGGATGCCGATCTGTGTCAGGCCCGAGACATAGGGTTTTTCCGCCGCACGCCGCATTGGGTTTCCATGCCCGAACCGAACCCCGTGCCGTTCATCCACGAAATCCAGATGCGCGTCGATCTGAACAATGTGAATGGGGCCGCTCTTTTCGCAATCGGCAGCAAAGGCATCTATGCAGGGGATGTTGACCGAATGATCTCCGCCCAGAACCACGGGCAAGGCCCCGGCCTCAAGGCATTTTTTGACGCCGAATTTTATGTTCTGATGACTTTTTTCGGTGCTGGTATGCACGATATCCGCATCGCCTAAATCCACGATCCGGGTGGCTTCCGCAGGCAGGTAGGTGATGTCATCCTCATGGTCGTATGCGCCGCCATGCCCGAAGGAAAACAGGGTCGAGGCTTCGCGGATGGCGCGTGGCCCGAACCGCGCGCCGGGCCGGAACTGAGTGCCAAAATCAAACGGAGCGCCAAGGATCGCGACATCAGCGTCGATCGCATCCCAGTCGCTGACATAGGGATATTTGCCAAAGGTCGAGATCCCGACAAAGGGCAAGTTTAACCGACCGCCTTCATATCCATGTGCGCTCATTCTTCAGTCTCCAACCGCTATTCTTGCGCCATAGTGTGGGATAATTTTCAGAAGGGCCATAGGGTTGTGGAGAAGAGGGCGAAATCTATCGCCACGCTCAGCGCATCACGAACGGGTTCGACATGGGTTGATCAGAGGTGTTCAGCCATACGGTCTTGGTGCGTGTGTAGTCCTGAATGGCCTCGATCCCCGCTTCGCGGCCATAGCCAGATTGGTTGTAGCCGCCAAACGGCGCGATGGGCGACACCGCTCGATAGGTGTTGATCCAACAAATACCGGCCTTCAATCGGGACGACACCCGGTGCGCGCGGGCGACATTTTCGGTGAACACGCCCGATCCCAACCCGAACGGGGTTTCGTTGGCCAGAGCGATTGCTTCTTCCTCGGTGTCGAAGGGCAACAGGGACATGACGGGCCCGAACATCTCGACTTTCAGGGTCTCGGTCTCGGGTGACGCACATTCGACCAGAGTGGGCGCCATGAAGTTTCCGGGCCGGTCGAGGGGCGCGCCCCCAAACCGGATGCGCGCGCCCTGATCGGAGGATTTTGCCAGTACCGTCTTGATATTGGCGATCTGCGCATTGGTGCAAAGCGGCCCGATATGGGTTGCGGCGTTCAACGGGTCGCCTACGATGACGTTTTTCATCTTCTCTTCGATCCTGGCTGCCAAGGCCTCCAGAATTGGGCGATGTATCAAACCACGTGAGCCCGCGACGCAGCTTTGCCCAGAGGCTCCGAAATTGCCTGCGATCAGGCCATTTGCGGCCCCGTCCAGATTGGCATCGTCAAATACCAAAATCGGGGATTTTCCCCCAAGCTCCAGCGTGGTTACGGCGAAGTTTTCGGCCGAGTTGCGAACCACATGGCGCGCGGTTTCCGGGCCGCCAGTAAAGGCGATGCGATCCACGTCGGGGTGTCGAGTCAGGGGGATGGCGCAGTTTTCTGCATCGCCCGTGATGACCGAGACGACGCCGGGCGGGAAGCCCGCCTCCTCGACCAGACGCGCGAATTCCAGCATCGGAGCGGGCGCAATCTCAGAGGCCTTCAGCACCACCGAACATCCGGCGGCAAGGGCTGGTCCCAGCTTGGTTGCCGTCAGGAACATCTGCGCGTTCCAGGGCACAATTGCGACGACGACACCAATCGGTTCGCGGCGAGTAAAGACATGCAGGTTGGGTTTGTCGATCGGAAGCACCGCACCTTCGATCTTGTCGGCCAAACCAGCATAGTAACGATAGTAGTCGCCGACATAGGCCGTCTGGCTTGCCGTTTCGGCAAGGAGTTTTCCGCTGTCTTTTGTCTCAATCTCGCCGTGGCGCTCGGCATTTTGTTCAATCAGCTCGGCAAGCCGGAACAACAGTTTGCCGCGCGCGGTTTGCGTCAGATCCCGCCAAGCCGGGTCATTCAGGGATCGACGCGCCGCCGAGATGGCACGATCCACGTCCTCGGGCGCGGCGCAGGCGAAACTAGACCACGCTTCGCCGGTGGCGGGGTTTTGCGAGGTCATGACCTGCCCGTTGGCGCCCTCGGTCCAGGTTCCGTCGATGAAAAGCTGATAGTGTGGGTTCTGTTGCATCACGGGTCCTCACTGAAACTTTGGCATGACGTCGTCGATGAACCGGGCCAGCGAAGCGCGCTTGCGCTCAAAGCTCATGCCGCTGTCGATCCAGAACGAGTATTCATCATAACCAAGGTCTTCATAGTGCTTCAGGCGATCCGTGACCTGCTCAGCCGTGCCAACTGTCAGATCGCGACCCATGTTCTCGGGGGCCATCATGGCGTTGGCGGCCATTTCCTCATCCGTCAGGGTTTGGATCAGCCCCTGATGTACGGGTCGCTTGTTCTGGAACCAAGCGCCGAAATAGTTGTAAAAGCGCGAAAGCTCTTGCGTTGCCTGATCCACATCGGCGGCGTCCTGTCCGACATAGGTGTGGTGAAGCAGCATGATCTTGGGGCGCGGCCCGTCATAGTTGGCGCAGGCGTCATTGAAGCGGCCCATCAAGCTCTCAATCTCTGCGTTACCTTGCCAGAGCGGTGTGACCTGAATGTTGAAACCATTCTGGACACCGAATTCATGGCTGTTCGGGTCGCGGGCCGCGATCCAGATCGGTGGCCCTCCGTCCTGAACGGGTTTCGGCGCAGAGGTGGTGGCGGGGAATTGGAAATACTCCCCCTCATGGGCGCAATCGCCTTCCCACAATTTGGGCAACAGGGGGGCGATTTCCCGCATGCGCTGGCCCGCGTCCCAGGCATCCATGCCGGGGATCAATCGCTCATATTCATAGGAATACGCTCCGCGCGCGATACCCAGTTCGATGCGTCCCCCAGTCATCAGGTCGGCTGCGGCCGTCTCGCCGGCCAGTTTGATCGGGTGCCAGAAGGGCGCGATAACCGTGCCGGTGCCAAGGCGGATGTTTTTGGTGTGATGCGCGATATCGACCAGGGACATCAATGGATTGGGCGCGATGGTGAAATCCATCCCGTGATGCTCGCCCGTCCACACCGCGCGCATACCGGCATCATCGGCCATTTTGCAGAGCTCAATGAACTCTTCATACAGTTTCTCATGAGGCTGTTCGGGGTTGAGCCGCTCCATATGAGCAAAGAGGGAAAACTCCATCATTCAGTCCTTTCCGAGAGAGTATGTATTTCGCCCCGCTGTGCATCGCCGAGATAGAGGGAAAAGTCGCGGGTCAGGCTTTCGAACGCAAAGCGGGACATCATGGTGGCGATGGCCGGGGTTGCGAATGTCAGGTTTGCAAGGTTTTCGATGGCAACCGCTTCAAGGGTGCTGTTGAGCGGCAAAGCCGGTGCCGACGCGAGCGTATAGACATGGTGGGTTGTGGCATCGTCATAGACAGAATAAACCGCACCCAACTGCGCTGTGATCCCGCGCGTCACCAAGTCTTGCTGTAGGCTTTCGCGCAGGGCTTGATGATCCGACAAGCTGATCTGCGGCGGGCGGTATCCGGATTCGGTTTTTTCCAGCAGCACCTTTCCGTCGCATTCGATGATCGCGCCGCAAACCACGGATCGACCCGTGGCCTCCAATGCGCCGCGTTCCAGACCAAGGCTGAAATACTGCCCGTTGGCATATCCGAGCCCTCGGGTTTCGGTATAGGAATACGCCTCAACCTCTCCGATCAGAATACAGTGATCTCCGGCTTCGATGGTTTGATGCGTCCGGCATGAAAACGTCGCAACTGCGCCATCCAGAAGAGGAACGCCATGGGCGTTCAGTTGATGCGCGGTTTTGGCAAACCGATCGCCTGTGAACCCGGCGAAGGTGTTTGAGACGTCCTCTTGCCCCTCAGCCAGAATGTTCACTGCGAAATGCGCGCAGCTTGCGAAGGCATCGTAGGAGGACAGGTTCTTGCCCGGACAAACCAGCAAAAGCGGCGGGTCCAGAGACACGGATGAGAAGGAGTTGGCAGTGAACCCCAACGGCGTGCCCGAGGCGTCGCGCGCCGTCACAACTGTGACGCCGGTCATGAAGCTGCCAAAGGCGCGCCGCAGGTCGCGAGGGTCGAGACTGGTCATTGTTGCACCTCAGTCAGAAAGATTGATAGGGCTGCGTTAACCTCCGCGGCATGGGTCATCGGCATCATATGCGCGGCACTCTTGACGATCTGCGCCTGCCCGTTTGGAACAAGCTCCGCCATGGCGCGTGACATGGCGGGGGTCGAGTTGGGCTCAAGCTCACCGGTCATAAACAGCGCTGGGCAGAGGAGCTTTTTCAGAGCGTCACGGCGCGGGTTTTTGCTGTTGGAAAAGACGGTATAAGCCTGTTTGTAGCCAGCTGGGTTCGTTGCCGTCAGCCAGTTTTGACAGGCTGTACGCTCGGGCGATTCTGTGTCGCCGAACCAACGGAAGAGGGTCCTCGTCGGGTCGGACGGTGTCAGACCATCAAGCGCGGCGGCGCGGGTTTGTATGGCCCGTGTAGCCTCAGCGTCACGTTCGAAAATCGCGTTCAGTGCAACTATACCAGCGATCCGCTGAGGTGCTTTGGTCGCCAGATCAAGCGTAATCATTGCGCCCATGGAATGACCGACGACGAGTGTTGGCCCGTCCAGCCGATCCAGAACGCGCAACGCGGCCTCGGTATATTCTGAAATATCCTCGCGTGGGTCGCCCAATGGGCTTTCGCCGTGACCAGGCATGTCCGGTGCGGTCAGACGCGCTGCTGATGCCAGCGCGTCTAATTGGGCGCCCCAGGCCTCGGCGCGCAAACCGACACCATGCAGCAACAGGACATTCGGTCCCGCGCCGGTCTGGATTGCTGCGAGGCCGCCGATCTCAGACCGCGGCCGGGTTGTCCACGTCATGGCCCAAATCCTTGAGGTCCTGATACCGGTCGCCGATACGGTGATGCGGCCGGCCCGAGGTTGCCGCGCCAAGCGCAACAACGATCTCGTCGTCGCGTGGCGCATCGGGGATCGCAAACTGGATGGTCAGATAGTGCGAGCGCCGCCCGGCGTCGTTCTTGTCCATCAGCGGCACCATGATCGGAGCGTTCGCGGGCCCTCGGGTGTTGGTAAAGGCGAGATATGACTTTGCGTCGACGGCCTGCCGGTAGTGGTTGCCAAAGCGCAGAGTGTGAATGAGGCCCGAGGCATGCTCGACCTCGCCATTCAGACCAACCACTGCGGCCTTGCCATAGGCCTCGATCGCATCGCCGCTGCCAGCCAGCGCGATCATGCGCTTGGTCATCATCTCACCCAGAACGGGACCATAGGCCTGAATCTCGGGCTTCAGGTCTTCGACATATCGCCCGGCCCACGGGTTGGTGACCACGGCGGCCACTGCGAACATGCGCCATGGGGTCTTTGCGGGGCGAAAACCCTCGACCAAAACCTCTTCGTCATAGGTTACGATTTTGCGTATTTCCGGCTGCATAAAACTTCTCCTGTCGCGCGGGCCGACGTTAGAAACGGGGCTGGTTTTTGACAAATGATAGAATTATGTGCTTTGACATTAACAAGACTAATGACTGGCTTGGCCTATGGCAAAATCGCTTCCCCCTCTGACCTGGTTCCGATCCTTTGAGGCCGCCGCCCGCACGCTTAGCTTTACAGCAGCGGCCGAGGAAATCGGTCTGACGCAATCCGCCGTCAGCCAGCAGGTGAAATCGCTTGAATTGCGGTTGGGCGCATCCCTTTTCGTGCGCCATCCGCGCAGTCTGGCGCTGACGGACGCGGGGAGAAAGCTGCTGCCCGAGGTCGGTAAGGCGCTTGAGGCGCTGGCCGTTGCTGCCGGGCAGGTCGACACCAACGCGTCCGGAGACGTTCTGACGGTCGCGACCTCGGTCAGTATCGCGCAATGGGTCATCGCCCCACATCTGCCTGCGTTTGCCCATCAGCACCCGGACATCCGCGTGCGGCTGCTCAGCGCGATTTGGCCGGACGATTTCAATGCTTCTCAAGCGGATGTGCAGGTGCGGTTCGGATCGAAGAAACAAGTGGGGCAGGGCGCTGTTCGTCTGATGCCGGACCGGCTTGTGCCTTTCAAATCTCCGGCCCTGTTGAGGGACATATCGGATCTGCCTCTGATCGAGGCTGTTGGGACGTCTGGCGGCTGGGGCCGGTGGTTGGAGTGTCAGGGGTTGCAAAGCCAGCCCACTGTCTTTGTGGATACTTTTGGCATGGCGCTTCAATTGGCGGCGCACGGGGGTGGCGTGGCTTTGGTGAGCGAGCTTTTGGCGAAACACGCACTTGATTCGGGCTTGGTCGAGCGCGCGCATGACGGCTCAATCGACAGCAATGAGGGGTATTTTCTATCCGCGAATAGCTCGAACCCGGCGGCGGGGTTGTTTCATGACTGGCTGTTGGATCAGGTCGGTTAACGATCAGGAGAGTTGACAGATCAGGGGCGATCGGATCACGTCAGGCAAAAAGGCGGGGAGAGACATGAAGATCGTTGCGAATACACACCGGGCAGGTCCCAAACTTGCGCCCTCGGCCCCTTATCCGTCGACAGATGCGGCCCGCGTTGCGGCGTTGTTGTCCATGTGCCCGGCGGCGAAGGAGACCCCGTTGGTGGATGCCGCAGGCCTCGCCCCGGTTGCGCATCTTTGGGTCAAGGATGAGCGCGCGCGTATGAATCTGGGCTCGTTCAAAGCCCTCGGCGCGGCCTATGTGATTGCGCGCCACGCTGCCGAAGCCTCGGACGCGCCGGGTGCAGACACGTTGGCAGGGTCAACCTACGTAACCGCCAGTGCCGGGAATCACGGGATGAGCGTTGCGGCGGGCGCGCGGATGTTTGGCGCAAAAGCTGTTGTCTATATTGCCGAGACGGTGCCCGAGAGCTTTGCCGCCCGATTAAAAGGCCAAGGAGCCCACGTGGTTCGCAGTGGGTCCGATTATGCAGACAGTATGCAAGCCGCAAGCGACGCGGCTGAGGAAAACGGGTGGACCTTGCTCTCGGACAGCTCATGGGAAGGGTACTATGATCTGCCGTGGACCCTGATGGAGGGGTATCTGCAAATGGCGGCCGAAGCGGTCGACCAATGCCCCGAAGTTCCGACTCACATCATGTTGCAGGCCGGTGTTGGTGGTCTGGCCGGGGCTGTCGCCGCCTATGCGCGCAAAGCCTGGGGTGGCGCGCCGAAAATAGTCGTTGTCGAACCTGAAGCCGCGCCCGCCCTGCAGGCCAGTATTGAGGCGGGGTCATGCGTGTTCGCCGATGGGCCGGATAGCATCATGGGGCGTCTGGACTGTAAAGAGCCTTCGTTGATCGCGCTAAACGGATTGGCACGCGACGCCGACTTGTTCCTGACGCTCTCGGATGAGGACGTATCCGAGAAACTGCCCGCCATGGCCGCAGCGGGGTTGGAGACAACAGCCTCGGGCGGCGCTGGGCTTGCCGCGGTTCTGAATGACCAGGCACGGACCGAATTGGGAATGACTGAGGCCTCACGTGTGCTGTGCATCCTCTCCGAGACCGCAGAATGAGGGGGTTTGCGCCATCCGAGTTTGAAGCGCGTACCAAGCGCGCGCAGAAGTTGATGGATGCGGCGGGCCTGTCGGCGCTTTTGCTGACAACCGAGACGGATCTACGCTATTTCACCGGGTTTCTGACCCGGTTCTGGGAAAGTCCGACCCGCCCATGGTTCCTCATTGTGCCAGCCGCGGACAAGCCGATCGCGGTGATCCCGTCGATCGGGGCAGCCCTCATGGCGCAGACATGGATCGATGACATCCGCACCTGGAGCGCGCCCGATCTACAAGATGACGGTGTTTCTCTTCTGCGTGACGCGCTGGTCGAGGTGACGCCCACAGAGGGACGAATTGGGGTGCCGGATGGGCATGAGACGCGTCTCCGCATGCCTTTGGCAGACCTTGAACGTCTGCGCGGCCAGCTTGGACCAAGGGTGCTGAAAGGCGACAGCGGCATCCTGCGCCAGTTGCGTATGGTCAAGTCCGAGGCCGAGATTGCCAAGATCGAAACCGCTTGCGGCATTGCCGGTCGGGCCTTTGCCCGCGTCCCTGAGATCGCGGGGGAGGGGATGCCATTGGATGAGGTGTTCCGCCGCTTTCAGATGTTGTGCCTAGAGGAGGGCGCCGATTGGGTGCCTTATCTTGCCGGCGGGGCAGAGCAGGGCGGCTACGCGGATGTGATTTCACCAGCCTCTGGCGTACCGCTGGCGCTTGGTGATGTGTTGATGTTGGACACCGGATTGGTTTGGGACGGGTATTTCTGCGACTTCGACAGAAACTGGTCAATCGGCCCGCCTCGGCCTGATGTGGCAAACGCCCATGCTAGGTTAATCGAGGCATCGGATGCTGCGTTCGAAATCGCTCGTCCGGGCGCAACCGCAGCGGATTTGTTTCATGCCATTAACGCGGTTCTCACGGCGGATGCAGAGGGTACGGATGCGGGTCGCCTGGGCCATGGTTTGGGAATGTCCCTCACCGAATGGCCGTCCCTGATCCCGTCGGACAACACCGTTCTGGAGCCGGGCATGGTTTTGACACTGGAACCGGGCATCGCCGTTGGGGACAAAATTCTGGTGCATGAGGAAAACATAGTCATCACTGACAGTACCCCACGGTTTATCAGCCCGAGGATCGGGCCGGAGATGATGCAGCTATGACCCATGTCCCTTACACTCTGGACGAAGACGATCCAAACGCCTCGCCGCTTGGGCTGATCGTTTTGCAGGTCGATGAGACGCTAGAGCCTGAGTTCGGCGCATACTTCGCGGACCGTAAATACCCCCTTCACGTCACGCGCATTCCCAGCGGTATTGAGGTTACGACCGAAAGCCTTGCCGAGATGGAGAAGGCGCTGCCTGCGGCGGCGGAATTACTTCCCAATGCGCGACCCTACAATGTTGTGGGTTATGGCTGTACCTCGGCCAGTTCGGTGATCGGGTCAGAGCGCGTGGCAGAGCTGGTTAAACAGACATGCAATACCCGTGAAGTCACGAATCCTCTGCGCGCGGCGATTGCCTGCGCCGTCGACCTCGGTGTTTCGAAATTTGCCCTGCTGTCGCCTTACATCGAAGAGGTCAACGTACCGCTGCGTACTGCGTTTCAGGCCAATGGCATAAGCATGGACGTGTTTGCAAGTTTCGGGCAGGCAGAAGAGGCCAAGGTGGCGCGGATATCGACGGAATCCGTGGTCGAGGCTGCCTCCAAACTGGGAGTAGATCCGGCCGTCGAAGCGGTGTTCCTGAGTTGTACCAACCTGCGAACTCTCGACGCGATACCGAAAATCCAAGAGCGGATCGGAAAACCTGTTTTGTCGAGTAATCAATGCCTTGCATGGCATATGAGGCGCTTAAACGCTGTGCATTGACTGGTAAGAGTGAACTCAATTTTGGCAAAAGCACCATAACTTGTTGCCAAGTGCGTATCGCTTGGTCTTAACTGTCGATCACAGATCAATGAAATCCGAAAGCCTCGGGTAATCATTTGACGAAACAGGGGGTCTTGTGACCGGTACAACGAACGACGCCGCGTTTGTCGAATTTCAACGCGTTCAGAAGTCTTATGATGGCGAGAATCTCGTCGTTAAAGATCTCAACCTTGCAATGCCGAAGGGCGAGTTTCTGACAATGCTCGGGCCGTCAGGTTCAGGCAAGACAACTTGCCTAATGATGCTCGCCGGGTTTGAAACCGCTACCCATGGTGAAATCCTGCTGGATGGAAATCCAATCAACAATATCCCGCCGCACAAACGTGGGATTGGCATGGTGTTTCAGAACTATGCTCTGTTCCCGCACATGACGGTGGCCGAAAACCTTTCGTTTCCTCTGGAAGTTCGCAAGCTGGGCAAGTCCGAGCGTGACGAAAAGGTCAAGCGCGCTTTGGACATGGTGCAGATGGGTGCCTTTGGCGGGCGCCGTCCGGCGCAGCTGTCAGGTGGCCAGCAACAGCGGATCGCTCTGGCCCGTGCGCTAGTGTTCGAGCCGGAACTGGTGCTGATGGACGAGCCGTTGGGCGCGCTGGATAAACAGCTGCGTGAACATATGCAGTTCGAAATCACGCGACTGGCGCATGAGCTGGGCATTACCACCGTGTATGTGACCCACGACCAGACCGAGGCGCTGACCATGTCAGATCGTGTCGCCGTTTTCGATGATGGCCGCATTCAGCAGCTGGCCCCGCCGGATCAACTCTATGAAGAGCCCGATAACAGCTTCGTCGCGCAGTTCATCGGCGAGAACAACACTCTGGAAGGTGTGGTCAAATCCATCGACGGCGACGGCTGTGTGGTGCAGCTGGATGACGGATCAGAAATTGATGCGGTGCCGATCAATGTGCACAATCCGGGCGAACGAACCAAGGTTTCGATCCGTCCGGAACGTGTCGAATTCAACAAGGATCGTCTGCATGCCGACGCGCATACGCTGAAGGCGACGGTTAAGGAATTCATCTATATGGGCGACGTGTTCCGCTTCCGCATGTCTGTAGCGGGCAATGACGAGTTCATCGTCAAGACACGGAACGCCCCCGATGCCATTCGCCTGCAACCCGGTCAAGAGATCGATATCGGTTGGCTGGCAAAGGATTGTCGTGCGCTTGACGCATAGACCAAGCCGCGCGGCACAAGCGCGGTTACACTGAGGGACCGGCTGGCGAAAACCCGTGCGTCGGCTGACCATACAACAAACGGGAAATACTGGGAGTTTTACATGAAACCAACAAAGACACTGCTGACTGCAGCGGCTCTGGCAACAGCGGCCGGTGGCGTTTCCGCCGAAGAGATGACCATCGTCTCTTGGGGGGGAGCCTATTCCAAATCGCAGCTTAAGGCCTATCACGAGCCCTATTCGGAAAAGACTGGCGTCACCATCCTGAACGATGACAGCTCGGCCGAAGCGGTTGCCAAGCTGCGCGCTATGAATGAAGCCGGGAACATCACCTGGGACGTGGTTGACGTTGTTGCGGCGGACGCGATCCGTCTCTGCGACGAAGGTCTGGCGATGGAAATCGATCCCGACACCATGCTGGCCCCGGCACCTGATGGCACGCCCGCATCCGAAGACTTCGGTGACCTGCTGGTTAGCGACTGCTTTATCCCGCAGATCGTTTACTCGACCACATTCGGCTATCGCACCGACCTGGTTGGTGACACACCGCCGACAGACGTCTGCGCCGTGTTTGATCTGGAAAACTATCCGGGCAAGCGTTCGCTGGAAAAGCGTCCGATCAACAACATGGAATGGGCTCTGATCTGTGACGGCGTTGCCAAGGACGACGTTTATGACGTGCTGGCGACTGCAGAGGGTCAGGATCAGGCTCTAGCCAAGCTCGACACCATCAAGGACAGCGTTGTCTGGTGGTCGGCAGGTGCCGACACGCCCCAGCTGCTGGCTGATGGCGAGGTCATCATGGGCTCGACCTACAACGGTCGTCTGTTCAGCGTGATCGAAGAGCAGAACCAGCCCGTTGCCATGCTGTGGGATGCGCAGGTGTTCGATCTGGACGGTTGGATCATCCCGGCCGGTCTGAGCGAAGAGCGTCAGGCACGCGCACTGGACTACATCATGTTCGCGACCGACACTCAGCGTCTTGCGGATCAGGCCAAGTACATCTCGTACGGTCCGGCCCGTGCCTCGTCGGCTCCGCTGGTGGGTCAGCATGCCGATCTGGGTATCGACATGGCGCCGCACATGCCGACCGATCCGAACAACGCCAAGAACACGTTCCTGTATAACTACGAGTTCTGGGCTGACTACCGCGACGACATCGACGCCAAGTTCCAGGCGTGGTTGGCGCAATAAGCGTCTGATTTCATGACAAAGTCGGGGGCGGCGCGCCGCCCCCGGACCAAAGAAAACCCAAGGGGCACTGATGACTGACGCAAGCCAAAACGCCGGACCTATGCTGGCAGCGGATGGAACGCCGCTCAAGCAATCGCTGGCACGTTCGTTGAGGCGACAAAAGCTGCGGGCGCTGATGCTGGTGGCCCCTCTCCTATTGTTCGTGCTGTTCTCGTTCATCGTGCCGATTGCATCGATGCTTTTCCGGTCGGTGGAAAACAGCATTGTGCAGCAAACCCTGCCCCTGACGGTCGAAGCCTTGCAAAGCTGGGACGAAAACAGTGGCGAACTGCCTGACGAGGCCGTCTATGACGCCTTTGTCCGCGACATGGTCGTGGCGGTCGACAACAAGACACATACCCGACTGGGCTCGCGCCTGAACTACGAAGAGACAGGCATGTCCTCGATGTTCCGCCGCTCGGGTCGGAAAATGGGTAAGCTGGATCCCGAAACAGATGGGCCGTTCAAGGATCAGGTGATCGAAATCCATGAGGGCTGGGGCGAACCGCAGACTTGGGCGGTGATCAAGACTCACTCGCCCGCCGTAACGAATGGCTATTTTCTGAACGCGGTCGATATGCGCCGCACGCCCGAAGGCGCGCAGGCGCAGCCCGAGGACAAGCAGATCCTGATCAAGCTATTCGGGCGTACTTTGTTCATGTCACTGGTGATCACCGCGTCCTGTATCCTGTTGGCATATCCGGTCAGTTACCTGCTGGCGACCCTACCGATGCGGGTGTCAAACTTACTGATGATCCTTGTTTTGTTACCCTTCTGGACCTCGCTATTGGTGCGAACCTCGGCGTGGAAGGTCATGCTGCAACAACAGGGTGTGATCAACGAAACGCTGGTTTGGCTTGGGTTGGTGGCCGATGACGCCCGACTTGTCATCATCAACAACCAGATCGGTACGATCATCGCGATGACGCATATTCTGCTGCCGTTCATGATCCTGCCGATGTATTCGGTGATGCAGACGATCCCCGAGTCCTACACCCGCGCCGCGAAATCCATGGGCGCGACGAATTGGACGACCTTCTGGCGCATCTATTTCCCGCAATCCATTCCGGGCATCGGTGCGGGATCGATCCTCGTGTTCATTCTAGCCATCGGCTACTACATCACGCCCGAGATTGTGGGCGGCACCAAGGGAGTCTTCATCTCGAATCGGATTGCCTACCACATCTCGTCCTCGCTGAACTGGGGGCTGGCCGCGGCGCTGGGTACGATACTGCTGGCCGTCGTGCTGTTGCTCTACTGGTGTTACGACAAGATCGTCGGCATTGATAACGTGAAGCTGGGATAATCGACATGGCCGCACTTACTCCGATTTCCCGCAAACCAATGTCCATGGTCCTGCCAAGCGTTGCGCTGGCAGGGGCCTTCGCCGGTGTCTTCGTTGGCGCAGGTAACGGTTCGATCTTTCTGGGCATCATTGGCGGAGCCGCCCTGATCGCGGCACTGGCTTGGATCTACATCGCTGTTCTAAAGAATGAGAATCTGGCCCGCTGGATCACCATTTTGGGCTTTGGCATCGCCGGATTTCTGATTTCGGGTCCCATGGGCGGCGTTCTGGGCCTGCTGGGCGGCTGGTTCTTCGCATGGTTCATCTACTGGCTATATGAGGGCCGCTATCGCCGCAAACTACTGCCCTATCTGACTGCGAAACAGGTGTTCTATCACTACCTGTTCCGAGTGATCTGCGGCGCAATCTTTGTCTTCCTGATCACGCCGATCCTCGTGGTTCTGCCACTGTCGTTCAACGCACAGGATTTCTTTACCTTCACGCCCGAGATGTTGCGACTGGACCCCGAGGGGTATTCGCTGAAGCATTACCGCGACTTCTTCACCAACAATGAATGGCAGCGCAGCTTCAAGAACTCGCTGATCATCGCGCCAATTGCGACGGTGATCTCTGTCTCGCTGGGCACCCTGGCGGCCATCGGCCTGAGCCAGAGCCATGTTCCCGGTCGCCGTGCCATCATGGGTATCCTGATCTCACCCATGATCGTGCCACTGATCATCTCGGCCACCGGTATGTTCTTTTTCTACAGCGATATCGGTCGCTTCATGGAAGGCACGCTGGGTATGAACAAGAACTTCGTGGGCTATGTGAAGGTCATCCTCGCGCACGCCGTTCTGGGCATCCCGTTCGTCATCATTACCGTGACCGCCACGCTGGTCGGCTTTGACCGCTCGCTGACGCGGGCGGCGGCGAATATGGGCGCAGGGCCGGTGCGGACCTTCTTCAAGATCCAGATGCCGTTGATCCTGCCGGGCGTGATCTCGGGTGGTTTGTTTGCCTTCATCACCTCGTTCGACGAGGTGGTCGTGGTGCTGTTTGTCGGCTCAGCCAGCCAAAAGACCCTGCCTTGGCAGATGTTCACCGGCCTCCGCGAACAGATCAGCCCGACCATTCTGGCGGTGGCGACGATCCTTGTGGTGATCTCGATCGCGCTGCTGACCACGGTCGAATTGCTACGCCGCCGGTCTGAGCGTCTGCGGGGGCTTTCCCCCGCTTGACGCAAGCGCGCGCCTGATCTAACGATTCACCTGTTCATCCCAGCCGCGATGGCGTCGCGGGCGCACTGGGATGATCGGCTCTCGGACCCCGAGACCGCCTGTCCTGAACGCCGGGACAAGTGGCCGGGTTTGCCGCCCGGCAAAGATGAGAGACCTGAACATGACAAATCGCCCCGAATTCTTCACCTGCCACAATGGCGACAAGGCGCCCCTGCCGTTCAGCAAAGGCGAATACGATCGCCGTCTGGGCAAACTGCGCGCCATTATGGCTACGCGGGATATTCCCGTAGTTCTTCTGACGTCGATGCAGAACATCGCCTATTACTCGGGCTTTCTGTACTGCGCCTTTGGCCGGCCCTATGGCTGCGTAGTTACGCAGGACGCCTGCACCACGGTTTCGGCCAATATCGACGCAGGCCAGCCGTGGCGCCGCTCGGCCGAAGACAACGTGATCTACACCGATTGGAAGCGTGACAATTACTGGCGCGCGGTGGCCAGCCTGATCGGCGGCGCGAAACGGATCGGGATCGAGAGCGATCACATGACTCTGGCCGCGCGCGATACGGCTTTGGCGATGCTGGGCCAGCCTGAACTGGTCGACATCGCGCCCGACACCATGGCGGCCCGTATGGTAAAATCCGCCGAAGAGATCGAACTGATCAAAGGTGGTGCCCGAACCGCTGACGTGGGCGGAGCCGCCATCCACGCCGCCATCCGCGAAGGCGCAACCGAAATCGAGATCGCCATGGCCGGTCGCGACGCGATGGAGGCGGAGATCGCCCGCGCTTATCCCGACGCAGAATACCGCGACACTTGGGTCTGGTTCCAGTCCGGCCTCAACACCGATGGCGCGCATAACCCGGTCACCAAACGGGCGCTGCAAAAGGGCGATATCCTGTCGCTGAACACCTTCCCGATGATTTCGGGGTACTACACGGCATTGGAGCGCACCCTGTTTCTGGGCGAACCCGACGCCGAAAGCCTGCGCATCTGGAAGGCCAACGTCGCCGCGCATGAGCTTGGCCTGAGCCTGATCAAACCCGGCGCGACCTGTTCCGGTATTACGGCCGAGATCAATCGCTTTTTTGAAGATGAGGGCCTGCTGCAATACCGCTCCTTCGGCTACGGGCATTCCTTCGGAGTGCTCAGTCACTACTATGGGCGCGAGGCGGGTTTGGAACTGCGCGAGGATATCGACACCGCACTGGAACCCGGCATGGTCGTGTCCATCGAACCGATGCTGTGGATCCCCGAAGGCCAGCCGGGAGCCGGAGGCTACCGTGAGCATGACATTCTTGTGGTCGAAGAAGACGGGGCCGAGAACATCACCGGTTTCCCCTACGGTCCTGGCCACAACATCATCGACGCGTGATACCAAGGGGGTGGGGCGTGTGCCTCACCCTTTGCCGCAAACACACAGAGTGCAGTCTAGGCCTGATAAAACGGATCCAGCTTGGCCTTGGCTTTTTCGTTCACGATTGGGATATAATTCAAGCGTCCGCTGGCAGATTGTGGAATGGCCTGCTCGAGAGCCTGAAGGTCCCGCACTGCCAAAACGACGGCATCGCCGGTTTCTCCGCCAAAACCCGCGATCTCTTCTTCTGTGAAACCGATCAGTTGAACGACGTCTTTGGCCAGAAACATTTTGACCTCAACAGATTGCGATAGCTTGAGAATTTCGTCCTTCAGCCGTTGGGCTGTCTGCGCAGGCATGGTAACGACGGCCATATTCGGTCCTGATTGATTGGGGTACGCTGTATTTGATCACACTACAGGAAAAAGATACTAGGGTTGTCAATTTAAGGATGCATTAATACGCATGAGATAGAATATCGTTATTCTATGCAGTTTAAGCGGTTTGGGAGACGCAGTAGTGCCATTCCTATTTGATTGGTCAACTCTGGGCAGTGCGAACAGTTCGACCGTGCTGACAGACGGTTCGAACTCGTCGACGCTAACCGTGGCCTCTGATCCAGGGGTATTCTTCAATGGGTTTCTTGGTGGAAACCTGTTTGTTTCGGGCATCCCGGGCCCTGCGACATCAGAGGTGACGTTTTCAACTGCTGTTAAAAACGTGACGTTCGAAATTCTGGATCTGGACAGCAACGAATTCTCTTTCGACGATAGAGTGACGGTTCTGGCGTTTGATGTGAACGATAATCCGGTCCCGGTTGTTTTCTCCAACCTCAGCCCATTTCACGTCCAGACCGGCAACACGGTCGAAGCCAACGGGAATGTGTCTCCGGGTGTCGAAGGACCGGGCGCGCCAGATTCGCTGACCGTTTCAATTGCAGGCCCGGTGTCCCGGATTGAGGTCATCTTTGAAGGGGGTCTGTCTTCGGGTGCCAATACCGGTGCAATCGGCTTTGGTGATATCTCCGGCGATATTCTGTGTTTGTGCGCGGGAACCATGATTGAAACGCCGAACGGCCCAACCGCTGTTGAAGATTTGTCCGTGGGGGATGTCGTTCTGACCAAGGGAAATGGCCCGCAGCGGTTGCGGTGGGTTGGTTCCAAGACAGTGGACTTTGCGGCCCAAGGTGTAGCTGCGGAAAAACTACGACCTGTCCGTATCTCTGCCGGCGCGCTTGGGCAGGGGCTTCCGGCAAAAGACCTGCTGGTGTCCAGACAACACCGCATGTTGGTGTCTTCCAAAGTGTCCGAGCGTATGTTCGGCAGTCCCGATGTCCTTGTGTCGGCAATAAAGCTGGCCGCGTTACCTGGGATCTACGTGGATGAAGACATAACCGAGGTCGTCTATTTCCACCTTCTCTTCGATCAACACGAGGTCATTTTCGCCGATGGTGCTCCTTCGGAGAGTTTGTTTACAGGCCCCGAAGCAATCAAGACAATATCGGAAGAGGCCCGAGAAGAAATCTTTATCCTCTTCCCGGAAGTGCAACGTCAGGGCTACGCCCCGGAAACGGCATATCCTGTACCAGCCGGTCGCTTGCAGAAGAAATTCGTCGAGCGGCATCTCAAGAACGGAAAGCTGGTTCTCGAGGACGCGTCCACGCCATCGAACCGCCTGCATTAATTGTCCACAACTCGGTCATTTCGCTATTCGTTTCGAAAGTCCGATTTGGTGTAGTCTTCAACCTCCGCGATTGGCCTAGGCCCAGGCGCATTTTAGCTGGAAATTGCCTCGGAAAATGCGGTCAGGCGATCGCTCAGATCGCTCTGCCCATCGGCGCCGATGATCATGTAGCCATAGCCATCTTCCGCCCAAGTGGCCGTTGCCAGCCCGCTGAGAACGGCAAGGTTCACATCCTTGTCCGGTGCCCCTGGCCCTTGACGGATCACGCAAAAGGCAAAGGGCCGCCCCTGATCATCCGCAAAGACGACCTGAACCAGTGGCTTTCCCTTGAAAGACAGAACCTGAGCGCGTTTCAGCTCTGCACCCGGCAAGGCGCTCAGGGCTTCGCGATTCAGTGATCGGCCTAGCGTGGCTTCGGCCTGAGCAAACTGGGCCTCAAGCGCCTCGGGAGCGGTGTCCAGAGTGGCAATTGTTTCAGGTACATAGAGCGATTGGTAGATCGCCGCCTGCTGCGCCCAGCCCAACGGCGCGGGTCGTGTCGCCCACAACGTCGCTGAAACCGCCACAATCGCGACCGAGGCCGCGACGGCCAGCAATCGAAAAGGTTGAGACGCGGGTTGAGACGTCGCGCGGTCCGGCAAGGTGATCTGAGGCACATCCTGCGGAACATCCTTGAAGACCGAATGCACAACGGGTGCAAACGGATCAAGCGCCATCAGGCGCTGTTCCAGTTCTGGATCGGCTTCGACCGCGCTCTCGATCTCTTGCGCGTCGGTCTCGTCCAGATTTCCATTCAGATACGCCAGCAGCGTTTCATCGGAAAACGTCATTTGCCACCCCGTCGAACGGCGTCCGCAGCCTCGTGCTGCATCACGGTTTTCAGTTTCTGCCGAGCCGTAGATAGTCGGCTCATGATTGTTCCAATCGGCACCTCAAGCAAGGCTGCTGCCTCGCGATAGCTATACCCTTCCACGAAGACAAGCATCACGGTCTCGCGCTGTGCTTCTGGCAGCTGCATCACTTGAGTAAACACTTCAGCCGCGAAAATATTCGTTTCTGAATCCGGTCCTGTTGCAATTAATTCAGTTTCGGGGGTCACAGACAGGGCCTGCGCCTTGCGAACGGATCGCGCGCGTACTTCATTCAGCCAGATCGAACGGCAGATCGTCATCAGCCAGCTGTCCAGCCTGTCGTGGGATGTCACCTGATGGTGACGCTCTAGCGCGCGCAGGCATGTGGATTGCAAAAGGTCGTCGGCCACATCCGAGGCGCCCGACAGGGCAAGCCCGAACCGCCACACGCGTTTCGAATGCGTCTGGATCGCGCCGCGCACGGCCTGTTCCGAGCTGATTTCACCACTCATCGAATAAATCGTGACCTGTGTGTGTTTGTCTTTCACGGACCGGGCCCGCGGGGTCAGAAATTACATAACCTGAGGAGAAATGAAATGAAACTTCTGTTGAAAGCAGTCACGATTGCGTCTGCAATTGTTGCAACCCCGGCCCTGTCGGAAAGTTGGACTCTGTCCTCGGATGCCTCGCACCTGGCTTATGGAACGATCAAGAAAGACACAGTGGGCGAGGTCAACTCCTTCACCGGGCTGAGCGGTCATGTCAGCCCTGATGGCATTGCCGAGATCGAGATTGATCTGTCCTCAGTAGAAACCAATATCGACATACGCAACGAACGGATGATCGAATACGTGTTCCGCAAGGCAGGCACCGCTGCCCTGACCGCTGAATTCGATATGGATGAGGTCTCGGGCCTTGCCGTGGGCGCATCGTCGATCATCGATGTCGAGGCCGCGTTGTCTCTGATCGGGACCGAGATCGAGTTCGACGCCGAGATGTTCGTGGTGCGACTGACCGCGAAATCGGTATTGGTTTCTACCAATGATATGGTTTTTCTAAGCACCGAGGACGCAGGCGTGGATGCAGGCGTTGACAAGTTGATGGAGCTGGCCGACCTGCCCGGCATCACACGAACCGTGCCGATCACCGCACGGCTTGTGTTTACCATGGACGAAAACAAGGCCGAAACCGCGACCGTCGCTCCGGTTGCAATCGCTGCAGTGGACGGGGATCTCAAAGCGGGCAAGAAGGTCTTTCGCAAATGCAAGGCCTGCCATCAGCTGAAAGAAGGTCGCAATGGCGTAGGGCCCTCACTGTTTAATGTGGTGGGTGCATCTGCGGGGCAGGTGGACGGGTTCAAATATTCCGGCCCGCTTGCTAGTGCCGATCTTGTCTGGACGCCGGAGAATCTGGCGGCTTTTCTGGCCGATCCAAAGGGGTTTTTGCCTGGCAACAAGATGCAGTTCCCCGGCCTGACGAAAGAGGCCGACATCACCAATGTCATCGCCTACGTGCAGGATGAGGTACAGGGCTGACGGAAATCAGAGGCGGTGTGGCAGACCCTGCCACATCCGCTCGATGTACGTTAGGTGCAACGCCTATTGAACGAACTGTTCTGCAACGACTTCTCCGAACTTGTCGAAGAACTTGCCGGATAGCTTTTTGGCCGTCCCTGCAATCAAGCGGCTGCCCAATTGTGCGATCTTACCGCCGATCGTCACCTTGGCGGTGTAAGACAGAACCGTCTCATCTCCGTCAGCGGTCAAGGATACATCCGCGCCGCCCTTGGCAAAGCCGGCAGCACCGCCTTTGCCTTCGCCGGACAGCGAAAACGCATCTGGCGCCTGTGAGTTGTCCAGCGTCACTTCGCCGTTGAAGCGGGCCTTGACCGGGCCGATTTTCAGGACGACTTTGGCCTCGAGGTGTTCGGGCGAATGCTGGATTAACTCTTCGCAGCCCGGGATGCATTCACGCAGCACATCGGGATCGTTGAGTGCGCGGTAAACGGCGTCCTTTGGGGCCGCGATGCGTATTTCGTCAGTGAGCTCCATCTGGGGGGTCCTTTTTCAACAACATTTCGGAAAGACACGGAGGGCTTTTTCGGTCGCCTCCTCCGTGGTCAACTCGGGCTGCGCCGTTTTGAAAGCGTTCAGCCAGTTAAGCCATTTTCTCATCATGGGATGTCTCCTGGGATTTGTCAGAATTGCGCCACATGATGATTTCAGCCAAAATCGAAAGCGCGATTTCATGCGGGTCGATGGCGTGGATATCCAACCCTGCGGGCGATTTCAGTCGCTTGGTCTGCTCTGTGCTCAGCCCTTGTGTTTCCAGTTTGGCGCACAGCACTTCGGCCTTGCGGCGGCTTGCAACCATCGACACGCGGCGCGCGGGTGACTGCAGTGCAGCTTTCAATGCCGCTCCGTCGCCTTTGCCTTGCGACGCCACCACAACAAAATCTCGCGATTCAACGCCCAATGCGTTCAGATCGTCGGGATCAAAGGGGGTGTATTTCACCGTGTTTTCAGCACCCTCAGGCAAACACACGCGCAACCCAGCCAGTGCCGCATGGGACGCCAACGCCTGCGCAATCGGAGAGTCTCCGAATATGATCAAGCGCGGAGCGTGTTGATAGGGTTCGATCAGCATGTCCACTGTCCCTCCGGATGGGCACCCGCTTTTGTAGGTCTGAACACCGTCCGGGTCGGCCATAGACACAACCTTGTCCGAGGGTTTGACGCGGATCATTTTCGGCTCACCTGACACCTGCGCCTCTTGCGCTGCGGCGCGAACCGCGCGTTGCACGCAGGCACCCCCCAGATGGCCTAGAACCGTACCGTCGCGGGTGATGGCGGCCTTGCCTCCGGCCTTGGCCGAGGTCGCATCGGCGGTGCGCAGCACTGTCGCTACGCAAAAGGCATCGCCGGTGCGGCGCAGCTCTTCAATCGTGTCGAAAATGTCGAAACCTGCCATCGGTATATCCTTTCACAGTTTTCTGAATTCGGGTTCCAGCGCCGCCAGCGCCTCAAGCGTATTGGCGGGCAGATGGGCGTCCAGATGGGGTTCTGCGGCCTGCATGGCAGCGGCAACAGGTTGGTAATTCTGCCAGCCTTTCAGCGGGTTCAGCCAGACGACCCGGCGCGCTTTACGTTGAATCCGTTCCAGAACCTGCCCCAACGCCTGCGGAGCAGTGCTGCAATACCCGTCCGACAGGATCAGTACGATTGTCCGTCCGTTCAGCGCCCGCGCGCCGTAGCCGTCCAGAAAGCTTTCGAGACTTCCAGAGATATCGGTCCCGCCACCAAACCCCTCGGCCATCAGTGAAAGCCGTCCCGCAGCGCGGATTGAGTCGTGATCGCGCAAAGCGTCTGTCACGCGCATCAGACGGGTGTGGAACAGATAAGTGTCGGCTTCGGTTCCGCTGCCGATCAGGCCCTTGAGAAACGCCAGAAAAACACGGGAATAGACGGTCATCGACCCACTGACATCGCATAGTGCAACGAGCCGCATCGGTCGCGGCGGTCGCGCACGGCGATAGAGGTCCATCGGCTCTCCACCCCGCGCCAGACTGGCCCGCTGTATCCGCCGCATGTCCAGCGTCCGGCCACGTGATGCTTGTTTACGTCGGCGAGATCGGCGGTCGCGGATCGCCCGGGCCAGCTGTGTTGCGGCCCGTTCGGCCTGTCTCAGCGACTCGTCATCCATCAATTCGCGCAAATCCCGGCGCGACAGGTTGGCCGTTCGGGTCGCAATCAGCTTCCCATCCATCCCTTCGGCCTCCCCGTCGCCCGGATCAGGAGTGGCGGCTGCCTGATCTCTATCCGTTTGCGGATCCTGTTCGTCTTGTGATTGCTGCTGCCAGATCTTCGGTTTCGCCGACTGCACCCGTACATGAGCGGTCTGCGCTGTCCCACTGCGCTGCTTGCCGACATTGAACCAGTAGGCGTCGAACAGCTCATCAAAGCGTCGCCAATCCTCGGCGCTGCCTGTCAGTAGCACGCACAAGGCCTGCTTGGCCTGTGTCGCGTCGGTCGCCTCGACCGCCGCCAAGGCGGCCAGGGCGTCACATGTTTCGACGGGACCCACGCGCAATCCGTTCATCCGCAGATGGGCCATGAATCCGCTCATGCGGTCCGCCAGACCCGCCGCACGGGAAGGGAACCGAGTGACCTGCATCACGCAACCTTCCCGATCAAGCGATCCAGAACCTCAGGCGGAGCGGCATCATAGTCGGCGGCGGTTTTCAGCAGGCAGACAAGCGTCGCCTGCACCTCGCCCCGAGACTGTGCCATGTCGTTCACACCCAGCCCCGACAGGGCGGCGGCCCAGTCCAGCATCTCGGCAATGCCTGGTGTTTTCTCAAGGTCTTCCTTGCGGAGGGCCTGAACAACCCCGACGATCTGACGTGCTAACAATCCTTCAATGGAGGGCATACGCGCCTTCAAGATGGCCATCTCCGTCTCGCGCGAAGGATAGCCGAGATAGCTGTACAAACACCGGCGCCGCAATGCGTCTGAAAGGTCCCGCGTGCCATTGGCCGTCAGGATCACAATCGGGCGGGAGCGCGCCTTGATGGTCCCAAGCTCCGGAATTGTGATCTGAAAATCAGACAATATCTCAAGTAGATAGGCCTCAAACTCCTCATCCGCACGGTCAATCTCATCAATCAAAAGAACCGGAGGGTTGTCTTCACTGATCGCCTCCAAAAGGGGCCGTTTCAGAAGATAGTCATCCGAGAATAACTGCGCTTCGCTTGTGCCACCTTGGGCTTCGCTCGCGCGGATGGCCAGCAATTGTCGTTGGTAGTTCCACTCATAAATGGCATGGCTGGCATCCAGCCCCTCATAGCACTGCAGGCGGATCAACCGCGCGTCGTGTTGGGCAGCCAGAGCCTTCGCGACTTCGGTCTTTCCAACGCCTGCCGGACCTTCCAGCAGCAAAGGCCGCCCCAAAGCCTGCGCCAGATGCAGCGCCATCGCCAACCGGTCATCAGCAACATAGCCCTGCGCGGCCAACCCGTTCTGCACATCACTCAAAGTCAAAACCAGGATCCATTCTTCATCTGGCTAAAAATATCCCGGGGGAGGTTCGGAGGGGGCTGGCCCCCTCCGTTCGGTCGGATCGGTGAAGCCGATCCGAACCCAATCACCCATGCATCCCCAACCCATTGGCGATCTTCCAGATCCGCCAGTGGTCATGCGGCATATGGCTCTGCACCAACCCGAAGGGTCGGAACGCATCATGCACCGCATTCGAGAAACAGGGCACGCCACCCACATTCGGGCTTTCGCCCACACCTTTCGCGCCAATTGGATGGTGCGGGGAAGGGGTCACCGTGTAGTCGGTGATATAGTTCGGCGTCTCCCACGCGGTCGGCAGGAAGAAGTCCATCAGCGTGCCGGTCTTCACATTGCCCATCTCATCATAGGCAATCTCCTGCCCCATTGCGATGGCCAAGGCCTCGGTCACGCCACCATGGACCTGCCCGTCGATGATCATCGGGTTGATCCGGGTGCCACAATCGTCCAGCGCATAGAACTTCCGAACGTCCCACTCACCGGTATCCACGTCGATCTCCATGACGCAGATATAGGCCCCGAACGGGTAGGTCATATTCGGTGGGTCATAGTAGCTAACGGCCTCCAGACCGGGTTCCAGCCCTGGGATCGCCTGATTGTAGGCGGCAAAGGCGATTTCCTTCATGGTCTTGAACCGCTCGGGCGCACCTTTGACCGAGAACCGATCCACATCCCATTCGACATCGTCGTCATGGACCTCAAGCAGATAAGCCGCGATCATCTGCGCCTTGGCGCGGATTTTGCGCGCGGCCATCGCCGTTGCTGCACCCGCCACGGGGGTTGACCGAGAACCATAGGTCCCAAGACCATAAGGTGCCGTGTCAGTGTCACCCTCCTCCAGCGTGATGTCATCAGCGGGCAGGCCGATCTCACTGGCGATGATCTGCGCAAAGGTCGTGGCGTGACCCTGACCCTGAGAAATTGTCCCCAGCCGCGCGATGGCGGACCCAGTCGGATGGATGCGGATTTCGCACGAGTCAAACATCCCGAGTCCGAGAATATCGCAGTTCTTGACCGGTCCCGCGCCGACGATTTCGGTGAAATGCGTCAGACCAATGCCCAGCAGTTTGCGGGTTTTGCCAGCTTTAAATTCTTCGACCCGCTGTGCCTGTTCAGCCCGCAGACCTTCGTAGTCGACAGCCCTCAATGCCTTGTCCCAAGCGGTATGGTAATCGCCCGAGTCATACTCCCAGCCCAGTGCCGACTGATACGGGAACTGATCGGCCTTGATGAAGTTGATCCGGCGCAGCTCGGCCGCGTCCATGTTCAGTTTGATGGCCAGAACCTCGATCATGCGTTCGATGAAATAGGCCGCCTCAGTCACACGGAAGGAACAGCGATAAGCCACCCCGCCCGGAGCCTTGTTGGTATAGACGCCATCCACGGCCAGGTAAGCGGTGGGGATGTCATACGACCCCGTACAGATGTTCATGAAGCCTGCCGGGAACTTGGTCGGGTCGGCACAGGCGTCAAAACCGCCATGGTCCGCCGTGGTGTGACACCACAGACCGGTGATTTTGCCGTCCTTGGTGGCCGCAATCTTGCCCTGCATCCAGTAGTCGCGCGCGAAGGCGGTGGACATCAGGTTCTCCATCCGGTCCTCGACCCATTTCACTGGCTTGCCGGTGACAATCGAGGCCACGACCGAGCAGACATAGCCCGCATAGGCCCCAACCTTGTTACCAAAGCCGCCGCCGATATCGGGGCTGATGACGCGGATATTATGCTCGGCAATGCCCGAGATCAGCGACACAACCGTCCGGATCGCGTGCGGGGCCTGAAACGTACCGTAGAGCGTCAGCTTGCCCGTCACCTTGTCCATGCTGGCAACCGAGCCGCAAGTCTCCAACGGGCAGGGATGGGTGCGGTGATAGTACACCATCTCTTCGGCCACGACATCGGCCTCGGCCAAAATAGCCTCGGTTGCGTCTTTGTCGCCCTGTTCCCATGTGAAGATATGGTTGTGGTGCTTGCGTGGGCCATGCGCACCTTCGGTCTGACCTTCAAGGTCTTCGCGCAGGACAACATCGGATTTCAGCGCCTCAAACGGATCGGTCAGAACAGGTAGTTCTTCGTATTCGACATCGATCAGTTCGACGGCATCAGCGGCGATATAGCGGTCTTCGGCGACGACAAAAGCCACTTCCTGGCCCTGGAACAACACCTTGCCGTCGGCCAGAACCATCTGCTTGTCACCGGCCAGCGTTGGCATCCAATGCAAGCCCAGCGGAGCCAGATCCTCGGCGGTCAGAACCGCGATCACGCCGGGCATCGCCAAGGCGGCCTCTTTGTTGACGCTGACAACGCGGGCATGTGCGTAGGGGGAGCGCACAAAGTCGCCGAACAGCATGCCGTCCAGCTTGATGTCATCGACATAATTGCCCTTGCCTTGCGTAAAGCGCACATCTTCGACGCGTTTGCGCGAGCTGCCCATCCCTTTAAGATTGGCGGCGCGTTCTTCGGGGGTCAGAGTTTGGTCGTTCATTCGGCAGCCTCCTTCTGAGCGTTCAGCATGTCAGCCGAGGCCGAGATCGCCTTGACGATGTTCTGGTATCCGGTGCAGCGGCACAGGTTTCCAGCCATGCCGAAACGGATATCCTCTTCGGTCGGGTTCGGGTTTTCCTGCAGCAAGCGATGCGCGCGGGTGATCATGCCCGGCGTGCAGAAACCGCATTGCAGGCCGTGATGTTCACGGAACATTTCCTGCAATACGCCAAGGCTGCCATCGTCATTAGTGAGGCCTTCGACGGTGGTGATATCGGCTCCGTTCACTTGCGCTACAAAGGTCGTGCAGGATTTGACGGATTTGCCATCGATATCCACGGTGCAGGCCCCGCAATGGCTGGTCTCACAGCCGATATGAGGGCCGGTGATTTTCAGATCTTCCCGCAGGAAGTGGATCAGCAGCGTGCGCGGCTCGGCCAGACCTTCGACCTCTTTACCGTTCACGGTGAGTTTGACGTGCATTTTCGACATGGTTTCCTCCCCTCAACCCGCGCGGCTTTGTGCGCGGTCGACGGCGCGGCGCAGCATCACGCCCGCCACATGTTTCTTGAATTCGACGGGTCCACGGTTGTCGGCCACGGGTTCAATGGCATCCAGCATGGCGGCAACACAGGCGTTCACATCGCCATCGGCCAATGCAGCGCTGGCGCTTTCGGACCAGATCGGAGTGTCCGCCAGGTTGGTCATCGCAACCGAGGCCGTGCCATTGCCGACCATAACGGCGGCGGCGGCCGTCGCATAATCCCCGATCTTGCGCTTTTGCTTCTCATACGCCTGACCAACACCGGCTCCCGGCACAGGGATCGAAATCCGGGTCAAGATTTCCTCATCCTCGCGTGCGGTGAAATAAGCGGCCTCGTAAAACTCACGCGCGGCGACACTGCGTGACCCATCGGGACCGGATAGTTCAAAGGTCGCGTTCAGGCACTGCATCAGACCCGGCATGTCATTGCCAGGATCGCCGTTGGCGACATTGCCACCGACGGTGCCCATATAGCGAACCTGAGGGTCGGCGATCTGCAAGGCCGCCTCGCGGATCAGCGGAATGGCAGTGGCGAGACCGTCATGGGTGATCAACTCATGCTGCGTCACCATGGCTCCTAGGGTCACGGTATCGGACCCGACCTCGATGCCTTTTAGTTCATCGATGGCCTGAAGGTCGATCAGGTGGCCCATCTCGGCCATGCGCAGCTTCATCATCGGGATCAGGCTGTGCCCGCCCGCGATCACGCGCGCTTCGTCTCCGTGTTCTTGCAAAATGCCGATGGCCGAGGCGATGTCGCCTGGCCGGTGATACTCAAAACCGGCTGGTATCATGTTTTTCCTCCCTGGGTCCAAGCGATATACCTTGGGGTACCTTCAGTCAGGAAAGAGGGGTGCGCTCAGCGGTTCCAGCCGTAGGAAACGGGACGCGCAGCTTGTTTCACGAAATGCGAATGAGCTGCACGAGTTGCGATCACAGGCCCAAAGCGTCGCGGATGTCTGACAGGCGAGATCGGCTGACAGGTACTTTGCTGAGGGCCTCGACAGAGTCGAAATAGCATGTCCCGTTGTCCTTATGCCTCTCGAAGCTTGAGACATGTTTGGGGTTCACCAGATAACTTCGATGGGCGCGCAGGAAGCCATCGGGTTGCAGGCGCGTCTCGGCCTCGGTGATGGACCAGGGGCAGAACAGCTTCTCGGAATCGATATAGAGAATGGTGTAGTGCCCCTCAGCACGGATGGCGGCAATTTGGGCGGGTTCGGCAAAGAAGGTCTGGCCTTCACGTTCAAAAGGCACCCCGGCGCGTAGGGTTGGGGTTGGTTCTGGTTGAGGGGCGGGTGTTGGGACTGAGGCGGGTTCAGGCTTGGGTTCGATGAAGGTGATCCCGGTCAGCAGGAAGGCCCCACAGATCAGGAAGACTGCAACCGTGACGCCCATCGCCAGAATCTGGTTGTCCAGCGCAGGCCCGGCGGCCCCGGCAGTCTCGGTTGCGACGAAATCCGTGAGACCGGTCGCGACGAAGTGCATGGAAAACACCGCAATGCCGAAACAGGCTGTGCCCAACAGGATGTTCCGATGGGTTCGGCTGTCATAGGCCACCCAGATCGCCAGAACCGACAGAACAACCGAGGCCGCGGTCGACAAAACGATGTCGAACAGGCTGTAGACGGGTCGGCACAGCTGCATCCCAGCCATGCCGACATAGTGCATGACAACGATGCCAAGCCCCACGATCACGCCCGCGCCCACGATGGTCGGCGGGGTTCTGGGACGGAAATGCAAAAGCAGCAGCGCCAGTCCCACCATAAGGATGGCAACCAGCGCCGAGATCAGCGTCACCAGCGCGTCGTAATAAAACAGGATCGGCAATTGCAGACCCAGCATGGCAACGAAATGCATGGACCAGATACCGCCGCCCAGTATGACGGCTGCGAGGGCGACGATGAACTTGCGCCGTTGATTGTCCAGTTTCGACGCGCCATGCGTCAGGTAAAGACCGGTAAAACCCGCCATCAGCGCCACGGCCAACGAGGCCGCCACGAGCCACGCATTGTGCGAATAGTCCAACATTGAGATGCCGCGCCCTCCCCAGCGCGATCATGACGTTATCAAACTGAAATTCTACGCACAATCTTTGTTGGACACAGCGGCAGACACCTTTTTCGACTGAGGCGCATAAACGGGGTCCCGCCGGTTTTAAGGCTACAGGTCAGATCCGCTTTTTCTGCGCAAGGTAGGTCCATGTCGGCCCGGCTGTCTCCCCCGATCCGTCCGGCAATGGGATGCGCATCAGTTTTTGCGCCAGCGACTTGATCGAATACATCGTTGGAACAAGGTCGCGCAAAGCGGATTTATCCTCGTTGAAGGCGATGTGCAGACCGTCCAGCAAACCGGACCACGCGGCGTTGAACTCGGCCGAAATCGCGGCGATTTCGGGCGCAGATTTATAGTTCTCCTCGCTGGGGTCGTCTTTCATCGGAGAGACTGCGCTCCAATCGACGATCAGGTCGCCGCCAGTCGGAGGGTCGGTCACCAGATCTTCGGGGCGATAGTAGCGGCTGTGCAGGATTTCGTTGAACTTGAAGAAATGCGCAACGTCCTCATGGCCGGCTGGCCCCGGAATGGTGTCTCCGTCACCAGCTTTACCACCCAGATCTGCGCCTTCACCTTCTTCCATGATCTTTTGGATGGCATCAAAAGCCGCTTTGCGACGTTGCGCGGGGGTGCCGGTTATCTCGACAACTTCACCGCCCGCGCCGAAATAGTCGTCATTGGAGATCTGACGCGCGGGGTCGCCGATGAAGATCTCTTTGTCCCCGAACTCCTTACATGCTTCTTCCAGCAGCTTCCTGACATAGGCGTAGAATCCGCCGATGGTGGAATAGTGCCCCCTCAATGCCTTGCGGAGGTCTTTCGGCGCGGTTTCTATCTTGCGGAAGCTTTTGACCTGTTTGGGCGAGAACTTACGCAGACGCACCTCTGGCCCGGCCCCGTTCAGTAACTCTGTCGGGTATTTCGGCAGCAAGTTTGGATTGTTCAGCTGAGGCGTACCCCCGATCGCGTTCATCACATTCGCCGCAAGAACCATATGCAGCATCTCTTCGACCATGACCTGGCGGATCACCTCGATCGGCTCGGCATTCACGATGGTCGGCTCGGACCGGTCGTATTGCCCTTGCTCCAGGATCGAATAGCAGGCTGTCGCGTAGGGCGGGATTGTCGAAAGCTCCAGCATCAAGGCGTCTTGCAGATGTTTGCAGAGATTTTTGCGCGCGGCGTCCAGTTTCTTTTTCGAACTCATTTCGCACCCCCTTTCCGAACGGCCTTCTGGATGGCTCTGGCGGCCCTGAAGGCCATGGCAGACATCGTCAGCGTCGGGTTGGACGTGGCAATCGTCGGCATCGAGCCTGCGCCCACCAGCCACAGATTGTCGTGGTCCCATGCGCGCATCTCGTCATTGGTGACCGAGTTGTGCCGATCTGTCCCAATCCTGTGCGTACCGACCAGATGGCCTGCACCGAAGAAGGTGTAACCCTTTCCATCATAAGTTAAATACCCCGCATCCGATGGGCTGTAGGAGGTATGGTTCTTGATACCAAGCCGCTGGAATATCTGCGCACAGGTGTCATTCGCGGCGGCCAGCCCGGCGCGGGAATAGTCGTCCAGATCATAGCTGATCACCGGGCGGTATTCGCCCATGGGTGTGCGGTAGGCTGGGTCGATGGTCACTCGGTTTGTTGCTCTGGGCAGTTGCTCGACCATGGTGCCAATTCGGACCTGCCGCTGGACATCGTGATAGAGCTTATCGCGCAGGGCGGTGCCATAGAGGTTGTCCTGCTCGACCAGCCGCGCCACGTCAGAGTTCGGAGAGCCAGCGGCAAAGTTCCAACCCCAATTACCGATCTCCAACCGGAAGGCCGCGTTCTTGTTCCTAAAGTTTCCGTCCCGGAAATTGGCGTAGCTCGAGGTCGATCCGGGCCCGCGAAACGGGCCAACCGGCTCTGGCGCGGCACCCCATGTCATCATGTAAGGGTGGTCCATCAGGTTGCGGCCCAGCTCGTCACTGCTGGTGCAAATCCCCGAGGCCAGCGCCAGAGTGACGTTTTCCACCGCACCGCCAGCCAGCACATATTGCTTCCCTCTGGCCCGGCGCAGTTCGTACTGAGGCACACCGGGGAACGGGTATTTCTTGTAAACAATACCAGATACACGCCCGCTTTCGGCCAGTTCGACCTTTGAGGCGATGGCCTGCGTGATCGTCTCCATCTGATGCTTGGCTTCGTGCTTGGCATCCTCGAGCGTTTTCATCGCGTTGTATTTGGCCTGGATCGGGCAGATCGGAATGCAGCTTGAGTTTCCCTCGCATCGCTGACCCATATAGGCGAATGGTCCGGTCGCGCCGCGCGGGCGGAATTGCTGCCTGCGCTTGTCGCCAACCTGAATGCCCTTGGCAGTTCTTGGCTTGCGCGGAGTTGAGTTCCGGCCCTGCGGCGTGCGCGAGACTTTCAGGTGAACCGTGCTGGTGGCATCCTCGCCGATTTCGATGGGCATCCCATCTGCCTTGGCAAAGAAGCCATCCACGTAAGACGACGGGATCGAATGCATCGGGTAGTCATACTCCTTGTCGAAATACCCGACATTGTCGTGCCGTCCTGACGTGCGAATACCCAGTGCCTTGGGCGTCTGTTCGTCGGCATCGGCCGAGACACCGATCTCCCACTCGGCGCGCTCATAGTCTGCGCGCAGGTCTTGATAGCCAAAGGGCCAGTCAACGCCTTTGCCGAAACGGCTTTGCATCTCGAAATCCGCAGGCATCATACGCAGGCTTGTGCCCAGCCAATGCAGTGAGGTTCCGCCAAAGGCCATCAGATAGTTGCTGCCAAAGGGCAGGGGCCCGCGTTGCACGAAATACCCGTTTGTATCGGGCTCGGTGCCCCGTACCGCGGTGATGTCAAGCACCGAAGGCGACGGCAGGGTTGGTAGGTTCGGATAGGGAGAGTTCGGCGTCTTGGCCAGCGACAGATAGTACTGATCCAAGTAAGAGCGATAGGTTTCCCACGTCTTGCCATGGTCTTCCCCAGCTTCGAGGATCAGAACCGAATGACCGGCCGAGACCAGCTCCTTCGCCAGAATGCCCCCGGCAAACCCTGCCCCCACGATGACCACATCGTAGGTCCGGTCGTCATCTGCAATTGCGCTCATTTGCCTGCCCCCCGCTGTTTTGGAGGTTCAAGGCCCCATGCGCCAAAGCCCTGTTGCTTGGCCCCTTGGGGATGCGCGCCGATGGCGTCCCAGACCAGCCCTTCCTTGTAGGACCGGGTCGAGATGATCTTGACCACATCAAACCGCGACGCGCCGTAGCTTTCGCGCCATTCCTGTGAAAGCGGCACCCATTGGCCGGTGTACCAAAGCTGGATCAGCGTGCGCGACAGCGGGCCGAGGCATTTGTCCGACAGATAGGTCTGACGTATGATCCGGTCGTCGTCCTGCTTGCCCAGTTTGTCGGAATGAGACAGGAACTCCTTGAGGATTTCGGCGGGCAACACTTGCCGGAACTGATGCCAATATTCGCCTGCGCATCCGGTGCCCTGCAGATCGGCGCTGCTATAGCCGGTCAGGGCGGCGCTGACGGTCAGAAAGGCTTGAAACTCGGGGGTGTCATCATGCGTCTTCATGGCGATCCCCATCAATTGCGTCCACATAGAAGCCACGCGGCTCAAAGCAGGCAGGCGTGCTTTCAAAGACTTGCACGGCCACCGGCGTCATATCGGTGAACAGCGTGCGCATGTCACGGGTCATCGGGAAATCGTTGTTGCCCAGTTTCAGCTTGAAGCTCTTTGCGATGCGTTTGCCCTCTTTCGTGGTCAACATCGCGGTTTCAAACAGGCCCGAGATGGTCCAGCGGGTCCAAACAGTGCGTCCAAGCCCGGTGGCGAATTCGGGGATCGGTGTGCAGTTGGTCAGGGTCCAATGATCGCCCTTGAGTTTGCCCAGATCGGCCGTCAGATCGTAAACGATGGTTTGCGGATCGTCGGGATTGACCAGTTGGATCCACCATTTCTTAGGTGAAATCGGTGGGTGCCCCTTCATCTTGGCATTCAGCGAAGGAACCTTGTAGTTGAACTGGCCCAAAAACTTGGGCTCTCCGAACGCTTGGCGTCCGGCCTTGACGGCCATGGCGTTGTCGGCGGCCACATGAACCCGAAGGTGGCCGATGGTTTTCGTCTGATCGCGGCCGTGAAGATACTCGGTCAGCGACATCTTCGGCACGCCCGGCACCCGGTTCTTGGGATAGGCCAGTAGGTTGAATTCGACCTCGTTCACGAAGCCCAGTGAGTTATCATAATGCGCTGTATAGCGTTGGAAGTTCAGCAGGATTACGGCCTTGTTCTCGCCGTCTTCATCGGGAAATTCGGCGACACACAGGCCGGTACCTTTCACAAACTGGCGGGCAATTTCGACCGAGGTGTACCAATACATCCATTGGCATTGCAGCGAGGCATAATAGAAGGGGAACGTGTCAAACTGTTTTGGCAGTTTCGGCATGACGCCGGTGACATCCGTCTGATGGCACGGGTCGCTTTTGGCTTTTTTCTTTGTCATTTGGCTGTGATCTCCCCCACTGGCTGTGACAATTCTACTTGCTCAAATTCCGCCCGATCATGCCTCCGGCTGTTTTGTTTTTAGGGTTTTCAAAATGGCTTTTACCTCGACCAGCGCGGGTGCTTTGGTCTTGTCGGCGGCCACGGCTTTCGAGATCTCACCAAGGCAGTTTGACGAGGTCTCAAGCTCGGCCAATTCTCGAATGACATGCAAAAGCGGGCCGCAATGGCCCAGTTGCAACGCCACCATAGCAGCCTCATTAAGGTGGCCGATCCCGGCGCTGTCATCCCCGTGGGCCATTGCCAACCTACCGCGCAGGCAGGTCAGCCCGACGATCCAGAATTTCTCACCGCTGTCGTTGGCGAAGGCTTCGGCTTCGTCCAACAGTTCCTCGGCCAGTTCCAGTTTGCCGTGTAGAATAGCCGCATCCGCGTAGAGGCACAGGAAGAAACTCAGACCAAGGCGGCAGCCGGTATCGCGCCATTCGCGGAGGCCCAGGGCGATCTCTTCCAAGGCCTTTTCACCATCCGTGCTTCGGCGCACCCAGCCATTCATGACTCGCGCCCAACCGCGCCAGAACTGGAAAGAGTATTCCTCGGACAGGGCGATCAAAATGGCCGAACTGTCCTGCACCGTCGCCTCATCGCCCCGGAAATGGGAAATCCATCCAAGGAAAGCATTGGCGAAGGACTGGCTGAACGGGTGCGCGGTTTCTTCTGCATGGACCAGCGCTGCTTTGATCGCTGTCAGCGCGCTGGATTCGTCGCCTGACAGCCAGTAGGAAAGCGCGCGATAGCCCTGAAGGGCAACCGCAAGGTCAACCACATCGAAATCGAGGCCCATGAAGCGATGTTCGATGGACAGATTAACCTCAAGCCCGGCCTCAAGATGTTTCAACGCGTCCTTGGGGTGGCCCAGATAGGTCTGAAGCGATCCCATTGAGCGTTCGGCTGAGACAATGGTCAGCGGGCTCGATAAATCCTGACAGAGCGAGACCAGTCGGTCTGCATTCTGTTTCGAGATCTCATATTCCCCGCCCAGCATGGTCGAGCGGAACTGTCCGTAGACCACTTTGAACAACCGCTCTGTTTCGCCATATTCGCGGCACAGGGACTGCGCCCGCGCATAGGCCGACAAAACCGATTTATGCGCATAGCCCCGGACGAAGGCCAGAGGCACGGCGATCATGATCTGCATGTCGATCTCACGCCGGTCGCGTTCCTGCGATTGCGGCATTTCCTGCAAGCATTCCAATGCATGTTGCAAATGAGTGATCGCCTCGACGTTCGCCGAGTGGTCCAATGCCTGCCGGGCAGCGGTCATCAGTTTGCCCTCGGCGGCGGGATAATTGCCGGCGCGCCAATAGTGATGCCCCAGAATTTCAGGCTCGCGCGCGACGGTTTCGGCGTATTTCTCCTCAAGAACCGCAGCGATTTGGCCGTGCCATCGTGAGGCTGTTGAGCGCAGCATGGATTGATAGGCCGCATCCTGCACCAGCGCATGGCGGAACCGGTAGGCATCTGCCGTACCCGGCTGGCCTGCGGGCACGATCAGTTCGGTTTCAAGCAGCTGGTTCAGCGCTTCGGTGATGTCGTTTTCGGTCCAGTCCAAAACCTCGGAAAGCAGCTTGCGCTCAAAGTTTCGACCGATTGCTGCGGCGACCTGAACGATCTCGCGGCTGGCCGACAAACGGTCCAATCTGGCCATCAGTGAGTCCTGCAGCGATTCCGGGATCGCCATGGACAATTCGGCCTGACTCTGGCCGCGGTTGACCAAAAGGCCGGATTCCATGGCCATCTTGGTCAGTTCTTCGACGAATAGCGGCACGCCATCCGTGCGGTCAGCCAGTTGACTGAGAACTTCCGGCGACGGCCGCACGCCCGAGATGCTTTCAACCAGCTTGTAGATGTCGCGGCGCACAAGCCGATTGAGCTCCAGACTGGTGACATGGGACTGGTTGCGCCATGGCGATTGGAACTCGGTCCGGGCGGTCATCAGGATCAGGCAGCGGCGGTTCGACACCTGTTCGATCCAGCCGTTGACGAATTCCAGCGTGGAGGCATCGAACCAATGCACATCATCGAGCAGCAGCAATAGCGGCTGATGCTGCTCCAGACCCGCGCATAGCTGCAAAAGCGCCTCGATCAATGCGCCCTTCTCCCGCTCGGGGCCCATCGGCGCGACCAGAGAGGTGCTGTCTTCCAGCCCCATCAGGCGCAGGATAGGCGCGGCGCAGGTTTCAGTATCAAGGTTCAGATCGGTCAGAAACCGGGTGACTTTGTCCCGGCTTTCCTCAGGAGGCGCATTGGGCAGCATGCCCGTCAGCGTCGTCAGCGCATTCTTGATCGGGAAAAACGCGCTGCTTTGATGCAAGGGCGATCCGAACAGGGTGAACTGGGTGGAGTCCTCGCTGGTCAGTTTGTCCTTCAGTCCAAATGCGATCTTTGATTTGCCAACGCCCGCGTCGCCGGTCAGCAGCAGAACCTGCCCCTCTCCGTCCAGCGCGCCGTCCCATCTGGACTGGACCAGAGCGATCTCGGCTGTGCGCCCGATAGTCGGCGTCTTGTCGTGCGAGAAGTCTTTGCGCCCGGTGTCAAAGCCGGAAATTTTCGGACCGACAACATAGAGCTGCAACGGTGTGCTGACTCCCGCCAAGGGCGGGCTGCCGATCGAGGTGAAATCCAGACGCTCTCCGATCAGTCTGCGTGTCACTTCCGAGACAACCACCTGACCCACATGTGCCGCAGCCTGAATCCGCGCCGCCACGTTTGGTGTATCGCCAAACAGCCAGACCTTTTCCGAGCTTGATGTGCCTGCCGCCGTGCCCACCACCACAGGTCCGGTGTGGATCCCGATCCGCACATTTGTCGAAACCGACTTGTCCGTCAGTCCGGCATTTCCGTCGCGCGCAGCGCCCGCGATCTCAAGCGCGCAAAGAGCGGCGGAGTAGTGGCTGAGTTCCTGCGCGGTGGGATAGCCGAAGATGGCGACCACACCGTCTCCGGCATAGTTGGCAATCTCGCCGCCGAACTTGGTGACGGTCCGGCCAACCAACTCGCGGTATTGCGTGATCAGTTCACGGTAATCCTCGGGGTCGAGTCTTTCGGACAGGGCCGTTGAACCCACCAGATCGCAGAACATGACGGTCAGTTGGCGACGTTCGGCCACGTCTTCTGGTGCGTCCTTGGGAGAGGGCAAAGGGGCAGCCGGTGGAGGACTGTCCTGACCCTGCAGCGAAGCCCCACAAGCGGTGCAAAACTTTGCATGTGCCATCGCTGACGCACCACAGGACCCACAGGCTAGGGTCAGTGCATTGCCGCAGCCGTGGCAAAAGTTGGACCCGGCAAGATTGGCCGCACCGCATTTGCTACAATTAACATTCGGACGTCCCAAAATGGCTGCCCCTGAGCGCTGTAATTGCGCCTTATGTGAAACAAAGAAACAATTTCGCTATCTTTAGTATCACATAATCTACAATTCGTCGCCCATGAATTGTGCGCGGGTTTGTACGCCCGCAAAGGGTTACTAACTTGCGCGGGCCGGCACTGTGGTTAGGACCCCGCCTGCGGGCGCAGAAATCCCCCAATTCTGTCGACATTTTCGACCAGAAAGAACGGGCTGTCAGAGCCTGGTATGGGCTGAAAAAGCTGCCCATGGTCTTTTTTGAATGCGGTAAAGATCGGGCCGTTCACATGGTCCATAAAAGCTTGGAAGTCCTTGTAGATTTCGATGAAAACGACAGTGCCGTCACTGCAGGGCGGTGCCGAGTTTTCGCCGCCCGTGTGGATGAGGTAGCCCCAGGTGTCCTCTTCCTGCTTCACATCTTGGGCCAGTTGCTTCAGGGCTGCAATCCCCTCGGCCTCCTGTTTGGGCTTCAAATACCAGGTCGCGATTATGCTATACATATCGATAGTCCTTTCGAGAGGCAGGTCTGCGTCCGATCCGTGATCATCCCTACCCAGACGGGTCAAATTGATTGATCTTTGTGGCGCGGCAGCCCCCGGGAAATGAGGGTTCAATATGCCGAAAGATAGCCTGCAATAGGCTCGTTGGATGAGGGCCACGCACCCTTATGCTAGCATATTGTGCGCCGGGCTGGCAAAACTCAGATGTTGCCTGAGGGCTTGAGCGGTCCTGGCTGCCACTGACCGACGGCCTGAATATCAGCCCCGCGAGGAGATCTGCCGCAGAGGTCCGTAGGCGGCTTTGAACTGTGCCTTGGCTGCCTCGTAATCTGCGGTTTTGCTGCTGTCGGGCAGAACGCGTTCGCCGATGCTGGGAGGGGTCAGGATGTCTTCGGGCGACGCTCCGGTTTCTGCGATCTGGCCAAGACGTGCGGCCCCCAATGCAGCGCCAAACTCTCCGTCCTGAGGTAGCTCGATTGGCACGTTCAAAACAGTTGCAATCAGCTTGACCCAGTAGCGCGATTTTGTACCGCCGCCGATGCCGATCAGCCGATCAATCCGCGCGCCGGTCTGTACAAGCGCGTCATACGAGTCGCTCAGGCCAGAGGCGACGCCCTCAAGCACGGCGCAGGTCAGATCGCTCTGGTCGGTGTCTTTTCCCAGCCCGGTAAAGCCGCCGCGAATGTTGGCGTCGTTGTGCGGGGTGCGCTCGCCTGAGAGGTAAGGGTAAAACTGCACGCGCCCCGGTGCGCGTAGCTCGTCGCCCAATGCGCGGGTCAGGTCGGCGGGTTTTTGGCCAGTGATCTGGCCCAGCCAATTCAGGCTGTCGGTTGCAGACAGCATAACGCCCATCTGATACCAGCGATCAGGCACGGCATGGCAAAATGTGTGCAAAGCCGAGGCCGGATCAGGGTGGTAGCCATCGCGCGCAGCCAGCAGCACTCCGGAGGTGCCAAGCGAAATGAACCCGTCCCCCTCGTTCAGAGCACCCAAGCCACAGGCAGCTGCGGCGTTGTCTCCGGCGCCGCCTGCGACGGTGACGCGATTGCGCAGACCCCAACGGCTGGCATGATCGGCGCGAAGAGTACCTGCGGGCTGACATCCTTCGACCAGGCGGGGCATCTGAGATTCCGACATTTGCCCAGCAGACAGCAGCTCCCCGGACCATGTACGCCGCGAGACGTCCAGCCAAGATGTGCCAGCACTATCCGACATGTCAGCGACGTAGTCGCCTGTCAGATAGTAGTTCATATAGGCCGCAGGCAGCAGAACCTTCGCGATACGGGAGAAATTCTCCGGCTCATGTTCCTTGACCCAGAGCAGTTTGGGTGCCGTGAAGCCGGGGAAAACGATATTGCCCGAAATCTCGCGAATTCCAGGCAGGGCGTCCAGATGCCGGGCCTCGGCATCCGCGCGCGTGTCATTCCACAGGATGCAGGGTCGGATCACGTCACCTGCGGAATCCAGCAGCGTTGCGCCGTGCATGTGGCCCGCTACGCCTATGGCTCGCAGATCGGTAAATTCGGGGTGAGCGTCCCGCAACGCGGCAACCGCCCCCTCTAGCGCCGCGATCCATTCGGCGGGGTCCTGTTCGCTCCAGCCGGGATGTTTGTGCTCGGACGTGCAGGAATGCTCTGCCGAACCGAGCACGCTGCCGTCTTCGGCCAAGAGCAGGGCGCGCAGCCCGGACGTTCCCAGATCAATGCCAAGGTAGCTCATACTGCGTCGCCTCTGATTTCATAAGTTTGCAAACGGTTTATTCTGTTTTTGAGGAGTCTGCAAAGCGCGGATCAACCGCCGATGTAGCTGCCGGTCTTTGGGCGATAAAATATCTTCTGATCGTGCAGCTTGCCCAGAAGATCATGCATCCGGCGAATGGTGTCTTCGTTGTTCTCGTTCGCCTCAATGGAATAAGAGGCCATCGCCTGTCGCAGGGCTTGTTCGATCAATTCCATATCCTCGATGGAGAGTTCGAACATGTCATTATATTGCGGCATTTGAGGTCCTCCGGCTGCGGTTGTGAACCCAAAGCATGCCCGGAAAACCCCGAGTTTACCAGATTACGGTCCGTATCAGTCCCTTTGCATCCGCGCTGCATAATATTGTGCAATGGCTTGGGTCCGGTTTTTGACGCCCAGCTTGTCGTAGATGTTCGACAGGTGGAACTTCACGGTGTTCGTCGAAATCTCGAGCTCTTTTGAAAGTTCGCGATTGGACATGCCCTGCGCCAGCGCCTCGAGGATTGTGCGTTCCTTACGCGACAGGCTTTCGATCGGGTCCTGCTGCATTTTCCGGACGTCGATGAACGGAAACACCATCTTGCCCGCGGCCACTTTCTCGCAGGTGTCCAGAAGCCCTTCAACCTCGCCCGAGCGTGCGGCAAACCCGGCAGCCCCGGCCTGCATCGCAAGTCGCGGAACGTCGGCATTGGCATCGCCATAGACCACGAAGCGCGGCGCGCTGGCTTGGTCGCGCAGCACCTCGATCAGTTTTGCGGCGCCAAGGGCGGGCAATGTCCAGTCCACTACGCCGACCTGAACAGGCACCCGCATGACCGTGCCAAGGAATCCTTCGGCCGTGGCCGAAGTCGCGACCAATGAGAATCGCGGGTCGCGTTCAAAGATCTCTGACATCGCCGACAGGACCAGAGGGTTGCCGTCCGCCAGCATGACGTCGATGGGCTTTGATGGAGCTTCAGCCATATGAATTTGCCCTTAAAGCTAATAAACTACCCAAATGGGTGGGTATGTTTTTAGTATACTATCGTATTTTTACACCTTTGGGTAGGTAATATCCCATCCTATTAGGCATGCTAAATCAGTAGTAAGTTACGTTGCGTGATCTGGCAAGAGCACGTTTTCTACACGGCAACTCAACCAAACGGGCCGCTGAGCCTGAGAAACAGCCGAGGAAGCCGCACAATGACTTTCCAGATTTTCCCTCCGCTCGAAATCCCCGAGACCCTTGCAGCGGGTCCCGGACCCGGCAACACGGATGCCCGCGTTCTGCAGGCCTTTGCAGGGGCAGGGGTCGCCGATCACATGCAAGGCGACGTTCTGCGCGGAATGATCGAGTGCAAGCATATGCTGCGCGAAATCTGGGGCACGCAGAACGCCCATACCTTTGCCGTCGCCGGAACGGGTTGGAGCGCGCTGGACACCATGTTCTCGGCCGTCATGCCGGGCGACAAGGTTGTTGCTTTTTCCAACGGCACATTCTCGGGCATTGATGCGCTGACCCTGCGGATCAAGGCGGCGACGCCCGCAGAACACGCAGCCAATCCGCTTGACCCGCAAGCTGCCAGCGTCACCGTGATCGAGGTTCCGCATGGCCAGTCTGTCACCGGAGAAATCGTCGAAGCAGCCCTGGCCGAGCACAAACCCAAATGGGCGTTCATGGCGCATTGGGAAACCGGGTCCGGCCGTATCAACGACATTCGCGGCTTTTCGGATGCGTGCGAGCGTCACGGCGCGATGGGTCTGATCGACGCGGTATCGTCTCTGGGCGTGGATGACTTTTCGATCGACAACTACCCCGGTATCGCGGGTTGGGCCTCTTGCCCGCAGAAAGGTCTGTGCTGCCTGCCGCTGACCTACGCTCCGGTCAGCTTTACCGATGCTTTCATTGACAGCCTTAAAACCAGCGGCGCCTACACCTATGTGCACAACCCGATTTTCGAGGCCCGCCATTGGGGTATTGTCGACGGTCAGGATGTCGAGAAAGGCACCTATCACCGGACGCATTCGGGCTATGCCGTGGCTGCCTTCCACGAGGCGCTGCGTCTGACCTTGCAGGAAGGGCTTGCCAAGCGCGCAGCGTCTTACCGCATTCACGAACGCGTCCTGCGCGATGCCGTGGTCGAACTGGGGTGCGAGGTTACCTCGGACATGCCGAGCCTGATCGTTCTGAACCTGCCGCCAGAGCTTGCCGGGCGTGAAATGGAATTGGTGCAGAACTGCCGTGCGCGCGGTTTTGGCATCTGGCCCACGCTCAGCGCGCCTGTGCAAGTGCGGATCGGTATCCTCAACCAATTGAACCGGAAATCGGTCAGCCGGATCGTGCGCCTGTTTGCCGAGGCGATGCGCGAACTGGGCGGACAGATTGATCGGGACGCGATCGAAGCCCTGCTGGAAAGCCGCTACGGCACTTCGATGGCTGCTTAATTTCACTGCAAGAACGGGAGGATTGCAGATGGATATTCACGAATATCAGGCGAAAGAACTACTTTCGAATTTCGGTGTCGACGTGCCACCCGGTGCGTTGGCCTATAGCCCGGAACAGGCGGCCTATCGGGCGCGTGAACTGGGGGGTGACAAATGGATCGTCAAAGCGCAGGTCCATGCAGGCGGGCGCGGCAAGGCCGGAGGGGTCAAGCTGTGCAACACCGAAAACGAGATCTACACAGCCTGTGATGACATGTTCGGCCGCAAGCTGGTCACGCATCAGACCGGTCCTGAAGGCAAAGGGATCTACCGCGTTTATGTGGAAGCCGCAGTACCGATTGATCGCGAAATCTATCTGGGTTTCGTACTGGATCGTTCGAGCCAGCGGGTCATGATCGTTGCGTCCTCGGAAGGCGGGATGGAGATCGAAGACATCTCGGCCGAGCGTCCGGACAGCATCGTGCGGTCTATCGTTGAACCCGCTGTGGGTCTGCAAGAATTCCAGGCACGTGAAATCGCGTTCCAACTGGGGCTGGAGCCGAAGCTGATCCAGCACATGGTCCGCACGCTGCAGGGCTGCTACGCCGCCTTCAGCGATCTGGACGCCACCATGGTCGAGATCAACCCTCTGGTCATCACAGGGGACGACCGCGTTTTGGCGCTGGACGCTAAGATGAGCTTTGACGACAACGCCCTGTTCCGTCACCCGCAGATCGCCGAGCTGCGCGACAAAAGCCAGGAAGACCCGCGCGAAAGCCGTGCCGGTGACCGGGGCCTGTCCTATGTTGGTCTCGACGGCAATATCGGCTGCATCGTGAACGGCGCCGGTCTTGCGATGGCGACCATGGACACGATCAAACTGGCTGGCGGAGAGCCTGCGAACTTCCTCGACATCGGTGGTGGAGCCTCACCCGAGCGTGTGGCCAAAGCCTTCCGTCTGGTTCTGTCGGACGACAATGTGCAGGCCATTTTGGTGAACATATTTGCCGGTATCAACCGCTGCGACTGGGTGGCCGAAGGTGTCGTACAGGCTTTGAAAGAGCTGGATATCGACATCCCTGTCGTCGTGCGCCTGGCCGGTACCAATGTGGAAGAGGGTCAGAAGATCCTCGCCAAATCCGGCCTTCCGATCATCCGCGCCACCACTCTGATGGAGGCTGCCGAACGCGCCGTGGGCGCATGGCGCAACGACCTTACCCAAGGCACCAAGATGAGGGCCGTGCAATGAGCATTCTTCTCGATCGTAACTCGCGCGTGATCGTGCAGGGTATCACCGGCCGTATGGCGAGGTTTCACACCAAGGACATGCTGAACTACGGCACCAATGTGGTGGGCGGCGTGGTTCCCGGTAAAGGCGGCGAAACCGTCGAAGGCGTTCCGGTCTTTGACACCGTCAAACAGGCGGTTGAAGCAACCGGCGCGGATGCCAGCCTAGTGTTCGTTCCACCGCCCTTTGCGGCGGACTCGATCATGGAGGCCGCAGATGCCGGTATCCGCTATTGTGTCTGCATCACCGACGGTATTCCGGCGCAGGACATGATCCGCGTGAAGCGCTACATGTACCGCTATCCCAAAGAGAAGCGCATGGTCCTGACCGGGCCGAACTGCGCGGGCACCATCTCGCCGGGCAAAGCGCTGCTGGGGATCATGCCGGGACATATCTACCTGCCGGGCAACGTGGGCATCATCGGTCGCTCGGGGACGCTGGGCTATGAGGCCGCGGCCCAGTTGAAAGAGCGCGGGATCGGAGTTTCGACCAGCGTTGGCATCGGCGGCGACCCGATCAACGGCTCGTCCTTCAAGGATATTCTCCAGCGTTTCGAAGAGGATGAAGACACCCACATCATAGCCATGATCGGTGAGATCGGTGGCCCTCAGGAGGCCGAGGCGGCTGAGTTCATCCGCGATCACATCACCAAGCCTGTGGTGGCCTACGTCGCGGGTCTGACCGCTCCGAAAGGCCGGACCATGGGTCATGCCGGTGCGATCATCTCGGCCTTCGGCGAAAGTGCCAGCGAGAAGGTTGAAATCCTGTCCGCCGCCGGTGTGACCGTGGCCGAAAACCCTGCCGTGATCGGCGAAACCATCGCCCGTGTGATGGAGGCCGCGTGATGGTCAAACCCTCGGTCCTTGTTACCCGTCGCTGGCCTGCCGCCGTCGAGGCGCAGCTGGCCGAGACCTACAACACCGTGCTGAACACCGGGGACAAACCCATGTCCCCGGCTGAAATCCGGCACGCGTTGAAATCCTATGATGCGGTCCTGCCGACCGTGACCGATACCCTCAGCTCCGAGGCTTTGGACGTTCCCGGTGCGCAGACGAAAATCCTGGCGAATTACGGCGTTGGCTACAGTCACATCTGCGAGCCCTCAGTGCGTGGGCTGGGCATGACCGTCACCAACACGCCGGACGTGCTGTCCGAATGCACCGCCGATATCGCGATGACCTTGCTGCTGATGGTGGCGCGCCGCGCTGGCGAAGGGGAACGCGAGCTGCGGGCCGGCAATTGGACCGGCTGGCGCCCCACGCATCTGATCGGCACCAAGGTAAGTGGCAAGGTGCTAGGCATCATCGGATATGGCCGCATCGGGCAGGAAATGGCCCGGCGTGCTCATCACGGTTTTGGCATGCAGATCGTTGTCTACAACCGCAGCAAAATCGCGCCCGAGGTTCTGGCCCAGTGCAATGCCATTCAGGTCGAAACCGTGGATGATCTGCTGCCGCAATGCGATTTCGTCTCGCTCCATTGTCCCGGCGGGGCCGCAAACCGGCACCTGATAAACGCGCGCCGTCTGGATCTGATGAAACCGGATGCGTTCCTGATCAACACGGCCCGAGGCGAGGTGATCGACGAACGCGCCCTGATTCAGTCCCTGACCTTCGACATGATCGGAGGGGCAGCGCTGGACGTGTTCGACGGAGAGCCCCGCATCAACCCCGACCTTTTACAATGTGACAACCTTGTGATGCTGCCTCATCTGGGCAGTGCCACCCGTGAGGCGCGCGAGGCGATGGGGTTCCGTGTGCTGGACAACCTCAGCGACTTTTTCGAAGGCCGCGAACCGCGCGATCGCGTGATCTGATCCGCCCGCATATCACTTCTCTGCTCTGACCTCTATATGGGGTCGGGCCTCGGACCGCTCAGGAGGAAAGCGTCATGAACGCCCCCAATCGTATCGATGGTTTTTTCACCCAGTCTTTGTCGGACCGTGATCCTGAGCTATTTGGCTCGATCACGTCCGAGCTGGGCCGTCAGCGCGACGAGATCGAGC
>NZ_JBQFSY010000014.1:0-91460 GCF_056538305.1 Ruegeria sp. BG9
CTTTAACTTAGGTGTACGTTTCGTCCATTCTTCACGAACGAATACATGGCCCTTTGCGGCGACGTGCTGCCTCAGCGATTGCACCAGAATACCGTGTTGGCCATCGGTTTAGAGAGGTGTGGTCCACTGAAACACGGCACTCAGCTATGATTTCTTCCAGATCCTGGTAAGAGACACTAAATCGGACATAGAAAAACACCGAGAACAGGATCACAGCCTCGGGACGTTGCGTGCCTTCGAAGGAAATCATGAACTGACTTTCAACTGACTATACCGAAAGTCGTTCACCCGCAGCATCTGACGTCGTAAACAGCCAAGAGTTTGCGAAAGATTCAACAGAACCCAATTGCACTCAACAAAAACTATGCAACAGAACCTTCAAATGCCCAAAAATAAAATGGAAAGCAACTTTATGGTACTTTTTTACTCTTTTTGCGCATTGCAGCAGAGTCTCTGATATTGCCATTTTTTGTGAATTTGCCCCGTTTGGTTTTAGTATGTGGTGAACCTTCAGTCCCAACTGGTCGAAAGCCAACTCATGGCCTCCTTCGAAGGTGCGCGGGTCACTCTCTACAGAGCTATGGACAAACACGACGATACGCTGGGTTTCATGCATTCAGAGCGTCGAAACAAACCTACCCTCAAGAACTCGTCGCTCAATTGATTGAACGCAGTGATCTTGCGCGACAGTTTGTGTCGGTATGAGCGGAGCGAACACAGCAAGTATCAAAGCCAAAGAAAATATGCTGATTGGCTTAGGCGGCCCAATCCCAAACAAGAGGGTGACGGGGAAACATCTGAGTGAGGTCGTGGGAAAGAACCATCGTTCCAACAAAAGACACACTCGACAGAATTTGTGGTTGGAGACATTCACTTCAGTGACAACAACACCAGACGAAAGCAAGGTGGTACTCATGATCTGCAAAGTTGAATTCACGCCCAGATACTTTCACTTCCGCTAGTTTGCAGTACTGAAGGCATCAGCCGCGAGTTCGGTGGCAGCTTTTCTTTCAGTCAGGAACATCACGTCAGCGCGTCAAACAGCGAACGCTTCTGGCTCCAGGTCTTCCCAAAACTCGAAGATCGCCATGGCGTTCAAGCCCGAGCGCCAGCCATGAGATCGAAAATGCTCTCGGTCGAGATCATTGTCCAAACCCGCTAAGAACAACCGCTTGTCTGCATCTCGCTGTGTAGGGTTTCGCCGCGAAACCAGGTCTTCTACGATGGCAAGCTTGCGTGCCCTTGCCTGCCTTTCGGCTGTTCGGGCAGCATATGCCTTTTCTTCTGAGGCTTTTTCCGCAACCCGTTTACGCGCTGCCTCGATGGCTTCTGGACTAGGCTCGGGTGTTGGAATGTCCTTCGGATCTTCGTAGTCATCCCGCAGAGCAGCCGACAAGTATCCGACAGTCGATTTTACACCGCCCTGCCCTTTTACGTAATCGAGCTTCTTCTGGACATAGTCTTCGCCGTGCTCCGCGATCCATTGCCGCGCTAAGCGATCTGACACACCCTGCTTCCTCAGAGTTTTGTACACGGCGAGATTGCGCACCCCATCACTATCGTCGATCTCGAACATCGCTTTTTGCGGATTACCTTTGATTAGAAAACGAATGTCAGTGACGGTTCTACCCTTCTTTTGAAACTCGGGCTCGATCAAAATATCCGAGCTTTTGTTCACCTCCGTGACTGCTGGTTTGATGATCTTTGCGTTGAGGTGTTTGAAACTGGCGTAATAATCACTGCCATCAACACCCATGAGCTTTCGGAACACGTCCAGGGACCACCAACCAGTCGACCCTGTCCGCACAAATCGGTAGCAGTTTTCATACAAAGCAAGCCCATGCCCGGAACTGAAATTTCGCTGAATCTGCACGTTGATCAGCGCATAGATCTTCGGATCGTACAGTTTTTGCGCCAGCGCGGGTGAGTATGAATACTCGCAAACTCCCCCCTTCAGTTTGGCAAAACTCAGCAGGGATGAGACGCCCCATTCCTGGCGCCCCTGCTCATCCAGCATGTCCCATTCCGCGACTGTTTCCGCCAATGCCCGCAGGCTGGCACGCAGAGTGTCAAAGTCGTTTGAATTGTACCCGACCATCATAGCAAGCGTCCGCGCATCAATCGTGTGGGTCTGCGCGGTCGTCAGTGCATCATAGGCGTTCATCAACAAAACATTCGAAAGCTTTCTCTGCAGCAGAGAAAGTTTGCCGCTGATATGTATCGCTGCGACATTCTTCTTAACAGTCTCTCGACGCAATGCGCCCGAAAGCTGATCCATGTTCAATTGTGTATCCGGCATGATTCTGCCCGGCTGCTCATTTTGCAAAAACCCTGACACAAAAGGTACCTTTACTTCAATAGTTTTTGGGTACCCAAACACGGGATGAAGGCAATCCCGTATTCAGGTACCTTAAGAATCACGCACGCAAGTTATCCACAGAAATTGAATCAATCCGAGTCCGATCCCGACTTCGCCCCCGGTCCTCAGCGAGAAATCACTTCGAAATAGTGTCTGTTTTTCGTGGATTTTCAGTATCCCGAGAATCAGTCCCCTACTTCCTGATCTTGGGCGCCTGGTGTCCTGTAAACGGATACCCATGATCCCGTAAAATGGTTCTTTTGGAACCGTATTTGGATACTCAAGTATATCTATTACATTGTTTTTATTAAGTTCTTCCACAGTAAAGATTCTAAAACATCTAAAAAAATAAAACGTTTTTTGTGCTGATTTCCATTCATTATGTTTAGTTTCGCCACGAAACCGCCTCTTGCTGTAATCGACTGTGGAAAAAACACCGGAAGAGGATAGTCATCTCCAACAATGTTCGCTACATTTCCCAATATACGTCGCAAAGACGAACATTTTCTAAGGCATCGACAGTGAGTAAAACAAACCAACCTCCCCTGCCCCCATATCTGAACCTCGATCCGGAAATCGCAGCGACGAAGTTGCCCAATCCTATCGGTACATCTCGATTCGCAAAAGCAGCGGCTTTCTGTGCAAAAGGACGCGAGGACCTTGCCCGTAGAGGATATGCGCCGGATGGCGAAAAGCGACTGCGCCGATTTTCAATCTGGGAAATAACAAAATATCTGATTCCGGTTGCACCGGCTCATCTGCGACGTGTTTTAAAAGCGAACCCAGATTTGCCACAAGGCGAAGGTGAGGCGGGCTCTAAGTGGTTCACCCTTGAAGATGTACTAACGCTGCGTAAGCACTTTGCGGCGGAAGGTGTAAGCACCAAAGAATACCTGCCCTACCGACCCGAAGGCCTGCCAGCCAAGGTCGTGGCCGTAGCCAATTTCAAGGGAGGTGTTGGCAAAACGTCCACTGCCGCGCATCTGGCGATGTCCGCAGCCTTGGATGGGTATAAGGTGTTGGTTATCGACCTGGATAGCCAAGGTTCGATGACGTCCATACTCGGAGGCCAGGTTGCTGATGAGTGGCAAACTGTCTTCCCTCTGGTCGCTAAAGACTATGCGCGCGCGGTGCAGGAGGAAAATCGCGTCCGATCGGCTGCGGCGCAACCCGAAATTCCTCTGGATGAAACCCTGCAGGAGGCTTTGAAAACCACACCTCAGGACGTGATTCAAAAAACGCACTGGCCCAATATCGACCTGATCGGCGCGCAGCTGAACCTATATTGGGCCGAGTTCCAGATCCCCGTCTGGCGTATGGGCCTGAGAAGCTGGCCTTTGTGGGACGGTCTGACGAACTTCCTTCAGGATGAAGGCGTTTTGAATGACTATGACGTTGTCTTCCTCGATACGCCTCCTGCTCTTGGGTACCTAACGATAAATGCGTTGGCTGCGGCCGACATTTTGTTGGTGCCGCTGGGGGCCTCGTTCCTGGAATTCGATTCCACCGGTCGTTTCTTTGATATGCTCTACACGACTTTCGCCAGTATCGAAGATGGTGAGAACGCTGCGCAACGTGCGGCGGGTTTACCGGAACTGAAGTTCGAATGGGATGTAGTACGCGCGATCATCACGCGGTTTGACGCGAGCCAGCAGACCGATATGGCAAATGTCATTCAGGCATATTTCGGGGATTTCATGAATGCCTACAGGCAAGACTATACAGCGCTGGTCGGGCAGGCTGGTGAGCAAGTGAACGGCATTTACGAAGCGGATTATCGCGACTTCAACCGAGAGACATATGTGCGCGGACGTGAGACTTTCGACAGAACCTATGCCGAATTCAAAGAAGTTCTGATCGGTTGCTGGTGGCGCGATGCGCAGATGGGAGGACAGGCAGATGGCAAAACGTAGAAGACTGATTGCACCAGATACAGAGGCGCTTGAACAGTTGGAGGCCGGTTTCGCGGCGAAACCCTCAGTTAGCCCGTTTGAGACCAAATCCGCTCCGCCACCCATCGCCCAAGTCGCAGCCGAGGCAGCATCGCTTGGAGGGATGGCCGCTGTCACAGACCGTGTTGCGCTGGCTCGGGACCAGGGCGATGCTGCACGGTGGCGGGATGCACAAGAGGCCGGGTTGGTGGCCCAGATGCTGCCACTTGACCAGATAGACGCAGATTTCATCCGACGTGACCGCATGGTCGAAGATGAAGAAGCCATGGCAGAGCTCCTGGAATCCCTTCGCGTCAATGGGCTGAGAACACCGATCGAAGTTACTCCCGAAGGGGATGGCTTCGGTCTGATTTCGGGATTTCGACGGCTTGAAGCGTTCCGACGGCTGGCGGGTACGGATTCTCGGTTCGCCGAAATCCCAGCTTTTGTTCGCAACGCGGGGACGGGGCAGGGCGCCTATGTCTCCATGGTCGAAGAAAACGAGCTGCGCGCCAATCTCACGCCGTATGAGAGAGGACGCATAGCCGTTCTGGCGGCAGGGCAGGGGGTTTTCCCGTCGACTGAAGCGGCTGTTGATGTGCTGTTCGCTGCTGCGTCAAAAGCAAAGCGTTCAAAGGTCCGAAGCTTTGCAATGGTCCATGAAAGCCTAGGCGATCTTCTCCAGCACCCGGTCGCCTTGTCAGAGAAGGCGGGCCTAAAGCTGGCATCGGCCATTCGAAGTGGGGCGCAAGCGGTACTTCGCGACGCTTTGGCAGGAGTAGGTCCACTGGATGCTAAGGCCGAATGGGGTATCCTTGAAAAAGCAATGAGTGACTCGTCGGAAGCATCTCAAGGCAAAAGCCGAGGTGGTCGCCCGACAGAAGTTCTACGCCTCCCAAAGAGACCATTGAAAGGTGGAGGAGAGGTTTTGGCAGAAGTGGCATCCGGTGAATTGCGGCTAAAAATCAAGGGGCGTGAACTGGCGCTGGCGGATGCGGAAGCCTTGGTGAACCAACTTTGTGAGCAATTTGAGTAGGCAATAGTTGAGGTGCAGGAGGTTGGTAGAGGGGAGGGCAAAAAAGCAAAATTATAGAAGTGTGCAAAATATCAAAATAATGAGCACTGCATTCGGGATGGCTTTTTTTACGTTGGGAAGCCAGGCATTCTTGCAAACCTTTGCCTGTTAACGTTTCTTCCGCAAATTTCTTTCAGCAATGCGTGAATGGAATTGGCACGGCAATTGTCCCGCCAGCTGGAGAAACTACAGAATCGAGAGGTTTGAACCCCAGAAAGGCCTGATCCGACGCCTCCCGCGCACGGGTCTGGGGGTGGGTTCGACAATCCGGCCATTACCAAGGAAAACGTCGATGTCGTGGTGACATGGGCTTCGGGCAGCAACATTGTCATCAATGATTTCGACCCGACCAGCGACCCGATTTTCTTCGTCTGGATCGGTGCCGACACGCTTGAGATCACTGAGGCGAGCGGTTTAGTGGTTTTCGCAGTTCCCTCCAAAAACCAGACCATCATGTTAAGCGGCGTTTCTCTGTACATGCTGGACGGGGCGGATATCCACGCGCAGGATGCCAACGTGCGGGATGAGCTGGCCAGTTTGATTAACAGCAACTTGGGCGGTCACGATGTGCCAGAAACCCTTTCTAATCAAATCGACCTAAACAGTCTCAGTGGCGCAGACGTCAGACAATAACCCTCTAGTGCGATGACAATGGACATGTCGTCCGCTCCCAGCTCAAACCAATTTGTGGCGGATACAAATACGTTAGTGTATGGACGTTTGGGGCTCAGAAACCTCTCTGGCAAGACAAAGCGACAAGGAAGCAGGTAGAATGCGTGTACTTTTGACCGGCGGCGCTGGGTATATCGGAAGCCATACTCTGTTAAAGCTGTTGCAAGATGGCAGAAATGCCGTAATGGCATTAGATAACTTCTCCAACAGCTCTCCTGAAGCGTTGCGCCGGGTTCAAAAACTTAGCAATTCGAACTTTGAGACCCATGTCGGCGACTATCGCGAACCCAACGTGCTTGACTCGGTCTTTGACTCGTTTCGCCCCGATGCGGTCATTCACTTTGCAGGATTGAAGGCGGTTGGAGAATCCAACGAAAAACCACTCCTTTACTACGACCAGAATGTTTCCGGCAGCATCGGCCTTCTTGATTGCATGCAGCGTTTCGGTTGCAAAAAAATTGTCTTCTCATCCTCAGCTACTGTTTATGGCGAGGCACAGTACCTCCCCTATGACGAAGATCATCCGCTAAACCCTACCAACCCATATGGTCGTACAAAGTACTTTATCGAGGAAATCATACGCGACTGGGTTGCTTCACAATCAGACGCGAGCGCTGTTCTGTTGCGTTACTTTAATCCGGTTGGAGCGGATGAATCTGGCGAAATCGGGGAAGATCCGCGCAACATTCCCAACAATCTCCTGCCCTACATCTCTCAGGTTGCTGTTGGCCGCCTCAAGGAACTCAGCATTTTTGGCAACGACTATGAAACGCGGGATGGCACGGGCGAACGTGATTACATCCATATCGATGATCTGGCGGTAGCCCATATCCAGGCAGTTAAGTTTGCTCTCGATAACCGAGGATGTGAAGCAATCAACGTCGGGACCGGAAAAGGCGTTACGGTTCTTGAAATGGTGAAAGCCTTCGAAGAAGCATCAAACAGAGAAATCCCCTTCAAAATCAAAGGAAAACGCGAAGGTGACGTGGCGCGCAGTTTTGCCAAAGTAACCAAAGCACAAAAATTGCTGGGATGGAGGGCTGAGAAAGATTTAGTCGATGTTTGTAGAACAGCTTGGAACTGGCAAATGAAGAACCCATCAGGTTACTGAGCGACGATCCGATCGAGCGTGTCGCACAAATCGTTTCCGACGCGTGGCTGGTCCTTCGATTGGACTGCGGGGCGCTGGGGTGCCTTTCAATTTCAATGCGTCGCGGCGGGATAGGTTTGCAAAAGCAAAATCTCGTATGAAGAACTGGGCGGAATACAACAAGGCGCTCCGCCTGCGTGGCGATTTTGGCGGTCTGTTTTGACGAGGACGCGGTGTTTGGATGGTGCGTCACTCTCGGTCCCGTGTATCTGAATGTAGTAGTTAGACCTTAGATCGAATTCCGCGAAATTTATCGAAAACAACAGGGCAGTTTCGTCGCCAACAACCTCGTATTGCTCAACGGCGCCTTTCTCCTGTGCCTCACCTTCGGTTAACTATCGCCTGCCTGGGCTTGAGCGCGTAGCCTTGGCAGCACGCTCGCAAAGTCGCAGTCCCCCCTACGAATAACTGCGTATCGGCCTTCCATTGCACACAATGGCGTAAGCGGGCATGGGCCACTGCCCAACTAACCCGACAAACCGTGCAGCGAGAAAACCTTGGCCAGGTAACTGGTGCGTGTGGTATCATATCGATGAGTAACTGCCGGTTGCAGCCGATTGAGATTGATAAGTCTTTGAATTCGTCGGCGGCGAGAAACTAGTGGCCGTGTAATTTACGCGGTTTTCACAAGTAAGATCGGGGCTGACCCGTTCCGTCCAGACAGTTGAATTGTTCAAATTCTATCTCGTCAGGCACCGCCTCAGTCGGCGATCTACCCAATGCTATTTCATAGCCGATGCGGCCGGATAAGACGCGAGGGAAGAATAGAGAATTTTCAACGAGGAGATTGACCATGAAGCGCAGAGTTTTTCTAGCACGCACCGCCGCCTATGGCGCGGTAGTTTTCTCGGGTACGTTGCCCGGCTTGCGGGCAGCGGCGCAGACGGGGACACCGTTACGGCGCAGCCTTGCGGATATGGATCTTGACGATCCTGACCTAGTTACCCTGCGCAGTTTCGTAACCATGATGAAGGACCCAACGCGGGACGGTCAAAATGTGAGTTGGGAAGGTTTTGCCAATATCCACGGAGATTTCACAGTGGGGTTCAACCTGTGTCCGCACGGGAACTGGTATTTCCTTCCATGGCATCGCAGTTACATCCGCATGTACGAACAGGCCGCTCGGGCATTGACCGGAAACACCGATTTCGCGATGCCCTATTGGGACTGGACCGCGAACCCCGGATTCCCGGCTGCCTTTGGTGACGCCGAATTTGATGGTCAGCCTAACCCATTGTTCGTGGAAGGCCGGAATCTTGGCACCGGAGATGAACTCGGTGAGGATATCACCGGACAAGACGTCATGGACACAATCTATGGAAGCCAGACCTTCGAGGAATTCGGCTCATCTCGTCCGGCCGGCCAGGTCGATACCTCGCCAATGTGGATCATGATGAATGGAACGCAGGGCGAGTTGGAAAGTAACCCACACAATAACGTGCATTGCATCGTGTTGGGGCCGTTCATGTGTTCTGGCGCTTCACCCCAGGACCCGATATTCCAAATGCATCACTGCAACATTGACCGAATCTGGGATCAATGGAACGCAAACGGCAATGCCAACAGCAGCGATCAACTTTGGTTGGACATGCCGTTTACAGACAATTTCTTTGATCCTGACGGCAACAGCTATACCGATACGGTCAATGAACTGCTTGAGGTGGTTCCACTGGGCTATACCTACGGGTTGGAGCCGCCACCTGTTGTCGATCCCATCGATCCGGGGCGGTACCTCTATCTTGCCAACCTCTATGGTGCACCGGGATCGGCGACCGGACTGGTACAGCGCGAGGTGCAGGAGGTTGAAGCCACAATTGACCCCGGCCAATCTGCCAACGTTCAGCTTAGTGCTAATGCGCAACGGCTCAACGCCGCGATCGACCCGAATGCAAGCAACGCTCTGACAGCAGCTGGCGCCCAAGAAAAGCGGGTATACGCGTTTCTGCGAGGACTCCTGCCGACTAACGATGGCACACAATTGCGGGTCTTCGTGAACCTGCCAGAGGCCGGAGCCGATACGCAGGCCGTGGGCAACCCCAACTTCGTGACATCTGTTGGGTTCTTTGGGCCGACCAAGACCCATGATGGCATGGACATGAACAGATCGGTTGCCGTTGACCTGACAGGCGCACTACGCCGACTTGACGCCGAAGGAGCATTGTCCGGTGACAGTATTTCGGTGCAACTTGTTCCGGTGCCCCTGCAAGGCTCGGCCGAGGCGTCGGCTGTCTCGGTGCAAGAAGTGGAGCTTGCGATTGTCTGACCCTGAATGCGCCTGATGATTACTGCGATTGGATTGTTGCTTGCAGGAACCGCGCTTTGGCTCGCGCAAGGCGATAAAGCCGAGAAACTGCGGTTAGGGCCGGGTGACACGACCGAGATCTGTGTCCAAGCCCCGCCCGATCCATCGGCGCGGGCAGTTTTGGTTGTCGACATGTTTGATCCGCAAAGGTCTCAAAACGCAAATCTCTCGGTCGCCGCGCTAGAGAACCAAGTGCGCGCTCGAATAGGGTTCTTTCCCGCTACACCGTTCAACAGCCAGACGGGTGATGCGCCGCGGAGGTTTTTTCTGCCCCGTCAGGCTCCGGTTGAGGATCAGTATTGCTATGAAATCCGGTTTGATGCGGAAGACGGGACCGTATTGATTTCCGTGGAAACCTCCGGAGCATTGAGCAATTAACTTCCATTTCAACGCATCACAGAGCGTAGGGAGCCAGTAGTGGGGTTGAGGATTCATGGCAAAGGACGACTCAACCCAAGGTTTGTGATATACTGTAGAAAGAGGCCTGCACTATTATTATTCATCCAGGCAAGTCATCCTCTACTATTTGCGGAGGTTAAGTATGCGTGTATTTTTATATTCTGTTTTATCCTGCCTGATTGTTGGACCTGCCTATGCGCAAGCGGTTTCACCCGAAGAGGGTAGGGCCACCTCGGGTGAGTTGGCCGAAGAAGCGCGCCAGCAATTTGCAGGAATGAGTTTTGAAGAGTTCAAAGCCCAGATCCCGCATTTCGAGAATCTCAACTTGTGGGTCGTTAACGGCGATGTCCCGATCCGAGGGGAAAAGCGTCTGCGTGAATTTTTCGAAGCAAATGTTCTGGTCGTGCCACCAACAGGGGACCAAGTGCCAGAGCTTATCGTGGCGCAAGAAGGCGGGCTCGATCTGCTGTGGAGTAATGCGCAGAAACGGGCGCTGACCTACTGTGTTGATACAGGTTTCGGCCCCAACTATTCCGCGATGGTCGCGGAAATGGCAGGTGCTACAGCTGCTTGGGAAGCAGCGGCGGATATCGACTTCATTCACGTGGCTACCGAAGACAGTTCCTGTACGCCCTCGAACAACAATGTCCTGTTCGACGTGAGCCCGTTCGATTTCGGCGGTCAGTTTTTGGCCGTCGCCTTCTTCCCGAACGAGGTGAGGTCGGGACGCACGGTCGCAATGGATCCAAGCTCGTTTACGCTCGATCCCAACGGAGCACTGACACTACGAGGCATTCTGCGACACGAGCTTGGTCATGTGTTGGGCTTCCGGCACGAACATACACGCCCCGATGCCGGAACCTGTTTCGAAGATCAGGACTGGCGCGAAGTTACAGACTACGACGCGTTGTCGGTTATGCATTACCCGCATTGCAACGGTCAGGGGGATTTCTCGCTGACGCTCACACATTCTGACATGAACGGGATTGCCTGCCTCTACGGACCCGCGCCTGGATTTGTCATCGACACCACGATTTGCACACCTGCCGTGCTGGGCGGGTCAGGACAGCCCACGACGCTCACTGAGGGGCCGGTAACGGTTGCGCGAGACGAAAGTGTCAGGTTTGGCCCATTTGACGTTGTGGGAGGGACACGCTTTGTCGTGCGCCAGTCGGGCGAAGGAGATCCCGATCTCTATCTTAAATTCGACGCGCTTGCGGCGCTCAGCGAGTTTGACTGTCGACCGTTCGCCGACGGGCCTGAAGAAGTTTGCGACGTTGATGTTCCGATGAATGCCAGCGTCGCATCCGTCATGGTGCATGGCTTTGCAGATGCCCGTTTCTCGCTGGACCTTAGTTTTGTTGCTCCTTGAGGAGGTAGAAAATGTTACGCGTTCTGATGATTGCTCTGGCCACTGCAGGAACGCCGGCACTAGCAGAAATCGTCACGGCTCGTCCTTTGGCGGAACTTGACTGGCGTTCGTCGCCGGGGGACGAAGTAAAAATAGCAGCCGAAATATCGCTTCTTTATCAGACACTTTACAACACAGGCAATCTGGCCACACGTGAGGTTCCAAACCCCGAAGGGTTGTTTTTAGAACGTTTGATGCGGCAGGAAGGCGTGTTTTTTGGAGCGTACTTTCCGCAAAATCTGGACAACGTATTGTGCGATCTCAATACACATATCTGCAGCCGCGAACGCTATCCGGTCAGTGAAAAACAGCTACTCGACCTGTCAGCCCATGTAGGCGGTTTGGAAAGCTCGCCATCAAGATGGCGGTTCAGGGGTCATCCGGATTTGAAAGTGCGTATTCCGGACTACGACTTCTCATCCTACACCTTACTGACCAAAACCCAAGTGCCCTCGGACTGGGTGCCCACACAATATACGCCGAGTCACATGGTGGATTGTTCGGTCTGGGAGACGGATTGCCAATCACTAGTCGAGCGATTGAATCCGCAACTCTATGGTAAAAAAACCCGATCAACATCACAGACAGTGGTCTTGCCGGTGGCAGGGCTTTCGGTTCAAGTTCCGTTGCGCCCAGAAGAGCAGTCGCGATATTTTGATCTGCTCAGCAAAATGGGAGATGAGCAACCCAAGAATGAAACGGAATTCGCTGGTCCCAGTGCAAAACAGTCCGGGTTGACACTTGAAAGCCATGCGCCTGACATTTCACGCACGGATTTGGCGATCCAATCGCTAGAACGCAACATCGTCAGCATCGGCGGAGCCAGCGATTTTGGTGTGCGAGATGAGCCGCTGTTTGATCAGCAGGTTGAACTGTTCCGTCTTATCCAGCATCCATTCGCCGAACAGGAGGAACTACCAGAAGAGTATCGCGGCAATGTTGGTATTCTGGTGCTCGATGCTGACGGCGCGGGGACCCACTGCGATCTGACATTGGACGCTCTGCCAGAGGGGGTCAACACTTGTGGCGAGATCGAGGCTGCCCCACATCCAATCCGGGATCACAGTTTGCATGTGGTTGGCCTGATTTCCGCGCCTATGAACCAGCGTGGAATCGTCGGTCTTAATCCGGAAGCCAATGTTATTTTTGGGTCGATTAACCGCGAGTTCACTTCGCCCGCGGACATCCTGAATGTCATCCAACAACTACAGAGCAACGCATTCCAGGGCGTGCGTATAGCCAATATGAGCTGGGGTTTTGACCGAGAAGTTGGCAGCAGCGACTTTCTGCGCGACCAAATCGCCACGTTGGACAGTACTATGCTTGTGGTGGCAGCGGCCGGGAATGAAAACAAAGATGTCAGCGAAGATTGCCGGATTTTTCCGGCTTGCATGCATCAGCTCGACAACGTTCTTACAGTTGTTGGGCTTGACCGCGATCCAAGCAACCCTTCGCTTTGGCAGCGGGATCAGACCAAAGGCTCAAATTACAACAGCGAGTTTCACATTGGTGCAATCGCCGACAACGTACTCAGCACCATTCCCGGCGACAGATTGGGCCGCATGTCCGGAACCTCCCAGGCTGCTCCTCAGGTAACGGCAGCCGCATCGCTTATTTTTTCGGCGGCTGAATTCCTTTACCCTGATCTGATCGAGCAAAAGCTTGCCCCCAAAATCGTCAAGGATCGGTTGATATACACCGCCGATCATTTCCTTGGCCTGCAGAGCAAGATGAAATCCGGTCGCCTGAACGTAAGTCGGGCCATCAACGTTGTGGACACTCAGATCGTTGTCGAGCAAGAAAACGGGCCAGTCTCCTACAAGGGCAGCCTCAAGGCGATTCCAGTTGATCACATCCAATGCCTACAAGCCAGTGGCGATGTCACGAAATACGCCTGGGGTTCGATCCGGCGAATGATCTATGTGCCCAATCGCGACAGATATATCCTGTACGTGAACGACAATTATGTGGGCGACACTTTGGACAACAGGTATCAGCCACTCCGGCGGGTCGACGGCTGCAACCTGAACACTCTGAGTCATCAAGGGAAAATCAAGCCGCGTGGTGGAGATGAGATCGATTTCCGTTTGGGAGACGTCGTGGACTACACTTCGGCACTGTTAGAGTGAAACTGGCTGCCCTCAGTCTGGTGCTAACCTGTGGCGCCGCAGTGGCGCAGGAACAGGCAATTGAACCACATGTGGATGGCCGCGTACTTGATCTGTCTGTAAATATCACCGGTGACGATTTTCGGGACAATGGTCCGATTTGGTGGCGCAGTGACTTTTCCAAAGTCGGTGCGAAATCGATACGGTTGTTTCTTCGCGTGGTCGAAGGCACAGAGTTGCCGGCGGTAATCGAAGTGGATGGCGAGGACGGCGTCGGGCGGTCCTACGACATTGCCGATATCGGAACCAATGGGCGTTGGACCGGTATGTTCCCTGGCGGGCGGGTCGTCATCTCGTTGTTTTCGGACACACGGCCTGACGGTCTGTCATTGATGATTGAGGAAATGGCGATCGAGACAGAAACAGGAACGCTTTATTCGATCTGGGGCGGTGAGGATGAAACCGCGCATATTAATGACGCGGCCGTGCCGCAATATATTCGCGACTTGGGCGCGCCGGTGGCCAAACTTTCCTTTTTCCTGGGTGGCAAACCACGCAGCTGTACCGGGACCCTTATCAACCGGGACCACCTTCTGACAAACCAGCACTGCGTGGCGGACGCCGCTACCTGCCGCAGCGCAATTGCGGTCTTCGGATACGAACGAACCGCTGATAACCGCCTTCGACTGGGTCAGCAATTCGACTGTGCCGAAGTGAAAGAAGTGCTGGTGAATTTTGAGCTCGACGCCAGCCTGATCCGGCTGGATGGAACTCCTGGCGATACGTTCGGCTTTTACAGCATCGATCCAGTGGCCACAGATGCGGCGATATCTGAGGAACTGGCGATCATCCAGCATCCCGGTGGCAACGAAAAGCAGATTTCCTTCATCAACTGCACTGTGATGGCGCTACCGGTTGATGGTCGGGCAAACGAAACGGATTTCAGCCATACATGCGATACCGCAGGTGGTTCATCCGGCTCGCCGGTGTTCAATGCGAACGGAGTATTGGTTGGCCTGCATCACTATGGGTTCAACGATGGTCAGATTGAGGAATGGACCGAAAACCGCGCCGTGCGGATGAGCGGTATAACCGATTGGCTGCAGCAACAGGGCATAGTCCAATCACCTTCCGATGGCGCGACATCGGAAGGGACAAACTCAACACCTGGCGATTAGGTACACGCTACAGCGACTTCAAGTATTCCAGCAGTGCGCGGCGATCATCATCAGTCAGATCGGTACCGTATTCATGGCCGCAATTGCTGTTGCCGCTGCCAAGATCGTTGCAATCGGTGGTTTGAAGCTCATAGTCGAAACGATCCTGCTCGACCGACAGACCCACTGCCTCAATATCGTAATTGGGGCCGATCTTGAATGACGCCCGCCGTTGGTCAGGCGGTTTCAGAAGATCATCCAGCGTGGCGACAGAGCCATTGTGCAGGTAAGGCGCGGCGGCCCAGATACCTTCGAGAACGCGGGCCTCATAGGCGCAGCCTCCGGCGGTCAAAGCGTTAGGATTGTCCAGACGGAACGCGCCCTTTAGCTCATCCACGACGCCTGATGGCAACTCAGGTTCCGCCGTCAGTGCTACCGTCGACTGATCTCCGACGCTAAGGATATCTTGAATGATCGCGCCGATTACCGAAGCGCTCAGCAGATCGAAAGCGCTTGCGCGCGCGCCAAGGTCCACGCCGATTACCGGAATTCGTGCCCCGTTCATTACACCAGTATCCACGGTACGCGCCAGAATGCGACACTCGGCCGTATCGGTGCCCACATCTTGAACCGGCGTCGCCCATGTCCACAGCCGGTCGCCGCGTTTAATCCCGTGACACTCCTTGCACCCTCCGTTTTCGGGGTCGCGGTCGAAAACCTCTTTGCCTTGTTCTGCAAGACCACGGTTCAACTCCCACGGCCATTTGGGCGGGCCAATTTTCCAGATAAGATCTTCAAGACGGCGCAGGCCGTCGAAATTGGCAGAGTTAACCTTCACGTAGTTCCGATTGAGTCGAAACGCACCAGATTGAAATTCGGGGTGAAAAATTCCAAACACGCCGTAAACTTCACCAAGATTACGCGCCAACCCCAGCAGGTCGGTTCCATTCTCGGCAAAACCAGGCCATTGAGTCCGATCCTGCCGCGCCGCGTTCCATAGAAACGGATAGCGAGTGGGCGCATCCGCGACAGCTATATTTTCGGCGATGATATAATCTGGCGGCTCGCCCATATCCAAACCGGCAACGCGGTTGAAAATCATCGACACCGCGTCCAGCCGCGATGGACCCCAGGCCGGGTCCGGTAGCGACCGGCTTATGATCGTGTCAAACCTCAGGTGCCACAGCTCGGCAGCGACACGCAGTTCGGCCTTGGCAGTGTCTGTCGCGCCTGCGCCAAGAACTGCATCTGCAAAGGCGGTGAACGAGCTGTCATTTGCAAGCGCGGCGGCCATCGCTGCATTGAGGTCGGCAAGAAAGCTCTGGAAGTCGACGATCCCCGGCCCGCCATCGACACGGTAGGGGGTCCCGTTGACCTCGATTTGACGCGTGTGGCAGGCTGAGCATGTCATGCCAAGATGATCTGGCGATCCGGCGACTGTAAAGCCCACGGGAATGCGCGGATCGATCCCGTTGGGATTGGCAAGATAACCATAGCGCGCCAGGCCGTCGTGCAAGAAGGGCTCTCCGCTTGGTATAGTCAACGCGTCGATCCAGGCCAGTGGAATTAGGCGCGATCCTTGATCCTGAGTATAGAATGTCTCACGGCTTTCCGGTGTCCAGTCAGCTCCCTGGTCCAGAAAAACTGTTTGCGCATTGACAGGTACCGACAAAGCGAAACAGGGCAGCGCGGTGCAGAGAAATTGTTTGAGAAGACTAAGTTTCATTTCAATTACTCCAATTTAATTCTGTCAAAAGGCGAAAATTTCTTAGCTCGGGAAACGTCAACCTGACCTGAGACTGCACACGGGCCACACTGTAGCGTTCGGCGCTAAGCGTGCGGCCCGGATCCAGGCAGGAAGTGCAGACACCGAAAAATTGCCCTATCCTAGCACAGTCTTCTGCTGATCTGGAAAATTCCTGAAAAAGGTGCCTTATCCGTCAACACCCACCGAATGGTCAGCGCTGCCCGAATGCGTCGCGGGCCAGTGCCGCCAGGTTCGAAGATGGTCGTATCAGCGAGATGACCGTCGCGTATTGTGGGGCATTCTTGAAGAATTGCGTCAGCCGATCATACTGTTTGCCCCGGCGGTCCAGCCCCAGATACCTCAATGCGTTGGACCCCAGAATTGCGACCTGTTCATCTTCACTCAGAATGGTTTTGCTCAATGCAATTCGCACATCGTCGTAATAGCTTGCATGTTGGTCCTCGCGGCCCAGCATCGTCCAGTCAGAGCCATACATCAGCCGGTGCTTCAGCTTACCTTCCTGCCGCAGAAGTGCATCCAGCAATCTTGTGACCGCCGTGGATCTGTCCCGGTTACTACCAGTCACGTCGGTCCAATAGCCCAGATCAGCATAGAGATTTTCATGTTTCGCGATCAGTGCGGCAGCCTGCCGTTCGTAAGCCTCTGTTTCGGTCGGGCAACCGTCATCACCCTCAAACCGTTCCTCGTCAAACCCGCCGAAATGGGCAATGTTGATGCGAAGATTGCGCCAAGCCCGGGTCTCCAGTACTGGGCGCCAGTTTGCAGCCGAGGCATTCTGCCCGGTGCAAGCATCCGCCCCCAACGAGTTGTTGCCATGCGTCTTGATCGGAACATCTTCGGCGGCGCACCAATCGTAAAGAGCACGCAATTCGGTATCGATCTCAGCGCCCTTGATACCAAGGTCTGTCATGGCTCGAGGCCTTCGTGCGCCTGGCTTGTCAAATTCTTCGTTGCCCAGTGGAAGAAATCCCATGGGTGGATAAAGCTTGATGCCCGCAAAACCCTGACCCTCGACGGCGTTCTGCATGGTCCGCAACCAGTTCGGGTTGCCGTTTCTCCTGTAATAAGCGGCCCGCAGTGGGCAAAAAGGAGCAAACGGCAGCAAAAGGGCACCGCGTTCCAGTTTGGACATTTTCGACAAAAGCGTGAGCTGGTCAGTAATGTCACGCCCAGTGAGATCGGGATCGCGGTCTTGCCCCGATCGAAGCCAATATGTGAAATCAACAAGCGATGGAGAGAACACTTTAATCCCGTTTGACCCAGTGGGTTCGTTGGGATCAGCATTGACGCTTTGGTGTGCGTAGAGGCGGATTAACTCGCCAAGTATATCCACGCGGCTGCGCGTCAGCAGCCCTGCCCAAAGCAGTGTTTGCGCCAAACTCTGATCCGGATTGGTGCGTTTTGAAAGCGTTTTAAAAGTGGGTGCTTCGCGGATGGTCTCGTCGCGATAGATCGCATCGGCCATCTGGCGCGCCTGTTCTCCTTCGCGCCCAGCCTCGCGAACGTTGCCAGCCAGTCCAACCGGGTTCACGGCGACATTCGTCTCCGCCGCCAACAGTGAAAACAACTCTTCATCACCGGTTTCGTCTGGCATAGTACCCGTGGTAGAAAACGCCCCTTGTCGCCTGCGCCCGGCCGCATCCACTTTGTCCTCGAGTACGCGTAAGCCCGTTTCAACGGCGCTTCGGTCTTCTGTCAACAGATCGCCGCCATCGCGCATCACTAGGCGCTCCAGTCCTTCGATGTCCCCAAGCTCCTGCGACGCAGTTGGTGTACGCTGTGCGGCCAACACGATGTCGACAATCAAACCAACCAGCGATCGCACCACTGAGGGTCCCCCCGGGACTGGGGTTTCAGGGTCACGGAGCAGCACCTGTTCCAGAAATCCGGGGATGGGTACGTCGGTGGCGTTGAAAATGTGATTGTGGATATCCACCGGAACAGCGGGTAAGCCCTCGGCGCTGACATCACGATCGGGTCCGCGCCAGCCGCATCCGGACAACGCGACCGTTGCCAGACTACCTGCAAGCACATTGCGTCGTGTCGTCACAATTGCGCCTCCTTAGACCTTTGGCGAAAATATTTAAGTCAAATCAATGAACAAAGCCTAGCCTAGATACTATCATATCAACCGCTATCCTCTGAGAGATTCTGACGCAAAAATTTAGGCGGGACAGAACCGCGTTGACCGAATAGCGTTTGGGCTGCATTTGTTCCTTTCTCCGGTTCATTGTGAGACACGTTCATGGGTCGCATGACCGAGATGAGCCATGCGGTTGAGAATTTTGACAGCGATCTCGGTTTCGGTTGTCTTGGTCTCCAAATTGCGGCTGCGCAGCTCTGATCCGTTAACTTGTTTGTAGCGCCCGATCTGGGCCTCGCCGCGTGGCCGTTGGCCATAGCCGGCGGCCTTCTTCCAGTTCTACGACCTTTCTCGGCGATCATGTCGATATGGGCGTTGCGTGCGACGTACCATCCAGACATCGCGCTCTTGGCAAACGAGACCGCACATCGCCACGAAGGCGGTGTGCCTCGTTGTATTCCGCCCGGTTCGTCACACGGGACTTTGCTATCGCAAACCTTTCCCGCCGCGACGCGTTGAATATAAAAGGCACCCCACCATCCTGCAGCCAATTCGACGAATGGACGGGAACTTTGGGCACCGAGAGCCAAACAGGGGCCGTCTTCCGTAGGCTCTCTCACCATGTCCACAATCTTGAGATGAACGGCGAACGCTCTCGTCTGTTCAAACGCCGCAAATCCCGTACAACGAACTGATCAGAACTGACCTGCAGCCAGTGCAACTTGGCAATCGTTAGCCTTGTGAGGGGCACGGCCAAGGCGCGGCATGGCTCAACCCCAATAGCCCCATTTTAAACTGGCACGTCGCCACTTTTTTTGTTCCGGGATTGACAATTACCGCTTCGTTAAACGTCGCATCCGGCACATTGGCGGGGTCAAATCGTTCTGATCTGCCGTACTTATTGCGGATGGCGTGGGGGTCGCCAAATTGGTCTGAAAGCGGCAAATTCCAAACTGTTGCGGTGTCTCGCTTTGGGTCTAGCGGTAGTGCGCGCCACACCAGTTGCAAATTCTGCGCCCAGGTCTAGCGGCAGCTTGTTAAGCGAAACTCGGAAAGGAATTTGCCAAACTTAAGGGCGCCATGCAAAGTTGCGCCCGATCGAGAAAAAGGCAAGAGGGCTTTCGGCTCGCCCAAGCCCGTCTTCGTCACGAACTCGATAGTTTAGGCCGGTATTGATAACCCATTGGGACTCCAGCTCATAACTGTACACAGCATTCAAGTCCGTTCGCTGGGTGCGCGGGTCAACCGCCGTGTCGTCGCCCAGGATATGCGTCGCTCCGAGCCCGAGGCGTGAAGACGGCCCAAGTCCGAAGATGTAGCCGACGTCTAAGATGTATTCGTCACGAAAAACGTCATCGGTTGTGTTGACGACGTTGCGATCAAAGAACACTCGCACCTCATCCTCACCAAATTCCTGCACATAAGAGATGCTACCAATCGGTTCGGTTTTTCCATCGCCGGTAACGGCGACGCCCAAATTCGCGCTGAAGCTACCGTTTGCCACGTCGCGACTGCGCCCGACACGCACGCGGTTCAGTCGTCCAGCGGTGCCGAGTTCGGATTCAGCCGTGAAAAAGACGTTGCCATTGGGCAGATCTCTCTCTGCATTGATGCTGCCGATAATGCCGCTTTCCAGAATGTCGCCCGAGATTTCGCGCTGTTCGTTAATATCCGTGTAGCCTAGAGTAACGTCAAACCGATTTGCTTCGTTGATTTCCTGCGACAGTCCAAAAACTACTTCCCAAGTCCGCCGATCGGTTTCATCGGGATCGTCTTGGTCAAACTGCTCAGCGAAAAAGTCTATGCTAGCAGTGGTGCGGGGGGAAATGAGAAATCCTATTCCAGCGGTAGCACTGATGGTGGATTCATCGAAAAGATCGGGATTGGTCTGATCGATGTAATCGATATTCAGCGTATCAAATCGAAAAAAATAGTTCACCAAATCCTGACGTCCAAAGTCCATTTGGAAGGCAAGCGCGTATTCTCTCCGTGTCCCATCACCTGTCAGGTCGTCGAAATCCGGAGGGAGGTCAATGACACCATCCTCATCGACAAAATCTCGTAAAGATCTCAGAAACCCAATGTCATAGCTTGAGAAATCCAGACCAAGATCTAGGCCAGCATTGGCGCTTTCGCGGCCGTAGTCGAGATCAAATATTGAATCCCCGATGTCGAATTCGCTGCCCTGGTCCGGAAGGTCGGACCAACGTAGAGCGGTAACCGCATCTAAACTGAAACTTTGAACCGGAGTTTCGCTGGATATGCCAAAGGACAAAAGGGTCGATAGGATTGTACCCTGTCCTTCTTCGGGTACATCCAGGCCAAGGTTTCGACCGGATTCGACCCGTTGGCCGATGCCAAACTCGTACTGCGTGCCGCCCGGGTCCAATTCAACAGATTGTGCAATAGCTCTATTGCTTGAAAGTGCCACGACACAAGTGGCACCGACTAGCAGGGCATGTTGGACATGATTGCAGTTCAAGAGTCAGATACTTTCCGGTTTATTCGAACAGACGACGTTGCGGGATCACGATGACATCACCATCCACCAGTCTTGTGGCCCCACCGGTACCTGTTCCGTCCAGCATCGCATCATAGTTGAACTGATACACCCTTTCCTGTCCCGAATTGTCCGTCCGACGTAGCATAACCCTCTTTGTCGCAGCAAAGCGAGAGAAGCCGCCCATTTCACCAAAAAATTGCAAAAGGGTCGTACCTCGAACAGGTGAATGACGGCCGGGTGAGCCTGCTTCGCCAATGACATAAACGTTGATAGTCTCGTCAGGCAGTGGTGGAACCGGAACGTTAAGCGTGGCTAGTGAAACAAAGACATTTGGGGGTGAAGCGAAGTTTGGTGCCAGCCGGTCCGCCAATTCAGAGCGCACTTGTTCGGCCGTCCGGCCACCGGCCCGCAAGTTACCAGCCAGTGGCAGGTTAATCTGTCCATCTGGAGCTACAAGGATGTCACGGTTCAGAGTCTCGTCTTCCAACACTTCAATTCGCAAAGTGTCCCCCGGTTGAAACCGGTATTCCTGTGCAATTGCTGGTATGGCCAGAAGGCTAATCAAGACCGAAGCAAGCAACGTGTAGATTGATTTCATATCCAAACTCTTTCATCCCTGCTGAAGGATACTGAATGTCGTAGCTGTAGAAACGAGTACCCTCTTTTGGCGGCACATTGCTGAAATTTCTTTACGACCACCATGATTTCTTACCGACTGTGTCGAAGTTACCCCGTTTTTTCAGGGCGCCTCCACGTTCCGTCAGGGGCGCTGGTTTTAACGTACCCGGCGGAGGGAAAGTTACGTACCACAATTTAATTTTTATCTCATCCTGCGGCATGACTCTATGCGTATTCTGACGTTTAGGGAGACTAAAAGTGCGATGATCGTCTGATCAATACTGGCTGGTTTGATGACAGGAGGCGCATTGAGTGTTGTTGCGATAATTTCCCGCGCTTCATTAGGAGCTGCCGTTGCCATCTACGTGGCAGTGGGTAGCTTCTGCGGATTGTGCATATGACGAATGTTTCCACTGACACGCTATCCAAACAAATTGATTCCCGACATATCGTTTTGGCAGAGACCTGAACCACGCTCGCATCTGAAAAGAGGCTTGTCAGCTCATCTGTGCCGCTGAGAACGGTGACTACCAAGCTGGCCAGAGTGTGGGCAGAAACCGGTTCATCAGCATACTTCGCAAGGTTTGATCTATCCGCGACGCAGGTACCGTCGTCGTTTCCTTGATGCTGGGTTTGCTAAACCCACCCAGTGATCCCGTAACTCCTCTCAATTGTTCTGATTCAGAGAAAATCCTATTGGGGAGAGCCGAGTTTGACGTCGTTCGGGTTTTGCTCAGTAAGGTGAAGCATCTAATTGCAAGCCTCGGAATCCGTATTTGGATCAGCGAGATTTCTGGACACACGTTGATGTGCGCCCTTGGGCGGACAGTCCTGTTCTGCGTCATCGCGCAACTCAGAATAAACGCGGATTGCGGCAAAGTTCTCAAACAACTGTAGCGCGGGTTGATGGTAGCGATCAGGCCAATTTTCGAAGTCTCACGCCGTTAGACATTCAGCGTAGCATAGGGCAATCAACGCGGCATCCTGATAAGGCGTCTTAGCATCGCCTCTTCCACTACCGACACCTAGGTGAAACAACTCCACATCAAGTACCGCTGCGGCAGCATGGGATTAGTCTGGATCAACGTTTCAACTCGGTCCGCGCTCAATGTCTCTATGCAAAAGAGTCGCTTGCGACTGCAAGAGCACAACTTTTTGGCATTGAAGCGCAATTTTCAGAGGCGAGGGAAAAATCTGGTCGCGGCCATTCGAATAAATGTAGATTCACTCTATAAAACCCTCGAAATAGACAAATTCCCCGTTTAGGCAGAGGGTTGAGTTGTTTTGATTTTGTCAGGTTGATTGGTGACGTGGATATTGGAATTGAATTGAGGCAAAGACGCCACAAGGGCATACGTCTGGTGATAGCGTCATGAAAAGTCTTAAGATTTGTATAACCGGTGCAGGGGGTTTCATCGGTCGTCAAACCGTCGAGTCGGCCCGCGCAGCGGGTTATGAAGTGATCGCCGTAGTCCGCAATACAGCAACTGCTCCTCAATTCTGGGATAGTGATCATGGCATTGAGGTCGTCGAGGTGAATCTTGCCGGACCAGACGCGGCTGACGTTTTGGCGAAACAGTTGTCGGGTTGTGTCGCGATTATTCACGCGGCGGCGAAAATGAGTGGGCCGGCTGATCGCCAGGTCGTGGAAACCAAGGCCATTACCGGATCGGTACTCTCTGCGATGGTGGCATGCACGCCTGCGCCGCGTTTGGTATTGGTCAGTTCGCTATCAGTCTATGATGGTAAACAGTTGCCTCCGGGGGCTGTGCTGAACGAAGAAAGCCCGCTTGAATCCGCGCCACAGTCGCGTGATGCCTATTGCTGGCTGAAATTGCAACAGGAACAGCAGGTACGTACAGCTGCTAAGGCCGCAGGATTTGACTTGTGGGTCTTACGCCCCGGGGCGGTGTTTGGACCGGGGCATCTTTGGAACGGGCATCTTGGGTATCCGGTCGGGCCTGTGCTGCTGGAAATGGAACGCCGCGGGGAGGTTCCGGTTAGCTACGTCAGTCATACTGCGCAAGTTTTGGTGCAAGCCGCGGCAACCCCTGCCGACGGTGTCGAGGTGATTAATGTGATCGATGATGACCGACCTGATCGAGCCGGATATATTGCTGCGCTGCGCAAAGGAGGATGGCCGCGCTTCGTGGTTCCGGTCAGTTGGCGTCTGTTGGACGCCTTTGGCAGAGTGTTGGAGAAGGTACCCGTCGTTGGTACAAAATTGCCCGGGCTATTGCGCTCGGCCACATTGCATGCGCGCATGAAACCGCTGCGGTTTGAGACGACCCGCCTGCATGAGCATTTTGATATCGCAAAACAAAAACCGTTTGCTGAGCTGATGACACAATCGCTGCCCGAAGGGTCGAAGCAATGAGCACGCCTCAACCCATCGCCTATTTGACTGGAGAGTATCCGCGTGCCACCGACACGTTCATTCAGCGAGAGATTTTTGCGTTGCGGGATCAAGGGATCGAGGTTGAAACCTGCTCGATCCGCAAAACGGGCGTCGAGCATCATGTAGGCCTTGAACAACAAGCAGAGTTCGAGAAAACGTTTTATGTCATTGCTGCTGCGAAATCACCGCTGCGCCTGATCGGGTGCCATCTAAAGGCGCTTGTGAAGGCCCCGGGACGGTATTTTGCTTCACTAGGGCTGGCCCTTAGGACGCGTCCCGCCGGTTTGAAAGGTCTTTTGTATCAGCTCTTCTATTTTGCCGAAGCCGCTGTGCTGGCGGACCATTTGGCTCGCCGGAACGTACGTCACCTTCACAACCACATCGCTACGGCTACTTGTACGGTGGCCATGCTGACCAGCCGCATCAGTGGCATACCGTTCAGCTTCACAATCCATGGGCCGGACGTTTTTTTCGAGCCAAAACACTGGCGGATCGACGCAAAAATCCGAGAGTCTAAGTTTGTTGCCTGTATTAGCGATTTCTGCCGCAGTCAGTGCATGGTTTTTTCAGATCCGCAGCATTGGGATAAGTTGAAAATCGTTCACTGTGGCATAACCCCTGAGAAATACTTAAGCCAAGGCACGTCTGAACGCTCGCGCCCGCATCTTCTCTTTATTGGCCGGCTGGCGGGCGTAAAAGGCGTTCCGGTTCTTCTGGAAGCGCTGTCGCGTTTGGCGCCGGACGTCCCGGACCTGCGCGTCACGTTGATTGGTGATGGGCCAGAACGCGGCGATCTTGAGGCGCGGACACATGCGCTCGGGCTCAGTTCGGTTGTGAAGTTTGCGGGATACCTTTCGCAAAGCAAGGTGGCCGATATGCTGTCTGAAGCCGATGTGCTGGTTCTGCCTAGTTTCGCCGAAGGTGTTCCGGTGACGCTGATGGAGGCGATGGCCAGCGGTCTGCCTGTGCTTGCCACGCGCGTTGGTGGCATTTCTGAACTGGTCGAGGATGGGGTCAGCGGCTACCTTGTTCCGCCTGGTAATGTCGATGCTCTTACTGCACGGCTGCGAGACCTTTTGAGCGATTCTGATTTGCGTACTCGAATGGGACAGGAAGGCCGGGTCAAGGTAACCGCAGAGTTCAATCAGAAGACCGAAGCCAGCCGTTTGGCTAAGCTTATCAACATGACAGATCAGGAGCTTCCAGATGAACGGTGAAAAACCTTCAATTGGTCTGGTACTGATTGGTCGGAATGAGGGCGAACGGCTAGTTCGCTGTCTAGCGTCGGTGCCTGAAGGTGTAGCCGCCGTTGTCTATGTGGACTCGAATTCTTCGGATGACAGCGTGTACCAGGCGACCAAAGCAGGCGCACAAGTGGTCGAGCTTGACCTGTCCCGCCCATTCACCGCGGCACGGGCCCGCAACGCGGGCTATGCGGCGTTGAAGGCGCTGGGCAAGCCGCTGGATTTTGTTCAGTTCATCGACGGAGACTGCGCAATTGTAACCGGGTGGGTCCAGGCGGCGTCCGATGCGTTGGTTGTCAACCCCGACTTGGGGATCGTCACCGGTTGGCGGGCGGAAATCCATCCTGACGCGAGCGTCTATAATGCGCTGTGTGATTTCGAATGGCACCGCCCTGCGGGTTCGATTCTGACCTGCGGCGGCGACATGATGGTGCGGGTTCAGGCCTTTGACGGCGTGGGTGGATTTGATGATACAGTTATTGCGGCCGAGGATGATGAATTCTGTTTGCGCATTCGTAAGGCTGGCTGGAAAATCGAGCGCCTGCCGCTGAATATGACCCGCCACGACGCTGAGATGACCCGGTTTTCGCAATGGTGGAAGCGTGCGGTGCGCACCGGGCATGGGTTCGCACAGGTCGGCGATCTGCATCGCGAGTATTTCACGCGCGAACGCAAGCGCGTCTGGTTCTTTGGTGCGTTCCTTCCAATCGTCGCTTTGCTCGGGCTTGCCCTCTCCATCTGGATCACGCTGGCGGTGTTGGTCGTCTATATCCTTTCGTACCTGCGAACCTCTAAGGGGCTCATGCGCGACGGGCTATCGCGCCAGTCTGCGCTGCGTCAGTCCGTTCTGCTTACCTTGTCCAAACTGCCCAATGTTATTGGAATGCTGACCTATCTGTGGCGCCGAAAACGGGCGGCGCCCATGAAAATAATAGAGTATAAATAGTTATTTATGTTGAAAAAGAATATGTCTCTTAACCAAATTCGTGTCGGCCTGATCGGGGCCGGATATATCGCAACCTGGCACGCAAATGCATTGCGGGCCTGCAAAGGTATTGCCCTCACAGCGATCTGTGATGTCTCACCCAGCGCGGCATCAGATTTCGCAGGCACCTATGGTTTGCAGTCGTTCACTTCGATTGAGGAGATGGCCGCTGCCGATGTTTGTGACGCGGTCCATATCCTGACCCCACCGCATATCCACGCTGGTTTGGCGCAGCGCTGCCTTGAGCTGGGGTTTCACGTTATGGTCGAAAAACCCTTTGCGTTGTCACAAGCCGATTGCCAGGTGGTTGCGTCGGCAGCCGAGGAGGCCGGGCGTGTGGCCGCCGTCTGTCATAACTTCCTGGGCGTGCCTTCGTATGAGAGATTGAAACAAACCTGTAGATCGGGCGCGCTGGGCCGCATCAACAGTGCCGAGTTCAACTGGCGTTTTCCCTTAGCCCCTTTGCGATCCGGCCCTTATGGCCTTTGGATGCTGCAAGAAACACGAAATTTGTTGTTCGAACTAGGCCCGCACCTCTATGCTTTTGCGGTTGATCTATTTGGTGAGCTTCAGGATTTTCGGTTGCAGGTCGGAAAGCCAGTGGCTTTGCAAGGCGGTCAGGTACGGCCGCAAAGCCTGCAAATCCAAGCGCGGGCCGGGCATGTCGATCTGACGATCAATCTGGAATTGGTCGAGACTATGGACGACCGGTCGGTTGTGGTGCATGGGTCTTCGGCGATGGCGCGGCTTGACTATGCTAGCGACACATTGAACATCCGGCGCGAGAACACATCGGACATTGTCATCAATCCATTTCGTCAGCAAATGGGTCTAGCAGGTCAGCATCTGCGCGAAGGCATAGTCAATGGTGCCAAGCAACTGAGTTCGCTGAACCGAAAATCCCCATACGCGCTGAGCTTTATAGGAGCGTTTGATCGGTTCTACGAAGCGATCCGGTCCAAAACACCGGTGGATGCCCGGTTTTCGGCTGAGGCCGCCGGTACCGTCATCGGGGCTATCGAGAAAACTGCGGCATTGATCCCTGATGAATATACCGCTCTCCCAGACCCGGTTGTTCCATCAGTTCCTTTGAAACCCACTGTCATGGTGATAGGCGGCACCGGTTTCATCGGACGGCATCTGACACGTGCGTTGGTAAAAACCGGCCGTCAGGTGCGGGTGCTTAGCCGGGGTCGCCACGGACCTTTTGAAGACATTGCGGATCAGGTTGAAACTGTTGCGGTTTCTTTGCGCGACAAAGATGGCTTGGTCGCCGCGATGGATGGGATCGAAGTTGTCTACAACCTTGCCAAGTCGCTGGATAGCACATGGGAGGGATGTCTGGAAAACGATGTCGGTGTGGCCGTTCGTGTGGCCGAAGCGGCGCAGGAGGTCGGTGTCAAAAGGCTGATTTATACCGGGACCATTGCGTCCTATGACATGTCCGATCCGGCAAAAACAATCACCGAACAGACCAGCTTTGGTGACGATATGAGCGACCGCAACCTCTATGCCCGGTCAAAAGCTGAGTGCGAAAAGCGGCTTTTGGAGATGCACAGAACGCAAGGGTTGCCGCTGGTGATCGCGCGCCCCGGAATTGTGATCGGCGAAGGCGGGCCGCTGCAACATTGGGGTATTGGGCGCTGGCACGGGGCCGGTGCTGTGCGGATCTGGGGTGATGGGCACAACATCCTACCGTTCGTGCTGATCGACGACATCTCAGACGCGTTGATCGCGATGATCGACAAGGACGAGGCCGTGGGTCAGTCGTTCAACCTTATCGGCGAGCCAATGATGAGCGCGCGAGACTATTTTGACGCGATCCATCAGGCCTTGGGCGCGCGGATCGAGGTCAAGAAAGGGGCGTTCTGGACCTTCTATCTGTCCGGCAGCGTCAAATACCTTCTCAAGCGATATGTGGTGGGTCTGCGCGATCTGAAAAATCAGTCTTACAGCGACTGGAAATCGCGGGGGCATCTGTCACCTTTCAGCAATGAGCACACCAAAGAGGTGTTGGGCTGGGCTCCCGAGTCGGACCGCGATGCCTTTGTCCGCAAAGGCATCACTGATGCCAACCTGTTCGGGTTCTAGCGTGCTGCGGGTTTCGGAATGAAGTTCATTAGCCAGCGCATATCCGGGCTGTTGCACGACCGCGAAAGTCTGAGGCACAAGATTCTGGCCTCAGCAGCGCTGTCAACGATGGTGTTCGCTATGCAGGTGCTGGCGCGGATCGTTTCGACCGTTATTCTGACGCGCATATTGACGCCAGAGATTTTTGGGGTCTTCGCGGTAGTGATGACCTTTATCTTTGTGCTTGAGATGTTTTCCGATCTTGGGGTTAGGTCGCTTATCCTGACTCGCGAAGGCGAGTTGGATGATGGGTTCCTGCGTTCATGCTGGACTGCACAAATTTTGCGTGGGGTTCTAATCCTTCTGGTGTGCGTCCTTCTGGGTTTTTGTGTCGCGTGGGGCCAAGATGCACAGCTGTTTGATATCGAATCCAGCTATGGCGACCCGATACTGCCATACGCGATAGCCGCGATTGGCGGGTTTTCGATCATCAACGGATTCGCTTCGCCCGCAAAGTTTGTCTATGAGCGCGAGATGAAATTCCGCGAGGTCAGCATTGCCATGCTGATTACTGTGGTTTGCACAACCGTACTGACCATTGCCTTTGCCTTTTGGCTAAAAAACATTTGGGCCTTGGTCCTTGGCAACTTCGCGAATGCTCTGATCACGGTTTCGCTCAGCTACATAATGTTTAAAGGCCCGGCGATGCGGATGCGCTGGAACAGGAAAGACCTTCGCGTGATCATAGATCGCGGCAAGTGGATTATGGGCCATTCCGCCCTGACGGCAGTGATGACTATGGCGGATCGTTTTGTTCTTGGCTTTGCCATGTCCGCCAGTTCTTTCGGATTTTACTACATCGCCCGTCAGATCGTGGATATGGTTCAGACCTTTTTGAATTCCATCCACGCGCAGATGGGGCTGCAGGTTTTTACCGCCTTGCAGAAGGACAATGCGGCTGAGGCGTTGCGTCGTCGGTATTACCGTTATCGCATTCTTTTTGACGGTCTGGCGATGTTCGGTGCCGGTGCGTTAATGACGTTTGCGCCGACACTTGTGCGTATTCTCTACGATGACCGATACGCTGATGTGGCCGGTATGATCCAGATCCTCGCCATTGGATTAATTTTGATCGGACCGGGCCTGTTGCGCGAGGCATATAGCGCGCAGCGCCGGTTCCGGGAAATGACGATGCTGAGCCTTGTCAGCGCCGCGACCGTTTGGATCGGTCTGTCGGTTGCGATTTGGGGCTTTAACTCGATCACCGCAGCGCTGTTCGTGGTTGCCTTGCACCGCATCCCCGAGATCACCCTGTTGCTCATCAAGGGTGGACGCGAAAACTGGGTGTCACTCCTGCATGAGATCAGGTTGATCCCATTGGTTCCAGCGGGCGCGTTGGTGGGTTGGGGTATGGCCTGGGCTGTGCAGGCTTTGACCTGAACGCGGGTTACGCTTTGTTCAAAACTTTTTGGACAAGGGCCTCGACGTGTTTCGCGATTGTTTCAGGCTGGAACCGGTCCACAACTTCGGTTCGGCCATTGGCGCCTAGCCGAACGGCTAGATCCGGGTCTGAGATCAGGCGAAGACAGGCTTTTGCCATAGCCTCGGGATCACCGGAAGGCACCAACAGGCCAGATATCTCGTCCTCAACTATCTCGGGAACGCCGCCGACCGCCGTCGCCACCGTTGGCGCACCGCAGGACAATGCCTCAAGTGCAGCGTAGGGGAAGTTCTCATACCGAGAGGCAATGAGCGTTATGCCGTGTTGCATCCGCAGGGTGTCGATCGCGTCCCGGTCCAACTGCCCTCGATAGTCGATACGGTTTCGAATGACCTCGGGATAGGCCAACAAGGCCTGATCCATGTGCTGCAGCACCTGCCCGGGCAGGGGGACACCGGGGTCTGATCCAACAAAGGTCAGCCGAACGTTTGGGTCCTGTTCGGCGATCTGTTGAAATGCCTCTAGTACTGTATCCCCGCCCTTGATCGAGTCATAGCGGCCGATGAAAAGGATATTGCGGATCGTCTCGCGGACCACCTTTTCTGGGATTGGGGCGGCCATTGGCATTGGGTTGGGGACAATTGCGGTGGGACAGGCAGGCTCACCATAGCGCGCGATCATCTGGTCCATCACGGCTTTTGAGGGCGAGGTAATTCCTCTACAGGTTCGAAACGTTTCAGCTTCACGTTTGACCCGGGTTCCAATAACGTATCCGTCCGGTTTTTCCGGCAGGAAGTCGGTGTACAGCTCAATGGGTCCGTGCAGAGTAACGATCACAGGGATTGGCACATGCTTTTGTACCATGCCAGCGATGCCGTTGGTTTCTTCCATGATCAGGGCTTCGATTCCGCGTGTCTTTATGGCCTGATTCACGGCCTGCGCGATCTGCTCGGCCCGAATGGGGATCGAGGCGGTATTGCGGCCAAATCGGCCAATCAGTTTCTCGGACCATGTCCACGCGCGCGGCTCGGGCAGATTGACCACATCCGGGTCATCATGGACCGCACCCGCGTGGGGGATTACCGTGATCTGATGGCCGTGATGTTTCAGGCCATCAGCAATATGCGCAACGGCGGTGGCGATGCCATTTGCAGCAACGCTGGCAGGCCAAGAGGGCGTGACTAGTCCGATGCGCATTCTAATCCCTTTCCAACGGTCCGCGAATGCAGCCGTTCAATTAGAGGTCATGACAAGCGCAAGGGGACGCGCTTTTTGCCTGTGACCTTGTTCAAAATTTTTCGTTTCAATGAAATCGGTTCGAGGAATTCGATATCCCGGTCAAACAGTCGTCCAGTGAGCATGGGATCGTGCCACAGGGCGAGCCTAACACCCCATTTGGCCGCGTCTGCCGGTTCGATCCCGTCGGGAATGCCCATTCGCGTTTTAAGTGCTCCGGGAATCCAGTCGTTGATGACGATATCGGGGAAGCGATCCGAAAGATCGGCCACGAGAGACTTTGTCAAAGTCTGTGCTGCCCCTTTGGTCACAGAATAAGCCGCCGCTGTTGGGGCAGGTGCGATATGTGCAAAGGTGCTGAGGTTGACGATACGCCCGTATCCGCGCTCGACCATTCCAGGCAGGACTGCATGGCAGCAGTAGAATACACCGCCGAGATTAATGTTCACCGATTGCATGAAGCTTTCCGGTGTTTCGTCCAGAAGGTCCCGGCGAGGATAAACGGCGGCGTTGTTGATCAGGATTGTGGGAATCCCCGCAGCGGCCTCAATGTCCTTGAACGCATACGCAACGGCTTCTGGGTCCGCGACATCTGCGGTGACCGGCATGAACGCTTCGCCCAATTCGGCCGCAAGATCGGACAAGGGGTCAGGGTTGCGCCCGATCCCAGCAACGCGGACGCCTTCGGCAACAAGCCTTCGGCTCAGCTCGCGGCCCAGCCCCGCACCTGCGCCAGTGACAACGGCAATACCTTCGCGAATACGGTCGCTTGTATCTGTCATGTAGCCTCCGTTTTTTGTTTTGCCTGCTCGGCCCGGTCTGCGATGATGTCCGCCACTCTCAAGGCATTCGCGGCGATTGTCAGGCTGGGATTTACTCCCATGGATGTCGGCATGAACGACCCATCCGTTATATAGAGGTTTTGAAGGTCATGGGCCTTGCAATCGGGGTCTAGCACCGATGTTGCGGGATCACTTCCAAAGCGCAACGTGCCAAGCGGATGACCAACATTGACGATGGGCTTGATCGACAGAAACATCATCCGCCACCAGCCAACCGCCCGACGGATGGCGCGGCGTAGACCGACCTGTCGCGTAAACACATCCCGCGCGACCTTGTATTCGAAAGTGAAAACCTCGGGGTCTTTGGCGTTCAGTATCACGCGATTTTCGCGAACCGGAAAGTCCTCCATCTGGGCAACAAAGACATCCGCATTTCCGAACAGTTTTTCCGCCAGCAAGGCGGGGAAGTTCAAAAGACGGCGCAATTTCTTGTATTTGGCAAAGCGGGAGCGTTCATATTGCATCAGCAAAAACCGCAGGATAGTGCCGTAATTTGCTTCATAGCCCATAGATTGAACCAGACCGTTACGCTCGCCATTCACTACATAAAAATCTCGGGTGGACACAGCCCGGCTGTTGCCGATGGGTTTTGCGCCGTGCCGGGGCCAGACGGCAAAGAAGTTATCGATGTGAAACATCAAGCCGCGTCCGACCCAATCACTTGAATTGGCGCATCCCGCCGCATCGCGTCCGGTCGAGCGCAACAAGAGCGTGGGCGAGCCAAAGGAACCGGCGGCCAGAACATAAGTGCGAGCCCTCAGTATATAGCTTTCACCTTCATGACGAACGCGTACACTGGTGATCTGACCGGGTTGATCTTCGCACAACTCTTCAACATCGCATTCCGTGATCAAGGCCGCGTGGCCGCTGGCAAGAGCGGGTTCGACTCCGGCCGAACGGCCGTCCATCTTGCAGGCGCGCGGGCATTTGCCCGCAAGACAATTGGTGCACCCCTCAAGGGCCTTCCGGGCAATGTGCGAATAATAGGGGTGCATCCCACGCTCGCGAAAATCTTCGATCATCGCCTGTTCTTCGGTGGTGAATTCGGGTGCTGGATGCAGTTTGACAGACGGGACAGACGACAAGGGATCAACGCCACCGCGCACATAAAGGATGTCTTCTGCCTGATCGAAATAAGGTAGAAAGGACTGGAACCCGACAGGCCATCCACCGGTGGGGTGGTCCAAGCCGGGCATTGCGTCCAGATCGTGTGGTTCCGGTCGCTCGAGCGCCGCAGCGTAAAAGACGGAAGATCCACCAACTCCACTGCCTAGCGGAGCGAAATAATGTGAGACTTTCGAACCGTCATGCGCCTCTACCGGTTTGGGCCAGTAACCGCGCAACCGCCGGGCAAGTGGATCGCCACCATCAGAATAGGATTGGCGTTCATTGCGATAGCCGGCCACGCCTTTTTCCAGAAACAGAACCGACAGGCCGCGCTCGGTTAGGCGACGTCCTGCCAGCCCGCCGCCCATGCCAGCGCCGATGATGATTACGTCCCAAGCTTGCGAAAGGGCTTGCTTTGGTTTCATCGGCCCCGGCTCCATTCGCCACTGTTCCGATGGCGCACCGCAAGGCTGACTGCAACATAGACCCCGAAGCCGACCGGGTCAGTCAGGGCGAGACGCGCCAGATAGCCCGTTGTCAACCGGTCCTTGCCCTCGCGGTCCAAAATGCCGGGATAAAGCCGAGCAAGTTCGGACACACCCGCATCCTGTCGCCTTCGCACACGCACCAACGCGGAAAACCCCTCAACCAGGGGCCAACAATAAGGCGCCTCCGCTGGCAAGCGTTCTTTCGGTGTGAACTGCAATCGCACAAAGGTGTCGTCGGAGATTATCTGAGGAAACTGGTCCCAACGCTTGCGGCCCGCAGCGTTGACGGCAAACAGACCGGCCCCTGGCACGCCGTTTGTCATGAATGGAAGGCGGGTCCAAATACGCCCATAGGCGCGGGTTATCCAGCTTTTGGCTCGGGTCACGGTCAGCGCTCCGCTGGCATAGGCGGGATCGGGACGATTGAGCACTTTCGCCAATTCGTCCAGAAGCTGCGGAGACATGACGACATCAGCATCAAGATAGACTTTGATGTCCCCGGTCGCGACTTCATCTGCTCTATTCAGCGCCCCCGGCTTTCCACCGATTTCCGAATCCAGTACAATTAGAGGCCAGCCACGGTCAGCGAAACGTTGGCTATAGCTGATGGCGATTTCGGCCGTTGCGTCGGTGCAGGCGTTTGCCGATACGATCACTTCAGCTGCCTGTTCAGTCACTTGCGCCAAAACGGCCTCGAGACAGTTGCCGATGTAGGCTTCCTCGTTATTGGCAGGAATAATGACCGAAATATCGTACATGGTTTAGCGTGCCAGACTTTTGGCCCAGGGCATCGGGGCCACCGGTTCAAAGCGGGTTTTCATCGCGACCGAACCAACGTGCTCACCAGCGTTTTGCAGAGCCAGAGTAACCTCATTCATATGCAGTGACAGATCGGAGGAAAGCCGGCACGGGCGATTTTCGAGGATGGCGTCAAACAGTTCGACCACACCCAGGGCAAAATTCATCGTTGCGGCTCCCTTGCGACCCAATTTGGCATGAGTTGGGCCCTTGAGCTTGAGCCGCCGCGCCACCGGCGCATTTACTAGCCGCCGACGCAAATTGAACCGTTTCCTCAAGCGGACAGGGGCGGAGTTGTTCCAGCATTCGTCCATCTCGATCACGCCCTTGTCGCCTATGATCCTGAGTTCATGGTTGTGCACCGCCAAGATCGAGCATGTCAGTCGCGCGACCACACCACTTTCGAAAAACAACGTTCCCACAGAAAAGTCCGGTGCCGCATTTGTCGTGACATCCGAAACATCAGCCAACCCGGCCGAGGCCGCCACAACGGTTCTGACAGGCCCGAACATCGGTAGCAGCCAGGCAAGGTAGTAACCGGCATGTTCCAACGTGCATCCGGTCTCAAATTCATCCTTCGCGGGCCAGGGAGCTCCACTTTCAGACATCCACTTCCCGTAGGGAGCCTGCGAAATGAAATCGTCATCCATCTCGGCATAAATCAACCGGACGGGTCCAAGCAAATCAGCGCGCAGCCCGGCCCAGATTGTTTGCGGAGCTTCCCCCAAAAAACTGCAGGGTGCCGATGCCAAGCGCAAATTTTGGCTTTCTGCCAATTCGGTCAGTGCATGCGCCTGCTCCATTTGCATCGCCAGTGGTTTTTCAGAATAGACGTGAAAACCGGCCTTCAGCGCTGCGGATGAAACCTCGTAATGCGAGGACGGGTTGGTCAGGTTCAGCAACACATCACCCTGTTCGCCATGCTCCATCAAAGCAGACAGGCTGTCGATTGCCGGCAAAGACCAATGCGCACAAAACGCGGCCAGACGACTTGCGTCACGGTCATAACATCCTGCAATTTCGATTTCAGGGTAGAGCCTGAGTGAGCGCAGATACAAATCCGCGACGTAACCAGTACCAACAATGAACAAACTGGGCATAAACAGGAATAACTCTTAGTCGACGGACAAGAACTCACAAACGATTAACCCAGTAATATTGGCAGAAATAGGGTTGCACCACTGTAAATTAGGTAACAGATCGCAATTGGGTCCAAGATGGTTCGTTATCTCCATGTTCCTCAGCGCGGAATCAGGGATTTCAGCGATCTAGAGAGGTAAATTCAATTGTCGCGCAATGCGAAACTTTTGGTCGGAGACTGGGTCATTGATCCAAATCATGTATTTGTCAGTGTCGGATGGATATGTCACATTGCGGAATAGGGGGGCATCCCCTCATATTTCTGGTAGAAGACTTCGATCCCTACCTTGCTCTGTAACAGCAGCGGCTGGCCGGTAATTAGAGTTTCGTTATTGTTAAAATAGGAAAAGAAGATGGCGATCTATCAAATTGATCCCGAACGTTTGAGTATCAGCACTGAAAGTGCCCGCGCGGCTGCTGCGCCCTTTGCAGAAGAATATCAGAGCGGTCAGCCCTACAATCACATTTGCATCGACAATTTTCTGCCTGAAGAGGTCTTGCGTAAAGTTCAGAAGGATTTGATGTCGCTTGAGGAAAACGAAGACAGTGACACATTTCAGCGCGCGCAGGAGAATCTGAAAACCCAGTACAATCCTGAACGTTTACCGACCTATTCGCGTGAGTTGTTTCATGCCTTCAACTCGCGCCCGTTCATCCAGTTTCTTGAGGGAATGACCGGGATCAAGGGTCTGATCCCAGACCCCTATTATATTGGCGCAGGTATCCATCGGGTTAGTAACGGTGGCCATCTGGATATTCACGCAGATTTCAATCTGCACAAACAAATGTCGGTTGAACGTCGGCTGAATGTGTTGATCTATCTCAACGATGACTGGCGTGAAGAATGGGGTGGTTCCTTCGAGATCTGGAGTAATGATATGAGCACGAAGATCAAGAGCTTCGTGCCCACGTTCAACCGCATGTGCTGCTTTTCAACTGGGTCCAACACATTCCACGGTAATCCTGAAAAAGTGAACCATCCCAAAGGTGAACCCCGCCAGTCGATCGCTCTTTATTATTACACGGCGACCTGGGATCCTAGCCGCAAGGCACACTCGACGATCTTCAAACCCCGCCCGGGAACCGAGGATCAGTTCGACCGTCAATCGCGCCGGCAGGAGATATTGGAAAACTGGTTGCCACCAGTTGTGTACCGCCGGGTCTATCCGCGTCTTGCGCGACTAGGCTTCTGAACAGCGACATGCGCGCCTCGTGTCACCGGACGGATGCGCATCAGTTCAAAAGGTCAGGCTCATGCAAGGCAACCTCCAGGTAGAGTCAACAGAACAGCCGCAAGTCGTCTCAGCCACGGTGCCGGACTGGTCGCGAGAAGAGGTTCGACAGTTCTGGGACCCAGGCTATAAACTTCTGCGCGCGATACGGCGGTATCAGGCCGCCAAAGCACGTGGCGGGATTCTTGGCTCGCTTTTTAGCAAATATTGGACTGTGGTTCACAGGTTCTGGTCGGTGATCACACAGTCCGAAATCCACCTGAACACCCATATCGAAGGTGGCCTGCGCTTGCCGCACCCGACCGGTATTATTATCCACCCAACTGCCCGCATTGGGCCAAACTGTATGATTTTTCACCAAGTCACGCTGGTTTCAACGGTTGAGCTTGGCGGACATGTGGATCTGGGGGCAGGCGCGAAAATCATCGGTCCACTTAAAATCGGCGATGATGTAACGGTAGGGGCGAACAGTGTTGTGACCCGGGATGTCGCGTCAGGTTCAACAGTTGCTGGTGTTCCGGCAAAGGTGCTGAATCGTTAACTCTGCGAAGTTCGTGGATGTCTTTTCCTGCGATGAAACTCAGGATATTCGGCTGTGCTGTTTTTTTGCTCACCACGGGGCTTGCGCACATGTTTAGGGTGTTGACCGGTGGCCAATTCTGGGCGGGTCTCTGTGGGTTGGATATTTTTTTCCTGAACGGTTTCGGTAATTTTTGCCATTAAAAGTCCGGCCATAAGCCAGGTGAGGTTGTTGATAGTGGCATTGGGGATCAGTTCTAGCAAGTTGATGCTCAGCATGATTGCGACGCCATGCGTCACAAACTCATCCGCTGAACCGGTGCACTCCTTTCGTCGCGCCCACAACCGAAGCAGGGGAAAGGTCAATAGCCCGAAAATACAGATGTAACCGAACCAACCTAGAACACCGATGATAAGAACCCAGTAGCCATCAGGAACTGTCAGAATTCGCCCGGTTTCGGGGTCATAGTTCCGGTTCCGGTTCCAATAGCCCCAGCCTGTCAGAGGTTTTTCCGAGGCGCGTGCTAGCAGTTGTTCTTCGTTCTCAAACCTGAAGCCCAAGGATTGCGCCCGCTCGGCTTGGATCATGCCCGCATAGCTGAGCAAACGTTCAACCGGTATTGCATCTGCGGCGCGCAGGACTGGGTATGTCAGCACGAATACCGCGCATACCATCATGACCCATCGCTGCGCCTTAGGGCGCGCGAACAGGATGATGGGAGCAAACAAAACAGCGAACAAAACCGCTCCTACGGTTTTGCACAGTACTAAGATAAGAGACAGGTAGGCTAGAATTGCGAACTTATTTCCCCTGTCTTGTCCTAGTGATCCGCGCAAAAGAGCAGCCGTAGCGAGCACCGACATAAGAATCAGAAAGGCGACGCCCAAACCGTGACCAAGAAACACAACGGGCCTGAAACCGCCAAACCTGACTTGTTGCGCGAAAAGTTGTGGGAAAAAGCCGTAGAACCAGTTGTTGAACTGAGGGCTCATTCGGATTTCGATTAAAATCGGAATCGAATAGATCAGGCCCGTCATCATATAAAGTCTAAGGAACTCTCGCTTGTTGTCCGGCGTCGATAACAAATTGAATCCCAAGACAAACGGGATCAGGGTTATCACGTGTTTGAGGGATTCTGAGATTGCATCTCGGAGCGTCAATCCGGGGAAGTACAAGGTGCCCGCGAAGATTGGTTCCAGATTGTTCGAAAAAGTCACAAATGGGCTGAAGATGTAGCCAATCATTAAGACCGAAACGATAGGCGAGTCAGGAAAGAGCTTTATTTTCTGGTCGACCATCGTCAGGCAAAGCAATAGTGCGACAATGCTGGGAATGGTGTATTTGTCCAGCGTTGGGACAAGCGGCAAGTCAAAATATGTTGCCGTTGGTAAAATCGTGTAAGCCGCCAAAATCGAGATACAAAACGCCCGCGCAGGCGGCAGCTTTTTGAAAAGCACGATCATGACAACCGGCCAGAGCGCAAGCATCAAATAAGCGAACGTGTTAGGCATCGATCCGGCCGTGGAGTTTACAGGGTTCAGCCAGTCATATCATGGCGCCGATATCTTTGTCCTCACGATTACGAAGCGCAATCGAGCTTTTGTGGCGCGAATGTTGCGCAACAAATGGACTCAGGACAGACCCAGCCCTGAAGGGCGGTAGTTTTTCACGACATCCCAAACTGTTTCCTGCATCAGCAGCGCAGACTCGGGTCCCGGGTCCGCTGCGAAACTGCCATCCGACTTAGTCAACGCATGGCGTAGTCCCACAGGAGAAGTCTGGTACAGTACCGCGTAGTGGGTCAGAGCTACGAGATAGGTGCCATAGTCATTCAAGTGGATTTCATCAGTAAACAGATCGCCTCTGGCTGCAATCGGTCCAACGCCACCACGGCGTTCAATCTCGCGGACAAAACGGGCCATGACCTGCCCAGCCGGGATGATGTAGACCGGGCTGGGAGTGTCTTCGAAAGACAGGGCGCGACGCAGAATGCCTCGTTCCCAATAGCGATCCAGGTCCGTGTCGATCCGGTTTAGCCAGCCTTCCGGATCGTCCAGCTGATGCCAGGTCTCATACAAAAAGATCTTTATCTCAGGGTTTGCGCGCCGTCCAAGCTGAATCCACTTGTGCAGGTACTTTGTGCTTTCGAAATACTTAATGGCGGCGCGAATTTCGACCATCTCAGTCAGGACCAGCGTATTGTATCTGCCGGACGACAAAGCCTCTTTTACGTCTTTGAACTCGTGCGGGATGTTGTGAAGTTCGAAACCATTGATGGTCTCGTTCGGCTCCCAATGCGCCCTAAGCGGGGTTCCCCAGCCAATTTGACTGCTGTAATCGTGCGCGTCACCCGCCAGTTGTTTCAACATCTCGGGCATGTCCGGCCCGACCAGACTGTGCCCCAGATGGAACACTATTTGCGGTATTTCAGGTGCCGGTCCTGACTGATTGTACAAGCCGTTGAACGTTGCGTCGTCGATTGGCTGCGTGCCCCTCAGCCGCAGCATACCAGCGATGGCCGCCACTGCCACCAGCACACTCCCGGGAACAAAGCGTTTCAGCACGATTCATCTCTGATGCTATGTGTCGCTATCACGGTCGCGACCCTATGTTTTGCTGCGCCATATAGCCATCTTAGTTGAGCGTCACGCCGAGCGTCTGCGCGCCCGCATCTCGCGCCGCCGCGCCATGGCGTCGCTGCGGGTACTGGCTTTTTCCGAGGCATGCGGTGCAGGTTCTGCTTCTGGTTTGGTTCTGCCAGTTTTCTTGTCCACTGTTTCGGCTAAAGCTGCGAGGGTTGGAAACCGGAATATGTCCGTGATGCTCAGGCTAGGGACATTTAATTCCTTGCGTATGTCGCGATGGGCTTGCACGGCCAGAAGCGAGTGTCCGCCCAATTCAAAGAAATTGTCCCGCCCGCTAATCTCGGCAACCCCTAGTATACGGGACCAAATCGCCGCAATCTGTTGTGACGCCGACCCGCCTGTGCTGCCCGAGTCGCTGACGGCAGCCTCGGATTTGGCTGTGATTGGCGGCGCAACGCGGGGCTTCTGCACTGACGGGGCAGGCAGGGCCTTTCGATCAACCTTGCGGTTCGGTGTCAGCGGGAAGCTCTCAAGCGTCACGAAATGCGTGGGCACCATGTAGTCTGGCAGTTGCGCTGCCAGTGCCTGCCGCAATGCCTTTTCATCAACAGTTTGATCGACGGTCATGTAAGCCGCGAGTTGCACTAAGTTGGGCGTGTCCTCTCGCGCGATGACAACCGACTGGCGCACGCCGGCTTGCGCGTCGATCAGACTTTCGATCTCGCCCAGTTCGATCCGGTAGCCGCGCAGTTTGATCTGATGATCGGCCCGGCCCAGGAAATCGAGCCGCCCGTCCGTCCGCCAGCGCACCAGATCTCCGGTCCGATAGAGCCGTGCCCCGGGCGTATCCGAAAACGGATCGGGGACGAACCGTTCGGCTGTCAGATCTTCACGCTGCCAATATCCACGGGTGACACCGGCGCCGCCGATATACAGCTCTCCGGCTACGCCGATGGGAACGGGGTTTCTGTCATCGTCCAATACATAAACCTGCGTGTTGGCGATGGGCGTGCCGACATTGATCACGCCTTCGGCAGAAGCGGCGGTTTCGGTCGTTGACCAGATCGTTGTTTCCGTCGGCCCGTACATGTTTTCGATATGCGCAGGCGACAGCTTGTTGATCTGTTTGACCAGCGAGCCGGGCAGGGCCTCGCCGCCGATCAACATGTGTTTGACCTTGGACAGGGCAAACCGTGCCTCATCGCTCATCAGGATCATCTGGGCCATGCTGGGGGTACATTGCAAATGGCTGACTTTGTGACGGATGATCTGAGCGGCGATGGAATAGTCATCCTCGGCCAGTTCTGTATCCTGATTGGACAGGCGCAGCACCTCGGCCAGAGGCTTCAGACCCTCCATCACCTGATCGACAGATATGCCATAGTCGATCAGGCAGGCAATCTCATCGACACCGATGCGTTTCAGTTCTTCGACCCGGTTCAGGCAGTCTTCGACGGTGCCAAACAGGCCGGAATCCTCGAAATAGCGCAGGAAGGCGAAATCGAGGATGCCTTCGAGCTCCTCATCAGACAGGCTGCCAAGATCCAGTTGGAACGGGTTCGAGACACCTTTGGGTTTCTTGAAGGCTGGGAAGGCCCAGGCATATTGCTTGATCAGACCGGCCGCCGAGCGTAGGTAATCCTTCATCGGCTCGCGCGCGACCTCGCGCACTTCTTCGCGGTCCTGCCCAACATAGGTGTGCAGCATCAGGGTGACCGTATGATCATCGGGATCATACCCCGCTTCGCGCAACGCAGCGTGGTAGATACCGATTTTGTCGGCCACCTCTTGCACGCTCTGCCCCAGAAGGTGAGTCAGCACGTTGGCCCCGATGGCCCCGGCTTCGCGCCAGGTGTCCGGGTTGCCCGCAGTGGTGACCCAGACAGGCAGTTTCTTCGATACCGGGCGCGGCTGCGTAACCACCCCGTGCATATCTCCGGACTTGGTGGGAAATTCCACCGTTTCACCAACCCAAAGTTGGCGCAAGGTGCTGATCGCTTCGAGCATCGCGGGTTTGTTTTCCGGCGGCGTGTTCTCGGGCCGCAGGACGAAATCATCGGGCTGCCAGCCAGAGGCGATGGCAAGTCCCGCGCGCCCGTTGGTCAGGTTGTCGATCACAGCCCATTCTTCGGCAATGCGCGCGGTATGATGCAGAGGTGCGACGCAGCTGCCTGCGCGGACGCCGATATTCTCGGTTACGGCGGCAACGGCTGCGCCTGTAACGGACGGGTTGGGGTAGGGGCCACCGAAGGCATGGAAATGACGCTCGGGCGTCCAGACAGCGCAGAAGCCGTTCTGATCCCCGAACTTCGCACCCTCAAGCAGCAGTTTGTACTTGTCGCGCCCGACGCCATCGTCGTTGCCCCAGTAGAACAGGCTGAACTCCATCCCCTTGCCAGTGATGGATTTTCCGGCGGTCGCATCACCTGCGACCAACGCGCGGTTTTCGTCATCGCTAAGAACGATCTTGAAGCCGCGCGCCAGCGTCCAGAACAGCTCTAGCACCGAAATATCGAAGGACAGGCTGGTCACCGCTAGCCAGACCCCAGCCGGATCATGACTGATGCGATCGTCCATGCCGGTGAAAAAGTTCGACACGTTGCGATGTTCAACCATGACCCCCTTGGGGCGTCCGGTCGAGCCGGAGGTGTAGATCATGTAGGCGAGGTTCTCCGAACGCACGCCGCTGTCGACATTGTCCGTCGCAGCCGTTCCCAGCCGTGGGTCCGTGTCCAGCAGCAAGGCCTGCGCGCCATGATCGGGCAGGCTTGCGGCCAGTGCGGATTCCGTCAGCACCACCTTTGCGCCGCTATCCTCAAGATACAGCGCCGTCCGGTCCGCAGGATAGGCCGGGTCCATCGGCACATAAGCTCCGCCCGCCTTCAGGATCCCCAGCGCCCCGATCAGCAACAGCGGGCATCGTTTGACATGCAAACCCACCAGCGTATCGGGGCCTACACCCATCTCACGCAAAACATGCGCAACCTGATTGGCCAGAGCGTTCAGTTCGGTATATGAGAAGCTAAGGTTCTCGAAGACCAGCGACGGGGCATCAGGGGTGCGTGCGACCTGGGCTTCGAACTGCTCATGAACGCAGCTGACCTCATCATAGGCGACGGAAGTCTTGTTCCAGTCCTGCAGGACTTGTGTGCGTTCCGTATCGGGGAGAATGGGAAGTTCAGCGATCGGTAGATCCGCGTTGGCTTGATCTGTCAGCGACACAAACAGGCTCTCGACCCGTGCAGCAAACAAGCGGAGTGAAGCTTCAGAGACATGTCCGCTGTCGGCAAACAGCGTCGCCTCTCGACCAGAAGTGGCCAGCGTCAGGCTGGTGCCTGCAACAAGACCTTCCGATACGTCATCAGACAAACCAATCACAGGCGTTTGCAGGGCCGCCGCACCTGGCAGACGCGCCGGCAGATCATAGGCGAACGGACCAATCGCCTGGGCCTGTGCAATGGTTTGTTCAAACTCCTTATGCGCCGCTGAGAATGTCTGATCCGCAGAAAAGCGGACCGGAACCCAGTCGTTGAGATACGGGGACGACACGTTGTTCAGGCGGAACGCCAGATCAAGGGTGAATGCGTCCACAAGGCGCGCCATCAAGGCGGCAAACGCAGCCTTGGCCGTCGCATCAGCAAGCCCATCTGGCACGTGCAGTGTTTGTGACCGAGGCGCGCCAGATGGCATAGCTGAATTTATCAGCGGAATGTCACTCTCTTGCAGCGCTTCAAGACGTGTGCGCCATTGTGGTTCCGATTTCAGCGTGTCAGCAATTGACTGACTGATCGCTGTCGCCTGTTCTGCGGTTAACGGGGGCAAAGCGCTGCCGCCGTTCAAAACGCCATCAGTCGCCACAGACGCACCAATACCATTTCGCAGATCGCTGATCTCAATAGCGCCGTCACTCGTTGCAACGGTCAAACTATCGGCGTTGCTCGACAGAATGGTGCCCGGCTCGGCATTGGATGGCTGATCACTCACCTTAGCCGCGCCGACGAGCCAGAGTTGGTCATCCCGCTGAATCTTGGGGCGGCATAAGGGGTTCCAATAGTCACCGTGATCCAAGGCGCGCACCAAAGCGGCCACTTCATGCGCCGGTTTTGTAAAATCCAGCCGAGCGGCTGCCTCGGGGCGGTCGTTCTTTGAAAAATAGCTGCGCTGCGACAGGTCTTGCGGGGTCGTGGGCTGATCCGTTTCAAGCGCCCGGATGACATCGCTGAAGCTATCGATGGCTGCGCCGTAGCATTTGGTGTTCAGGGTCAGAGCAGTTTCGTTGTCACTGATGTCAAATAGGTTTTGAGCAACGATTCCGCCTTCGTCCACACCGCCGGAGATCATGTGCCAGGTGATCCCGTGTTGCGTTTCCCCATTGAGAATGGCCCATACCGGCGCGTTTAACCCTGCATAGCGCGGTAGGGGGCCATCGTGGAAATTGACGGCCCCTTTGCGTGCGTTGTTCAGCAGCGATTGTGGCAGCAGTTCGAGATTTGCGATGCTGAGCAGCCAATCAAATGATACGCCTTCCAGCCGATCCGACAAATCGGGACCGGGTGCAAATAGAGGTAGGTCGTGAGACTTGGCCCAGGCCTCCACATCCGGATTGCGTGTGGCCAGACCTTGAATTTCGTGCCCCGCCTCTAGCAGTAATTCCCCGCACTGAATGACAAGGGATTCATGGCCGACAAGAAAAGTGCTGAAAGGCATCTTTATTCTCCAATAACAGGCCTGGTTTGTTGTTCCGAACTGCGTTTGCGCCAAGGCGCGCGCATGAATGCGGACAAGTCATGCCAAGCAAGAGTTCGCAAAAAATGGGGCGGCACACCGCTTTGCCTGCGTGTTATTAAGCATCGCAGCCAGTGCAAAAAGCCACCTGTCAAATGCACACAGGTGGCGCAGGCGGCATAAATTGCGCCATGGTTTTTGACGAAGTAATGAAGACGGGAGTCAAACCAATAGGTTGGCACCCGATTCCAGCTTTTCATACCCGTGGTTACTGAACCGATGTGCATCACAGCGCTGGTACGCACGTAATCGGTGCGATACCCGGCGCGCGCGGCCCGCAGGCAGAGATCGGTTTCCTCGAAATACAGGAAAAACGTTTCATCAAAGAGGCCGATCTCATCCAGCACGTCCTGCCGCATCATCAGGCTGGCCCCGGCCAACCAATCAACGGGCCGGGTCTCGGTCGGGATAGGAATGGGCACGATCCGGTTCTTGAACAACCGAGTGACAGGGCCAAAGTTGATGCTGCTTTCAAATTCGCTTGCGACAGAAGGAAAGCGGAAGCTTGTCAGGTGCGGCTCGTCGTCATCGCCGAAGATATAGCTGCCTGCAAAACCAGCTTCGGGCGTGGTTTCCAGATGCTCCATCAATATGCGGACGGCGTCCGGAGCAGGGAAGGCGTCGGAATTCAGGATGTAGACGAAGTCCGGCCGTGTTCCGTCCGAAAGGCCCGCGCGAATGCCTACATTATTGCCAGCACCGAAGCCACCATTGTGCCCAGACTGGATGGTCCGAACGCGACTGCCCTGATCCCAACCTTGTTCTTGAACGCGCTTCGAGATGGCCTCAAAGGATCCATCCTGCGAGTCGTTGTCTACAACGATGATTTCTCCTGCGATTCCTTCCATGGCCTTCCGAGCGGCCTCTACCGAGCGCAACGTCATGTCCGCGGTTTTGTAGTTAAGAATAATGGTAAGGAGTACAGGATCAGACATGGCTATTCCGCTGCCTCTGGCAGAGTGCGTCTGTAGTGCAATATTTGGCGTTCTGCGTTTTCAAGGCAGGTTTTCATCTGAGCTGCCAGCACCCGCACATTCGGTTCCAGCACCATCGAGTCATGATCTCCGGGCACCTCGAACACCTCGATACTTGGGGCCCAGGGTGTCCAGTCGTTGTCATGAGATAGATAGTAGCGTTCTTGGTGAACCAGTTTCCCAGGCCCCAGTTCCCATTTCCCGACCAAAGGCGGCCGGAACAGGGTCAGGGGGCCATCCCATGGGTGCAAGGGATAGCTGTTGACGCTTTCCAAAAATGCGGCCTCGATCTCGGTGTCGTGGAACTGCTGGCCGGTCTCGGCTGTTTCTTCCTTGGGTTGGCGTTTTTGGATTTCCCAGGCGATCCGGTTCTTGGCCCATTGAATGGGGTAGCTTGCGCCCTTGTTCCGCATCTCCTGCAGCTGAATCTTCAAACGATCCGCTTTGCTAAGCGGGTGCCGTACCGGTAGGGGCGTATCAAGCATGACAAGCGCCGCGATCTCTTCGCCCGCCTCAGACAGCTGGCGTGCAATCTCATAAGCCGTGATACCGCCACCCGAGAAACCGCCCAGCATGTACGGCCCCGAGGGCTGTACCTGCCGCATCTCTGCGATGTAGTCCTTGGCGGCCTCGCGCAGATCGCGGTGCGGTTCTTCATCACCATACAGACCGCGCGCCTGCAGGCCATAGAAGGGCCGGTCGGTGCCCACCAAATGCGCCAGATGGCGCAGGTTCAGCACATTCCCGAACATGCCCGCCACCAGGAAGAACGGAGTCTTTGGTCCACCTTCGCCAGAATGCATCGGCACCAGATGGGTAAAGCGACGTTCCGGTGTCGCCGGGGCTGTTGCTGGCGCATCGCCCTCGCCGCCATCTTTCGGCACGCCGCGGGCGGCGATCAGATCGGCGCATTTGCGGATGGTCGGGGCCTCGAACAGGACCGAAATCGGGAAGTCCACGTTATAGGCCTTGCGGATTTGCGCGAACAGCCGGACAGCGATCAGGGAATGTCCACCCAGATCGAAGAAACTGTCCTCGACACCGATCTCATCAACACCCAGTAGTTCCTGCCAGAACCCGGCGAGGCGGCGTTCGATGTCATTTTCCGGGGCGACGTAATCCGAATCCAACTCGGGGCGTTGGAATTTCTGATCCGAGCTTTCGGTGGATGCGCCGCTGTCGGCGGCCTGCGCGATCAGTCCCTCCAGATCCAGCGAGGACAGAATGAGCTGCGACTGCCCGCTGGCCAGTGCCTTGAAGAACAGGTCCGCCCCTTCTGTCGCCGGAATACCCTGAGACAGATTGTGACGCAGCCGCTCCTCGGCTGGGGACAGGGGCGCGAGGGCGTCGACCTCAGAGGTGATTGCTGGGGCGCTTTCGGTGAAGGCAAAATCCACCGCATCTTCCATCCGGCGGATCGAGAAACCCTCTACCTCGATGCAGATCGTGCCGTCCGGGGCTGCGATGGTGACATCGAAACTGGCGGCCTCGCCCTCGGCGCGGTTTTCGCCTGCGTTGCGGACCCAACTGACAATCTGCGCGGGCAGTGGTGCATAAACGCGGACCGAGCGGTAGGAGACCGGCACCCAAAGGTGCGAGGCCTGATATCCTGAGATCAGCTCCATCGCCCAGCCCGTGGCTAGATCCATCAGAGCCGGATGCAGGTGGTAGCCCGATTGTATATCCGTTTGCAGTCCCTCAGGCAGCGCCAGATGAGCCAGGCCCTCATCCTGCCCCAGTGCAGTTGAGGTCAGCACGCGCCAGCGCGGGCCGAAATTCAGATGTGCCTCCTGCGGGGATCGCAGGCGGCCCGCGCCTTCGGCCTGATGGGCCGGGCCGCAACGGGCAGCGATGGCCGCCACATCCAGCGGTGCAGGCGCGATCAGCGGCAACAGAGACAGGCTGGCTTGGGCGTTCAGTTCAAATGCATCATCCGACCCGCTCTCAACCGTTAGGTCATAGCCCACATCGCTGCGTGGCAGGCGCAGACGGACCTGCTGATCTTCACTGTCCGAGACTGCAAGGGGACGGAGGAAATACAGATCGCGAATTTCAAACGGACCGGTTTCGCCTTGTACTCGCAGAGCCTCGGACGCCAGTTCCAGATAGCCGGTGCCAGGGACCAGAGCATGACCGGCCTTGGTCCGGTGATCGTTCAGGAACCAGCGGTCATGGGCGTTGTAAGTCGCACTCAGCAGGCGGTTGCCCGCGTCATCAAAGCTTGCCTGATCCAGCATCGGAACGTCTGCGGAGGTTACGGGCGCGGGCTCTGCAGTGCCTGTCCGAGCCTCCATTGCATCGGCGGCCATGCCCACATCGGCCCATATACCCCAGTTGACCGAAACAACCTGCGTTTTGTCGCCTGTACGGGCGCGGGCATAGGCGTTCAGGTAGTCATTGGCGGCCACATAGTCGACCTGACCTACAGGTGCCGTTGCGGTTGAGCTGGATGAAAACAGAACCAACCAATCAAGCGATCCGTCGGGGAAGATCTGGTCGATGACCTGCGTGCCATGGATCTTGGGTGTAAAGACATCCTCGATCTCCATCATGGTCTTGGTCATGATCGGCGCATCGTCGATCAGGCCAGCCGCATGGATCACGCCGTTGATTCGGCCGAATTCCTGCGTGGCGCTTTCGACGCAACGGCGCATCTCTTCAACATTGCTGACGTCGACAGACATCGGAAGCACTTTGCCCCCAGCCGCTTCCAGCTTTTCGATGGCGCGGATACGGCGGGCCGTTTTGTCCTGCGGGGCCGAGCTATTCAGCACGGTTTCCCACTGATCCCGTGGCGGTAGGTCTCCACGCGCGAGCAGGACGATATTGGCATTCACCTTGGCAATCAGGGCCTCGGCCAGAGTCAGGCCAATGCCCCCAAAACCGCCGGTGATCAGATAGGTGCCGCCGTCGCGCAGGGGCAGATCGTCCAGAGACGGTTCTGTCAGAGCCTGCGGGCGATAGCCTTGTTCAAACCGCTTGCCCGCGCGGATCGCTGCTGTGAACGAGGCGGGTGGAGCCAGCAGGTCTTCCAGCACCTGATCGGTCAACCCCTCGGGCAGGGCAGGCGCGCGGCGTTTGCCCGCGCTTTGCGGCAGATCGATATCCAGCAGCGCACAGGTCAGGCCGGGGAATTCGCGCGGGATCACGCGGGTCGGGCCGGTGACCGTGGCTTTCTCGGGATAGGGCAGGGCTTCATCCCTCACCTGCAGCGCGCCCGAGCTGAGGACATGAAGGTGCAGGGGTATCGGCAGATCTTCGTCCCCAATGGCCTGCGCCAGGAAGAACAAGCTGTAAAAGCCCTGTTCCAGATTGCGGTGGAAGAAACTACCGCCGGGGCGGAAGGTCTCGGCCTGTGTCAGCAGCCAGCCATGCACAATTCGGGTTGGGATGTGTTCCTGCGCGACGAGATCACGGATCAGCGCGTCATAACTTTCGCGCCCGCGTTCGGGGGCCAGCTGATAGTGATCGTCACTGATGCGCGCAAAGGCATCGCCGGGCGTGACCGTGACCACCTTGTGACCGGCTTGCTTCAGGCGCTCGGTCAGGTTGGTACACAGCCCAGCCTCATCCGCAAAGATCAGCCAGCTTTCCTGTGCCGCCTCCGACAGATCGCCGGTGACATCCACATCGCAGGCCGCGTATTTCGGAGTCCAGGCTACGCGATAGCCCCAATCGGCGGGATCTTCGGTGCGCATCAGCCATTGGCTGGCTGTCTCGGTCCGTGTCGTTCCGGGTTCGATGAAATAGGGCGAGCGCTGGAAGGCATAGGTGGGCAGAGGCACGCGGTTGCGACTCGCCTCGCCCCAGATTTGTTCCCAGTCGAACGCGCCGCCTAAAGCCCAGATCCGGCCCAGCATGGCCATGAAATAAGCATCGTCAGCCACATCATCATTTGGATGACGCAGGCTGCTGATCACCTGATTGGCGTCGACCTTGTCATGCTGTCCGGTCAGAGAGGCCAGCGCCTTGCCTGGGCCGACCTCAATGAAGATACGCTCTGGGTTCTCGGATAGCGTGGTGATGCAATCGGCGAAATGAACGGTGTTGCGCAGATGGCTGACCCAGTATTCGGGATCGGTCGCCTCAGCCTCGGTGATCCAGTCACCGCTGCGGTTCGAGGGGAACGGGATCTGCGGTGCCTTCAATTCGATCGAGCGCAGATAGTCGCCGAATTCCTGCAGGATCGGCTCCAGCATCCGCGAATGCGCGGCGATATCGATCGGGATGCGTTGACAGTCTACGCCCTGATTGCGCAGGCGCTCCTCTAGATCGTCCAGCGCCGCCTGAGGTCCGGTTGCTACGCTCAGGCTGGGGGCGTTCACGGCGCCCAGATCGAGGTCATCCCCCAGTAGTGGCCGCAAATCGTCGGCGGGCAGGGGGACGCTCAGCATGCCACCGGCCGGAACCGTATCAAACAGCCGCCCGCGCAGATGAACCAGACCGATGCAATCCTCAAACGACATCACACCGGCCACACAAGCGGCGGTGTTTTCGCCCATCGAATGGCCGACCAGAGCGGTGGGCTGAACACCCCATTCCATCCAAAGCTGCGCCAGCGCATATTCGGTGATCATGATCAGCGGCAGTTGTACCGAAGGTGTCTTCAACCGCTCATCCGCAGCCTCTTCCTGGCCCGGTTCGGGCAGCCAGATCGCGCGGATATCATAGTCGAGCTTGGCCTGCAGAATATCCAGACCCCGATCCATCCAATCGGCAAAGACCGGCTCGGTCTCATAGAGGTCGCGCGCCATACCGGCGTACTGAGCGCCTCCGCCGGGGAACATAAAGACATGCTCAGGCGCGTCCGAGATCACCGTATGGGTGAAAACCCGACGCGGATCGTTTTCCTCAAGGATCGCGGCGGCTTCTTCATGGGTTTCGGCGACGATGACGCGCCGCTTTTCAAACCCACGTCTTCCGTCTTTCAGCGTCCAGGCGATATCGGCCAAATCTTGTTCAGGATTGGCCCGCAGATGCGCGGCCAATGCTGCGCTGTTGGCATCCAGCGCTTTCTTGCCCCGCGCCGAAACCGTGAGGATTTGAAACGGCCAATCCGACGGTTCGGATGCGGCTCGCTCAGGCGCTTCCTCCAGAATGGCATGAGCATTTGTGCCGCCGACGCCCAGAGAATTCACCCCGGCTCGGCGCGGGCCCTTGTACGAAACCCAATCGGTTAGAGTGTCATTCACCCGGAACGGGCTGTTCTCGAAATCGATCGCCGGGTTGGGTTTCTCGTAGCCCAAGCTGGGCGGGATCTGCTTGTGATGCAGGGCCAGCGAGGTCTTGATCAGGCTCGCCACCCCGGCGGCGGTATCGAGATGGCCGATATTGGTTTTGACCGAGCCCAGCCGGCAGAAGCCCGTTTCCTGTGTGGTTTCCGAAAACGCCTGTGTCAGCGCGGCCACTTCGATCGGATCCCCCAGATAGGTGCCGGTGCCGTGGCATTCGATGTAGTCCACTGTATCGGCTTGAACATCGGCCATCACATGGGCCTCGGAAATCGCGGCGGCTTGACCATCCACAGATGGCGCCAAGTACCCGGCTTTGGCCGCGCCATCATTGTTGATCGCCGTACCGCGGATCACGCCCCAGATATGGTCGCCATCCTCGATCGCATCAGACAGACGCCGCAAAATGACAGCGCCAGCACCCGAGCCAAAAACAGTGCCTTGCGCGCGATGATCGAAGGCGTGGCAATGGCCATCGGGTGAGAGAACCTCGCCCTCTTTATAAACATAACCCCTATTGTGAGGGAGCTCGATCGTGACGCCCCCGGCAATTGCCATATCGCACTCACCGGTCAACAGAGCCTGCGTTGCATAATGCGTTGCGACCAGCGAGGTCGAACAAGCGGTCTGCACGTTCACGCTCGGGCCCTTGAGGTCGAGGATATGGCTCAGCCGGGTCGACAGGAAATCCTTGTCATTACCGGTATGGCGCAACAAGAACATGCCCACGTCGTCGACCAGATCCCGGTTCGAGCAGACATTGAAATAAAAATAGCTGCCCATGCCGCAGCCTGCGAACACGCCGATAGGTCCGGGAAAGTTTTCAGGCGGATGGCCAGCGTTTTCCAGCGCTTCCCAAGCCACCTCTAGAAACTGGCGGTGTTGCGGGTCCATGATGGCGGCTTCTTTTGGGGAAAGACCGAAAAACTCGGCGTCAAATTCCTCGAAGCGATCCAGCGGCGCGGCAAACGGCACATAGTCAGGCCGCTCAAGCAAATGTGGAGTCTCACCGTTCGCAATGAGCTGTTCCCTGCTGAGCTGGTGGATAGATTCCACCCCCTCGCACAGGTTGTACCAATATGCTTCAATCGAAGACGAACCGGGCAAATGCGCGGCCATGCCAACGATTGCGATGTCGCCGTCCCTGGCAGAAATACTCACAGTAGAACCATCCATAAATAAACCGATTTGAGTTTAAGTCCCGCTGTAGGGATTGCCAAACGAAAGTGATGCGTGTGCGCTGAATTTTACGGCCTGTGCTGCGCGCAATCCCCAGCATTATGGTGTAGGGGCCTCATAATGCCAAAAAAAACACCACACGCGAGCTTTGGACCGTGGATTTCCGGGAATAAAAAGCGCTCTTCGATGGTTTCCGAATTCTCTACAATCTGAAGCCAGAAGAATTATTGCGCCAGCCACGGCAAGCCATTTACTGACGCGATTCAACTCCGCTGCAGTTGAGAGTATTCGCTCAGATGCCCGTGGCGCGTACGACTACACCAACCGTCGAATACAGAATACCCAGATCGGTTTTGAAGTTTAGATTGTCGGCGTATGAGGTGTCGAACTCGGCGCGGCTTGCGAAGGAGCTGGAATTGCGCTTGGACACCTGCCAAGATCCGGTCATGCCGGGACGCAGGGTGAAATATGCTACGCCCGGATACAGCTCTTGCTGTTCAGGAAGCATCGGGCGCGGTCCGACCAGGCTCATTTCACCCATCAGTACGTTCCACAACTGCGGCAGTTCGTCCAGAGAAGTCTTGCGAAGGGCATGACCGAACGGCGTGATTCGGGGGTCATTCTGCAGCTTTTGGGTTTCGTCCCATTCCCGCCGTGCAGCAGGGTTCTCCGCCAAATAGTCTTCGAGCAAGGACTGCGCGTTAGGAACCATAGAGCGCAGTTTCCACATCTTGAAGACTTTTCCACCCCGACCAACACGGTATTGAGCGTAGAACGGGTTTGATCCGTCTCGTGCAACCAGAAGCGCGAGAACCATTACAGCCGGCGCCACGATTGGTAGAGCCACCAACACAAGGGCCAAATCTATCAGGCGTTTGAATGTGTTGCGATAGGGTTGAGCGGCGTTTACCGAGGCTCTGCCGGCCTCAACAACTGAACCGCATGTACCGGTGTCGGCGCGAAAGTTCGTATCCTGAATAGACATTTCAACCTTTAACCTTAAGCCAAATCTGGCTTCACCATTTACGAGGTAACACAAGGGGACCAAAAAATTCCCCAGCACACGAGCTACCCTAGACAAGACCTAACACGAAACTGTGCCTCTAGTACGTGAACTAGTTTATACAGCTACAAATAACTTCTCAAAGAGTGAATCGGGCCTGTTCGACATTTTTTCGCCGCATTCGCCGCACAATTAAGCACATTCTCGGGCATTGTTCTCTCTATCGGAAACGGGATCAATTCTGAGTTGAACTTCAAGTCTTCGCTGAGCCTATACGTGGCGGGCCAATGAGTTTCAGTTGCTATGCAAAAACGAGATCGTGTTTTCGAGGTCGAATCGCCCATTTTTTAGTCGCGTATCGAAAGCACGCGAACACCATATGCTTTTTGGTAAAACAGAAGTGAGTTGATGCCAGCCGAAACGACGCCGCCGTCGTCTTTGCTTTCGTTCCTAACTCAAAAGCAGTTCGAGATATGCGCCATAGGTAGATTTTGCAAAGAGCTTCGCGCGATCGGCTAAAGCGTCATCACTGATCCAGCCATTTGCCCAAGCGATTTCATCCAGACTCCCGGTTTGCATACCTTGCCGGTCAGTTAAAGTGCGGACGAAATTACCCGCATCCAAAAGTGACCCGTGGGTGCCAGTGTCCAGCCATGCAAAGCCGCGACCCATCGTTTTTACATCCAAACGCCCTTCGACCAGGTAAGCTTCAAGTAGCGACGTAATTTCAAGTTCGCCGCGAGCAGATGGTTGCACCTTGCGGGCGCGGGCAGGTGCTTCTGAATCGAGGAAATAAAGCCCGGTAACTGCATAATGCGAAGGCGGCACGCTGGGCTTCTCGATGATGGCGCGTGCTTTGTTGTTGTCGTCGAAATCGACTACGCCATAGCGCTCCGGGTCGGTCACCCGATACGCGAAAACGGTGCCACCTGCGTCTAGCGCGTCAGCAGATCGCAAGAGGTCGGGCAAACCATGACCGAAGAAAATGTTATCTCCCAGGATCATCGCCGATGGTGCACCTGCCAGAAACTCTTCGGCAAGGATGTAGGCTTGCGCCAAGCCATCCGGCGAAGGCTGCGTCAACCATGTCAGGGAAAGACCGTATTGGCTGCCATCGCCCAAAAGGCGTTGGAACTGTTCTTGGTCCTGCGGAGTCGTGATGATCGCAATCTCTCGGATATTCGACAACATCAGAACACTGAGCGGATAGAAGATCATCGGTTTGTCATAAATGGGCAAAAGCTGCTTTGAAACGGCAATGGTGGTTGGATAAAGCCGAGTGCCCGATCCACCGGCAAGGATAATGCCTTTGCGTTGCATAGTTCGTCCTTTCAAAACCTACCGCCTGCCACTTCCAAGTCGGCCAAAACTTGGGTCAGGCCGGTTTTCCAATTGGGCTGAGAAATGCCGTAGATATCCTTGATCAGCGAACAATCGAGGCGTGAATTCAATGGTCTTTTGGCCGGGTTGGGGTAGTCCACGGTCGGGATATCTTCGATCTGAGCGGTTAATCCCGCCTGCGAAACCACTTCGCGCGCAAAATCTGCCCAGCTGACGCTTGGGGCGCCGGAATAGTGTAAGATGCCGCCTTCAGTCGTGCGCGCTTTCGCGGCGATCAAAAGAAGAGCCTCGGCAATATCCGCGGCAGGTGTTGGTCCTCCGATCTGGTCCGCAACGACAGTAAGTCTGTCATGAGTCTCGGCCAACCGAAGGATAGTTTTAACGAAGTTCTTTCCGTGCGACGAAAACACCCAACTGGTCCGTAGAACTGCGTACCAACCTCCGGTTTCGGCAATTTGGCGTTCTCCGTCGAGTTTGGTGCGGCCATACACCCCAAGTGGCCCGGTGGGGTCGGACACAGACCTGGGTGCCTCGCCGGATCCGTCAAAAACATAATCGGTGGAGAGGTGGAGAAACGGCAGACCGCACTCGGCTGACGCCTGCGCCATAGCACCCGGCGCGTCTCCATTGGCCAACTGAGCCAGCTCCGGTTCGTCTTCGGCTTGATCCACCGCAGTATAAGCGGCAGCATTGATGATCACTTCAGCATTTGTGCCTCGGACTGCTTCCGCGCACGCTGCAGGATTGTACAAATCAACCTGAGATCGATCCAAGGCTTCAAGGATAATGCCCTGTCGGCGCGCGTGCCTTCGGAGTTCAGTCGCTACTTGACCTCCATGGCCAAAGACCAATGCTTTCATTGCGCAATACCGAGCCGTTCACCCACGCCGCTGCGGGCCTGCAATGCACTTAGCCAAGCGCTATTGTCCAAGTACCAGCGTACGGTTTGTTCAAGGCCCTTTTCGGGTGTGTAGGACGGGCTCCATTTTAGCTCTTCTCGCATGCGTGTGGGATCGATGGCATACCGACGGTCATGCCCTGGGCGGTCGGCAACAAATTTGATCTGGTCAGCGTAAGGAGTTGTGTGTGGTTTCAATCGGTCGAGAATAGCGCAGAGCATTCTTACCAAGTCGAGATTGGTCATCTCATTCTCTCCGCCAATGTTGTAGCTGCGCCCAATCGCACCTTTTTCAAGAACCAATAGCAGCGCTTCGGCGTGGTCCTCGACATGCAGCCAGTCTCGAATGTTATCCCCAGCGCCATAAATGGGAATGGGCTTTCCCGACAGCGCGCTCAGGATTACCACGGGGACTAGTTTTTCCGGAAACTGATAGGGGCCGTAGTTGTTAGAGCAATTGGTCAGCACGACGGGCAATCCAAAGGTTTCGTGCCAGGCTCGGACAAGATGATCAGAGCTCGCCTTTGAAGCTGAATATGGTGAGTTAGGCCGATAGGGACTGTCTTCGGTGAAAAAACCTGTCTCACCCAAGGAACCAAAAACCTCATCGGTAGAGATGTGGTGAAAACGGAAGCTCTCGGGACGGCCTGCAGTCACCCAAAAATCGCGTGCCGCCTCAAGCAGCACGTAGGTCCCGGTCACATTGGTTTCGATAAAAGCGGCGGGACCATCGATGGAACGGTCCACATGGCTCTCGGCCGCAAGGTGCATTATCGCAGATGGATTATGCTTGCGCAGAATGCCAGACATAGCTTCGGAGTCGCGAATATCGGCATGTTCAAAAGTGTAATCTGTTGAGTCAGCTACTTCAGCTACATTATCGAGGCAGGACGCATAGGTCAGAGCGTCGACATTCACTACGGAATGGCCGTCAGCAATTGCACGCCGTATCACAGCAGAGCCGATAAAGCCTGCGCCGCCCGTGACTAAAATCTTCATAAAACATCCTCGAACCTGAACGGGGAATCAAAATCTCTCAATAGCAGGGCTCTGATATCTTTATCGGATATTTTGATTTCCGCCACGTCGAGGGGCCAATTAATTCCAATATCAGGATCATCCCACCGTATGGCGCCCTCTGTTTCCGGAGCGTAGGTATTTGAACACTTGTATACGATCTCGGTGTCAGGCTCCAATGTCATGAAACCATGGGCAAAACCCTCGGGAACCAATAGCATCTGTCCATTGTCAAAGCTGAGTTCTGCGCCGACCCATCTGCCAAAAGTGGGGGAACCTTTGCGGATATCTACGGCCACGTCGAACAACCGGCCCCGCCCGCAGCGCACAAGTTTCGCCTGAGCCATTGGCGGCGCCTGAAAATGTAGTCCGCGTACAGTTCCAACAGTTCCTGACAGGGAATGGTTGTCCTGTACGAAAACTGTTTCGATCCCATGGCTGACAAAGCTCTCCAAGTTATAAGTTTCTTCGAAAAAACCGCGATCATCGCCAAATCGCCGAGGTGTGATCATCTTTATATCAGGAATACCAAGAGGCTTTATGTCCATGGATTTTAATCTCTCCTTTTGCGCGCCGGCTCATCACTCGGCAACGCTCAGACAGTTGTTTGTATCACATAAGCCTTTGTCAATGAACCGAAAAATGAACCGACTGTTCAGATGTCAGCTAGGACGAGAGACTAAGAGTTTGCTCTGGCAGAAAATCCCAATTGATTTCATCGATCCGAGATTTGGCCTTCGGTCGTTTGATGGCTGCCTGGATGCTTATGATTGTGCTCGCAAATTGGACACGCCGAGCGGACTCACACATTTTGAATATATCTGCAAATTCTGGACATCATTGAACGATCGTTTCGTCTTAAACCCAGCTCATCGGACGCTTGGGCTGAACACCTAGCGGAGCCCAAGAAATATCTTTAGGCGATACTCACCGCCTAAACATATGGCGAGATTTTACATTCGTTTGACCGCATTCAGGAATTGTTCAGATGTATGTAACAGGCCATGGCGGTGGGCCTTATGACATTTCCATTCAAGACAGTCTTGTTTTAGGCATCGTTTGGTCAGTCTTTAGGTGAAAATGAACCCAGTGCAGCTGCAAGTGTTTGTTTGAGGATCTTCATCTTGCCGGAAAATCCCGCGATCTTGGTCGGGGTTTTACCGCTCCGAGGATAGCTGCGCGATACCGGCACCTCTGTGACGCGTAGACCAAGTTGGCCTGCGCGCACACTCAGGTAGAACAGGAGCTCGTACGCGTCGAACACGTCTCGGAATGGCTGCACGGCGGGGTGCATCAGAAATCGAGCGGAATAGCCGCGATAGCCGTTTGTAGTATCAGTCAGCTTTGTGCCCGACGCGAGGCTGAGAACTGGAGCGTGAATCATCCGGTTGGCCATAGTGCGCTCAAGCGGTGTGTTTTCGTGAGCACCATCCGTGTGATAGCGTGAGCCCTGTACATAGTCGTAACCGTTGGACAATTTTTCCAAAAACAGAGGTATGGCCTCCATCCCGTCCTTCCCGTTGCCATCAACGGTAACTATACCTTCATACCCTTGCCGCAATGCCCAGGCGTAAGCCATTCGAAGCTGCGCGCTGAGCTTTCCGGGTCCTGTTTTCGTCAGACGCGCACGAACGCCGACCTCTCTTAGAAAATCGGCTTCTATAGAGCCATCGGTCGAGCCTCCATCGGCAATAATAATATCTATCGGGTGGTTCAGAGCGGCGAGGTTGCGTAACTGACCTTGAATCCGCTGCCCCTCATTCAGGACAGGTATCACGAGGGCGAATTTGTGCTGCTTCGAACCTAAGTCCAAAACATTAAACTCTGGAACCTGCCAATTTGTGTCGTCACAGGAGGGAAATGAATGCATGTCTTCGCTTGCCTCGGTATTTGTATCGGAGTGCATCCAATCATTCTCCAGATGTTGACTGCGGCCGGTCGCTGCGCTGAAAAACCCAGTGTTTTGAGAGTAAGAAATTGATGGTGAACGACACGCCGACGGCCAGACACAGTATGATCATGGGTGCAGTTTGCGCGGGAAGAATGGCAGCGAGGCTCCAAACAGCAGCCGCCCGAACCGCCATTGTGATAACAAGAGCCCCAAGATAACGCAGTTGCCGCGATCCAGCACCTTTGGCTTTTTGACCTGCAAAAGCCCAAAGATCGAGTACGATAAAATTGAAGAGTGCACCGCAGGCAACACCAATTATGGCAGACAGTTCAAGTGGTACGCCAAACGCCAGAGCGCTTCGTGCGGCAGTCAGATCGACGACCAAGCCGAGCGCCACGGTGGCGCCGTATCGCAAGAAGTCATGCCGACGCCGTGACATGTATGTCTGAGCCCGTAAGGATGTATCTGAAATCGGCATATTTTAAGGCATCATGCCGCGCCCTTAAATGGGAAAACAGGTCATAAATATTGTCGATCTTGCCGCCCAGAACGGATGTGACCCGTCCACCTGGTGGCTCTTCGTGCACCAGGATAGGGCGCCCGTCATCGACTTCATTCTTCACGAGCACGGTTTTGACGTCGTAGATTGACTCGCCACTCGTAATTTGACCAACGCATGGCAAATAACGCGCGGCGTCCAAAACCATGTGTCTGAAGCGGCTTTCGAGTTCAATTTGGTCGAATGCTTTATACGGTGAAACCGAAGTAGCTTGATCCGTCCAGCTTACGTGCGGGGTATAGCGAACGTGCGTTAACGAGTATTTGCCCGCTGCCGGGTAGGGCATTAGGGAAAAAAACGGTCCATCCATCACCGTGACGGCATAATTCTGCATTTCGTCCGGCGGATCAACGAGAGCGAGCTCGGTCATCTCATGTTTGAGTCTTGCCAGCGGCAACCCGGAGTCCCTTAAAACATGGTTGATCTGCGCATAGGTGACGTTAAAGACATGATCAGCAAGGACTTCACTGCCGTCTGAAAGGTGAACGATCGCGGCCTCGGCATCGGGGTTGTCATCGATCGATACCACCTCGGTTCCTAATCTCAGATCGAGGTTGAAAGCATCAATTTGCGCCATCAGTTGATTTGCCAAAACGGAATAGTCAAACGCGAACTCGTCTGCGCGAAACACCGCCTCGATCCGGTCGTCGTCGAACATTGCAGCTTCTTGACGCGACGCCAACGCGATTGGAGCCTTCATGTTTTCAAACATCTTGCGAAATCGATTGGCAGATACTTTGGACCGCTGACGCGCCACCGCATAGAGCATCTGGAAGTCCGAAACGATTGCGTCGGGAAAATCTGTTGCAAAGCGCTGGCACAGCTTACGCGATTTTAGTGCGGTTAGCATTGAGCGCGGGTAGTGGAATCCGGAATGCAAGCGCGCCTGATTGACCCGTGATGCGCGAGTCATAATCTCCGCGCTTGCCTCTACCAAGGTCACATCCTGCGTTGTAGAGCGTAAGAATAGAGCCAAGCAACAGCCATAGAATCCACCACCGATCACCAGGTACTTAACGCGTCGCGGAGATGTCACGGTGCACCTCCAGCCGTCTGCTTATGGACCAGTTTCGAGTCTGGCGTGACGTCTCGCCGATCTTCCAAGCTTTCGGTGCCATCCGTGTCGACATTCAGCGCGTTTGACACGCTTTCAAACAGATCAACGGAGCTTCGCTCAGCCACCAGATAGTCGATTGTTCGGCCGCGCATGATTTCCATCGCTTTGCGCAGGGTGACACAAATCGCAAACAACGCGGCACCCAAAAAGGCGAGCATCCCTGAGATTGATAGCGAAAGGGTGGTCCAGCCTTCCGCAATATCGGTTTTGGTCAGATAGATAATCACCACATAGACTGCAAAGAATACTGCACTGACAAACATGAATGCTGAGAACAAGGCCACTGCGCTGAGCAGTGATGGTCCCGCTTCAGTCACCATTCGCAACATCAGATCGGACCGGCTGGCCATGCGTCCTGACCAGGTAGGCTCATGCACTTTTGATGCGCCTTTGACATCAGGTGTTCGCCTCAGCACCGTCAGAGAATTGTCCCGTGGCGGAAATCGCAAGGCAAGAACCGGGTTCGCATCGTTCAGCAGCCGATTAAGAACGGTACGCGGGATCGCAGTGGTCTGCATGTCACGAGTGCTGGCGTGAAACCCGCTGGCGCGGCCAAGAAGGGCAATAAATGGCTCGGCCAAAAAAGTGGCTTTGCGTTGTCCAAGGATTACGGCATTGCGATCCTGTGCGTCATCAATCATTGCGGGAATATCGAAGCTTGTGACCTCATTTACCGAAGTAATGACCACAAAGTCTCCAATCGCTTCAGAAGCCGCAATCACACGGCGCTGGCTGTTGTCCAGCCCGCGCACAACCGAAAGATATCGTACGTTCGGTACGGCAACGAGTGCTTCTTCCAAAGCAGCATCGTAATCGGTTTCGTTGACGACAAGAATCTCCCAGTAACGGTAGTGCTTTTTCAACAGATCTGCTGTTGCAGCGATCCGTGGAACTGCGGCGTCAGGGGCGTGTGCGTCTGTGAAACACACAGATACAAGAATGTCATCGCGCAGTGTTGGACCGCTCATCGGGCCTCTCCGGCTAGGCGACGCGCCTCAAGCAAATTTTCCAGCGCCGAGTCCAAACCGGCCAGACCATCTTGCGGTTGGCGCATCTCAATTGAAACAGCGTGCTGATATTCTAGCGTGTCCAGAGTTTGCAACACCTTCGCGGCGTCCTGCGGGTTTGCTGGCGCAGGTGACAAAAACGGCTCACTGATATGGACATGGTTCAGAACTGGACCCGCCGCGATCAACTGATCCATCACCTGATCAAATGTGTCAGTTAGCAGCGTCGCACCAACATCGAAATTAAGCATAATCGCAGCATGATTAGCACGTTTGACGAAAGCAAGAGTTTCATCAGGCGTTGTTAGGAAATTGGTGCCATATTCCGCTGGGTTGCACTCCATCGCGATTTTTGTACCTGCAACAGCAGCAGCATCGGCCAGCGGTGTCAGGATTTCGATGGCTTTGTCGATTGCTGCGTTTGGCTCCATTTCCGACGGTCGCTGTCGTTGTTTGGGCGATCCCAAGACAAGATTTGGGATTCCAAGCCGACCTGCCAACTTTATGGCTCGCATCAATCCCTGTTCAAAAGCAGCCCTCTCATAGGCGTCACCGAACAGTTCAGCCCCTTCGACGCCGAACAGTAGCGATTGCATCGAAACCAGTGACAGCCCAAAACGATCCAGTTCATTCTGGACCAATGCGATCTCCGCCTCGGTTGGGTCAAAAGGATCATCAGCCATGCTGAATAACAGTCCCGGGGCGATTTCCAGCCCAGTGATCCCTGCTGCCTGAAGTTTGGCATATGCTTTAAGGCGATCACTTGCAGACCATGCGATATTCGAAACGGCGTACTTCATGACCTAGACTTCTACAGTGGCATTGAAAAACGCGGTTAGGGCGGCCATGACATCATCTGCACTGCGATTGTAGTGGCCGTTTTGGCCAAAAAGCTCTGCGTGTTGGGTACGCATATCCTCTTTGTGAATCTTTCCTGCGGTTTCAGGCATCTCGTTCTGCAGAAGAGTGCGATAAACATCGGACGCTTTGATTGGTTCTGGTGCAAGATGTAAAACGTCCAGCCCGGCATCCAATGCGAGATCAATGTCCCCTTTCAAACGATCCATTTCATAGAATTGATAGGTTGTCTCGCGATTGTGGAACATTACCGCGTTAATTCCGAGATTATCTGCCTCGGCAGTCAGCGCTGCTCGTTCCGGCAGTTTTGCCAGCGCCGCGCGATCGATCACATACATCCCGAGCGCATCACTGCTCGAGTAGATACTGTCCAAGGCCGGAACCAAAGAAGCTGGAAGTTGGTTTGCAAGCTTTTCATAACCGGTGGTATTCAGCATTGTTGGCATGGGGTTTATCAAATCGAAGATGAAGTTTTTCATCAAACCGGGCCCAAACAGAGCGGGTAGGCGAACGATCAAACACCGAGGGAAATGAGCCTGACAGGCTTGTTCCAGCCTTCTCCGATTGACGCCATAAGCAACGGTTTCCTGAAAACTCGAAGCGGCCTCGGTATACCCTCCATCGAAGCGGTCGAGTACGGCGATGGTCGAAATCAATACAAATCTGCTCGCCTGCATTCGCGAAAGCGAGGCGATCAGAGCGTCGATGCGTTCAGCGTCGCGATCCGGATACTTATTGGCTTCAAACATCGAGCCGGGTGCCGCAGCACAGTAAAGCGTTTCAAATCGCTGATCTTCGGTGTGCTTCACGGTGCGCGAGTTAAATCCGCTTGCATCAGGGAGCGCACGCGCAAGAGTAGACCCAACAAACCCGGACTGTCCCAAAATACCAATATCTGATCGTGGCGCCATGGTCAGATATTCTCCAATCGGCTTCTTACTCGTTACTAATACCGCGGGCGAGCCGCGGCGTCACAAAATATATCAGCACCCAGCAGTCTAAAGCCGGTCTGCTGGCAGGCCGACGGGTACTGCACACGGCGCCCTTCAATCACTTGAGCAACCTCATATTTGGAGTACGCTCCGGTTCGGCTTCTGTCAAAGAGAAACAGTTCAGCTTGATGCGGGATTGCCGAACGGACCGGTCTCGGAGTTTGCGAATCTAGTTAAGTACAAGTAAAATGCAGCTTTTATTTACGCTTTATGTAGTCTGATCCGCACCATTTGACCCTTTAATAATCACCGCAAAAAGGGGCGATTGTTTCCATTTTGCATTTTTAGATTGTAGAGTTGCTAGGTTTTTCTACATGCCTTCCGTAGTTGGCGAGGCGTCTGTTTCAGCTGCATCAATGTCTCATTTTGCCTCTTTGGCGCGTGATCATCGTGGTCAAAACGCGGCTGAAACTTTCACGCTTCGGTGGTGCCTCCAAAACATATCCAAGTCTCAATGAGAATGAAAACAATGGGTTGAACGTCCACCTTGCTTAAGCTCAGCTTGCGATATGCTGAGAAGCATAGAAATATCGCCAAGTTTGCTGGAGAACCGGGTTTCAGACAGGCCATACCCCATAACGGGTGTAAGATAATTGATTGCGTTGCCCCGGAAGCACCTTAAATTGTGGCCTAGGTCACATGCGGTTGCTACGAAATGCCCTAAACGTGAACAGGGTAGTTTGGTATACTGCGATGACAAGACTGAAATCCCTTGTCAGGATTAGGATACCCGAGTGTCCGAAGATGGCATTGCGATTAATATGAGTATGAGGATTTGAATATTCATTCCAACGATACACCAGGCGGCAGCGAAAGCTCGCTTGATATCTACACCGCTCATTTCGGGTTAAACGAGCGACCGTTTTCGTTGCTGCCGGACCCAGACTTCATTTTCTGGTCGCAAGCGCATCTGCAGGCGTACACGATGCTCGAATACGGTATCCTGACACGCGCTCCGATAACATTGATTACAGGCGACGTTGGAGCCGGCAAGACAACATTGTTGTACCATCTACTGAAAAGTGTGGGCAATGACGTAAAGATTGGTCTGATCTCAAATGCGCATGGAGACCGTGGCGAATTGTTGCGCTGGGTATTGATGGCGCTTGATCAACCGGCCCCTACAGAGGCCACATATGTTGACCTGTTTGCCATGTTCCAGTCTCATCTAATCGAGGAATACGCTCAAGGTCACCGCGTGATCCTGATATTTGATGAGGCGCAGAACTTAACGCCAGAATCGCTGGAAGAGCTCCGGATGTTCACCAACATCAATGCGAACAAAGACGAACTACTGCAATTGGTGTTGGTTGGTCAGCCCGAATTGCAGGAAATCGTCCGCCGCCCCGAGTTGCGTCAGTTTGCGCAGCGCGTTGCCTCCAGTTTTCATTTGAAGGCGATGGATAGGAAAACGGTACGAAAATATGTAGCACACAGGCTTAGTGTTGCTGGGGCCGAGCGCAACTTTTTCAGCCCCGCCGCGACGGACCTGATTTACGAGGCGACACAGGGAGTACCGCGTTTGGTCAATCAGCTTTGCGACTTGTCGATGGTGTATGCCTCTACCCGCGGACGCCAGCGCGTCGTGCGGAAAACGGTCGAAATGGTTCTTGAAGATGGCGCCTTTTTTGCCGCGAGCTTGCATTCAGATAGCGGTGGTTCAAGTTCATGATCAGGGACATCCAATTCTACCTTTCTTTGGTTTGGCGCAGGCTCTATTTCATCGTTCCCATTATTGCGTTTTGTACGCTTGGTGCGGTCTATGCAGCGTTTACGCTGCCACCCGTGTACAAGGCGCAGTCGCGACTGGTTGTAGAATCTGCTCAAATTCCGGGCGATCTTGCATCGACCACCGTACAGGCGAGTGTCGTGGAAATTCTCCAAGTCATCCAGCAGCGGGTTCTGGCGCGATCCAATTTGCTAGACTTGTCGAGCCGTTTTGCGCTGCATGATGACCAGCCGGAACTGACTCCTGATGAGATAGTCTGGGATATGCAAGAGCGAATTGAGCTTGAAATACCCTATAATACTCTGAACCAGGCGGCGTTCGTGACGGTGTCGTTTGCATCGGCCGATGCTGAAGTTTCAGCTATGGTTACCAATGAATTGGTCGCGCAGATACTCAGGGAAAACGTTGCGATGCGCACAGGTGTCGCAGCGCAGACGCTGGAATTCTTTGTTCAGGAGGTGGCGCGACTGGATGGTGAGATGGCAGAGCAAGGTCGCAAGATCCTTGAGTTCAAGGAAGCCCATCAAGACGCATTACCAGAAAGTCTGAACTACAGCCGTGAGCGTCAGTCTTCGTTGCAGGAACGGATGCTTCAGCTGGATCGCGAATTGTCGGGTCTACGCGACCGCCGTGCTCGGCTTGTTGAGGTCTACGAACGGACTGGGCGTTCAGATTTGGCTGGAGAGAGCCTGACACCCGAACAGCGCCGCCTAAGGCAATTACAGGACGAACGTGCTTCGGCTTTGGTTATCTATTCATCTGATCATCCGCGCATTCGGTCACTGGATGGTCAGATAGCGGCATTGGAGGCAGCCAATATCCAGTTGGGTCTTGGCACCGAGACAGCGCCCAACTTCACACCATTTGATCTGCAGGTCTCGGACATTGATGGGCAGATCGATTTTATCGAGACTCAAAAGGCGGATGTCGATGCAGAGTTGGAATCACTGGCGCGGTCCATCGAGGCGACTCCAACCAATGCAATCGCTCTGGGTACTCTCGAACGGGATTATGACAATCTGCGTTTGCAATACACTCAGGCGACTGCCAGCCTTGCCGAAGCCCGTACAGGCGATCAAATCGAAACCCAGTCTCGTGGTCAGCGCATCACTGTAGCAGAGAATGCCGTAGTACCGACCATTCCCGCAGAACCCAGCCGAAAAAAGATCGTAGCGATGGGTATTGCAGCTGGATTCGCGATCGCGGGAGGATTGTTTGTTTTGCTGGAGATTCTCAATTCAACCGTGCGCAGACCGGCAGATATCTCTTCTCGTTTTGATGTGCCTGTGTTTGGGACTGTGCCGTATTTATGGACTAAACGAGAGATTGCTGTTCGGCGAGCCATGATTGTAGCAGGTCTGAGCCTCCCAATTGTTGGAGTGGTTGCAGCTTTGTACTTAGTTCACCTATATTATCTACCACTTGATCTTGTTCTCGAGAAAGTAGCCGAAAAGCTAGGCGCGACGGATTTGCTTGATCGGTTGAAACTGGGATAACGGGATCCACGGTTATGGAACGTATTCAGTCTGCCATTCAAAAAGCCCGAGAAGCGCGGCGTGTGTCGGCTTCCGACGAAATCGCTCCGAAGCCTGCAGGCGCTACCGTGGAAGCTCTGCAACCCGAGAATCCGGCTGTTCCGCTCGTTGATAAGCTGTGGGCGGACTTGCCTGAGTACGATCTAAAGCCCAGCCAATTGAAGCGGGCCCGAGTCTCTGGTTACGAGGCGTCCGCAGATTCTGCGTCATTTGATGTTTTGCGCACACGTATGATGCATCAGATGGCTAGTAACAATTGGCGTCGGGTTGCGATCACTTCACCAGGGTCCGCCTGCGGAAAGACTACTTTGAGTCTGAATCTGGCGTTCAGTATCGCGCGCCAGAGAAATATCCGGTCGATGTTGGTCGATTTGGACCTGCGACGTCCATCAGCTCACAAACTTCTGGGTACAAGCAAATGCAATTTTGCCAACGCTTTGGAAGGCCAAAGCCAGCCCGAGGACCACATGGTCTGTTACGATCGGAAGCTGGCTTTTGCTTTGAACAGCGATTCGGTAGCGAACTCCGCCGAACTGCTGCAGGACAAAGACGCTGCTCACGTTATTGATCGGATTGAAGAGCGGTATCAGCCAGACATCATGATTTTTGACACTTCCCCTATGCTCGCTTGCGACGACACATATGCATTTCTCGATCAGATTGATTGCGTTTTGTTAGTGGCCGCGGCCGAAGATACTTCCGCTGATGAACTGGAGAAGTGCAAGGACGAGATCGCTGGGCGCTGCAATCTGCTGGGTGTGGTCCTGAACAAATGCCGCTACCTCGAGAAACTGGATAAATACGGCTACTGACTGCTGTTCCCGGATCCGGCGCCTGATGAAAACACAGATCAGGAATTGCGCGGGCGCCGAAAATTCAGTCAAGGCCTTTGAAACGCCGTTTCATGCGGTGATCAACGTGCCAAGCGTACGCGCAAAGCCTGAAAGAATAGTTTGGGCAAAATCGCGAGACACCGAGCATATCTGCCCGCAAGACGCTTCGGGTTGTTGGCCATGCGCCAAACCCATTCCAGCGAAAGCTTTCGTACCCAGGACGGTGCGCGGGTTTGACTGCCTGCTATGAAATCCAGGCCTGCCCCAATTGAGACGAATCCGCAGGACGGCACAATTTGAGCACCCCGTGCCGCCAGAATTTCCTGTTTCGGCGCTCCTAGCGCCAGGAAACAAAGGCGTGCCCCAGATGATTGGATGGTATCAAAGTAGGTGGCGACCTCAGGCCCATTGGTATCCAACCCATAAGGCGGCGCGATTTTCGCAACAACGCGAAGCCCTGGATTGTCTTTCTCCAGCAGATCCGCCGCCCGGTCCAATGTGTACTGTGTTGCCCCTAAAAGCGCGACAGGTACGCCATGTTGCGCAGCCAACTTTGCCAGCGGCGCGATCAGGTCTGAGCCGGGGATCAATTCGATTGGGCGCCCCGCAAGCCGCGAAAGATACACAACTGGGTTTCCGTCAGCTACCACATGGCTGTGCGAAATATAGGCCGACCGAAAATCGGGCATCTCACGCATTTTTACGATGTGGTCCAGGTTTAAGGTTGCCAGGGTAAAGCCCCGCCCATGATTCCAGCAGTCACTCACGCTCGCAAAAAGCGATGCCTTCGTGGGCTGGCTGATCAGCGAAAGAAACTCGGGCCCTTGTGCCAATTGATGCGAAGCGATGTCAGTCTCGGAATTCACAAAACTATTCCACTACTTAATAACCAATACCCTTTGATGGCTCAGCAAAGCGGAATTGTCTATCGTTGGCTGCGTCCTTACGAGAACAACAAAAAAGACGAACAACACAGCAGTGCGCTTGCATGCCTTTGCTTTTACCCTTGCTCCAGCCCCGGGTTTAGAGCGAAAACAGTCGGAAATTGTTCCAAATCAGCAATCTTCTCGCTTACCGGGTGCTTCGGTTTCGATCGTATACGAAATTTCATTAAAAAACCGATGAAATTTGGAGCGAATTGAGGTCGGGAATGGGGCGAAAATGCAAAAAAACCATGATTTCACTTAGAAACTCGGCGGAAATCTGGACACGCTCGGCAATGTCTCGCTTGCTTGAATAGCCCTGAGTATTTCCGGGTTGTGGGCAATTTGAGGTCTGGGTATGCCATTGTTCAGGGATGGTGAACTAGTTTTTTCGTTACTTCAAATGTTACTCGATTCTCGCGGCTTACGGGTCGTGGAAACGCTTGGAATGGACAAAATGAAAAGGCGGCTGGGATGGCACCTAAACTGAAGTACTTAGCCTCGGATAATAATTCGACGGCAAACTTTGAGACACCCGGTTTACAAAATGGACACAGTTTCGCCGCAGATATGATCTTGTGCCAGCTTCCTGCCGCACTTTCGCCCTTCTGGACCTGTACCTCCTGACCGACCACCACATTGATTGGAGCCTCACCAGGGTTTCATCAAATGCACCAAGGATAACGTAATGAGCAGCATCGACACTCGGATTTTCGGCATTCCGACCGAAGGCTTGGGCTTTATCGCAGAGTACTACACGTTACCCCAATGGGTTTCCAGTATTTCGGAGGTAAACTTCGATCTAACACCTGACGCGGTTGAGGTGGTTTCGGAGCTGGATATTGAACGCTCAACTGAAGCGTTCTGGGATGGCGGTCCCCAAGACTCGTTTGCAGCAAAGTATTCGGGCGCCCTGAACGTAAGTCAGGCTGGCGTCTACACCTTCTACCTTACGTCTGATGACGGTTCGGCATTGTACATTGATGGACAGCTTGTCATCGACAACGATGGAAACCATGGTGACAGGCTGATTCAGACCGACATTATGCTCGACGCTGGGTCCCATGATATCGAGATCCGCTATTTCGAAAGCGGCGGTTTACAAACGCTCAAGTTGGAATGGGAGGGTCTTGATACCGGCGGCGACAGGCAGCTGATCAGTTCTAACGTCGTGGACTACTCTATTTCTGATGCCGCAGAAACATCCACGGAAGGCTTTGACGAAGCTTCTTCTGATGCAGATGTTGCGCCGCAGGCGACAGAGAGTCTGGGACTTTTTGCCAAGTTTTTCGAACTCCAAGGCGGTACTTCGCGTCTGGAGCAGATCGACTTTAACGCCGATCCGGTTTCGGAGATGATCCTGTCCGAAGTCGCATTCGAACGGGGTCGGGATGCATGGTGGGACGGTGGCGCGCGGAATAGATTTGCCGCCGAGATCACGGGCCAATTGAATGTCGAGACAGCTGGGGAATACACAATTTATCTGACCTCGGATGACGGCTCCGCGCTGTTTATCGACGGTGAACAAGTGATCGACAACGATGGCTTGCATGGCGACGTCATGATCCCGGTGACACTGTTCTTAACTGCAGGTTCGCATGATCTTGAGCTTCAGTATTTCGAGAACAAGGGTCGACAGACCTTGGTCTTGGAATGGAGCGGACCGGATACTCAGGGTGGCAGAACTCTGATAGCGGGAGACAGCCTGAGTCATTCGCTGCCAGGCAGCGTTACCGATGATGACGGCACGGATGGATCGGATACGACCGGCGACACTGTTGATCAGGTGGATCAGGGCGGGACCGATGATGGCGACCCGGGCCATGGTGATCATGTTGACACCGACGGTGGCGATACGGGCCACGACGGTGGATATGATGGTACTGATGGATCCGATACCACCGACGACACTGTCGATCAGGTAGATCAAGGCGGGACCGATGATGGCGACCTGGGCCATGGTGATCATGTTGACACCGACGGTGGCGACACGGGCCAAGACGGCGGAAATGATGGTGCGGATGGTTCCGATACCACCGACGACGTGGTTGATAACGGTGATCAGGGCGGGACCGATGATGGCGACATGGTCCACGACGGGGGAGATCATGGAACAGACGGTGGCGATACGGGCCAAGACGGTGGAAATGATGGTACGGATGGTTCCGATACCACCGACGACGCTGTTGATCAGGTAGATCAGGGCGGGACAGATGATGGCGATGCGGGCCAAGGTGATCAAGTTGACACCGACGGTGGCGATATGGGTCACGACGGCGGGCATGACAGCAATGACGACCAAACATCACAGAACCGTGGTCTGGTTGCTCAGTATTTTGTTTTGCCGACAGCGGCTTGGAGCCTTGCTGAAATTGATTTTGACGCAACGCCCGATCTGACAAGCACCGTCTCGGAGCTGAATTTCGAGAACTCAAATAACCCGTTCTGGGAAAATGGCGCACAGGATGAATTCGCGGCCCGTTACAGAGGTACACTGAATGTTGAAACGGCCGGTTCATACACGATTTACCTGACATCCGATGACGGGTCCGCAGTCTACCTGAACGGTGAGCGCATCATCGACAATGATGGCCCTCATGGAGCTGTGACCATTCCGGTCGTGGTCGATTTGGAAGCTGGCGAGCACGACCTCGAAGTCCGCTATTTTGAGATTTGGGGCGACCAGGTCCTGAGGCTGGAGTGGAGTGGTCCTGACACGAACGGTGTAACCGAAGTCATTTCCGGAGATAGCCTCGGTCATTCGTTGCCGGACGGCGATACCGTACATGATGGTCATGACGGTACGGATGGATCCGATACCACCGACGACGCTGTTGATCAGGTAGATCAGGGCGGAACCGATGATGGCGATGCGGGCCATGGTGATCATGTTGACACCGACGGTGGCGATACGGGCCAAGACGGTGGAAATGATGGTACGGATGGTTCCGATACCACCGACGACGCTGTTGATCAGGTAGATCAGGGCGGGACAGATGATGGCGATGCGGGCCAAGGTGATCAAGTTGACACCGACGGTGGCGATATGGGTCACGACGGCGGGCATGACAGCAATGACGACCAAACATCACAGAACCGTGGTCTGGTTGCTCAGTATTTTGTTTTGCCGACAGCGGCTTGGAGCCTTGCTGAAATTGATTTTGACGCAACGCCCGATCTGACAAGCACCGTCTCGGAGTTGAATTTCGAGAACTCAAATAACCCGTTCTGGGAAAACGGTGCACAGGATGAATTCGCGGCCCGTTACAGAGGTACACTGAATGTTGAAACGGCCGGTTCATACACGATTTACCTGACATCCGATGATGGGTCCGCAGTATACCTGAACGGTGAGCGCATTATCGACAATGATGGCCCACATGGAGCTGTGACCATTCCGGTCGTGGTCGATTTGGAAGCTGGCGAGCACGACCTCGAAGTCCGCTACTTTGAGATTTGGGGCGACCAGGTCCTGAGGCTGGAGTGGAGTGGTCCTGACACGAACGGTGTAACCGAAGTCATTTCCGGAGATAGCCTCGGTCATTCGTTGCTGGACGGCGATACCGTACATGATGGTCATGACGGTACGGATGGTACGGATACCTCCGACGACGCTGTTGATCAGGTGGATCAGGGCGGGACCGATGATGGTGACGCGGTCCACGACGGCGGAGATCATGGAACGGATGGCTCGGATACCACCGACGACGTGGTTGATAACGGTGATCAGGGCGGGACCGACGGTGGCGATATGGTCCACGACGGCGGAGATCATGGAACGGATGGTTCTGATACCACCGATGACATGGTTGATCACGGCGATCATGGCGGGACCGATGATGGCGACATGGTCCACGACGGCGGAGATCATGGAACGGATGGTTCTGATACCACCGATGACGTGGTTGATCACGGCGATCATGGCGGGACTGATGATGGCCATACGGGCCACGATGATCATGCCGACAGCGACGAAGTGGATCATGGTGGTGAGAACCTTCCTGGCACGATCCCAGAGCCAACTGACCCTTCCGAACATGACGCGTTTGTTGCGGCGGTAATGGCCGAGCCCAATGCGCACGCGCATGGCGACAATATGACTATGTCCACGGAGCATGGTGCGCTGCTGGATCTTGTTGATCGCTCTGACGCCACCCATGTGGCCGTATCAGATGGCGATTGGTTTGACCCCAACACCTGGTATGAAGGGCGCATTCCGGACGAAGGTGCTAACGTCTTGATTCCGAAGAACATCGCAGTCACCTACAATGGTGTGAGCGATGCATCACTGTTCACAGTTCGTGTTGATGGTGAATTGTCCTTCGCGACCAACATTAACACGCGCATGGTCGTTGACACGATGGTTGTCGACACATCCGGCCGACTTGAAATTGGAACAGAAGACAATCCGATTGCAGCCAATGTAAATGCCGAAATTGTGATTGCCAACAACGGTGACATTGACGTCAGTTGGGATCCGACTTTGCTGTCGCGCGGTGTTATCTCGCATGGTCAAGTCGAAATTCATGGTGCAGAAAAGCAAGCTTTCTTGACCGTGTCGGAAGCCCCGATGCGTGGGGAAAACACTCTGTCGCTTTCCGAAATCCCCGATGGATGGCAAGTCGGTGACAATCTGGTTCTAACAGGAACGCACCAAACTGGGCATACTGGTACAGCTCTTGGCTACATCGAAAGCCAAGACGAAGAGATCACGATCACCGCTATCAACGGCAATCAGATCACATTTGAACCTCCACTGGAGCATGATCACGATACACCGCGTGACGATTTGTTTGCTTACGTCGCGAACATGTCCAGAAACATTACGTTCTCGAGTGAGGATGGGGATGCCACGCAAACTCATCACCGTGGACACGTAATGTTCATGCACAATGACGACGTCGACGTCCGCTACGCAGCATTCGAAGACTTGGGGCGGACCGACAAATCCACACCCGCCGCACTTAGCACTGCTGATTTGGGGGTTGTAGAACCGGACAGTAACATCCAAGGTCGCTATTCATTCCATTTCCACTTGACGGGCACTTCTGATCAGGACAACCCGGCGATTGCTGTTGGAAATACCGTTGATGGCTCGCCTGGCTGGGGATTTGTCCACCATTCCAGCAATGCTAACTTCGCAGAGAATGTCGCCTTTGATGTTTTCGGGGCTGCATTTGTAGCTGAAGCCGGTGACGAGACAGGCTCCTGGTTCAGAAACATGGCGATCAATGCCCAAGGTACAAACTGGGGTGATTGGGAAGTCAAGGACGGAGCACGCGTCTCGAGTCAAGATACCGGCCATACTGGCGACGGGTTCTTCTTCGCAGGCCGTTTGGTTGAGGCAGCGGAAAACGTTGCAGCGAATACCAACAATGGTTTCGTCTGGATGATGCGCAACAACAAGGCCGATCCTTCAGTCGATAACTTGGATCACCCTGAGATAGGGTATGGCCGGGATACGATTCTGAACAACCTGGCGCCGATTCAAGGGTTTCGCGACAACGAGGCTTTTGGCACCAACACAGGGATCATCGTCATCAAGGATTTCCCTTGGCAGACGCAGCATGATCTTCGCACTGTTTTTGACGGTTTCTTGAACTGGGAAACTTCCACCGGCGCAAACCTGAGCTACACCTCGCACTATACGTTCATCGACTTCGATCTCATCAACGCGAGAGAGCGCTTGGGCGACGTCAATAACTACGGGATAGACTTCGGAACAAACATCTACGACATGGTTCTAAATGGGCTGCGCGTGGAAGGTTTTGATGCGGCGGTTGACTTCCGGTCGGATTTCACAGCTTCGTTCCCGGATAGCGATGTTGCAAATATCCTGATTGATTTTGAATCGATCAATAACGGCACGGATATCCTTGGCTACAACCCCGCTGCTCACCAGATACTGACGTCGGACGATTTGACTCCTGGCAGGTTAGAATTTGTCCATGACGGTGGTCTTAGCATCGCGCTAGGTGAAAACTTCAGCTTTGATGGTGTCAGAACCGACTCGATTGGGACCCGAGACCGGGCGTTTGAGCAGGAGCCGCTTCAGATCGAGTTTTATGAGCACATCATCTATCTGATCTCCGAAAACGGATATTACAGGACAGAAGACGGTCGGAACGTGCTTTTGATCGACGACTTTATCACCGATAGAGCAACCGGCGAGGTCATGAAGATCACCCATGTTGTCACGCTTGAAATGACGGACGGTGAACTGGCAAACAACTGGATGATTAACAACTACGCGAACGGTGCCCGGTTTAACGGCATGCTTGATCTGGGAGGTTCGGCTCCGGATGCAGTGGACGACAATTTCTCAACTGGAATGAACCAGGGTGTTCTTGTTGACGTGCTTGCCAATGATTCAGATGCAGAAAGTGCTGAACTCAATGTAAGTGGTTTCACCGACCCCGAGAATGGCGATGTATATGTTCAAGAAGATGGGCAGCTGCTGTACCAGCCAAACATTAACTTCGAGGGCACCGACACATTTGAGTACTGGGTAGCGGACTCGTCTGGTCAACTGTCTGAGGCGACTGTCGTGGTTGAGGTGTGGGACCTATGATCTGAGTTCCGCACGTAATCGGCGGATGTCTTTAGGCCGTGCTGCCGACAAAAGCCATGCTTAGCCGAGTTTGCCTGCTTGCCATCGTGCAAAAGGGTATCTCAGGCGCGTGGCTTTTGGTTATGCTGGCTGGGCCCATTGCCGGTTTGCTTCCAGGTTGGGTAGTGTCGAAAACTATAGTGCTACCCACGTGATCGATGGGCTCTCAACCTAGCGCATTCTACCATTTGTTTTGGCAGTTGCTTCGTTGTGGGCCCAAGGTCCATTCGCAGAAAGTTCCCTGCTCTGTCTTTTGAAATCTTCAGTTTGAGCGACCGGAGGCGTGTCTCGCTGGATCGCTTAGTTGCTGGTGGGTCTTGGTTCAGTACATCGTTTCATTGTCGCGACTAAGGCAGCCAGGGTCGTACTAAGGCCTATTCGCACCGAAACGAAGGAGGTGTGGGCTTCACCCTGATTGGAAGTCGCTTCGGTCCTTCGCTCGCGGGTTAAGTGGCCGGTAGTGCAATATGGTCAAGACCCAGTAGAATGAATGTGCTTTTGAGTGTTTTCCAGGCAATACCGCCCCAAATAACGTCCACGAAGTGCGAAAATCCCCAAACTACATTGAAAACCAAAAGAACCGAGAACATCCGTATTGGCATTTCTTGAGTATTTGTTCGTTTTGGTACACCAAAGCTGATCGCAATTAGCAAAGTGAAAACAACAGCGGTTGTATGCCAACTGACCCATCGGCCCCAATCTAGGGCAACAACGTAAAGCGGCAGAAAAAGGAATGCCGACGCAATGTAGGCACGCACAAAAATGCGCCCGCCTATTAGGTAGGATCCGGTGACCAAAATCGAGACTGCAGTCAACGCATACAAAAGCGCAAAGGAAAAGACATTCGATGAAAACAAAACCCAAAAGGTTGCCGTCATGTATTCGCTCAGGGGAATCTCAAGCGCCTTGATTGCGCCTTCACACATTTCCGCCGAAACACCCGCGTTCAGTATGGGCTGACATACGGCCATATAGTCAGTCAACTCTCCAAATGCGAACGCAATTAGCACGGCGATCAGGCAAGAACTGCCGATAATTCCCAACAAGGCGACGAAGTCCAACCGCGAGATCACCAGTTTAGATCGAGCCAGCCAAAAGCAGAACGCAAAGAAGGGCGCAAAGAAAAGGTTTCCCTCGTGGCTAATAGTTGCGAACCCGAAGACGACAGCCGAAAAATAGATCAACAACTTGTTCGGAGTATGTTGACTGGCGGCAAACAGCATCAATGCAAAGGCAAAAAAGGAAATCAATTCCTTCCGCAAACCACCTTGACTGTCCAGTGCCCAAAAACCGATAAAAAAGCCCGGGGACAGGATCAAAAGCCAAAGGGTTGAAGGACTGCATTTTCGCTTAAGCGCAACAGTAATTAGTCCCACGGTTGCAAGCAGCAAGCCGATCTGCACTACGACAACCAATAGCAGGACATCAATCGACAAACCCTGTGCTACCTTAAGCAGCATCGAGCCCATCATCCCCCGGCGGATAGTGATTTCTGTACTGTTGATAAGCCAATCACCCTGTTTCCAGGAATTGCCGCCAAGCAGAAAGTCCTGATAGGCAGTCCAGGCGATGAAGAGTGTGAATCCCCAAATCAAAAGCATCGGAATGGAGTAAATATATCTCTGCAAAGTAATGGCCTGTATCAAAAGTTAACTACGCCTGAGTAAGGGGAAACATCATAAGCCAAGCCCAGCGTGTGTAAAAGAGGACTAGGAATCCAACTCACCTTGGGCATTGGGATCGTTGCGTATATGAAACCCTTCTTTAATCCGTCTGCATTTACACGCTTCAAAGGTTCAACTTCCGTTTCTGCGTAAAAAAAACAAGACGTCATCCGAAGTCACGTTCGCCGGTTCTAAGGCCGAATACACTGCGCTTTGTCTGAGGCAGTCTGCAAGCTGGTCTTGGATTTTAAGTACGATGATGCTGGGACCTTGGCGGTCGATTTGGTTGCAGTACTCATTGTAGTTTTTTGGCAGGTCGTATCCTGCTGGAATCTCTAGATCGACCCACCAGTTCTTTCCAACGATAAAATCGGTATTGGCCGCATGTGGAAAGCCATGGCGTGGTTCGCGCAACCGCCAATGTTCATACATCAGATTCGGCGCCAGAAAATCGCGTGACCCACTGGGCAGTGTCTCTTGAACCTGCGCGATCTGGTTGGACAGCAGATCGATCTCCTCAGCTGTATCGTCCCGGGATGAAAACCAACGGACATGCTCCAGCGAAATCCGCCATAGTGGCAGCATTATCAAAAAGACCAGTGCTAACTTTAGCACTTCGCTTCCCGTTCTGGCTTGCAAAGGCCCACGCCACAAAAGTGCGGCGAAGAACCCTGTTCCGATAGCAAAAAACGGTACAAACAGTTGTAGGTAGTGTGACCAAAAATGCTTGTAGAGTATCGCTGCCTCGATCAGGCCGGGCAATATTAAGGTTATCACTAAGATATCTGTCCAAAGACCCCTTGTTTGGTTTGATAGCCGCGTCTTTCGACCTTGGAGCAAATGTATAACAGCTGCGATCGCAGTGGAGACCGAAGCCAGTGCGAGGAAGGGAAAAACGGGCAGAATGCGATCGGTGAACCAGCTGTGTTGCTCTTTCAAATTGCTCGTCAATGGTTGGAGGATCAGGTCTTGTCTTAGCAACTGCATTCCATCCAGAAAGGCCTGTAAGTTCCCGGTAAGAACGTATGGCATGACGTTCGTCAGCGCTCCTGCCAAACCGACGGCAGCTATCCAGATTGTAGCGACACAAACGGCCTTTAGCAGAGTAACCCCTGTTAGTATGAGGCGCAAAGTCAACCAGAATGCTGCGCAACAGAGACACAGCAAAAAATAGGGGCGTATCCCTATGGCAAGGCTGGCAAGCAGAGCTGAAAAAGCGAAAAGCCAAATAGATGGTGTTTTTCCAAAGCGGATGGGCGCAACCGCAGCCATAAGCAAGGCTATTGCGCCAATTGCCGAGGCGCTTGCCAAGGGATTGATGTGGTAAATCCCGCCGGGAAGGAACGCAAAACTCGCTAAGCTTGCGACTGCTGACGTTTGCGCACACATCGTTGTAACCCGATCCGGCAGATCCAATCCGGAGACAAGAACCTGCCGAGTGACAAACGCCGTCGCAATCGCGCCACCCAGCATCGCAAAGATGGAAAGGATTTGCCAAGCCAGAACGCTGTCGAATGCGGCTGGGATAACGAAGAGGAATTGGTTAACTGGCAGTTTGTCATCAAACTCAACCGTCCAATGTAGGTCGTTTTCGAGAAGACGTTGGCCGAAATACATCATATGGTTGATGTCCCAGCTCCAGCGTGTGTCGGACAGGTTAACTGCGTAATCCAGGAGCACTGATAAAATAACGACAACAAGGCAAAGCCTGAAAAGCAGCATGGCGTTCTCCAATGACCGTTACTATCGCTAGCTAAAACGAAAAAAAAAGCTAGTGGACATGCGCAAAATTACGGACTCGTGGCAATTTCCCATCAAGGTCAGACCTTCAGGCGAGACCTCATTTCTGATTGACTGACAGCAGTGCTTTGGTCGGCGCAACAATTCGAAAGGGCCAACAGAGCTATTTGTCGGCAACCTTGGGTGGAGCACAGAGAGCATCGCCTTTAACAGTGGGGATTTTAGCGTGTTCAGTCTGTTGAGATTGAACAGAAACCCCCAACTTGAGTCCGCAACGCTTTTCCGATTAAATCACAGATAATCAAACGATTTCAGAGAGAATTCGATGCCAAAGGATATTGCCCGCTCGGACAGCCCGTTTGGCATTGCGATATTAGTCCTGGTTATTGCTTTCGGGGGCGTGCAGCTCTTTTTTTGGACAGATCGCAGTATTTGGATTGATGAAGTTTCTCAACTTCTGAACTTTCCTTTGGACAACCTGGCGCAAGCCTTTGGCCCCTTGCCGCAGGCGCAACAAGCCGGCCCGCCCGTTTTCAATCTGTTTTTGCATTCGATTTCACACCTATCAATTCAAACGGCTCGATGGATCGTGATCCTGACGACGCTTGGCATCATCACTATTGCTATGGCCTTCGCTTTCGACAGGCGCCCTATTCCAATTGCTGCAGGTCTATTTGTGCTATTGTCGCAGCCATCTTTCCTGATCAATGGCTCGATGTTGAAGTTCTACGCATTCGATGCGGCTGGTTTCGCCATATTTACTGCCTGGATCTACTGCAAAAATCGTGACGCACCCTTTGGTTTACGGGACATGGCGGTTTTGTTCGTTGGGTTGTTTTTGGGTCTATCTACAATTGTCGCAGGGTGTCTGGTGGTAGCTTTTTTTCTGCTCTCACGTCTGAAACGGGGACATTTAGAGTGGAAGGAGGTCGCTTTGGCCGCGCTCTTCTGCGGTGTTGCCGTGGCGTATTACTTGCAAATCGGGTACGCGACAAAAATTCAATTGACCGGGTTTCCTGACGCATATGGGGCTCTGGGTTTTGATGCCCTGAAGCGGTTCGGTGAAGCCACCATGCTCTTGTTGCAAACACGAGGGGTATTGATTGTGCTGGTACTTTTGGGAAGTTCCGGCGCCGCACTCATTATTCTTGGTGACACTCGACGTTCAAAACTTGTCAGTTTGTTGCTGTTCACCGCAACTATCGTTTTGGCCTTTTTAGTGTTGGCTGCAATAGGCAAATACCCTGCGGTTAGCTCACGTCATCTTTTTTGGATTTTGGGGGTCGTAGGGGTTCTAGCTGGAGCGGTGGTCGATACGTTGCTCGTACCACGCGATGACCGACACCGCCGATTAGCGCTGGGCTGCTTGATAGTTCTGGGAATTGCTTTTGCAGCTTCTGGGTTAAGAGTGGCGATGAAGTGGCCTCCGCAATTGGTCGAAGGTTCAAGCGACCAGGTGGTGGAGACGCTTGCCAATTTGCCGCCCTCGGACGTGCTGTATTATTTTGGAACCTTCCGTCTGATTCCGCTGATGATCGAAAGGGGCGCGCCAATTGCTCAGCACCGGTTCGCACCTAGCCTTTCGACACAAAGTGGTGCAATCGACCCATCTTACTTCGATTCAGAATGGAACGAAATCGATGGCAATCTGTTCTCGGAAAAGGTTGAGAACATCTTGCAAAACGATCCAATCGGCTGGGCAAAGATGTACATTTTGTTGCGCCAAAGAAGTGATTTCAGGCCGTTGGCACGGTTCGTTCTGGATTCCGGACCGTCGGATGGCAGGACTTTTTACATAGCGTCGATACATGCGAGCTGGCCTGGGTTACCGGGACGGGCAACCGCAGGACTGAGGCAGGTATTGGACGAAAGATCATGTTCTTATAAACCAGTTGCGGTTTTTGACACTCTGCTAAGCCCGGGTTATGTGCTCGAAGTCAATTGCCCACCGTCCGACTGATAGACGGAAGCGCCTTGATCATTACAGCTTCATCTTTTTGAAGATGTTTTCAGGGATGTTGCAGATGATTGTCATGATCAAAAACCAAATTGAGCGGACGTAGATTACATTTCTGCTTTTTTTGACTGCCAACGCTATCTTTTCGGCCACTTCTGCAGGTTGAGCCGTCAGTTTTTTGGGCAGATCGAGATTTTCAGTCATACGCGTCGCAACGAACCCGGGCAAAACGGTGATTACATGCACACCTTTCTTGGTCAGTCGATTGCGCAGTCCAGAAAGGAAGGCAGTGAAGCCGGCTTTGGCCGAGCCATAGAAATAATTTGTGGCGCGGCCACGTTGACCGGCCACCGAACTGATCCCAATAATTACACCTGACCCACGATCTTCGAACCGATTGGCTAGCTCGGACAGAATGCCGACAGGGCCTTCATAGTTTGAACGCATCACAAGGCTGGCGGCTGTCAGGTTACTTTCGCTATCCTCTTGCTCGCCCATATAGCCGATTGCGCAAGCAGCGACCTCTGGAAGTTCTGGCAAACTGTCGAGGAAACCAGCAAATCTGTCGGGGTGCAGCGCGTCGAATTCATGCAGCGTGACTTCTACATTATACCGGGTGGAGATATCGTCGCGATCAGGAGCCAATTTCTGAGCTTCGCGCGCGGCAAGTTGGACGGGGTGTCCTAGGCTGGCGAATTTTTTTGCTACGGCGAGACCAATGTCGGAACGCGCGCCAAGGATGAGTACGGGGCCTTTGCTCATAGTGCAAGCCTTTCGGATTGTGAGGATTGAAAGGCCACCGATGCATTTCTGTTCTGCCGCTGTGCGATAAAAGCGGCCGTACGCGTGTCGCTTTCCATCAATGTTTGGGCTGACATACGGGCGTCCTTGGCAAGATAGAATCTTCCACCGTGCGCTATCGTTATTTGATCAAGGCGTTCCAGCAGGCTGAGGTTCTTGTCGGTGGCGGGGAAATCTAGCGCTAGAGTATAGCCGAGCATTGGAAAAGAAAACGCGCTGATTTGTTCTCCGAAACGCTTAAGAACCGCCAGAAAAGAGCCAGAGCCGGCCTCAGAGATCGTGTCCAGTAAGGCGTTTAAGCCCTCACGGGATGTCTCCAAGGGCAAAACGCATTGGAATTGCAGCAAACCTTTGCGACCATAGACCCGGTTCCAATTCAATATCGCATCTAACGGATAGAAATAGCTATCCCAGTCCACAATGCTGTCACCGGCTTTACGCAACCCAGAACGGTAGTACAGCGCGTTAAAAGCCTTCACTGCAGGGCCCGACATTGCAAAGCTTGGAAAGTCAAACGGCACTCGTTTCATTCGCCGAGGGCTCATAGCGTAGCGGTCTAGTTTTTGCCTAGCGCTTAACATATCGAGCGAAGCGTGCTCTCCGAGCATCACCAATGATCGACCGCGGTTCGCGCCGCGCTTCAGGCAGTCAATCCAGGCAACCGAGTAAAGACTTTGGTCATTGGCCTCAAATACTTCCATCGCCTCAGCAAGATTGCTCGCGGGGATCATTGTCTGCTGGATCCAGCCTGTCTCGACCCGCTGTAACCGGATCGCGGCCCGAAGTATTATTCCAGTCAGCCCCATGGCCCCTGGTATACTGTTGAAAAGCTGCTGATTTTCGTCGCGCGAGGCACGGTGCACTTGGCCCGAAGCGTCCATCACATCGACCCATTCCAGTGACTTGGCCATTGAACCGTCACAGTGGTGGTTCTTCCCGTGCACGTCGGCGGCGATCATTCCGCCAAGTGTCACGTATTTTGTCCCGGGCGTCACAAGAGGAAACCATCCACGCGGCAGGAAGGACGAGATTACGTCGGCCAGCAGAACGCCAGCTTCTGCCACAAGGGTTCCAGTTTCATTGTCAAACGAAATCATGCGGTTGAAGTGCCGCATCTCAATTGTACCGCGCCGGCTGATCGCACTGTCACCATAGGAACGTCCGTTGCCCCGTGCGATGACACCCCCGCAACGCAACGCAGAAGCTAGTTCGACGTCGGACCGCGGGGCCTTGACTATCGGTGCATAAACGACTGGAAATCGACCCCACCCACTTAGCATCATGTCGCACGTCCAAGCGAAAGGGTTGAATCGGTGAACACAAATCGCCGATCCAGATTGTACTTGACCACATAGCCTATGGTTAGACCAACAATAGCCCCAATCTCGCGAGCCAAATCGGTCCCCCATATCAGCCAGCAAGCGGTTTCAGTACCCCAGAAGATTGCAGTCGTAGCTAACCCCATAATCGTATAGAGCGTGAACTTTTTCCTGTGCTCAACCACTCCGGAGGACAAGTCGTAAAAAATCCAACGTTTGTCCAATAGGTATTTGATGACCAAACCCACGAGGGTTCCAGCACATAGTGCGACAACAAAATGGGTTAGGCTTTCACCCCACATCAAGAAAACCCGTTGCGTAGCAAGGTTCCCGGCGGTCGCGATGATCGCGAATGTTCCATACCGAAGTATCAAACTCCCCAAGGTCATAACAAGGCACCCCAAACAGCACAAAACAGTATGGCGAGAAAACACAACTGGCTGGTTCTGTCTTTCGCGGCAAAGACGACGGGGTCATCATGCATATGCCCGCGGTGGGTTATCATGGTGACACGAGTCAACCAATACAGAAGAATCAAACACACCACCCAAAGCGCAGTAGGAGAGCGATACAATTCCATCACGTTGGGAGAGTTGATGTAAAGCGCCATAACCAGAACTGAAACATATCCGGAAGAGATAGCCACCTGGCTGATTAGCGGCAGGTCGTCGACCTGATAGCCGCGTCCTGTGGCTTCCATTGCGCCACGCTTGGCGGTATCGATCAGTTCGGCCTGGCGTTTTACTGATGCAAGTGAAAGAAAGAAAAACACCGAGAATGCCAAAAGCCACACAGACAATGGAATCTGGGTAGCATACCCCCCGGCAATGATTCTGGTAGTGTAGAGACCAGCCAGCGTAATGATATCGATTACAATGCGGCGCTTTATGTTTAGCGAATAGGCAGTGGTTGCGACGTAATAGAAGGTCATGGCGCCCAGAAAAGCCCAATTGACGCTGGCGGCGATAATAGCGCCTGTGGCAAGCATTCCGAAGGCCATCCAAGTTCCATGAGCGATTGGGATCGCACCTGATGCAAATGGGCGCTTGCACTTGCGCGGATGTGCGCGATCAGCGGCTAAATCCAGAAGATCGTTCATGACATACGCACTGGACGCGACCATGGAAAATGAGATGAACGCCAGCAAAGACGCCCAAAATGTCCCCCAATCATACTGGTGAGCGGCTAGCATCGGAAGGAAAACAAGAATGTTCTTTAACCACTGATGGGGCCGAATAGCTTTTATATACGGCTTTAAGGAAGTGACCTGAGTGCTCAAATGGTCAACCTCTGGGCTAAGATCGTCCACCGTACTGCGCAACTTCGTGGGTGCGTTGACGGTGATTGCACGGTTAGCTTGCGACCAAACCGGAATGTCAGCCTGGGCGTCCCCCATATATGCGAAGCCGTCTTCATAATGGTTTTTCAGAAAGGTGGCCTTCGCCGGGCCTTTGAGGTTTCTCACACCGTCTGACCCATAGACCTCGTCAAAAATACCAAGATGGTCGAAAATGTCCTTGGCTATTGTCTCGTCGCTGGCCGTTACCAGAGCCGTCTGACCGCCTTTTCGCCGCCAGTCTTCGACATAGGCGATAACCTCCGGATCATAGGGGAGCGTTTCGACGTCGACAGGACCTGCTTCGGCGAGCGCGTGCTTCAGCCTGGCCTTGCTGTGCGACAATGCGCTAGCCGACTTAAAGAGTGTTTGCCAGTTTTTTCCCAACGCGCTCCAAAAAGTTTCGAAGAGTATGTCGGATCGCAAAAGCGTTCCGTCTAGGTCAACCACCAGAACTGGTTTACGTGCTTCACTCGTCATACGAACTAACGGCCAAGGCCCCTCAAATGTTTTTTAGATAACTAGAGTCTAATTGACTCCGATATGCATATAATACGGCGGATGTATGTCTGGCGAGGAGCTATTTCACAGACAGGTCAAAGGTATGGCTCTATGGCCGCAAAAGGCCATTTCATCACCTAATTTTAAGGCAAACATCGGTTCTTATTGTTTCGATTTTGGCGATAGTGACCGTATTGATGGTGAATTTAGAGGCGAGCATTCAGTAAACGCTTGATCCAGGATGTACTTTGAAAAAGAGCGCTATATTCTCTCTGACAGACAACCAACCGACATGGAGTTTAAGCAGTGCGATTTTTGAGTGCAGCCCTTGTTTCTTTGATGGCCTTTTCTTCTCTACCCACCGACGCAAACGGCGAAGTACAACAAAGGCGCGCCACGGGTGCATACATGAACAGCCTGTACGATCGTATCCCTCCCATGATGAAACTGCTGACCGAGGCAAACGGCGAGCAGTTTTTTGCGGCACAGGGCAGTTATGGCGTTCAGCCCCCTGCAGCGCCAAACTGGGATCAAAACTGGATACGGTTTGGTGTTCCATCCACCGGGGCTGGAAATTCGTGGCCTGCCGTAGATCGGGCAAATGTCACGGATATCTTTATGGTGACAGATAACTTTTCCGGGCCACCTGCTTACACGTCACAAGGCCCTGACCCCGATCCGAGTGTTGGTGGCCCTATTCCCTGGGGAGTTGCGGAAGGGCAGTCTACCGTTTGGGCAGGGATGTTTACTGTTGTCGTATCCTCTCACGAAAAAAACACGTCTGGTCAGCCGAATTACTGGATCTACGAGGGTTGGTCGGATGGGGGCAAACTGTTTGATGAGGCAACAGGTGCAGGATCTTCGCGCGATTTTGCCGCTTGGCGTGAAAGAACTACGACCCAATTCAACTATACAGGATGGTTCGACAACTTGGTCAAGCGGGTGAGGGAAAACGTTCCTGATGCGGCATCCCGCATCAAACTCATTCCTGTTGCGCGTACAATGGTATCTGTGATGGAAAACACGCCTGCGTCAGCGCTTTCAGCCGATGACTGGTTTGCAGACGATGCCCCTCATGGGCATGACACTTTGCATCTGCTGGCAGCGATGATCGTGTATTCGACTATCTTTGAAGAAACGGCCCCTAGGCCTGATGTTTCCGGCTTGGACGTCAACGGGGTATTCATGGACAACTATGACGAAATCGCATCTCATGTTTTTGAAGTTGTCACTCCCTACATAGGATCCTGAGGACGATATCGAACGATTCTGACCACATTCCCAACCCCAGTTTGTGGGTTGCTTTACTGTGGGCTGGGTTCTCTGATCGTAGTAAAATGCAGCCTAGTGAATTTGCAGCGTGTACTGGTTCGCTTACCAGATCCCTAGGGCTGAATGCTGTCTGGTGCCAGTTTTAGAAACGATAGGATGGTTGCCAAAAAACCTTCCTGTCTGCTAACGGCCACTTCGACCGTTGCCTTCAAAAGGTTACTTCAGGTACGGGGTTTAAAAAGGATGCATATTGCCCTGCTGAAGGCTAACCCAGTGAACAAAAAGATAACGTGCGAATAGCGAAAGTCCGGTGTCGGCGCCAACAAAAACAAACCGAATAAATGTGCAGGAACGGCAAGTAAAAGGGCTATCTCCAGCCCATGACCAGCTGGTTTGAACAACAAAACGACGAGCAAGATCATCGCCGCTGCCAAACATAGCCAAGGTTTGTATGGCGGGAAATAGGCCAGCTTGTTAAAGAGCAAAGACAACTCTTTTTGGAGCAATGTCTGTTCCGAAATAGGTGGTACAATCCGTTGCATTTCTTCTGAATAGTTTGCGGGATCAAACAAGACCGGTTGCCAAAGTGTTTTTCGGAACGCCAACACCCAATCAAATGCAGCGAGGCGATGGCTTAGATAGGCCTTCGGTTCGGTAGTAATGGCATGGCGCCAAGAGTTAAGTATCTCAGATTGTTGTTCCGGGTCCAAAGCACCAAAGGTATCAGTCGGGACATGAGTGTCTTGGGATTGATTCAGTGCATTTAGTCCGGGTTGATCCCCGTAGAAAACATCTTGCCAATCACGCGGTGAATAACTTTCACTCAGATCCTGAGGCGTAAGACCTTCGGTGAGCGGAGTCGGTAATTTAGAGTGCAAACGGGCTCGCCGTTCTCCTTCTGGCAGAAAGGCGATTGTGCCGCTTACGTCAAAAAGGGCAACTGACAACATTGGGTTTTCCGAGCGATCGGCAATATGGCCATTAATACTCATCGACCCAAGCGCAATGCCCAGGGCCAGCCCGGCGCCCAGGCATATAGAGCCTGTAAACCCCACGACACGGTGCGGACGGATGATGCAGATCGCTAGAAGCGACAACAGAGGTGTCAAGCAGAAAACTGCATTCACACGGGCCAGAAGGGCCACCAACGCGGTCACCAAAATAAGTGCAACCATTGGTCTTTGAGGCAAACGGTTCGAATAAACACCCGCTAGGGCACCGCTCAGCAAAGTGAGCATGCCTGCCATTAGAATGTCTTTCCAGATTGCTCCGTTGATACCCAATATTGGCGGGTAAAACATTAACAAAAAAAGTAAGACTGCCCCAAGCCGTGGGGCATATGGAACCAAAGCTGCGTACCAAAACAGTATCAACCCGCCCCACAGCAAAGTGGTTTGCAGGACGAGCATGCCGACAGATCCCGAAAAGAACTGACCCATAACTCCGAAAAGCAAAGTCATGAAAGGCGAGTGCCAATCTCCGATTTCCCCACTGCGGGCCTCAAGCAACTGGACAACTGAGTCCACACTCATAAAACCAGGAAATAAGATGCCCAAGTAAAGAGCCCAACCGAACACAAACAAGGCTACAGGGAATGTAGATGCCGAACGTGTCATGACGCGGCCTCAGCTGGTCAGGAAAACAATGCGCCGAGCGCCAAGATAGTTGACGACAAGCCCGGCTGCCGAGCCGACGGAAAGCGCAAAAATCGCGTTGACGACTGTTTTTTCGATAAACAGCAAAACCAACATGTAAGTCATTAAGTTTACAATCGCTCCAAGGATTTGAATCGTAAAGTAGCGCATGATTTGCCGACCGGTTCTGGTACGGCTCGCCGTGCTAAAGGTCCAAATGCGGTTTAGCCACCACGTGACGAAGACAGCGACCGGGAAAGAGAGTATCCGGGCGACATAGTGAGAAACACCGTTTTCCAGCAACAAAGCAAGCACAGTGGCATCAGTAATGAACCCGATTGTGCCAACGACACAGAACCGAAAGAAACTAGTATACCGCGGCATCCACCAGTCACTCGCAGCGATTTCTGATCGGTACCGAAAGGTAGTGTAGCCGCTTCATTTCACGCCGCCCAAGCGTAACGGTGTCTAGGATCAAGCCAGCAAAGAACGACAGGACGGAAATAATGGCGATGGTTGCGGCCAGAATTGCCGTGGGAAAACGTGGTACAAGCCCGGTTTCGATAAACTCGGCGATAATCGGGTATCCAAGCGCCAAGGACAGTACCAGCAGGGAGGCGGCGATTGCCGAGAAAAAAGGCATCGGGCGCTCTTCCTTTATTAAAGTGAGGATAAGCCGCAAGATGCGAAAACCGTCTCGAAACGTGCTGAGTTTGCTTTCGGATCCGGGTAACCGGTCGATATAAGCCGTTTCCTCGTCCGCGATAGGCATGCGCAACTCTAGGGCGTGCACTGTAAGTTCGGTTTCGATCTCAAAACCTCGCGACAACGCTGGGAAGCTTTTAACAAACCTGCGCGAAAAAACTCGATACCCGGAAAGCATGTCACGCGTGCGGTCTCCGAAAATCCACCGCACCAAACCGGTCAATGCCCAATTTCCAAACTTATGCCCGGGCCGGTAGGCTTCCTCAATATTCGTAACACGACATCCAGTTACCATATCGAGGTTCTGCGTTAGCAGCATATTTACCAGACGCGGGGCCGCGGCTGCTTCGTAGGTGTTGTCGCCATCGACCAGCACATAGCAATCGGCATCGACATCGGCGAACATTCGCCTCATGACATGTCCTTTGCCCTGTTGGATTTCGCTGCGCACCACTGCACCGGCTTCTGTGGCTACCTCAACAGTGCGATCGTTCGAGTTGTTGTCGTAAACATATACCGTTGCGTTCGGGAGCACGGCTTTGAAATCGCGTACGACAATACCGATTGAAGCTTCTTCGTTGTAGCATGGTACAAGGACGGCAACGCTGGTCAGCGATGGTTCAGTTTCCGTTGCATTCAGCTTTGGGACATCAAGGTGAACCATAATATCAACTCTAGCGAGCGTTGAAATTTCAGGGCTAAGGATAGTCGGCAATTTCTTCCAAGTTAAGAAGACAAACCCAAAAAGTGGGAACTCTTTAGGTGTGCGCAACAAAAATGTCGCTCTTTGCCAACTATTGCAGCTAAGAAGATTCGATTCTATGTGCCTTCAGATACCGAAAGTTTCTTTTACGTTCGGCTCAATTGTGGCAGAAGGGTTAGGTTCGTGGCAGGTTCAACACTCTTTGCTTTGGTCTGCTTGCCCAAAAAGAGGGCGCGAGGGTTTTAGAGGAAAAAGCAAACGTTCCTTCTTTCACCTGTGTAGCTAGGCCATTATTGGATGCTCAAGATACGGGTTTATTGACCAAAAAATGAACAACTTAGTTGTGCCGCCAAGCTTCTGCAGCTTTGGAAAAGTGCGCCGTGCGCCGCGCAAAAGTCTCTTCGAAACAGTGGCTTCGCATGAAATCTCGACCTCGGCGAGCAGCTTGGGTCAATACTTCACGGTTCTGATCAAGTTTAGCAATTTGGTCTGCCAACTTCTCTGCATCGCCCAAAGGTGTCAAGAAACCGCTACGGGAATGCGCTACAATTCCCTCAAACGCCTCGTTCGCGAAGCCGACTATTGGTAAGCCGCACGACATCACTTCTGAGTAGGTGCTCGACGGGTCACCTTGTGGGTGGCAGCTGACGAATAAGTCCGGCGCATTTTTCAGTAGTGGAACCCATTCTGACAGGAAATCGACGGGCGGGTGAACCTTTACCCGATCTTCAAGTTTAAGTCTTCGAACCGCGTCAACCAGTTGACCTCGCTCGGGTCCGGATCCGTAGATATCAAATTGAAAGTCGACACGCTTTTTGGCAAGCGCTTGCGCAACGAGGGGAAGATAGCGCGTCCCTTTCATTGGGACAAAACGACCGCCGAACAAAAGACGAAGGCGTTCGCTTTTTTTCAATCTGGCCGCCCTTCTTTCCAGGTCCTGGTCGGTCGCCACATCGGCTTTTCTGACGCGATTGTCAAAAAATAGGAACGCGTCAGGGCGCTCAGGTTTGTACGCTTCGAAGACTGGCACACCATTGCACTGCAGTCCGGCCAGCGAGCTAAGCAAGGCTCTGCGTGTTCGCTCCGCGTTCCGAATCCAGACTTTCCTGCGCAACTTAACGAGTGGGTTGACCGGCGACGCATCGATGATCTGAAATTCAGTTTTTAGGGTGTATTCGCACACGTGAATGACCGGAATTCCGCGTTGAGAACATTGCCGCGTCATCTCCGACTGACTGGGATCAAGAAATCCGACCACGGCCCCCGCGTTTTGAAGGCGAGGGATCAAGGCATCAAGTGTTTTTGGCCGTTCCTCAATCCGGTATTGCGTATCGCAATCTTCCAGCACCTCAACATGGTCCATATCTGTCGAGGGAGTCTGAGAAACTTCGGCAAGCGTGGTTACGGGGCCATCCCAGTGTTTGGCATATTCAGCCGCGCCATCCAAATACTTTTGCGTTAGAACCAATCCGCCGTTGGGTCCTCTATGAGCCTTCAACACCGGTATTAGAATAAGTTCATTAGACAGGCCGCGCTCGATCAAAAAATTTTCCAAAGGATTGTAGAAGTCATGACGGCGTGCAACGTAGCCCTGATCCCGAAGTTCGCCAACCTGAAATTCAGTGGGCTTATCCAATTATTCTAGTTTTCTTGTGCAGGTATGGCGAACTCGATTGCTCTGACCAAGCACGGATCGAATAACCTTAGCCCACATTCTGAGCGCCACACATGCGAAGCGTGGCAGGTTTGGGTCGCTGTAAACCTTAACTTTCCCCGGGCGGCCAAATGACCCAGAGGTCTTTGTGTTGCCAGCCAACATGAGCCTTCGAAGAGTTACTCAATCTGTTTGAATATCGAACAGATAGATTGCGAAAGGAGGATTCACAGGTCTGCGTACATCAGCCTGTCAAAGTTGGTTCGGCGGCTTCTGAACTTGGGCGTTGTCTAAGGCACGATTTGTTCGTTGCGACCGGAGGATAATCCACATCAGCGCGTTGGACTTAAAACTATCTCTATGATCCTGTCCTGAACAACCGATGGGAGGTCAGGATAAATCGGCAGGCAGACAATGCTATTCGCAACTCTCCGGGCTTCAGGAAGATTCGATGGCTCAGCTGAAGAATGATGTTGAAAAGAAGGTAAATCAGAAACCAAAGGAAAAAAGTAGCGCCGAGGAAAAATCCCTTCCGCCTCCATTGTCGCGCAAAGTTCGTCGCGGGACAGCGGGTAAGTTGTATCAAGAAGTATAGGAAACATGTAATAGTTATACCGCACGTCCGGCGACGGCTGAACCAAATGTACTCCCTGTGTGCCACTAAGCCGAGCAGAATATTTATTTGCAATCATCATCCGTTGATTGATGATTTCATCCACATAAGGCAGTTGCGCCAAGCCAACTGCTGCGTGGAGTTCGCTCATCTTGCCGTTTAAACCAATCTCTGGCACTGAGGTTTCATGTTCTATACCGTGATTGATCAAGCGCTCCACGGCTGCCTTTGACTGTTCGTCGTGCGTGATGACGGCGCCGCCTTCGAAGGTATTGAATACTTTCGTGGCATGAAAGCTAACAACCGAGCAAGTTCCTAGATTTGTTAAACTCTGACCATTCGACTTCACTCCAAATGCGTGTGCAGCGTCATAGATCAGCGGAATACCTCGGCGGTTGGCAATCTCTTCAAGTGCGGCATGGTCGCAGGGATTCCCGAAGCTGTGTACAGGCATAATAGCGGCAGTGTCCGAGGTTAGATGCCTTTCCACTTGTGCCGGATCAAGGTTAAGGCTTACCGGATCAATGTCCGCAAAAACCGGTTCTGCACCCGCAAGTACAATCGAGTTTGCTGTTGCGACAAAAGAAAAAGGAGACGTGATAACCTGGCCTTTTACCTTGAGGCTGCGCAAAGCCGCGATACAACCGCTGGTACAGTTCGAAACAAGACTTAGATGCGCGACACCCAGATAATCTTGTAGCGCCACTGTGAGTTCTTGCGCCAGTGGGCCGCCGTTTGTGAGAACACGCGAGGACCATATCCGCTCAAGGTAGGGCAGGACATCACCTAATTCCGGAAGGCCGGGCCGAGTGACAAAAGTCGGACGACGATTTTCCAAATCAAGCATTCCTCAAACACAAACATTGACAACTTATGGGTTGGCGATTCTTGTCATATTTATACGAAATTTAGTCACTAGTATGTCGAGAACTTCACCACTTGCGCTTCAATCGGCTACACAAATGAAAAATGCCTGTAAATTATGAAAGTGCACGTTTTCCCGTAGCTTGCGCGAAGCATTTTCGGTCTTGTTGACGCTCCGAAGCGATGGGTTCGGAGATGAAAGCGGCTTAGTCCGTCATGATTTGGGTAACAACGCTATTCTGCTGTACAAAGCTGAAGGAACCGCCCGCGCCGTTTTATGGAAACCCCGAAAAAATGCTGGGTAAACCGTAATTCCGCTGAATTGCAGCGCTGAGTGGCCAAAATGGATTTATGTTCTGGCAGGGTTCAATAGCATTCTGAGAGCGGCCGTTCTGCAACCCAGATTGGTCCGATGATTTCGACCAAAGATGCGTCTTGCGTTATGACATTCTGGTCTTGTTGCACAGATTTGAGCGGGTTGAGTTGTTTTAGCAATCGCTTTTGAATCAGGTGACGAGCTCAGCGGACTGCTGCAACAGGCAGAGTCCGGTCGTGATTTAACCCTGGCGGATCAAGTGCGCCACTTTATTTCC
>NZ_JBQFSY010000015.1:0-73555 GCF_056538305.1 Ruegeria sp. BG9
CTTTAACTTAGGTGTACGTTTCGTCCATTCTTCACGAACGAATACATGGCCCTTTGCGGCGACGTGCTGCCTCAGCGATTGCACCAGAATATCATGTTGCCCATCGGTTTAGAAAGGTGTGGTCCACTGCAACACGGCACTCGGCCATGATTTCTTCCAGATCCCGGTAAGAGACACTGTATCGGACATAGAAAAACACCGAGAACAGGATCACAGCCTTCGGATATTGCGTGCCTTCGAAGGAAGCCATGAACTGACTGTCGACGGGTTTTACCGAACGCCACTCATCCGCAGCATCTGATCACGTCAGCGGCTAAGAGTTTGCAACAGATCCGTTGGGAGCAGAGTGTGCGTCAGAACCATGCCACCCCGAGGCCTCAAGAGAAGTAAATCGTGTCAAGTCGATAGCTACGCTCAATCGCTTTTCTGTTGCTAGAATCAATTCGTTTTGACCTAAATTACAGAGTTTTGTGTTTGTAAGGGATTAAACTAGTGAAATATAAGATATTGATCTTGGGAGCTTCGTACGGATCACTTCTTTCTACTAAACTATTGATGGCTAACCAAGATGTGACGCTTGTTTGTCGCAAAGAAACTGCCGATTTAATAAATCGAGAGGGGACACGTGTTCGTATAAAGCTGCGCGGTGAAGAAAAGCACAGGTCGTTCAGCTCGAATGACCTTCCCGGAGAGCTGAACGCAATGCCTCCTGACCAGGTCGACCCAAATGAATACGATCTGATTGCCCTTGCAATGTCAGAGCCGCAGTACTGTCATGAAGCGATTGCAAACTTGCTTCAGCGGATCGCAAATGCTGGGAAACCCTGCTTATCTATAATGAATATGCCGCCACCGCCTTATTTGCAGCGCATCGAAGGGCTGGATGTGGAAAGGCTAAAGTCGTGTTTCACGTGCCCCGAGTGCTGGAGCGCCTTCAAGCCGGGGAATGTAACTCTATGCAGTCCCGACCCTCAGGCATATCGGGTCGTGGAAGAGGGCGCAAATGTCTTGCACGTGGGTCTACCAACCAATTTCAAAGCCGCACCATTCGAAAGCGATGAGCACAATGAAATACTGCGAAATCTAGAAACTGCGATTGATGCAGTTCGCGTTGAAGGAAACGACGTACCTGTCAAGCTAAGGGTTTTCGACTCCTTATTCGTGCCATTCGCGAAATGGAGTATGCTTTTTGCAGGCAACTATAGGTGTGTTTTGCCCGAAGGAGCTCGTGCCATTAAGGATGCCGTTCACAGCGACGTCGAACTGTCCGAGAGTATATACGAAACGGTGAGCGGTATTGTCAGTCAATTGGGAGCAGATCCAAAAGACAAAGTACCGTTCGAAAAATATGCGACCGCGGCAAAAAGTTTATTGAAGCCCTCTTCTGCAGCGCGTGCAATTGAAGCAGGAGCAGGGCAAGTCGAACGGGTGGACTTGCTCGTAAACCTGATTGCAGACCAAATTGGAAAGGCGACCCCCGAGCTTGAAAATGTGAGTGAGATCGTCAGCGCGCGTTTGTCCGCGAACCGCGAAGCAGGGCGCTAACTAGGCAAACTGCTGATGCTAGCTTTCCAGCCAGGAGAAAACTGTGGCGGCGCCTCAAACATACCTTTTTGGGGGCCATTCTGTTTAAGTTAGATGCCGTTTCTACTCAGCCGGCTACTACATCCGTCTTGCAAGCGATCTTTGTACCTGTGACCCAAATTTTGGTTTTTCGACCACCGGACATTTGAGGCCGCGAAAGCGCGCCCCGCAGGGTGATGTTGACGAACTACGAATTTAGATGTTCGCTGGTCTAGTTTAAGGCGTTATCGGGAGAATCTTTTTGAAAAGAATACTTTTTGGAGCTCGTAGCCCTCTGGTTGTTGACTATGAAGAGACGCTTCGGCGATTGAATACGCCGGCCGATTTTTGTGTGTCACTCGGGGATCCTGTTCGCGTGCTTTCGCGTAGGTCGGTGGTTCATCTCGACGATCTAGGGGATACTGATGGAGTTTTCTGGCCATGTGCGTTTCATCCAAGACGCCGTAAAAAACTGGCGGAAATTGCATTAGAGCATGGACTCAAGCCCGCTGACGCCATGATTGATCCTACAGCGGTGCTCGCGCGGTCAACGCGGGTGGGAGCAATGAGTTTCATAAATGCAGGAGCTGTAATCGGTGGCGCAAGCATTGTGGGCGAACGGGTTCTCGTGAACAGAACCGCAAGCGTTGGACATCACTGCGTTCTGAATGACGGTGTGAGTCTCGCGCCCGGCGTCACGCTTGCTGGCAACATTAAGATTGGATCCGGTAGTATTGTTGGCGTTGGAGCGATAATCTACCCAGATGTCGAAATTGGTTCTGGATGTATCATTTCAGGCGGATCCGTTGTCCGCAAAGACGTGCCTGATGGGGCATTTGTTGCTGGAAACCCTGCGACCGTTAAGGAGTTGGATCTCTCGCGCAGCACACTGGGTTCCGACGATCAGGAGTAGTTGTTTTGCACTCTGAATTTGCAAACCATTTGTGGCAACAAATTAAGGCAGATCCGAAAAAGATATTTTGGCAAGGTCCGGATTACGCACACAGTTATGACGATCTTACGCGTGCAATTTGCGAGCATTGTGGAAGATTCGACAGCATTGGACTGGAGAGCGGTCAACCTTTGGTCATCGTCTCCAACGACGATTGGGTCGCATCCACGTTGTGGATCGCGGCAGTACTTGACGGAAAGGTCCCTTCAATCATTGCCCCGGACTCCAGCGAGGACAGGCTTGTCGGCATCGCTGAATTGATCAAACCGAGTCTGATCGTCGCCGATACTGAGCGCTGCAATCAGCCTTGGGCTGAATCCGACTCGTGGGTTTCATTTTTTACCAACAACCTTCCCAACGCTGAAAAACGAGATCCGTCTTTGAAGCAACCCGAAAGCGGTTTGGCTTATCTATTATTTACGTCGGGTACCACGTCGCAACCCAAAGGCGTGATGCTGACGCACACGAACTTGCAGACTCAGTTGGCCGCAATCTCGCGCGTCTGGGAACTGGAACGCCGATCAAAAATCTTTAATGGTCTTGTAACCTATCATACCGATGGATTGGTCCAGGGGCCGGTATTGACAGCCTTCAATGGAGCAACACTGCTTCGGCCCGATGCATTTTCATTGAACCGGCTAGAACAGGATTTGTGTTGGTTACGTGATAGTCGTGCCACGCATATGATTAGTGCCCCAACGGTGTATGCCTTGATCGACCGACACGCGGCCCGATCAGACTATTTTGATCGTAGCGAATTTAAAACGATCCTGACGACCTCCGCGCCAATGGCCCCAGATCTTTGGGACAGACTCGAGGAGCGATTCAAAAAACCGATTGTGAATGAATACGGTATGACTGAGACAGTCGCCGCCAGTCACTTTGCTGGACCGCACGCGGAAATGGGTGAACGATATACGATCGGCAAACCGATCGATTGCGAAGCAATAATTGTCGATCCGTCAACTGGAAAAGAACAGCCGCAAGGTGAAGTTGGGGAGTTGTGCTTGCGCGGGCCCTACATCTTTGCCGGATACTTTGGCCGACCAGAAGAAACGGAAAAAGCATTCCGTGGCGAATGGTTCCGCACGGGAGACCTTGCAACCGTAACGCCGCGGGGGAACTTCAGTATTGTTGGACGAATGAGCACAGCGATCAATAGCGGTGGATTTTTGATACGCCCTGAAGAGATTGATGAAGTGCTCTTAAAACACCCGGATGTGCTTGAGGCGCAGACCGTAGGTGTTTCGGACGAAGACTTTGGGGCCTTACCAGTTTCTGCAATTGTCCCTCAGAAGCCTCTGGAACAGTCTGACATTTTGGAGTTTTGTCGAACTAAGCTGGAACGCCAAAAGGTACCCAAGAAAGTTGTTTTTTTGAAAGAGCTTCCGCGTCGAGGATCAGGAAAAGTTGATCTGCCTGCACTGAAAGAAATTTTGCAGAACCAATCGACCATCACCCGTGACATCAATAGCGAGCACGATGCAGTCATCTTGGATATTGCCGCCGAAGTGTTTGGGGCGAAAAAAGGCTCTTTGAACATTTCGTTTGGCCCAGACCAAATAGGGGGGTGGGACAGCTATTCTCACACAGTATTGGTTATGGAAGTTGAAGCTCATTTTGATATTCAGATATCGATGTCTGAAATCAACAATATTGAAACGCTTCAAGATCTTTCCAATACTGTTGCGAGGCAAGTCAAAGCGCCTGATACAAGTGAGCCCGAGGAACCTCAGGATGGGCCCCTTGAGGTGCTACGAAGTGGAACTGGAGGTATCACTGTGATAGCGATGCCAGATCTTTTCGGGGTTCCGCTTTGGATCAACAAAATCCTCCCCTTTATTGACGATCGTTGCGAAGTTTTGGGCCTTCGACCCAATACGGAAATGTTAAGAGAGCGCGACAACCAATCAATTGCTGAATACGCGCAGGAATGCGCAAGGATCATTCTCGGACATGGAATTTTTCAACCTACTTTAATCGTCGGATACTCATTTGGGGGTTTTTTGTCATACGAAACCGCTAACATTCTAAAGGATGAGTCCCAGAATACCGTCGTGCCTGTGCTGTTAGATTCCGCAGTTCCATCTAGACTGCGTCGAAAACGCTTTTCAGATAAAATCGAGTGGCACGCACGGATTTTGGCCTGGCGATTTAGGTCCTTCCGCCGCGTATTCGCGAGTGTTGCTTCGACAAAGGGTGAAGTGTTGGATGAGCCCGGCTTATTCCCTGTTGCGCTATCAAGTCATCCAGCGTCAATACGTGCAACAGTTCGCCAGTTTTACAATGCGCTTTCTAGATACGAGCCCAGCTATTACAAAGGGACAATTTGTCTTCTGCGCGCTACAAAACGACGTTCAATTCTTGGGCCTTCGCCCAATTTGTCTTGGGATGTTTTTGCAAGTGAAGTTGATCAGTACGACATCAACGCAGATCATCGCACAATCCTTTTTGACGATGCTTCATGCCAACGCACTGCAACTGAAATCAACAACATAGTTGGTAAACTCACTAAAAGATAGGAAGTCTTTTTTATCTCCTTAAAGGTTGTTTTTCTAATTATTTTTGCCGTTTTCATGAATCGTGCAGCACGTAGATTATTGACCAAAAAGGTAATCAGAGTTCGGGTACTGAGTTCTCAAAAGCAGTTCTGCCAACTGGTAGACTCAACTGCCCACCAATTCGACTGGTGCTATGCCAGCAAAAAGATTGTGACAGAACGAAGTCGCCCTTGTCGCTCCACCGCTTCCAAAGGTTGTACGGCGTCTAAAAAGGCCCATACGCCGCAGGCTCCTTGGTTTTGTTGCAAAAATCAGAGCCCGTTGAGTTGTTTCAGCAATCGCTTGTGAATCAGGTGGCGAGCTCAACGAACTGCTGCAATGGGTAGAGGCCTGGCATGATTTGCCCCTAGCCGATCAAGTGCACCACTTTAGTTCCGCCGATCTTTGCCGCCGCTGAAGTAAAGGCTTTGAACCCCAGCATAGGCCGCGTGCGTCTCTTGATGAACCGGTGGTCCTGTTCCACGATATTGATCAAGTATTTCCGCCTCACGATCTCAATTGGGATCGGGCAGCCAAAGCCTTTGAGCAATTTGTTGATAGCCTTGATGCCGGTGGTGTTGGCACCGCTCTTGTCGATCACAATCTCCCTCGGCAATCCATTGATATCCCACATTCTGGCGAAGAACTTGGTGGCGACTGGTTTGTTGCGACGCCGTGAAAGCGTGAAATCAAGGGTCTTGCCGTGCTTGTCCACAGCTCGATAGAGGTAAACCCACGCGCCTTTAACTTAGGTGTACGTTTCGTCCATTCTTCGCGAAAGATTACATGGCCCGTTGCGGCGGCGTGCTACCTCAGCGATTGCACCAGAATACCGTGTTGGCAATCGGTTTAGAGGGTTGTGGTCCACTGATACACAGCACGCGGCCATGATTTCTTTTTTGATCCCGGTAAGACACACGGAATCAGACATAGAAAAACACCGCGAACAGGATCACAGCCTCGGGATGTTGCGTGCCTTCGAAGGAAACCATCAACTGACTATACCGAAAGTCGTTCACCCGCAGCATCTGACGTCGTAGACAGCCAAAAATTTTGCAACAGTTCTCGCGCCAAGGGTAAATGGTCGGTAATAGTTTAGCGTTCCACAGTTTGTCACGTCCACAGCGACGCAGATTTTCGATGCATCGCTGCAACGGGACTTTGATAGGTTGGAGGCCATGAAAGGCTCGAAGAAACGCACGCAGAAGTTTATTGGAGCAAGGTTTCATTTTTTAGTCACTCCCCAAATTTGGTGAGTAGACTTAAATACAGAACAAACATGTAAATTGAATAGTCGCAGCCGAACATTGAAACCACCCATCTTACCTGAGCTCTGATTTGTGGGGGTGTGAGGGGCTGGCCGAGGGGGTCAAAGCCAGCCCCTTTCTCTCACCCTTGAATGAGTGGTGTTGTCTTCTGTTTGAAACAAACTTGGCAGAAACGTTCTCAGCCCGAAATTGGGGAAACCCCGTAATGCCCAAGTCTGTGACGAAACGGTTTGTTTCCAAATCTCAAACGGTAAGTTTCACAATGAATCGTGGACACAATTCCGCCATAATGCGACCCTCTGTCTGTGGGCGACATGCTTTTATTTTAGAACGTTCTGGTTTTTCCAACTGGATTTGAGGGGGTTAATTGGTTCGGTGTGTCGCCCGACGAACCTCAGCATCAAACACAAATAGCGACATGCAGCTTTCCGTTACGTCAAGGTGTATATTACCTTTTCTTTAATGAAACTGTCACAATTCAAACATTCCGACTGGATAGCGAAAGAATGCGGCGCGTCGAGAATGGGGTTTACGATTTTCAATGAGGGGGTACGAGTTCGGCGCGTCGTACATTAGGCCGCAATAGCCTTGGCCAGCGTATATCTCGTCTCTGAATGGGTACATTTATCGTAGCAAGACCTACGACCAATTATCTTCGTTTGTAGCAAGCCAGAGTTGCAACTATTGGAAGAAACCGGGGATGACTGAAATGTTCCGTCTACTGCTAGTCTTGGCGTACCTACTCCCTTCAACCGTCGTGGCCAACACATTGGCGACGGACGCATTGAATTCACTTCGCGAAAGCCAAGGTCTTCACGTCTTGCAATATAGCCAAAAACTGGAGAAAGCTGCGAAATCTCATGCAGAGGACATGGCGAAGAGAGGTTTCTTTTCGCATACCGGATCAAACGGGTCTGATGTAGGAAGGCGGGTTCTCGGGGCAGGCTACAATTGGTGTTTCGTTGCCGAAAACATCGCAAAGGGGCAGCAAGGGTTGGAAGCAGTCGTGTCGGCTTGGGCTCGATCACCCGGACATCGAGCGAACATGCTCTCTCGCGAGGCAAGGGAATTCGCGCTTTACGAAGCCGCAGATCGAACTTGGGTAATGGTTTTGGCCGCCCCCTGCTAGTTTCGCGCAGGATCAGCGGGTCAATTGAAACAATGGTGACGGCCAATCCTTTTGTTCGACACGGTCCAAGCAAACACACTGCGCATCTTATCTTCCCAATCTCAATTCAAACCCAGCCCCGGCTGCGTGACACCTACAGCGACACTGGATCTTACCAATCAGAGCGACAATCTTGGGAATTCAGAGCTATTGGTTCGTTATGTGTAAGGCGTTAAGATGCGTCGCAAAATTTGAGGTCTAGTTGACGAGCCTGCGTGATCTGAGGTTTGTACTAGACGCGTAATTTTCGAACAAGTTGTTTGAGCATGATCTCGTTAAAGGGCTGTCATTTCGCCAAGCATGCAGTTTTGTACGCCGTTTAATTCAATCTACAGTACACGTTGTCCTATCGTGATTTGGAAGAGATCATGGCTGAGCGCGATGTGCGAGTTGACCATGCCACATCGAATAGGTGGATTGTGAAATACTCGCCGATCGTCGCAGCTCGTGCGCAATCAAAAAAGCGCCCAACGCTGAGTTCATAGTGCATGGACGAGACCTATGACCGAAGCCGACTGATGCCTCGCGAAACAATACTATTGTTTTGCAGGTCCTTTCAGATTGGTTCTCTTTAGAGAAATTGAGCCGTGTTCAGGAGGTAGTTGAAGGTTCATCCAGGTCCAACACTGCTGGGTCGATCAAACGCTTGGCAGCACTCACTTCGACCGACTTCCGCATGGCCTTGCTTCGCCGCAGCAAGCGCCGGAAACTTGCTTCGTCAAGCATAAGCAGTGTCGAGGGCGCCAGCGCTCGCGCATTTACCCGACGGGGCCGTTTCATGAGCATGGCCAATTGCCCAAACATTTCGCCACGACCTAAACGTGTGGTGTGTCTGCCGAACTCCACTTCGACTGCTCCAGAAGCGATGAAAAACACACTCCGGGTCAATTCATCTTTGGAAAGGATCTTGTCGCCAGCGTTGGCGTAGCGCGTACGCAGCGCTCTACTGAGTTTTCGCAATGAAGCTTTGTCGAGATCAGAGAATAGTGGAAACTGCCTGACCAGATCCCGCCCCTTCAGGGCGATGTCCAGTACAGGACGCCCTTCGGATAAAGCACGTCGTGCCGCCACTTCCTGCATCAACACTGAATAGAGCTCTTCGCCTACCAGGCCATCCTCGCGCATGACCGCGTATTCTCGCTCCTCCAGTCGCAATGCTGTCCTTCGGATGAACCGCCGCTCCAGCTTTTCCGCATAACCTGGATATTGGAGCCGTAATCCTTCAAGCGCTGTCTCAACCGCCTCGGATCGGCGCTCCAACAGGTCGTCTAGCAACTCCGCAACCCGGCGACCGTGGATCCGGCGTATGCGACCACGGACAAACCCATCGAGATCTCGAAGGATCAGACGTTGCATGAGCAGTCTTTCGAACCTGTCCGCTGTTATACGAGTGAGCGGAAACGAGATTCGTAGGCGGTTGTGCAGGAAAACGGCGATCCGAAAAGACTTGCCATAGACGACAGATCGATTGGACGCGCGCTGATAGCCGATCCGACCACCGGTCCTTGCGCCTTCAATGAGCCGATCAGCATCGGACAGAATTTTTTCGCTGAGAACGGATGACATGGTACGCTCTCGCATTCGGGCCAATACTGAATCCCGCTCTGCACCGGCTAACGCAATAAGGCCAAGCGTGATCCTGTCGCGATCAAGGATCTCCGCGCTGTCCTCGGCGGCCTTTACAGCCTCGTCGAGGCGTTCGCTAAATTGTTTGGCTTCGTTTCTTACAATTTGGTGGGTCAGGTCATAGTTTTCCGCGGTGCGGGACACATCCTCGCGGACTGATTGCAAGGCGACCGCGACCACCTGGCGCGACAATGCCGTATCAAGCGGAGTGAGTTTGTCGAGCCCTAGCTTTGTGATCACCGTTCGCAAGGTTGTCCCTTGGACAATCAGTGTAAACAGCGTAAAGCCAGTGGCCAAAATACCGACCAGACGCTTGGTTTCGAGCGGCACTTGAGTGCTTTCAGTGACTGCCAGCGCCAATGCCAAAGTCACAGCGCCCCGCAGCCCACCCCAAAGCATTGCGGTGCGATAGGGGCGTTCCACAACTGGCGACAGACCGATTGTCGTGAGCAAGGGCAACAAGCCGAACAGAACCGCCGCCCGCGCCAGTGTTGCAGCAAGAACCACCACTGCCAGCAGGCCAAAGTCAGATGGCTGCACCCCTTCCAAAAGTCGCGGTATCAACAATGCTGCAAGAATAAAGATCAGCGCTCCGGCCCAGTGCGCCAGGAGATCCCATACTTCTTGCAGATTTGTCCAAGCGACTGGGGACAAACGACCGGGGCCGGTGAGGTTGAGCGTTAGTCCTGTGACCACCACTGCGATAACACCCGAAGCCCCGACGCTTTGTTCCGCAACGATATAGGCGAGGTAGGGCAGCGCGACAGAAATTGAAATTTGCGCCTTGTCCCAACGGTCTACGAAAGCCATCATCCAAACCGCCATACGCGCCATAAGCCAACCAGTGAGTGCGCCACCGGCGATCAACAGCGGAAACTGCCCCACGGCTTCACTTAGTGATGGATCAGGTCTGCCGAGCATCACAAAGCTCATGAATAGCCCGAAAAGAGCAATCGCGGCAGCATCGTTCAGGAGGCTTTCTCCCTCAATTATTCGCGACAACCTACGTGGTGCGGAGATTGACCTAAAAATGCTGACAACCGCCGAGGGATCCGTTGTCGATACGATAGCACCAATCAACAGGCAGGCGACCAGCGGTAGCGCACTTACCCAACTGAGCGCATAGCCAATAGAGAGGGTAGCCACAATCACCGCGACAACGGCCATCATCAGGATGGGCATCCAGTCATCCAGCATCCTGCGCAGGTTCATGCCAAGTGTCGCCTGGAAGAGCAACGTTGGCAGGAAAACATAGAGGAAGACGTCCGACCGGATCGGCAAATCAATAATCGCCTGCGCTCCCGGGTTCAATGCATCCGTCAAGTCAGTGTTGAGAAAGAACGTTGCGCCAAGTCCGATCACTATCCCCAGGACCGCTAGGATAACGCTGTAAGGCAGGCGCATACGTGCAGCCAATGGTTCCGCCACGCCGATTACAACAAAAAAAGAAGTGATGATGGTCGTAATGACGACAATATCCATTACTACGTATTACCTGAGAACTCGAACTAATGGAATCCACTCTTAAACCCTGATCGACCACGTGGAATCGATTTGTGTACTCACACTTGGCCAGAGTTTGCAGTAGGAACGAATGCCAGGACCGAAGGGCCGCAGTGCCACACCAGCGCGGCGAGTGAACGGCTGGAAAGGGCCGATCCCGCATAAGCAATGTTCAAGGATCCATCGCTCGATCGAATGCAATTTTGCAGTGGATCAGAGTTGTATCGAAGACTGGAACCGGAACGTTGTAAGAATTGAGCAGAATACCCACTTCCGTGCATCCAAGGATCAGAGAGTCCGCACCGGCTTCTACCAGGCGTGAAGCGATCTCGACATAGGTGCTGCGGCTGGCCTCGGTCGTGATATCTTTGCAAAGCTCGTCATAGATGATCCGGTGCGTCTCAGCGCGGTCATCATCGTTTGGAACAAGCGGTTCCAACCCAGCCGCTCTCAGACGATCTGTGTAAAACTCCTGCTCCATCGTGAACGCTGTGGCCATTAGTCCAGGGCGTTGAAGTCCGGCAGCCTGTATTGCTTTGGCGGTGGCGTCAGCAATATGAATCAGGGGAATGCCGACACCTTCCATCATCCGATCGGCCAGCTTGTGCATGGTGTTCGTGGCTAGGATCAAGAGGTCTGCTCCACCTCGATCCAGCGCCTTAGCTTCGCGGTTTAGGATGTCTCCGGCGGCGTCCCAAGCACCCTTGGCCTGTAGCGCTTCGATCTCTGCAAAGTCTACCGACCTGATCAACAACTGTGGCGAATGAAGTCCTCCGAGTCTTTCGCGGGTGAGATCACAAAGCTCACGGTAGTAGAGTTGCGTCGATGCCGCTGACATTCCTCCTAAGATGCCAATAGTTTTCATCGTCGATCTTCCTCAGTCATTTGGTCTTCTAGGCAAAGGAGGTCGGTTTGACCTTAAAGCGTCCTCAACCGAGTTCGTTCCGTCTTGTGTTCCGCGATCTGCGAGAACCCCATCGACAAACCCGATTTGTCCGGAAACATAGAGGGTTTCATCCGGGCTCAAATGCATCGCAACGCAATTGGCCACAGCGGCGACGGCATCGCGCAGTTGAATGCCAATGTCTTTCAAGCGTTGATTGATCGACATGCGATATCGAGCAGATGCTCGCCTCTAGTGGAAAACGGATTTCAGGGTTTCGGACAGTCTATCGAGGTCGTTGTCCGTGACATGCAGGTATGGGGCGAATCTCAAGGAACTGCCGCGGCGGCTGAGATAGACATTGCGCTCGGCCAAGCTTGGGAGGAGCGTCTCTGGAATGCCGCCTTCAAGGCCCGCGCCCAGGATGTTGGGACTCCGAACCTCTTTGGGGACTGGAAGAAAGCCGAAGGGCTCCAGGATCGCCGCGATGCTGTCATTGATGCCTTCAAGGGTCTTAGCGATGTTCATGACGCCCCAGTTGGCAATTTGTTCCAAAGCCACAACTCCACCGGGCAGGATCGATGGAATATTCTTCTGCCCCATCTCGAACCGGCGGGCTCCGACTTGGTATTGATCGTTGTACTGGACGAGGTTCTCAAACATCTCGGCATCGGCTCGGCTGAGCCAGGTCTCTTCCAGCGGGCGAGCATCATGCCACTTGGGATCTGCATAGAAGAGGCTGAGGCCATAAGGGCAGAGCAGCCATTTGTACCCAGCGGAGATCAGGAAGTCAGGTTTCAAGGAAGCGATGTCGATTGGCTTTGCCCCCAAGGACTGCGTGACTTCGAGGATGAAGTAAGATCCTACGGACCGGGCAGCCTCAGCGATCTTGTCGAGGTCCAACAAAGCGCCGTTTGTCCAATGGCAGTTGGGAATGGCGACGAGCTTGGTCCGCGGCGTGATGCGATCCAGCACGGCTTGGGTCCAACCGAAGTCCTCAGGCGTTGGTACGACGACAAAATGGGCCCCGGTTTCTTGACCCAGCCGCTGCCATGGGAGGTAGTTGGACGGGAACGCCTCGCCCAAGACGATGATCTCGTCCTGATCTGATAGGCGCTCTTCTAGGATTCGAGCCGCTGTTGACGATCCATAGCTGGCGGACGGCGTAACGGCAAGATTGTCGGCGCTGACGCCAAACGCTTTGGATGCGGCCGTGCGGAAAGCCTCGGCGTCCTCAAAGAAGTGGTTCGGCTTGCGTTCCCAAGGGTGACATTTGGAAAGGGCCCCTTTGACCAAGGCGTCACCTGCTTTCTTCAGCAGCGGTGCATTGTAGGAACAGTTGAAATACGCGAGATCCGGCGGAATATCGAACATGTGTCTTTGTGACGGGATTGTCGTCATCTCGCGTCGCCTCTTTGGAAAAATAATATAGAACAAATTCCTGATTGTATCACATCGTGTGGTCAATAGTTTCATTGTATATAAGACAATGATTTTCTTCTCATACCTGAAGCGTCCTTGTGAAACCTCAGCTATTCAATACAATCTCTACATTGTTCAAAAAGCGGATCGCCCCATGCGAGCAAAGTACAAAGACGTCGCTGCCGACCTGGCCCGAGATATCCGAAGTGGGACGCTGAAGCCGGGAGATCGCTTGCCGACACATAGGGAACTCGCACATCGCCACGGATTGTCGTTGGGGACCGCAACGAAGGTGTTTTCGGAGATGGAGGCCATGGGGCTGACAATCGGCGAGGTTGGTCGAGGAACATTCGTCCGCATGAACGCCGACGCGCGTGCGATGGAGTTTTCATACGAGACTCCGAGTGAAGCGGTAGTGGACTTCAGCAAAAACCACCTGGTTCTGCCCGAGCAGGACGGCATCTTCCAAGAAGCGATTTCAAAGGTGCTGGCTGATCCTGGCTGTGATGTTTTAGATTACCGGAACAATCCGGGCGCAGAGTATGACCGACTAACGGCTTGGCGATGGCTCAACAAAGATCGCGCCAGGCCAATCGACAGCCATGAGGCCATCACCATTTGTAGCGGCGGGCAACACGCCTTGATTTTGGCATTGATGGCAACCTGCCGTCCGGGGCAAGTCGTGGCCGTTGAGCGTCTGACTTATCCGATGGTGCGTTTGACCTGTGAGATGCTCCGGCTCGACGTGGTTGAAGTGGACGCCGACGGTGATGGGGTAATCCCAGAAAGTTTTGATCGGATTTGTCGAAAGCACGATGTCTCAGCATTTTTCTGTATCCCCAACGTACAAAACCCGACTTCGACCACGCTGCCGATGGAACGCCGTTCAGAAATCGTGGATATCGCCATTTTGAATGATGTCATGGTTATCGAAGACGACGCCTATGGTTTCCTGCTTGAACAGCCGCCGACGTCATTCGCTGAGCTTGCCCCAGATCGCACGCTTTACATCCGAACGCTCTCCAAAAGTTGGGCTCCTGGCCTGCGAGTGTGCTACCTCGTTTCGCCAGACAGTTACAGAGATGCCGTGGACCGTGCCCAGCGTGCCTCCGTTTGGATGAACGCGCCACTCATGGCTTCAGTTGCGTCTGAGATCATTACATCTGGTCAATACGATCTGGTTGTCAGTGCCAAGCGCAAAGAGGTCTTCAAACGCCAAGCAATTCTACGCCGCGTCCTAGACGGCATGGAGGTCATTACCCAACCGCAAAGCATGCATGTGCTTTTGCCGCTCCCGTCCAATGCCCGGAAAGATTGGGTGGTCGAAGCTTTGGCTGATGCAAATGTATTGGTGTCCGCCGCCTCTCAGTTCGCGGCAAAGGGCGAACGCTCGGGGCTACAAAATGGGCTCCGGCTTTCTATCGGCGCTCCTCGCAGTCGAGCGACTATGGAAAACGCCCTGACGACTCTTCGGTCAGTGGTAGAGTCTTCTCGGAAAAAAAGGGCTTGGCGTTAAGCTAAAATTCAGCGTTGGCAACCGAGTATTATTAGATCTCAATGGCTTCTGCGATGGCCAGGGCGTCCTCGAGTACGACGCCAATACAACGGATTGTGCTCTCCATCTTGGTACGGCCAAGCAAGAACTGAAAGGATCTGAGGTTGCCAGTTTTCTTGTAGATCTGGGTTACTGTTGTACGCCTCATTGAATGAGTTCCGTAGGCGCTTGCCTCGAGACCAATTGATGTGACCCAGTCTCTTGCAAGCCGTGCGTATTGACGCGTCGACAGGAGCAATCGTTCGTGAAGCCGACCGGGCCAAAGGTATTCTGGCCCGACCATGAGTTCGTCTTCCATCTATTTCGCAATAGCGGTGCAGGTTCCCTCGGATATTTCGAAGCGAACAGGATTCTGTGTGTTGCTTTGCAGTACAGAAGCCCGTTCCGTGATTTGACCCGATGCCACGAAACCGGCCACCTTCATCTTCTCCAGAGTGCAGCTGCAGAGCTTACTGTCGATTGCCGTGTTGAAGAGTGCAATATCGCGATGGTTTTCGCCATGCTCAAGGCAAGCTTGTATCGCTTTGACATGTTTTGCTTTAAGAGTGCGTTTTTGACCTACAATACGCCCTTTGTTCCAAGCTGGTCAAAGTCCGGCGCGCGGCCCATGGCAGACCTTTAACTTTGCTTCGAAAACCGACGGTTTTGAAACACACCAAGTCGGGACGAGAAGTAGTCTCAATCCTCATTCTGCCACAAGCGCGACAATTCCTTCTCTAGGCTGGGGAGGTTGGTTCTTCGCCTCAAGCGGCTTGTCGAGCTTGCCACGATACACCAATGCGAAAACGGGCGGCGTAAAATAAAAAGATACGACGGTCGACAACAGCACCCCTCCGGCGATGGCTACCGCGAATGGTGGCCAAAATGCTCCACCACCTATGATTAGGGGTAGGAACCCGCCAAAGGTTGTAACCGTTGTCGAGATGATATGCCGACTTGAACCGGACACAACACGCGCCATAGCTGCTCGGTCGCCTTGGCTTGCGTCAACGTCTTGTTGCAACCCAGTCAGAATTATGATCGCCGCGTTGATCGAAACTCCAATCGAGCCGATAACTCCGATGATCGCCGTTATTCCGAACGGGAATTGCATAACGGCCAGCGACAGCATGGAAAGGCCTGCAGACAACACGCACACGACCAAGGTCACGAGGGTTAGTCGGAACGAATTGAAGGTTAGTACAATGGTCGCGATGGAGAGTGTGACAATCAAACCAACAGAGGCAAGCAGATTGCCTACAGTATTGGATCGGGCATCACTGTCACCGCCCAAGGACATAGAATAGCCTTGTGGTAACACAAATCCGGACGCATCAAGCGCCTCTAGTACGTCCTGCAACGCCTCTTCGGGTAAAACACCGGGGACGATAAACGCTTGGATAGTGTTTTCGCGCACGCCATCCGTTCGGGTTATAACGCTCTCCGCTGGTTCGATCACCGGTGTGGCCAGTTCAGACAGCGGCACAGCAGGGAAAACACTAGTGGCGGATATGGCGGCGGCATTGGGCAGCAGGATGGGCATACTGACAATGGCGCTTAGGTCTGATCGCACCTCGTCACCAAGACGAACTCGCACCGGCAACTGTTCAGTCCCTTCGATCAGTGATCCTCCGGTGACGCCAACAAGTGCCGTGTCCAACTGACCGGCTATGTCGGCCACGTCCAATCCCAGCAGACGGGCTTTGACCTCATCAATCTCGAACCGGATTTGAGGATTGCCGCCGTTCACGCTGGCGCGCGCCTGCGTCACCAGGTCGAGATTGGCCATAACTGAACGCACCTCGTCGCCCAGATCGCGCAAAACCGTGATGTCCTGCCCCTGAATTTTTACTTCAACTGGTGCGTCGACCGGAGGGCCCTGCACGAGACTACGAATGATGATCTGCGCGTCAGGAAAGTCGGTATCCAAACGACCCTGCAGGGCTCCGACAAGGCGGGCTGCGTCGTCGGCCGTGTCGGTCGTGATCATGGCCTGTGCAAAACCGGGCTCGCGTGAACGGTTGCCAACGATGTTGTAGTAGAATGCAGGGCCGGATTCTCCGACTGTCCAGTAGACACTTTTGACCCCATCATCTGCCAGCAGCATCTCATCGATCTGGCGGGCGGTTGCTTCGGTGGTGGCAATTGATGTTCCACCCGGCATGTCGACCTCGATATAGAATTGGTTGCGGTCGACGCCCGGGAAGAATTGCGCGGTCAGCGTTGGAAAGGCCGCAAAGCCAAGCACGGGCAAGACCAGTGCCAACGCGATGGATCGCACCGGATTAGTGACTGACAATCGAATTGAGGCCTCGAACATTCGGGCAAGCGGCGGGATGCTGATACCGCGGCTCAGCATTCCTGCGTCGGGGCGGTCGGACAGTACCCAGCCCGCAATCGCGGGGGTCACCGTCAAAGCGACAACTAGTGACCAGACAAGCATAAGCACCACGGCGATAGCGATAGCACCAACAAAGTCGCCGGCGGGGCCAGGCAGCAAGATCATCGGCGTGAAGGCGAGCGCCGTTGTTACAGTCGACGCCAGCAGAGGCGCAGCCAACCGGCGAACAGCATCTCGCACGGCTGAAAGTCTCTCCATCCCATCCTGCAAACGACGACGAATTTCATCCGTCATCACGATGGCTGCGTCAACGAGCAGACCGAGGGCAACAATCAGGCCAGTCACGGACATCTGGTGAATTGGCAATCCAATCATGTTCATAGTCGCAAGAGTTGCCAATGAGACAACCGGCAATACCAAGGCCACAATCGCAGCTGCACGAACGCCCAACGTAACAAACAAGACTGCCACGACTAGAGCCACACCAATGGCCATGTTGATCCCAACCTCTGACAAACGATCCGTCGTGTACTGGCTTTGATCAAACAGCAGTATTTCCTGCATGCCCAAAGGCACTGATGCGGCGCCGGCCTCAAGCTCATCCCGTAGAAAGCCTGTCCAGCGGTCGATCTGCACGCCGTCCTGCGCCAGAATCCCCACCAAAACGGAGGGCTTTCCGTTTGCAAATGCGATTGAGGACTGCGGTTCGCGTGCGCCCCGGTCTACGCTGGCAATATCTCCGAGTTGCACCACTGCACCGTCTGCGTTTTCACGCAGGACGATGCTCCGAATGCGATCCAAACTCTCAATTTCTCCGCTGACGCCTATGGTCAGGTCGACATCGGATTGCAGCCGCCCAGACTGAACCTTTCCGTCTGCTTCGGCGATCCGCTGGGAAATCTCAGTGGCGCCAAGCCCAAGCGCAGCGGCTTTGTCCATATCGACACTTACGAGCACCTCTTCTTCCGGCTGACCGAAATAGTCGACGGCTCGTGTCGCAGGTATCGCGCGCAATCTGTCACCCAGTGCTTCGGCATGACGAGACAGCAAAGTTAACGGGAAGTCAGGGTCCTCGGCCGCGACTGCAATGACAGCGGAATAGGCAGCAATACCCTCGGCATCAAACTCTGGCGGCAAAACTCCTGCCGGGAAGTTCTGGCGCGCATCCTCAACGGCGTCCCGAGCCTCGGCCCAAACCTGCTCAATGGTGGCTTCGTCTAGTGTTTCCAGCAATTCAACAGAAACGACCGACACGCCCGAGCGGGAGACTGAACTGATCTCATCCACCTCGGCGATCTTTCGCAGCTCTTCTTCGATTTCTGCGGTCACCAATGCTTCGACCCGTTCGGGGTCTGCGCCCGGAAACTGCGTGGTTACAGTTGCGAAGAGATTGGTGATCGTGGGGTCTTCCTGTCGCCCAAGCGATAGGAACGAAGACAGGCCTGCAGATACAAGCACCAAAATGATCAGGGCAACCAGCCGGGGATGGCGAAAGGTAAGGGTTTCCATCAGATCGCTCCGTTACTCGCCAGTGTTGAAGGCGACGCGCTGACCAACGCTGACCCGCTGCGGCCCCTGATCGATCAGGACGGTGCCTTCCGGAAACGCGCCACGCACAAATACGCGGTCATCTTCGGCATGCAGTACTTCGACCGTCGCCAGGCGCACAGTCTTTTGCGCGTCGGCTACGAGCAGTGTCCATTGCCCGCGCGTTCCTTCCTTCAGTGATGTTGTGGGCACCCACGTTCCGGCACTTTGGACAGGATCGAGTACATGCACACGTGCGGTTTGTCCGAAAGCAACATCGGGAGCGTTCTTCAGATCGAACAGCGCGGTGCGGGTTCTGGTCACCGGGTCAATATCGGGCCGCAAGGTTGCAAGCTCAGCCCGGTAACTTTGACCTGCTATTTCGATCTCAACATCAGTTAGCAGCGCCGGATCAACATCGAGAGGAATGCCGATCCGAACCTGCGGCGACACGACCTCGACCATTCCCAGAACCAGCTCGCCCGAGCGCAGAGTTTCGCCGCCGTCCACGTGTCGCGCGGTTATTTGACCGGCAAATGGGGCCTCGATGCTGGATTTCTCAATCCGAACGGTCACATCGCGCAAGGCCGCATCCAGCTCACCAATTCTGGATAACAATTCATCTTGCTGAGAAACGGCTTCGTCCAAACGGGCTTGACTGGTAAAGCCTTGTTCGATGAGTTTCGCGTTTCGCTCAACCGTCTTTCTTGCAAATGCAAGCTGGGCTGCAATGGCATCGCGTGATGCTGTCAGACGGTCGCGTTCGACCTCCAGCAGTGCGATGTCCAGTGTCGCAAGAAGTTGACCCTTGGCAACCTCGTCACCCTCATCCACCAGAATTTGATCCAGCGTCCCGTTCAGTTCGAAAGAGATATCTGCCGAACGCTGAGGTTCGACCTGCCCGATGAACTCACGGTCGACCGTGTACGCGCTCTCGGAGGTGATCGGCGTCACGGACACCGGTGTAACAGCGGCGGCATCCGGTGCTGGCACCGCCTCCGCTCGACGCGTGAGCTCGGATGCGCCGAAGTGAACAGCGGCCGCCGCAATTGCTACAAAACTGACGGTCACTCCCAGACGCACACTGCCGCGTAACACACGTACAAATAGGCTCGGTTTGGTCGCTTCAGTAGATGAATTTGCAGGGTTCGGCATTTGGGGACCTCATCAAGTTAGTGTCTCTAACATATGTTAGAAGTTCTCACTTTGACAAGAGATACGTGATCTGGCACATGTTGGATCATGAGCAGCATCGAAAAAAGTCATCCGACAAACAGACAAACGGCGGGTCTTTCCGTCAGCAAGAAGGCCTATCATCACGGTGATCTCCGCGCTGCACTGATCGAAGCAACCCGACAGTTGGTAGAAGAAAAAGGTCCGGACAGTTTTTCCGTATCCGAGGCGTGCAGACGCGCGGGCGTGTCAACCGCGGCACCTTACAAGCACTTCAAAGACAAGACAGAAATGCTGGTTGCCACTGTCCTTGAGGGAATGGATCGGCATCGAGACAATATGCTTGCTGCGCTGGAAGGCGTTCCTGAAGGATCTCCCGAGCGCATTACTGCCATAGGGATGGAGTATATTGCCTTCGCGTTAAATGAGCCTGGGATCTTCAGGCTGAAATTTGGCGGCTTCACAGATCGCATCGCGGACCCGCGGCTAGAGGAAGGCGGCCAGCAAAGTTTCGGGATTCTATTGACTGAGGTAGCAAAATGTCTCGGTGAACCGGGCATCACAGACGACGTTCGCCGCCGTGGGTTTTTGTTGTGGAGTTTCGTGCACGGGCTATCCTTCATTCTGCATGACAAAAGGCTTGCCGAGAAAGGTGAAGAGTTTGATCTTCATACACTTCTAGAGGACGTTTCGGAAAGAATGCTGAGTTGAGCGTTCTCAAGCTATACGAATCCAACTAACCACTGATAGGAGGCAATCTGTGCCACTATCACGCCTACGCCTAACGATTGCTCTGGTTCACGCAAAAGACATTGTTGGAAAGCGCTGCGAATGTCCGGAAGGCGGGCGGCAACCGCTGCATCGAGGCTTTGGCGTGCGCGTCAGCTTTGGGCCGAACTAATAATTCGCTCACTGCTAAAAAATTGGTCGTAGTTCGCTGAATGCGGTCCAGAAATGGAGCAGAATGATCACTAACATCAAATCAACTAGACCCTTTGTGCTAGAACACTCTAAAGTGTTCGATGGCAGATTTGACCTTAAGTCATCATCTATCCCGGGGGCATGAGCATGATCATCAGGGTTTTTCCTATCGCCACCGTCATTTTGATCGCCCTCTCAGGCGCTCTTGTGGCTCAGCAGGGTCCTCCACCCGTGACGGTGGCAAAGCCGGTTGTGAAGTCCATAGTTGAAGATGATGAGTTTGTCGGTCGCTTCGGCGCCGCGGCTGACGTGGACGTTCGAGCGCGGGTTTCCGGTTTTCTGGACCAAGTGCATTTCAAGGACGGAACTCTCGTCGAACAGGGCGATTTGCTCTTTACGATCGACCAGCGTCAGTTTCGTACTGCATTGAGGCAAGCCCGGGCACAGATCAGCATTGCTGAAGCAACAAGTGCCTTTACGACTGATCAGCTTGAACGCGCTGAGGCTTTGATCAGAAATGGAAACATCGCGGAGAGCGTGGTGGACCAACGTCGCGAAGCTTTTCTTGCGGCGCAAGGTGTTCTGGAACAAGCGCGCGCTGCACTGGAATTGGCCGAGCTTGATCTGGAGTACTCGGAGATCCGAGCACCAATGTCAGGGCGTATCGACCAAGCCCGGGTTGATCCAGGAAACCTGATCATAGCCCAGGACACCCTGTTGACATCGATCGTTTCGACCGACCCGATTTATTTCTATTTCGATATAGATGAACGTTATTTTCTGGCATACGCGCGGGATGCGCGTGCCCGGGGATCCGTTCTGCAAGAAGGAGCGGACAATCTTCAAGTTCAGGTAACAGTGGCTGACCGGAGTATACCACCTCAAAACGGAATATTGGATTTCTCGGAAAACCGCATTGATGACGAAACTGGCACGATGCGCGTACGCGCAGTTCTGCGCAACCCGGATGAGCTTTTGACACCCGGTCTGTTCGGACGCGTGAACGTTCCCGGATCGCTTCCATATGAGGGCATTCTGATCCCGGATGAGGCGATTGCTTCCGATCAGAACCGAAGACTTGTGATGACAGTGGATGCAGAAGGCAATGTCATTCCAAAGGAAATCCGACCGGGCCCCAGAATAGACGGCTACAGGGTCGTGCGTGAAGGTTTGGATGGTTCGGAGACACTGGTCATCGAAGGTCTTGTTCGCGCTCGTCCGGGCACGGTCGTTGCTGCGGAATTGATCGAGCTGCCGTTGGTCGCAGAAAACTGATATGGGGCGTTTTTTTGTCACTCGACCCATCTTTGCGATCGTTGTCGCGGTTGTGACAACCATCGTTGGGTTGCTCGCGTATTTCGAACTGCCCGTTGAGCAGTACCCGGAAATCGCGCCTCCATCGATTGTGGTCAGGGCGAGTTACCCCGGAGCAGACGCTGAAACGATTGCCGCTACGGTCGCGACCCCGTTGGAGCAAGAAATAAACGGTGTTGAGGGCATGCTCTACATGTCTTCCTATTCGACGGCTGACGGGTCTATGTCGCTGACGATAACGTTTGAACTGGGCACCAATCTCGACGCTGCTCAGGTTCTTGTCCAAAACCGCGTTTCTATCGCTGAACCGCGCCTTCCGCAGGAGGTCAGGGCGCTCGGCGTCACGACGAACAAGTCTTCACCCGATCTCATGATGGTCATACATATGCTCTCACCCGATGAGACTTTTGACCAACTTTATGTATCCAACTACGCCCGTTCGCGTGTCAGAGATCGCCTTGTGCGTCTTGATGGTGTTGGCGATCTGATTATTTTCGGTGAACGGGAGTTTTCGGCGCGCGTGTGGTTGGACCCGGACCGGCTTGGCTCGCTAGGATTGACGTCCGGAGATGTCGTCGCGGCGCTGCGCGAACAAAACGTTCAGGTTTCGGGCGGTTCCTTGGGATCACCGCCCAATGCGACCGACAGCGCCTTTCAAGTGACGCTCACAACGCAAGGTCGATTGGAAGATCCACGCCAATTTGGTCGGGTTATCGTCAAGTCGACTGACGACGGGCGCGTCGTACGAGTTAGGGATGTGGCGCGGGTTGAAATCGGAGCACGCTCCTACGTGACAAACTCGTACCTTAACAACAAACCGGCTGTGGCCCTCGGCATTTTCCAACGACCAGGTTCGAACGCATTGGCGTCGGCGGATGAGATTTTGGCGGTTGTAGAAGAGTTGTCACAGGATTTCCCATCCGGGCTTGAGTATCAGGTGGTGTACAACCCTACAGAATTCATCGAAGCCTCGGTGAACGCGGTCTATCGAACTTTGTTCGAAGCCGTATTGCTGGTTGTTGTTGTGATCGTTGTTTTCCTTCAGAGCTGGCGAACGGCCATAATACCGTTGATCGCCATTCCCGTGTCACTTATCGGGACATTTGCCGTGATGTTGGCGCTTGGATACTCTCTGAATTTGCTAACGCTGTTCGGGCTTATTCTGGCGATCGGGATCGTCGTTGATGATGCCATCGTTGTTGTCGAAAACGTTGAACGAAACATCAAAAACGGCATGTCTCCGAAAGATGCGTCCGCCCGCACCATGGACGAGGTCCAAAATGCGATCATCGGGACAACACTGGTTCTGATTGCTGTCTTTGTGCCAGCCGCTCTGGTTCCCGGCATTACCGGCCAATTCTACAGGCAATTTGCTGTCACGATTTCCGTCGCAACAGTTATTTCGACCATCAATTCACTTAGCCTTTCGCCAGCGTTGGCCGCCGTGATCTTGAAGCCAAACTCCAGTGGACCAACACGAAATCCGCTGGCCTTTGTCACAGACCCACTTAGCAACGGGTTCAACAGGGGGTTTGACGCAATGGCGTCCGCTTATGGTCGGACCGTGCGCGCATTGTCTGGTTCAACCGGGATGCGCAGCATCGTCCTTTTGGTTTTTGCCGGATTGATGGGCGGAACATATTGGATCACGACAAAAGTACCGACCGGTTTCATCCCTGAAATGGACCAGGGGTACGCCATCGTTGTGGTGCAACTGCCAGATGGTGCAGCACTGGACCGGACCGACGATATCATCAAGCAAGCGACTGAGATAGCATTGGAAACACCCGGGGTCACAAATGCTGTGGCATTTGCGGGTTTCTCGGGGGCGACGTTTACCAATGCAAGCAATCAAGGTGTTATTTTTACCACCTTCGAGAGCTTCGAAAGCCGTCAGGAAAACGGGCTGACTGCAGGTGCTATTGTGGGCCAGCTTTTTGGCCGGATGCAGGCCCTGCGCGAAGCCTTTATCATCGCCATTGCACCTCCGGCGGTCCGCGGGGTCGGCACTGGTGGCGGTTTCAAGCTTCAGCTTCAGGAACTTGAAAGTGCAGACATGTCACGCGTGTTGCAATCTGCCTATGCAGTCATGGGCAGTGCAAGCCAGTCGGACAAGGTTCAGGGCGTGTTCACAACCTTTTCGTCCGGATCACCGCAGCTGTACCTTGAGATCAATCGCGTTCGGGCACAAATGCTCAATGTCCCGATTGGCGAAATATTCGAAGCACTCTCGATCAACCTCGGATCTGCCTATGTGAACGACTTCAATGCTTTCGGGCGTCTTTTCCAGGTGCGCGCGCAGGCGGACGAGCCGTTCCGTCTGAACCAGAGTGATATTCGAAGTCTGCGAGTCCGTTCCGCAACAGGAGCTTTGGTTCCGTTGGGTACCTTGGTTACCGTCCGCGAAACCGCGGGGCCCGCCTTGGTTCAGCGCTATAATCAACAGGTGTCTGTGCCGGTTCAGGGCTCGCCAGCACCCGGTGTGTCAACGGGTCAGGCATTGCTGGAGATGGAAGCACTCGCAGAAGCCGTCATGCCGCCGGGGTTGGACTTTGAATGGACCGAGCTTGCTTTGCAGGAACGAAATCAGGGCAATACGGCAGCATATATTTTTGCATTTTCGGTGCTGTTTGCCTTTCTTTTTCTCGCGGCGCTCTACGAAAGTTGGACGCTTCCGTTGGTCATTATTTTGATCGTTCCACTGGCTGTATTGGGCGCGATGCTGGGGGTGATGTTTCGAGGTATGGACAACAATATTCTGACGCAGGTTGGATTGATTGTTCTTGTGGGGCTTGCCGCAAAGAATGCCATTCTGATCGTGGAGTTCGCCAAACAAGCGCAGGAAGAACGTGGGTTGTCGGCTATTGATGCCGCTGTCGAGGCCAGCCAATTGCGCTTGCGGCCAATACTGATGACTGCATTCGCGTTTATACTCGGCGTTGTGCCCTTGATGATTGCAGTCGGCCCCGGTTCAGAGATGCGACAGGCTCTTGGAACGGCAGTATTCTTTGGCATGTCGGGCGTAACTCTGCTTGGGCTGTTTTTCACACCTGTTTTCTATGTGGCCATGCGCAAGGTTTTCCCGATGCGACAAGCCACAACGTAAGCCAATGGTGCAGTGACCGTTGCATTGCATGGCTCATTGCTCGGGAAGCAGCATGCGAAACGTCGGTGGGTCTATTGCGGCAGCCCTAGTGCCAAGTGAATAGGTGAAAACCTCGAAATAGCCGCTAGGTCTTGTAATAGCGCTGAACGTCAGGAGAACTGCACATGGAGAGCCTTGCTGCCAATCTTCGCGAAATGACGCGAACGCCTTTGCATCAGAGCCATGTCGAAACCTTGAAAGCGTTGGGCACTGAAGTGAGTTTTGAGGCAGGCCAAATGATCGCTGAGGTTGGCGTTCCAATGGACCAGTTCATCTACATTGTCAGCGGTCGGGTTGAGGTAATTGATCCACAAACGCGAGAGGCTTATCTACCCACGTCCCTTGGGCCGACGCAGTTCCTGGGAGAGATCGCATTTCTCAGCGGCGGGGTCTATTCGCTGCCGATGCGTGCGCGAGAGGACACGCACGTTATCTCCGTGCCGCGCGAGAAGATGCTGGACGCAATGTCGCGCATTCCAGAGATGTCAGATATCGTCATCACTGTCTTTTCCGCACGTCGCCGACGTCAAATCGAAGACAACGACAGCTCTCTGAAACTGATTGGCGCTGACCTGGATCGCAACATCCGTCAAATCGAAGAGTTTGCTATCCGAAACAAGATCCCGTTCCAAACGATGGACCTAGGTTCTGAGGGCGCATGTGAGGTCGCGCAGTCCTGTCACCTGACAGGCCATCAGCCGGCGGTTATCTTTGGTGACAGCCTGGTGGTTGACAACCCGACCCCAGCCAAGGTCGCTCGATTGCTCGGGCTCGAACAGTCTTACGATTGTCGAGAGGTCATAGATGTTTTGATTGTTGGAGGTGGCCCGGCCGGGGTTGCAGCTGCGGTCTACGCTGGTGCGGAAGGGCTGTCTGCGATTGTTGTGGAGGAGCTCGCGGTCGGCGGGCAGGCTGGGACGTCCAGCCGGATCGAGAATTACATGGGCTTTCCGACAGGCATATCGGGTGCAGACCTTGTATGGCGAGGGGAAGTCCAAGCCATGAAGTTTGGCACCCGATTTGTTCGCCCAAAACGGGCCACTCAATTGCATCGGCAATCTGATGGCGTGTTTTGTGTAACACTGGACGATGGGCAAAAGCTAAGGGCACGTTCGGTCGTAGTCGCCACGGGGGTCCAGTACCGGCGCCTGCCGTTGGACAGACTGAAGGACTTTGAGGGTTTGGGCATCTACTATGCCGCGACTGAAATGGAAGCGCGCTATTGCAAGGGCGCAGAAGTCGTCGTCGTTGGGGGCGGAAACTCTGCGGGGCAGGCAGCGATGTACCTGTCGCGATCCGCAAAACATGTCCACGTATTGGTCCGAGGAGACAGCTTGGCTGCATCGATGTCCGATTACCTGCTTTCAAGGTTAGAGGCGGACCCGGCGGTCACCATCCACTACAAGTCCCAGCTAAAGACACTTCTTGGGGACAAATCCATGTCCAAGGTTATCATTGAGCGTGACGGATCAGACTGGCCACTCGATTGTAGCGCCGCTTTTGTTATGGTTGGGGCTGCACCCAATACCGAATGGCTGTCGCAGAGCTGCCAGCTGGACGCACGCGGCTTTGTGGTCACGGGCAACGAGGCCAATGCCGGATCATCTTTCGCAACGTCTTGTCCCGGGATTTTTGCCGTGGGCGACGTCCGCGCAGGATCGGTCAAGCGCGTTGCTTCCGCGGTGGGAGAAGGGTCAGTTGTCATATCCCAAGCTTGGGAATACCTGCAAAACTAGTGTTTTTATCCGTATAAGAGCTACTTGGCTGTCCTGCCTAGGCTCGCCCGGTTACAACCAAACAGAGATTTCTCTTTTTCAACGCGGTCTCCAGTTGGGCCTTTATTGCTAGGTTGTTTTGGTCCTCAGCGGAGCTTGGGTCAAAATAGATGCGCTTCATCCGCGTTTTGGCTCGTTGGTCAAGAAGGCATGAATGTCTGTCACGAGACACTTTGATATTGTGCAAATTAGAAGCAAAAGCCCCTGCGACCTGCGACGGCAGTGTTTGACTTAATTCCAATTCGGCGGAGCCAGTTTTGACCGAAATCGACGCGCAACAATTCGCAACGGAGGCCGAAAGAAGACTCACAAAGGCCGAGCAGCGCGGACTACGCTTGGCGATTGCCTGTCGCACCTTCATTACCGCTGCAGCATTTTTCTGGTATTTGGGTTCAACATTGTTGTTTCCTGAGTTCAGTGCGCGCCAAGTTACGACCTTCGCATTGTTCGCGTTCACTGCAATCGGCGTCGCCCATCTCTTATTGATTGGCACCAGCTATGACAGGGCCTGGATCAAGTACGCCGTTTACGCACTGGATTCATTGGCGATCTGTTCACTTTTTGCGCTCGTCCCCATCAGCAGGGCCGACGACGTACCGCAGATCATCGCGTTCCGCGCTTACGGAATATACTACCTTTTTCCAATAGTCGCTTTGTCGTGCCTCAGCCTTTCCTGGCGTCTTGTGCTCTGGACTGGAGGCCTTTGCGTAGTTGGATGGTGGGCGGCATTCATTTGGGTCACGTTGCCGATGGAGCGGACACTGTCATGGGCAGATATGTCAGCGATGGCCACCCGCGAAACCTATGAGGCTGTGTTTCTTTCCATTGATTTCATCGGTCGCGGCAATCGCATCGAAGAAACCGGGATGCTGCTATTTGCGACGTGCATTTTAGCAATTGCCGTCTTCAGAAGCCGAGCGGTCTTCTTTGCGCAAGTTGAAGCTGATCTGGAGCGCGGTCGCGAACGCGCAAAAAGACAACATGTCTCGGACCTTCTTAGCAAATACCTGCCGGAAGAAATCGCGAAGAAGCTCATTGACGACAACGCTCCGCTGAGGCCTCAGAAATCATTTGGTACGGCGCTCGTGTTGGATATTGCCGAGTTCACAAGATTTTCCTCACAGCATGATCCGGACGAAGTGATCAAACGCTTGGACCTCTTTCTCACGGACGCGACCGAGGAAGTTTCAGCCGAAAATGGGATCGTTATTTCTTATCTTGGCGACGGATTTCTTGTGACATTCAACGCACCAGTCAAAGTCGAGACGCCAGCGGATGCTGCGATAAGAACTGCAGAAGCCTTGCACGCGACGGCCGTCAGGCATGGGTTTTCAACCCGGATTGGCATCGCAAGCGGAGAGCTAGTCACAGGCACGATCGGGTCCGACACCCGCCAGTCGTTCACGGTGTACGGAGATCCTGTAAATCTTGCCTCTAGGTTAGAGGCCAAATGCAAATCGCTCTGCGCGGCAATGCTTTTGGATGCCGCAACCAATGAAGCTCTGTCGGAGATCGATTGGCTAGTGAGCTTTGGTTCGGTTGAGATCGATGGTCTGGCCGAACCTGTCGCCGTATTTGGTACTAGCAAACAGTGATTGATGCCGAGAAATCTACCTGAGAATGAATGGAACAAGAAAATTATACAATTGCGTTTCCTTGCGGAGTTCTTCGGCTAAACTCGGTTCAATTCAAGTTCCGCACGCGTAAAGATCACCCCCGTGCCGCCGGAAATAGCAGCGGCCTCAAGCGCATCATCTTTACTCCAGATCTACGTATTTGTCTGAAGTACAATATCGGCCCAAACGCTGTTTCCATTAGCGGCATCAAACTCCTCGGAAGCGATGTTTGGATAGTGGGTCTGCGTATTCGCAGGATAAGTGAAAAACGGCGCGTTTTCGGCGCTCTTCGCTTCGATAAAGTCGATAGCCTTTTTTGTGAGGTCGCCATCGATCTCGCCGCGATAGTCCAGATTGTAGTCCCACGCGATGGTTACTGGCTCGCCTGTAACACTCGCATCACAACAGGCTCTTCCATATTGGCTTCAGCAAAACCCGGAAGCGTGCGCCAGACTGTAACGTCCGTGGTTTCAACTCCGTAAAATTCGTCGAATCCATGATTCGTTGGATAGCGCCCCTCGGTCCAGCCAAGGTGCCACTTGCCGTACATGGCTGTGTTGTAGCCTACCACCTTCAGCAACTCTGCAATTGTGATTTCCCACTGAGACAGACCGTAAACGCCACCCCCAAGTGGGACGCTATGGTTGACCGTAACGTCCTGTCATGGGCACTGCGCAGGACGGAGTGCACTCGCTTTCCACGTTGAAACTCGTGAGTCGAAATCCTTCCGCAGCGAGGGCGTCCATCTCGGGGTTCGCCGTACCGAGGATCATGCCGCCTCCGTGAGCCCAGGTTTGCCCCAGTCAAAATTATCTTGAAATATGAATATGATGTTGAGCTTATCTTGAGCTGAAACGACCGAGGCAAATAAAAAGGGATAAGGACAATAGGGGTGTTCGCGACAACCTCTTTACGGCAAGGCCTCCGATCAAGGTCTCTGTTTCAAGACTGGCGAGCCAAGTCACCAGTCGTCAAGAACGTGCACTCGTAGGGGTGCTTTTCACCGCGTCCGAGCGTCAAAGTTTTGGGCGAAGCTGCGGCCCGGGACTAGTCGAGCCTCACCCGGGATCTCTTAAGCTCATATAAGAAAAACCTTTGTTTTCCTTGACGAACAGCCGGGTCAGATGTTGCCATAGACTAGAATTCAGCTCGGCTGGGAGGTTCAAATGAAGTTTTTTCTTAAGACATCGACAGCAATAGTTTCCATAGCGTTCATAGCAAGCTCTTCAAATGCTCAAGACGCCGCACAAGGCGGGCAAGTTGGAGAGATGACCATATCAGTTGATGATATGCGTGAACCAGCGCCTACTGATTTTTCGCCGTATGCAGGTCGAGATTTTCCTACGCGCCCGCTTTGGGGTGACACTCACCTGCACACGTCAAACTCGCTCGATGCGCGCGGATTTGGCGTCATTCTGAGCCCAGACGATGCCTATAGGTTTGCACGTGGTGACGAAGTCACCACATCGCATGGCCTCCGTGTGAAGCTGTCGCGTCCGCTCGACTGGCTTGTCGTATCCGATCACTCTGATGCCATGGGGGCTATGAATGAGATCGTGGCGGGGAACTCTACGCTTATGCGTGACCCAACGCTTCGAGACTGGAACGAACGCCTAAATGCCGGCGGCGACGTCGCTCTGGGTGCAACCATGGAAGTGATTGAAACCTTTGCTGGCATTACCGGCGATGCTCTACCCGAGGCTGTTTCAGACCGCAGGTTTGTACAATCTATATGGGACGAATTCACGCAAACTGCGGATCATCACAACGCCCCTGGCACATTCACTGCGTTCATTGGATACGAATGGACGTCCACCGAAGCTGGCAACAACCTGCACCGCAATGTGATCTACCGGGATGATGCCATTCGCGCGCGGCAAATGCTGCCTTTTACAACCGCTGAAACCTTTAATCCGGAACGGTTGTGGGACTGGATGGAAACATATGAACAAGAGACTGGCGGCCGTGTACTGGCCCTTGCACACAACGGCAACGTCTCTAACGGCCTGATGTTTCCGGTCGAGACAAACCCTGAAACGGGTGAGCCTTTGACAGAAGATTACGCAGAGCGGCGTGCCAAGTGGGAGCCGATGTATGAGATCACCCAAATCAAAGGTGACGGAGAAACGCATCCGTTTTTAAGCCCAAACGATGAGTTCGCAGACTATGAGACTTGGGACAAATCCAACCTCGGCCCAACTCCTAAAGAAGACTGGATGCTCCAGTACGAGTATGCCCGAGAGGCTCTGAAGAACGGACTTAAGCTTGAGGCTGAACTAGGCACCAATCCATACAAATTCGGAGTGGTAGGTTCGACAGACAGCCATACTGCTTTGGCAACGGCGGAAGAAGACAACTTCTTTGGCAAACACTCTGGCGTCGAACCCGAGCCCGGTCGTTGGCAGCACGTCGTTGGTGAGTTCGATACGACAAGAATTCTTGGATGGGAAATGGCGGCGTCTGGTTACGCCGCAGTCTGGGCCGAAGATAACACACGCGAAGCAATATTCGACGCAATGGAACGGAAGGAAGTGTATGGGACGACTGGTAGTCGCATCGCGGTTCGCTTCTTTGGTGGCTGGGACTTTACCGAAGCTGATGCAAGGTCTCGTTTGCCCGCCGAAATAGGATATGAAAAAGGCGTTCCGATGGGAGGGGACCTCGCAGATGCAACAGAAGGCGCGGACGCCCCAACATTCCTAGTTGCTGCGCTGAAAGATCCGTTTTCCGGCAATCTCGACCGTGTTCAGATTGTGAAAGGTTGGTTAAATGCCAATGGCGAAACTGAAGAGCGGGTCTATGACGTGGCTTGGTCGGGAGACCGAAAACTTGATGGGGAAGGCAAGCTGCCAGCGGTGGGGAACACAGTGGATGTTGCAACGGGCACGTTTACCAATTCGATAGGGTCTCCAGAGCTGATCAGTGTTTGGACGGATCCTGAGTTCGATCCTTCAGTCAGGGCTTTCTACTACGCACGTGTACTAGAGATTCCAACTCCGAGGTGGACAATTTATGACGCCGTTCGGTTTGGAGACGAGGTGCCTGCTGAGGTGCCTACGTCAACGCAGGAACGTGCTTACACTTCGCCGATTTGGTATACGCCCAAAGGCTGAAATGTAACTAGTCCCTATGTTTGTGTCGTAAAAGCCCGGCTGTTCCCGTCGCCGCAACATCGGGCTAGTCGGTTTGTGCGAACGTCCACTTAGGGCTCTTTCATGCAATGGATAGTGGAGCGGTGGACCGGGCTTTCGCTGCGGTTCGGGGCTTTCAGACCATGCGCCAAGCGTGCTATCGGATCGACGGCGGGTGATCTGATCTAACGACCTGTTTCACATCAGCACATTGCGGAGTTCGCTTCCAAAACTAGCAACATTGAAAGGAACCGCCCTATGTCCCTGTTCTCAAAACTCTTCGGTGGCGCTGAAAAGTCGGAACCGGAGCCGATCTTGTACAAAGGGTTCGAGATATTCCCCGACCTGATGCCCGAGGGTGGCAAATACCGCCTGTTGGCCCGTATCGAAAAGGTTATCGACGGAGATCGCAAGACCCACACGGTGATCCGGGCGGATGTTTTCGAAAGCCGAGACCAGGCCGAAAGCTTCAGCATCGCCAAGGCGAAACAGGTTATAGACGAGCAGGGCGAACGCCTTTTTGGCTCAGGAAATTGGTAACTTGAAGCCGGTTCTATCGCCATCTTTTGACGCTTGACCTTCGTAGCGTTAGCACTTGTGCGGCGACCGGCTAAATCCAGTTGAAGGTTGGATCATGATTTCTTTTTCAGGCGCGCAGTATCGGAAGGACGTGATACTGTTCGCAATGACCTTTTATGCTCGATAGGGTGGCTCCCAGCGCGACCTGACAGAAATAATGTGCGAACGCGGCGTTGTAGCGGATCACACGAAGCAAACGCTGGGGTTCTCAGCACTCGCTTCAGCCGTCGCGACACTTGAAGGGGTCGAGGTCACAAACCTGATCCGCAAAGGTCAGCTCAAGCCCGAAATCTGTCCTTTCCAACAAATTGCTGAAGTGGCTGCATAAGACAATAGAGATCGCCCAAACAATTTGGCGCGTCCAAAACTTTGCAACAAAACCGTTTAACAATGATGTTGTTGGCGATCCCCGCGAAGTGCTCTGCCTATGCAATCACGACCGCGGCAACCAAAGCTGCAACCTCAACCGATACCGCCGTATCCGTCAGACTGCGAATTTATGCAATGACCTATTTGAAAATGCGGTCTGACTTGGCGATTAGGCTTGGATTGGTGGTCATTCAATCCAATAATCCGAAGCCTGTCGGGTCTTTGTTATCGTTTACTTCTGCGGTGTCCTCGAAGAATTTCATCAGTTGACCTCATCGCGTATTGGGGTGACTTGGATTGCACCTGAAGCTGCCCAGAGGCGCTGCACCAGGGTCTGGCTGAAGTCAGTGCACGGGTTCAGAACGCGTAGCGCATCCCGAATTCGGTGTAGTTTTGACTCAGTGTAAGATCGGCTTTCCGGCTATCACGGATGACACGTTCTGCGTTGGGCAGATCGTTGGTTTTCGCGCGTTGTAGCGCGGTTTCCGGGTCAAATCCGTGCTTAATCCAGCGCTGCTGCAATCTGCTTTCGAGTTCTTCCAATGTGGGGCTGACAAAAACCGTTAGGGCGAAAACATCCTCTAACGTCCTCCACGGGTCGCTTTTCATCAAAAGGTAGTTCCCTTCTACAACCACAATCGGAGTTTCAGGGTGAACCGCAATCGCATTGGCGATTGCCAAGTCCATTTGGCGGTCGAACATAGGATGAAAGGATTCATGTCGCGCGGATAGCAGCGCCCTAATCGCCTTGCAAAACCCAACGGCATCGAAGGTCTCTGGTGCGCCTTTTTTTGCACGCAAGCCGCGCGCTTCCAAAACGCGATTGTCCAAATGGTAACCATCCATTGGCACAAGAGTGGCTGAAGGAACCGCCGAGCTCTGTTGCGCGTTCAGCGATTGAACAACGGCTTCCGCTAAGGTCGACTTTCCGGATGCAGGGGGGCCGGCGATTGCAACAATCGTCCGAACCCCAACCTGCCTCCGGGAGGAGATCAGGTCGCAAACGTGCTTTGCATCCTGCTCGATCACGCTGCGTCCTCTTTTGGAGGTTCCTTGGCACCGGTCATGAAGGCCACGGCATCGGACATCGTATAATCCTTGGGGTCGATCGTACAAAGACGTTTGCCCAGCCGGTGCACATGGATGCGATCGGCGACTTCGAAGACATGCGGCATGTTGTGGCTGATCAAAATGATCGGAATGCCACGCGCCCTTACGTCCTGGATCAGCTCAAGCACCTTGCGGCTTTCCTTCACGCCCAAAGCAGCCGTTGGTTCGTCCATGATGATAAATTTGGTCGCAAAGGCAGCTGCGCGCGCAACGGCAACGCCTTGGCGCTGGCCGCCGGATAGTGTCTCTACCGCCTGATTGATTGACTGCACGGTCATCAGCCCAAGCTCAGTCAGTTTTTCGCGGGCGAACTTCTCCATCGCAGGCCGATCCAGCTGACGCATGTATTTGCCCATGAAACCCTGTTTGCGAATCTCGCGCCCCATGAACATGTTGTCCGCAATCGACAGGGCAGGGGACATGGCAAGCTGCTGATAGACGATCTCGATCCCCATGTTCCGGGCATCAATCGGCGAGGTGAAGTTGACCTTTTTGCCTTCGATCAGGATCTCGCCTTCATCCGGGATCGTGGCACCGCAGATCGCCTTGACGATGGACGATTTGCCCGCGCCGTTATCTCCGATCACCGCAAGGATTTCGCCTTGCCGCAGTTCAAAATCGGAATGGTCGATGGCGGTGACGTGGCCATAGCGCTTCACGATCCCGCGGCCTTGGACGACTGGAGTTGTGTCTGACATTAGCCCGATACCTTTCTGATCCACTGGTCGACTGCGACGGCTGCGATGATGAGAAGTCCGATAAGCAGGAAGGTCCACTGCGCGTCCGCGCCCAGAAGCCTGAGCCCCAGAGTAAAGACGCCGACGATGAGAGCCCCGAACAGGGACCCCAGAATGGAGCCACGCCCGCCGAACAGAGAGATACCGCCAATCACGACCGCAGTGATGCTTTCGATATTGGCCAATTGACCGGATGTAGGTGAAACCGACCCGATGCGCCCGATCAGGGCCCAGCCTGCAAAGGCACAGATCAATCCGGACAACATATAAACCGACATCAGCGTTCTGTGGACGTTCACACCGGATAGTTCGGCGGCTTCGGGATCATCCCCCACCGCATAGACATGACGGCCCCAGGCCGTGTGCTTAAGCGCGTAGGCCAGCACGAAAATCAGAACGAGCATGAATATAACACCAACCGTAAAGGTCGCGCCACCGACGCTGAATTTTGTGCCAAAGAATTGCAGGAACGGGGCGTTGGCCTCGATATCCTGACTGCGAATTGTTTCGTTTGCGGAATACAGGAAGTTTGTCGCGAGAACGATCTGCCACATGCCGAGCGTGACAATAAAGGGCGGCAGCTTTACGCGACTGACCAGCCATCCATTGAGAGCCCCGATCAGGGTCCCCATGGCCAGCCCGCACATCACGGCTATGGGCACGGGGATGCCATAGCGGAAGGTGAACTGACCCATAATGACGGATGAAAACACCATGATCGCGCCGACGCTTAGGTCGATGCCGGCAGTCAGAATGACAAGGCTTTGTGCCGCGGCCACGATGCCGACGATTTGAACCTGCTGCAGGATCAGCGTCATCGCAAAGGGTGAGAAGAATTTTGATCCCAGCAGCAGGCCGAAAATAACGATCGCGCCAACCAGAACGATCAAGGGCACAAAGGATGGATTGACGTGGAGAAGATGCTGCAACTTCCCCAGAACACCACGCCGGTGATCTTCAAACTCCGCAACGGTTTCTGACGCATTGGCGGCGGTTTCGAATTCCTGGGCGTTTTGGTTTGCTTCAGACATATCTCCCCCCTTTTCGTGGCTGGCATCGCGTCCACGAAATCAGTGTACAGGAAGTTTCGGTTTGCTGGTGAAAGGATTGATGAGGCGCTGCGGCGCGCCTCACCTAGAGAGCTGTCTCTAGCCCCAGCAGAGATCCAGGCCTTCTGCAACCGACAGCGACTCAACCCCATCAACCGGCTGGTCGGTGATGAGTGCCACGCCCGTGTCATAGAAGTCTTTGCCGGGTGTGTTTTCGGGCTTCACGCCCTCTTCGGCCCATTTCTTCACAGCCTCAACACCTAGCGAAGCCATCAACAGCGGGTACTGCTGGCTTGTCGCACCGATCACACCGGCTTCGACGTTTTGGACACCGGGGCAACCACCGTCGACCGAAACGATCAGTACGTCGTTTTCACGCCCGATGGATTTCAGAGCTTCATAGGCGCCCGCAGCGGCCGGTTCGTTGATCGTGTGAACAACGTTGATGGATGGATCCTTGGCCAGAAGGTTTTCCATCGCGCGGCGACCGCCTTCTTCGTTGCCGTCTGTCACGTCACTGCCGACCAGACGCGCATCGGTTTCGTCACCGATGACATTCGGATCCGCCAGGTCCACACCGAAACCGTCGAGGAAACCCTGATTGCGCAGAACGTCCACTGTCGGCTGACTGACGTTCAGATCCAGCGTCGCGATCTTGGCATCGGCTGCGGCGTCGCCCATTTTAGCCTTGGCCCACTGACCGATCAGCAGACCGGCCTTGTAGTTGTCCGTCGCGAATGTCGCGTCCGCAGAGTCAATCGGGCTAAGCGGCGTATCCAGCGCAATGACCAGAACGCCTGCATCCCGCGCCTGCTTGACCGCGGGAACAATCGAGCTTGTGTCCGATGCCGTTAGCAGAATGCCTTTTGCGCCATCAAGAATGCAGGTCTCAATAGCCTGGACCTGAGTTTCATGGTCGCCATCGACCTTACCAGCAAACGCCTTGAGCGTCATGCCCAGCTCTTCTGCCTTGGCGGTTGCGCCTTCCTTCATCTTGACAAAGAAGGGGTTGGTATCGGTCTTGGTAATCAGGCAAACGGTTTCCCCGGCAGCCTGCGCAGATGCTGCAGCCAAAGTCAGCGCTGTGGCGGATGCGGCAATCTTAAATAGATTTCTCATTTAGTCTCCTCCCAGAAAATTGTTGTGGCCCTGCGTGGAATAGCGACAAGGCGCGCCTCCATCCTCCAATGAAGGTCTTGCTCAAGAAACCGTGATTCTAGCCTCTGTGTCAATAAATAAATAAAGTTTATTTATTAATTTGGCTGCGCATCTTTTCATAAGAAAACAAGGTGTTTATGTTTAGGGTAATGGAAAGAGAGGCGCTGAAAATACTTACCGGCGGGGTAAGCCAAAGCGGTGTTCGTGATCACAACGAACGCCTGATTCTGACGGTTTTACAACGGCATGGACCTGCCGCCGGGGCCGATGTCGCGCGGCTGACCGGCCTGTCCCCGCAGACCGTGTCGATCATTCTACGTAAGCTCGCAAAGGATGAGATTCTCAAACGTGGGACGCCGTTGAAGGGCAAAGTTGGGAAACCTTCGATCCCCATGGAGCTCAATCCCGAAGGCATTCTGTCGGTGGGAATGAAGATCGGTCGCCGCAGCGCCGATCTTCTTTTGATCGACTTTACCGGTAAGCCACGCCAACAGCTCTCGACGACTTATGACTACCCGCTGCCCGAAGCTGTGTTTGGTTTTTTGGAGGAGGGATTGCAAGAGCTTCTGGCCAATGAGCCCCAGAAGCTTCGCGACCGTGTATGCGGGATCGGGATCGGTACACCGTTCGAGCTGTGGAAATGGCACGACCTGTCTGGGCTTGCGGCTCAGAAATTCAAATCCTGGAGAAACGTGAACTTTTTTTCCGAAGTGGCCAAGTTCAGCGACCTGCCTGTTTTTGTGGTCAATGACGCGACGGCCGCGTGTCACGCCGAACATCTCTACGGCCGCGGGGCCGAGTACCGAGACTACTTTTATTTCTTCATCGGCTCAATGATTGGCGGAGGCGTTGCCTTGAATGGCACCGTATTTGAGGGCAACCAAGGCAATGCCGGTGCCTTGGGCGCCATGCGGACAACGGGTCCTTTGGGTGAAAGCCAGCAACTGATCGACACTGCATCGCTGTTTCTGCTCGAGGACAGGCTGATCGAAGCGGGTATTGATCCGGTCATTTTATGGAAAAAGCCGCAGGATTGGAGCAGCATTTCTCGCTATGTCGAACCCTGGATCGGTACCACGGCACAGGAACTGGCCAAGGCTGCGCTGTCTATTTGCGCGGTCATAGATTTTGAAGCGATTTTCATCGACGGCGCATTCCCACCTGAAATACGGGAAGAACTGGTCTCACGAGTTCGTCGCTACCTGGCCAACCAAGACAAACGCGGTTTGATTCCTCCAGTCGTTGAAGCGGCAGCAGTCGGAGAAAACGCCCGCGGTATCGGAGCGGCAAGCAGCCCAATTTTCCGCCAGTTTCTATTGAACACCAATGCTGGGCTTTCTGGGATGTAGCGACCCTCGAACAGACACGCCTTGGCTGCACCAGCGTGATTGGTCCCAACTCTACGACAAAGCCCTTCCGCGTGTTCTTTAAGTGTTCTGATGCAATTCAGATAACGTCCAAAAAATAGCCAGGTTGCACTTTTTTTAACTTTTTTGTTGCCGAAACCGGTTTCGGAACGAACAAATAGCTTCAATGACCGCGAATCTTTCATATCCACCGCGTGACCAGTCAGGTAACGCAACCGTCACGGGCCGGGTGAAACTGGACGAATTGGCAGCGCATCTGGGTTTGTCCAAAAGCACGGTTTCACGCGCGCTTAACGGGTATCCGGATATTTCTTCGGCGACGCGCGCACGGGTGGAAAAAGCAGCTCGGGTGTTGGGATATCGGCCGCTCAGCCATGCGCAGGCGATCCGTACCGGACAAGTTCGTGCGATAGCTATGGTTATCAACAGCGAGGAGCCAGATCAGCATAATCCCTTCTTGCAGGATTTTCTGGCCGGAGCCTGCGCAGCGGCAAGTAGCCTCGACTGGACCATGACCATTTCCACGGCGACCTCCGAAAAAGACACATTGAAGGTGCTGAGCCGCCTTTACGAAGAACGGAAGGCCGATGGATTCATTCTCCCGCGGACTGCGGTGAAGGATGCGCGTATTGGCCTTCTGCGCAGTCTCGGGGTGCCTCATATTCTGTATGGGCGCACCGGCTATGGACAACCAAATAACTGGGACGAGACTTCTTGGTTCGACATTGCTGGGGAAAGCGCAATGCGTAACGCCGTTTTGCGACTGAGCAATTTGGGACATACACGCATAGGCTTTGTCGGGAGCGATCCCAAGTTCAACTACGCGCATCTACGCCGTGACGGATATGCCGAAGGTTTGCATGCTGCTGGTCTACCCTTGGATCCGGAATTGATCCTGGAGGGCGCGCGCACGCGTGAAGATGGCGCAGCGCAGGGACGGGCGCTGATGGCTTTGGATCAACCTCCAACGGCGATTGTCTTCGCGACCGACCTGGCCGCGCTGGGATTCTGCGCGGATGCGCAGGATCAGGGTTTCGAGATCGGGCGCGACATCTCGGTGATCGGCTATGATGGAGTTCCTGAATGCCGCTACGCGCGCCCTGCACTGACGACATTTTCCGTCGATTCTCGTGCGGCCGGCGAACGGCTGGCGACCCTACTGATAAGGCAAATCCGTGGCGAAGCGGCTGCAGACTTGCGAGAACTGGCCGAGGCCGCCCTGATCGAAGGTGACTCGGACGGGCCACCACATCTGACGTCACACGAATTGGCGCAGAAACTAAACCATCTGACGTGAACATAACCGGGGAGGACACCGATGAAACTAACACCAAAAGCTGCGAAGCTGATGCTTGGCTCGTCGCTAGCGCTGGCGCTGACAGCGCTATCCGTGCAGGCCGACACGATCCGTTTTTGGACCACAGAGGAGCAACCTGAACGTCTGGCCAAACAGCAAGAGATGGCGGACCAGTTTAAGGCCGAAACCGGTACTACGGTTGAGGTGATCCCGGTCACCGAGAGCGATTTGGGCACGCGCGCGACGGCCGCTTTTGCTGCGGGCGACCTGCCGGATGTTGTCTATCACACGCTGCAGTACGCTCTGCCTTGGGCCGAGGCTGGTATTCTGGACACCGAAGCTGCGACCGAAGTGATAGAAGAACTGGGTGCTGACACTTTTGCCCCCGGTGCCTTGGCGATGGCTGCGTTCAACGACGAAACCGCCTCGGTGCCAGTCGATGGCTGGACCCAGATGGTGGTCTACCGAAAGGACCTGTTCGAAGAGGCCGGTCTGGAAGCCCCCGACAGCTTTGCCGATATTCAGGCCGCGCTTGAGGCTCTGCACAACCCGCCGGAAATGTACGGTTTTGTCTCGGCGACCAAAGTGGACGAAAACTTCATGAGCCAGGTGCTGGAACATGTCTTCCTCGCCAATGGAGTGTCGCCTGTGGGTCCCGATGGGTTCCAGCCGCTTGACGAAGCCAAAACCACCGAGGTTCTGGATTTCTATAAAGCAATCTCCAAGGCGTCGCCTCCGGGTGAGCTTTTCTGGAAGCAATCGCGCGAGCTGTATTTTGACGGCAAAGCCGCAATGATCATCTGGTCGCCCTTTATTCTGGACGAACTCGCGGGTCTGCGTGACAGTGCCCCGCCAACCATCAACGATGATCCGACCTCGCGCGATCTGGCGAGCAAGACCGGCATCGTGACCAAGCTGTCCGGCCCATCAAACCCCGATGGCGCGGCATGGGGAGATGTGCGGTACTTCGGTATCACCAACGACGCCGATACCGATGCGGCGATGGAGTTCGTGAAATTCGCCATGGACGACGGCTACACCCAGACGCTGGCAATCGCGCCAGAAGGCAAGTTCCCGGTCCGTCGTGGCAATGCCGACAACCCGACCGCGTTCTCGGAAGCCTGGGCAGAGCTGCCTGTTGGTGTCGACCGCAAAGCGCCCCTGGGCGAGCTGTACGAACAATCCATGATCGACGAGATCGTTGGCGGTCTGGATGTGGCGCAGCGCTGGGGCGTGGCCGAAGGCCAACTGGCGCTGGCATCGAAGATGATCAACAGCCAGGCCATAAACCGCGTCGTTCGCCAGTATATTGACGACGAGATCGACGCGGCCACAGCCATTGCGGCGATGAACGAAGAGTTGGCCAAGGTTCAGTAACCACCCGGCACCTGCAGCGGCGTGCGCGCCGCTGCCCCTAAACCCTTCGAGGTAACCCATGACTTCGGCCTCCCCACCGACAGGAACCGGGGCGTTAGCCAAACGCGAGGCGCGTCTGGCCTGGACGCTGCTGGCTCCGACCATCATCAGTGTGTCGCTGGTTGTGATCCTGCCTTTGCTGGCGATCTTCTGGATCAGCTTCAAACCCTTCACCCTGTCTGACCTGCGCCCGCCTGCTCCGGTCGTGCGTGAAAGCCTGCGCGGATCGGGTGATGATCTGCGGATCGAATACCGCCTGCGCAACTCTAGTCAGGATATTGCGATCGACGGCGTGACAGTCCGGGATGTCCTGCCCGATGGCGTGACGCCACTTGGCGATATTGCAACCCCCTGTGTATTGAACGGGCAAGAGCTGTTCTGCGACTTTGGTACGCTGGAAGGCGGCGAGCGCGAGCGTATTCGCGTTCCCGTTGCGGTCGATGGCGACCCGGACTCCTTCGAAGATCTGGTTGAAGGGTCTGAACCAACGGTCACCGGCAGCGGCCCCAGCGTGCTGACAAACTTCGAGTTCAGCCTAGAGAACTTCGCCCGTGTGTTCGACGGCGACGAGTTCTGGGGCGTGCTTTGGGTCACCCTGTTCTACACCGTCTTCGGCACCATCGGCGCGTTGGTCATGGGCCTGTTCGCTGCCTTGCTGCTGAACAAAAGCTTCCAGGGGCAGGGCTTCATCCGGGGTCTCTACCTGTTCCCCTACGTGGCCCCCGTCATCGCCGTGGCCTTTACCTGGGTCACTTTGTTTGATCCGTTCTCGGGTTCGGCCAATGCTTTGCTGGTGCAGATGGGGCTGAGCAGCGAGCCGATCAACTTCTTTGGGGAACGCCCACTGGCGCTGATCATGGTCACCGTCTTTGAAATCTGGCGCTATTTCCCGCTGTCCTTCCTGTTCATTCTGGCGCGGATGCAGTCCATCGACTCCAGCATGTATGAAGCGGCGGATATGGATGGGGCTTCACCGTTCCAGAAGTTCTGGCTGCTGAGTATCCCGCAATTGCTGGGTATCCTGTCGGTCTTGTTCCTGCTGCGCTTCATTTGGACGTTCAACAAGTTCGACGACATCTTCCTGCTGACCGGTGGTAACGCGGGCACCCGCACGCTGACGGTGAACGTGTATGAACAGGCCTTTGCGGTCTCGAACATCGGGGCGGGCGCGGCAGTGGCCGTGGTGATCCTGCTATGTCTGATCGCCTTCAGCTTTGTCTTCTTCAAATTCATAAGCCGTGAGGAGGGTCTGTGATGCGCCAAGGGTATATCACTGGCCCGATCCTGGGTGCGCTGTGGCTGGTAGTGATTGCTACCACCATCGCGGTCACCATGTCCTTCGCCACGGGTGCCGCCTTCCGTCCCCAAGTTCTGCTGAGCCTGACCTGGGGCGCGTTAGCTGGTCTGGCATATGTCCGCTTTCCCGCTCGTCATGCCCGGGCGCGTCTGGGCGTGTCGGCCCTGTTGGGTCTGACCTGCCTGACCGGTTTTGGCCCGGTTCTGATCGGCTCGGACACAACTCTGCTGGCGTTATCGGCCACCGTGGTTTCGATCGCCGTCGTCATGCATCTTTCGATGGCTGAAATCCTGAAAGAGCTGCCCTTTGGTGAACTGACCCGTCATGAGTTCGAAGACGCCGTGATCAGGTTTTGCACTGGTTTTGGCTATATCTTCTTCACGGCGATCGTGGTCATCCCCTTCTACGTGATGGTGATGACCAGCCTGAAATCGCAGCAGGCGCTGTTGCAGAACCCGCTGGATTTCTCGCTGGATCTGGATCAGGGCTGGGCGCTGTTCCGTAGCTATACGGAACTGTTCCGCGACTTCAATTTCGGCTCGTACCTGTGGACGTCCTTCTACGTCTCAGTGCTCACGGTCTTTATCACACTGGCCTTCAGCATTCCGGGGGCCTATGCGGTCGCGCGGTTCCGGTTCAAAGGGCAAAAGGCGTTCTCGCGCTCGATCCTGCTGATCTACATGGTGCCGATGATCGTTCTGGCGCTGCCGATCTATATCGCCTTTTCGTTGACCGGCCTGCGCAACTCGATCCTCGGCATCGTCATGATCTACCCGGTCACCACGATCCCAGTCGCGCTGTACATGCTGCAGGGGTATTTCCGTGGTCTCCCGACCGAGGTCGAAGAGGCCGGCCTGATGGATGGTCTCTCGCGCTTGGCGGTGATCTGGAAGATCACCCTGCCGCTCAGCCTGCCGGCTCTGGCTTCGGTGTCGCTCTATGTCTTCATGATCGCCTGGAACGAATTCCTGCTGGCCTTCATGCTGCTGGACGATCCCTCGAAATTCACTCTAACCCGAGGCGTCACAATGCTGAACTCCTCGGAAATCCCTCGCCAACACCTCATGGCTGGCGCGGTGATTGCGACTGTTCCAATCATGGCCCTGTTCCTGGGCCTTGAACGTTTCATGACCAAAGGCCTGACGGCTGGCTCGGTCAAAGGATGACAGAAATGAACCACTTTACTTCGCCGACAGAGTCAGCACGCAATATCCTGATCGCCAATGATCGGGGCGGCTATACGATCCCGACCAGCGGGCTCTATCCCTACCAATGGAACTGGGACAGCGCGATCGCCGCGCTGGGCTTTGCCGAGTTCGATATCGACCGCGCTTGGACTGAGCTTGAGACGCTGTTCTCGGGCCAGTGGGAGGACGGCATGGTCCCCCACATCCTGTTCCACAAAACGGATCCGGGCTATTTCCCCGGGCCGGATGTCTGGGGCGGCATCGGGCCGATTGCCTCCTCTGGCGTAACCCAGCCACCGTTGGCGGCTACCATGGCCCGGCGGGTATGGGAGAAAGACCGCGCGGCTGGTGAAGCCCGCCTCCGCGCCCTTTTCCCGGCCATGTTGGCCTGGCATCGATGGTTCATGACATGGCGTCTCGATGACCACGGCGCGGTTTGCACCACCCACCCTTGGGAGGCTGGGCGTGACAATGCACCGGACTGGGACGACGCAATGGCGAGTATTGATGCCTCAGACGTGGGCGAATACCAGCGTCGCGACACGAGCCACGTGAACAGCGCCGACCGGCCCACCAAATACGACTATGACCGCTACATCAAACTGGTTCAGATTGGGCGTGAAGCGGGCTGGGATCAGCAGCAATTGCTAGAGAAGAACCCCTTCCGCGTCGCCGATCCGACGATGAGTTTCACAACCCTGCGCGCCGCCCGCGATCTGCTGGCGATCAGCGAGGAATTGGGGATCAGGGCCGAAGGCCTCGGTGAAGACGTGGACCGGCTAGAGGCAGGTGCAAAGTCACTGTGGAACGAGGCTTTGGGCACCTTTGACTCCCGAAATGCGCATACGGGCAAATGGGCCGAAAGCGTCTCAAATGCGAGCTATCTGTGTTGGTACGCAGGCATTGAATCTCAGCAAATGTTGGACCGTTTGAAAACTGTTTTGACCTCGGTCCCGCACCCAATCCCTAGCTATGATCACAATTCGCCCAAGTTTGACGAACGCCGATATTGGCGTGGGCCAACATGGGCGTTCATGAACATGCTGACGGGGTTCGGTCTGAAGGATATGGGCCACGGGGTTGAGGCCGAAGCACTACGCCTGAAAACCGGTCGTCTGATCGCTGGCCACGGATTTGCCGAATATTACGACCCGATTACCGGCAGTCCTGCCGGGGGCAACTCGTTCACATGGACCGCTGCCGTCTGGCTGCATTGGGCAGGGAGGAACTGATGGGCAGCATAGAGCTCAATTCCGTCGAAAAATGGTTCGGCGAAGTGCAGGTGATCAAAGGCATCGATCTAAAGATCGAAGAGGGTGAGTTCGTCGTCTTCGTTGGCCCGTCGGGTTGTGGTAAATCAACCCTGTTGCGGATGATCGGTGGGCTCGAGGACATCTCGCGCGGGTCTCTTTTGATCAATGGGGATGACGTTACTGACAACCCGCCTTCGAAGCGCGGGCTGACCATGGTGTTCCAGTCCTATGCTCTGTATCCACACCTGACGGTGGCCGAAAATATGGGGTTCTCGCTGAAAGTGGCGGGCGTATCCAAGGGCGAGATTGCCGAACGCGTGGGCAAAGCCGCCGAGGTGCTCAAGCTAGAACCCTATTTGGAGCGCAAACCTAAAGACCTGTCTGGCGGCCAGCGTCAGCGCGTTGCAATCGGTCGGTCAATTGTGCGTGATCCCACCGCATTCCTGTTCGATGAGCCGCTATCCAACCTAGACGCCGCTCTCAGGGTCGAAATGCGGTATGAGATTGCCAAGCTTCACCAGAGCCTCAACCGCACGATGATCTATGTGACTCATGATCAGGTCGAGGCGATGACACTGGCCGATCGCATTGTGGTGCTGGAATTCGGTAAGATCGCGCAGGTCGGGACCCCACGCGAACTATACGAACGCCCCGCCAACCTGTTCGTGGCGCAGTTCATCGGCAGTCCGAAAATGAACGTCATTCCCTGCACCGTGTCTGGCGATCAGTTTCAGCTGGAAAACGGCGGAGGTGGCCCGTTTGATCGGACTGGTACAGCCACGATGCTGGGCATCCGTCCGGAACATATCAGTGTGGTCGAACCTGGCTCGGGTCACAGCGACGGCAAAGTTGAGGTGGTCGAGTATCTTGGCGCAGATATGTTCATCATCGTCGATTGCGGGTTTGAAGAGAAGGTGACGGTTCGCCTTGGTGGGGACACGCAGATCAAAGCCGGAACGCAAATCGGCTTGTATTTTGCACCCGAGAAACTGCAATTTTTCGACGGGGCAGGGCAGACGATCAGCCCAGATGAACGGGTGTGACACTCTCGAGATGTTTGAGGATGCGTCGCAAACCTATGCGACGGCCAGAACCAGCGACTTACTGAACGCACCCATCCTTCGATCTTAGCAAATAACCGAAAACTAGCCGGCGTGGAGCTAGAGAATTGCCGCTTCCAGCAATGTTGGCGGCTCGATAGAGGTACATCCATTTGCCGCGAACACGAGCATATATCTCGTCCATGCGCCAGGAACTCAGCGTTGGTCGCTTCTTCAATTGCGCGCGCTGCGACCATCGGCGAATACTCAGCAATTCACCTGTTGAAAGTGGCGTGGTCCATCCGCACGCCGCGTTCTCTTCGAGGTCACGACAAGGCACCGTGTACCGCAGATAGAACTACACGGCATGCAAAAAAGGTAAGATCAGACATGTTTACCGATCTCGCTATTGAGACGTGATCCACCCCCACCAGCAGAAACAAATGGGCACCGACCCCCATACGCAGGTATCCTGCGGTTCTGCTACTCAGTAATAATATTCGCACCAGAGTCTGTGGACGCACCAAGAAGGTGTTGACGAACCTTCATATCCAGTTTGGTGCTCTTCAAATCGACGATACCGCTTTTCGAAAACAGCTCTCGCACTGAGCGGTAGTTTTCAGCTCTCTTCCAGACGACAGGAGAAGAGGTCGGCGTTCGGCCGGACAACGAAGCGAGATAAGACATCGTGCCGAACAATAGCTTTGACTTGTCGCGATGGGGTTTGTTCAGAATGTACAGGCTGACAGGTGCGTCTGGACCGCGTTCGGAATCGACGACAAAGACTTGCCCCGCGCGGAAGGCGGCTTTGCCATCACATCTTGTCCAGCGGCGCGTCGATGACTTTCCTTCGGTTAAGGCTTCGACGACACGGCTGTAAACCGTCCCGTTCCGCTCATCCAAAAAGGCAACGTTGACAATGGCTTTGGTTGGATCGTTCGGTGCGCGAAAGAACACTTGATAAGATCCGAGAAATGGCCGCAGCCGTTGAAGATCACCTGGGAACACATCGATCAGAGGGTCTCGTCGCCGATCCGCCTCGGTTTTGGCGAGTTGGGTGGTGTGGCGCCGCAGTTCTGCATGATCTCCCAGCAAGATATGCTCGCCCACGTCGAAGAACCGGCCAATGCGGCGCAAGTTGTTTGGCGAAGGCATGCTGCGGCCGTTGAGGTACTTGGCGAATTGCTGATGGTTGATGCCGATCTCTCTGCAAATAGCTGCCACTGACGGGTAATCCGCACAAAGGTGACGCAGGTTTGCAGCTAAATTCTGGTGCATCGGTCGTTGGGCCTTGGCTAGCATAAACTCGCTAAAGAAAGCATAATGTGGCATCATTGTTAAGCTCAAATTGGTGCGTGATCTTGCGGGCAACAGAAGAATGCTCAGGGAAGGTCAAGCAATGGATAAATTTCAATACGTGCGGCAGATGGAACAGCGTCTGCAATTGCGTCAGGTGGATCGTCGCCAGTTCATGCGCGGTGTTTTGGCAACCGGCATGACCGTCGGTGCCGCAACGCTTTTGGCGGATCGCGCTTTTGCGGCTACGCCCAAAAAGGGCGGCAGCATGATTGCCGGGATTGGTCATGGCGGGACGACCGAGCAACTCAATCCGGGGCAGATATCAGCGGGTTTCCTGATTCCGTTGAGCCTGGGCATGAACGGTTTCCTGACTGCGATCGACGCGGACAGCAACGTGCAGCCGTCACTTGCAAAATCATGGGAGGCCTCGCCGGACGCGTCGGTTTGGACCTTCGAGATGCGCGACGGGGTCGAGTTCCACAATGGTCGTACAGTGACAGTTGAGGACGTGATTGCCTCGATCAATTTTCACCGCGGAGAAGGGTCAACCTCGACTGGGGCGCCGCTGTTGGCCGGTGTGAAGGAACTGCGTGCGGACGGGCCAAACACCGTCGTTTTCGAGCTTGAGGGCGGTAACGCAGATTTCCCGGCTATCCTCAGCGACTACCGCTTTGCCATTCTGCCGGCAGAGGGTGACAGCATTGACTGGCAATCCGGTATCGGTTGCGGAGCCTATCAGTTGAAGGATTTCCAGCCAGGGATTTCGGCGGATCTGGCCCGTCACGGGAACCACTGGAACCCCGATGTCGCGCATGTGGACGAATGGAAGCTTCTGGTGCTGCTGGATACGACCGCACGGATGGCGGCGCTGTCGGCGGGGTCGGTCGACATTGCCGATAAGGTTGATCCAAAGACGGCCAAGTTTGTCTCGCGTGATCCAAATGTTACGCTGCATTCAGTTGCCGGTACGCAGCACTACTCCTTCCCGATGCTGACCAATGCCGCGCCGTTTGACGACAACAACGTGCGTCAGGCGATCAAATGGGGCATCGATCGGCAAGAGCTGGTGGACAAGATTCTGCTGGGTTACGGCGAGGTCGGCAATGATCATCCAATCGGGTCCGGTCAGAAGTATTTCAATGCTGAGCTTGAACAAAAGACTTTCGATCCGGACAAAGCAAAATACTATCTGAAACAGGCTGGTCTGGAGTCGCTGAATGTCGAACTCTCGTCCTCTGACGCTGCTTTCCCTGGCGCGGTGGACGCGGCGACGCTGATTTCGAACTCGGCGGCGAAATGCGGGATCAACGTTTCTGTCAAACGAGAGCCTAACGATGGCTATTGGTCCGAGGTATGGACAAAAAAACCCTGGTGCGCCAGCTATTGGGCCGGACGACCGGTCGAGGATCTTATGTTCTCATTGGCGTTCCAATCCGGTGTCGCTTGGAATGAATCTCTCTGGTCGAATGAGAAATTCGACAAGATTCTGGTTGAGGCCCGAGCTGAACTGGACACCGAAAAACGTCGCCAGATGTATGGTGAAATGCAGGATATCGTCGCCAATCAGGGTGGTGTCGCGATCCCGATGTTTGCTTCATATGTTTTTGCCACGCGCCCAAGCGTTGGTACGCCCGAAAAATTCGGCTCGAATCTGGATCTGGATGGAAGCAGCTTTATGGAGCGTTGGTGGAAAGCCGAATAACTCTGGTTAAATATGATTGCATCGCCAAAGATCAGAGGATGGCTCTTGCAGCCGTCCTCTGACGTGTTGGGAACAGGGAATTTATGAAGCTTTTCATTGCGACACTGTCGACAGAGACGAACACGTTTTGCACGATGCCGACTGCGATGTCGGGTTTCGAGGACTATTTCCTGCGGCATGGTACGGCGACCCAGGAGCCTCCAAACCTTATGACGGAGGCGCTTCATCTGTGGCGCGAAAAGGCCGAAATTCTGGGCTGGCAGGTTGTCGAAAGCCTGACCGCCATAGCCGAACCTGCCGGTCTGACCACACGCAGCTGTTATGACGTGCTGAGCGGCGCGATTTTGTCTGATCTCGCAGAATGCGGCGGTGCAGATATCATTCTGTTGCAACTTCACGGCGCGATGGTGGCCGAGCATATAGAGGATTGCGAAGGTGATATTCTGACCCGCGTCCGCAAAAAGTGCCCGGATGCAACGATCGGCGTTTCGCTGGACCTGCATTCTCATCTGACAAAGAAGATGCTGAACGCCAGCGATCTGATCGTGCATTTCAGAGAATACCCTCATGACGATGCAACAGCCTGCGCCGCCGAACTGTTTGATCTGGCAAAGCGGGCACATGAGGGTGAGATCACGCCAAAGATGGCGTTTTTTGATACCCGTATGATGAACCTATACCTGACCAAAGCTGGGGCGATGAAGGATTTTGTGGCCGAGATGGCCGCAGCTCAAACCAGACCCGGTGTGTTGTCGGTTTCATTGAGTCACGGTTTTCCCTGGGCAGATGTCGAAGATGTCGGCGCGCGGATGTTGGTAATAACAGATGGCCAGGCACAACTGGCCGCGCGACTGGCCGAGGAGTTGGGGCGGCGCTTCTTTGAGTTGCGAAACGAAGTAACCACGCGGTATCTACCGATCTCCGAGGCGCTGGATCACATTGGTACACGGTCCGGTCTATGCGTTCTGGCGGACATGGGTGACAATTCAGGCGGAGGAGCGCCGGGCGACGCCACCCATTTGCTGAAAGGCATGCTGGCGCGTGGAATGACAAATTTTGCCAGCGGTTTGTTCTGGGATCCCGGAGTAGTGCGGATTTGTCAGGATGCGGGCATTGGAAGCAGATTGAAGCTTCGGCTTGGTGGAAAAACCGGTGTAGTTTCAGGGGATCCGATCGACCTGATTGCAAGGGTTATGAACATAGAGACAGGCCTGGGTCAGCATCTCGGCACTGGTCTTGAACCAATGGGCACCGTGGTCTGGCTCCGCTTGGGTGGCGAGATCGACTTGCTGGTCAACGATCTGCGTGTTCAGGTGTACCATCCTGAAGCGTTCGAGCAGATCGGCATCCGGCTGGCTGAGAAATTGGTGGTGGCGGTGAAATCCCTGTTCCATTTCTACGGCCCGTTCAGCCAAATTTCGAACCACATCCTGCAGGTTGCCAGCCCCGGAGGAACACAGCCTGCGTTCCACGACCTCGCGCTCACCAAACGAAAACTGCCGTTCTGGCCTGCGGTTGCGCAGCCATTTTTAGACGAAAATCTTATGGACGCCGGATAGCGGTTTCAACCAATAGGTCTAGTGGTTGGAATCCAATCGCAGACATACTCAGCATCCGGTGCTATGACTTGGGATTTGGGCCACGCCAGATAAAACCCGTTTCGGACTATTAATGCCCTTTCTACTACCACCGCCTGTTCGGCTTGCTGAATCAAGCTTTGGCCGTAGAGGTGCTGCCCTCTGCGGGAGCGTGATCTCGATGATGCCAACACGCGGGTTTGAGTCTAAGGTTAGAGGATATCTGACGCTCTTCATCCGGCCAGAATGCGCCGTTCTTTAGAACGAGAACCAACTGGTCAAATGGGCCCGGAATCGCCGAGGTTCTCGCGTTGTTGGGCATTCCCGGTTAGACGATTCATCGCACGCTATCCTGAACCTGTTCCGTCGGGCTGCGTCGCATCGCTCCAATAAGATCCTTCTTTTCTGTCTATGTGGAGTTTTAGCACTTCCAAGGCTTGTGGAACGTTTCCATCCCGAACGAACTGAAGCAACTCAATGTGCTCCCGATAGGATTTAGCCATGTGATCAGGGTGATGCCCCAACCGGCTGCGCAAAGCGGCCATTTTCAATGCAATCGTTTGATAGGCGTCGTTCAGAAACCGATTGTCCGCACAGTCGAAAAGGCATTGGTGAAATAGAGTGTCTTGATAAAGATATTCTGCATCATCCGCGTCCTCACGGGCCGCTGTCATCCGATCAACGCATTTATCAAGCGCGGCATGAAGCGCCTCTGGGTTCGTCTGCATGGCCGAGGTCAAAGCGGTTGTTTCAAGGCAGACACGTGCATCGCAAAGTTTTGCCAGTTCCTCGGGCTCCAGATTGAACACGAATGAGCCTCTTTGCGGTTCAACGACCAACAGACCTTCCATCTCGAGCCGGTTGATTGCCTCGCGCACAGGGGTGCGGCTTACCTCAAGATTCTTGGCGATTCGAGCTTCAGACAGTTGCTCACCCAGTTCGAACTCGCCTTTGATGATCCGCTCGCGCAGGTTTTCGGTCACCAATTCCGTCAATGATTTCGGTCTGTTGAATGGGCTCATGTCGCTCTCCTCAGTTCAACAGTAGCAGGCCTGTTTCTGGCATACAATGTGTTAGTGTTGACATATTAGCATACTGTATGCCAGTTTTGATTCTCACGAGGAGACGGCATTGGGAGGGGCGTCTTTGCAAACTCTGGAAACATGGATTGTTGCGTTGAACCGGGCGCTGGTGGCTTTGGCGCTGGCTACGGTCTTTGCAATTGTCTTCGCCAATGTGGTGGGGCGATACGGGTTCGGTACGTCCCTGGCCTGGGTTGAAGAGGTCGCCAGACACCTGATGATCCTCGGCGCGTTTTGCGGTGCCGGTCTTGCCTTGCGCGAAGGACGCTTGGTCGCGATCACCACAATTCCGGATTTGCTGCCCAAAGCTCTGGCCCGAATGCTGCGCTGGGGCATCGTCTTCGTCATGTTTGCCTTCATGGCGACGATGCTGTGGCTGGGCGTCAAATTCGTTGAATTCGGCTGGAACAAGGAAACCATGTCCACCGGCATTTCGCGTGGCATCCCTTATCTCGCCATCCCGATCGGGTGCGCGTTGTTCCTGATCCAGTTAACCTTTTTCGCAAAACGTTTCGTAAGCCAAGAGTTTGAACACGGTCCCAGCGCCAAGGGCGATGAGGCGGAGGTCTGAGCCGTGGCAAAAACCCTGATCATCCTGTTCTTTGCCACTTTGTTTTTGGGCGTTCCCGTAGCCTTCACGATGGGGATCGCCGGGCTGTCGGCGATTTTTATCGACGGTTCGTTGAACCCACTGGTCGCAACCCAACGCATGTTCGCCGGGATCGACAGTTTCCCGCTGATGGCAGTGCCGTTCTTCATTCTCGCGTCTGAACTGATGACGGCCTGCGGCCTAACAAACGCTTTGTTACGCTTTGCCAACGCTCTGGTTGGCCATGTGCGTGGCGGGCTGGGGCATGTGAACATCCTTGTGTCGATGCTGTTCGCGGGGATCAGCGGCTCTGCTCTGGCGGATGCAGCGGGGCCTTCTGCCATCGTCATGCGGATGATGCGTGAGGCCGGGTATGAGAAGAATTACGCCGGTGTCCTGTCCGCTGCGACGGCCACCATCGGTCCGATCATCCCGCCCTCCATTCTGGCCGTGATTTTTGCGATCTCAACCAATGGAGTGACGGTTGCGGGACTGTTTCTGGCCGGAATTGTGCCTGGTGTTCTGCTGGGCGTTGCGCTGGCCATCGCGAACCATATCGTATCCACGCGCAACGGCTACCGCGGGCGCGAACATCGCGCCACTATGGTTGAATTGCGCGGTGCAACCCTGTCGGCCATTCCGGCCCTGATCATGCCAGCAATTATTCTGGGCGGCATCCTATTCGGTGTGTTCACTCCGACCGAGGCGGGCGCGGTGGCCTCAGCCTACGCTCTGTTCCTTGGGTTCATCCTGCGCGCCTTCACGGTCCGTGCTCTGTACGCCGCTTTTGTAAGGGCTGCTGTGGTGACGTCTTCGGTCTTCCTGATCGTGGCGATGGCGTCGATCTTTGCTTGGCTGCTGACCTACCTGCAAATCCCACAGGAACTGGCGAAACTGATCACTCAGATCACCGACAACCGTCTGGGCATTCTGTTCATTCTGGCGGCTTTTGCCCTGATCTGCGGCTTCTTTATCGACACGCTGCCCGCGCTGATCATTCTGACGCCGATACTTGGTCCTATTGCCTATTCCGCCGGGATCGACCCGCTGCAATTCGGGATGATGCTGGTGCTGAACCTGACCATCGGGATGATCACCCCTCCGGTTGGTCCGGTGCTGTTCGTGATCGCCACGGTCGGACAATTGAAAATCGAACGCCTGTCAAAAGCGGTTCTGCCGCTGCTGCTGGCTGAACTCGTGGTGCTGCTTCTGGTCATTCTTGTGCCAGGCGTCAGCACCTTTATCCCCAACTTCTTTGGATTTGCGAACTGACATGAAAGGGAGGAACCTCATGAAAACCATGTCGAAACTGATGATGGCAACAGCTGTTGTTGCAATGACCGCCGCCAGTGCGGCCTCGACTAAAGAGCTGAAATACGCACATTTTCAAGCCGCTGACCTGAGCTCGCCGAAACACGCTGCCGCACTAGCGTTTGAGGCCTGCGTCGAGGGCAAAACCTCGGGTTCGATTGATGTTCAGATCTTCCCTGCAACGCAGCTGGGAGGCGGGTCCGAGATCATGGAAGGGCTGCAGCTGGGCACCGTTCAGATGGCGGCGATCCATGACGGCCCGATCTCGGCTGTCTATAAACCCTTCTCGGTTTTGGCGATGCCCTATCTGTTCGACGATCAGGCGATGGCCTGGGCGGTGATGGACGGTGAATTCGGTGACGCGCTGGCTGAAGACATGCGGGCGAAAACCGGCATCCGCAGCTTTGGCGTGGCCGACAACGGGGTGCGCAATTTCACCAACAACGTGAAGCCCGTGGCCGAACCTGCCGATATGGAAGGCCTGAAAATGCGCGTAATGACCGCGCCGGTCTGGGTGACTCTGGTCGAAAGCCTCGGCGCATCGGCGACTCCCGTTCCGTGGCCGGAACTGCCCGGTGCACTGCAGCAGGGCGTTGTGGACGGTCAGGAAAACGGCGTGACGAATATCGTCAACGCGTCGCTCTACCAGCACCAGAAATACGTCTCGCTGGATGGCCATGTGTTCAGCTGGCACGCCTATCTGATGTCGGACATGTTCTTCGAAAGCCTGACGGATGACGAGAAGAAAGCCGTCGAGCAATGCGTTGAGATCTCAAAAACGATCCACCGTGGCATGACCGCCGCGCAGGACGCGAATGCGACGGCGATCCTGTCGGAAAAAGGCATGGAAGTGGTCCCCGTCAGCCCCGAGCAAAAGGCCCTGTTCCGCGAAGCCGCGCAGCCTGCCGTGCGCGAATACATCGTCGGTGAGATCGGCGAGGAGTGGCCCGATCGCCTCGACGCCGCTGTCGAAACCTACAAGGCCCAATAACTCATGCCAAGGGACCGCCACATGACCCGCCAAACCATCGCTATTCTTGAACCCGGCTATGCCGCCTATGACACCGAGGCTTCGGTGTTGGCCGAGCAGGATGTTCAGATCGCGCCGGTTGCGCCGGAAACCGAGGCGGTCCCGGCCCTGCAGGCATTGGATCCGGTCGCCATCCTTGTGCGGGAACGCATTGTGGATGCGGCCGTGATCGATGCCTGTCCGAACCTGAAAGCCGTCGTCCGCTATGGGGTGGGCGTCGATAATATCGACCTGGATTACGCGCAATCGCGCGGCATCTATGTTGCGAATGTGCCAGACTATGGTGCGGAAACCGAAGTCAGCGAACATGCGCTGGCGTTGTATTTGGCCGTGCAGCGACGCATTCCGTCCCGGGATGCCGAAGTGCGGCAGGGTCAATGGGGAGTAGGGCAGGCGGCGTTGATCCCCAGCCGCGAAAACGCCGCACTTGGGCTGATTGGCTGCGGCAAGATCGGCCTACAAACTGCACGGAAATTCCGGGCGCTGGGATTCTCTTCGGTCCTGGTGTTCGACCCCTACCTTAGCGACGACGCAGCCCAAGCGGCGGACGTGCAAAAGGTGGATTTGATCGACCTCTGCAAAGCGTCCGACGTCATCAGTCTGCATGCTCCTCTCACGCCCGAAACGCGGCATATTCTGAATGCCGAGCGTATCGCACAGATGAAGCCGACCTCGATCGTGATCAATGTCTCTCGCGGCGGTTTGGTGGACGAAGTCGCATTGGCTCAGGCCCTGCACCAAGGTCGCATTTTCGGGGCAGGGATCGACGTGTTCGAACAGGAACCGGTGGACCTGACCAACCCCCTTTTGCATAGCCCCAACACCATCGTGTCGGACCATGCTGCCTGGTACTCTGAGCGCTCGGTTGCGGTGCTGCAGCGATGTGCTGCGCGTGAAGTCGCGAGAGTCCTTGAGGACGAGCAACCCGATCACTGGGTGAACAAATGGTAGATTTCTTCAGCACTTTGCGATCGGCGCAAATTGTCCCGGTGATCTGCCATAGCGACCCCGAAATCGCTTTGACGGCCTGTGACCTGTTGGCCGAGGCCGGAATCCGAGCATTGGAGATCACCACTACGGTTCCGGATGCCGCAGCTCTGATCGCTGAGCTGTGCCAGCGCTATCCTGATGTTTGCACCGGCGCGGGAACGGTTCTTAGCGCTGATCAGGCTGAAAAGATGCTTGCAGCCGGCGCCGAATTTGTTGTCTCTCCGTGCTGGAGCGATGCTGCTGCGCGCGAAGCCGGTGCTGCGAAAGTGCCCTATCTGCCCGGTGCAATGACCCCGGGCGAGGTTCACCATCATGCGGAAAACGGTGCTGCGGTGATCAAGATTCTTCCGGCCGATGCTGCCGGAGGGCCCGGCTTCCTGAAGGCCGTCAAATCATTTCCCATTCTCGCCCTTATGCCGACTGGCGGCGTGTCTCCTGACACTGCGCAATCCTATCTGAACGCCGGTGCGCTTTGCGTTGGCATGGGTGGAAATCTGCTGCCCGCCCAGGCGCTCGAGGCCGGTCACATCGACTTGGCTCGCGCACAAATCAACACGGCTCTCACGGTCGCATCTTTTCAATCTTCCCAACGTAAGAGGATACTCTCATGAACACCCAAGAACTCGTTGCCGGGTTTCGCGACGTGGCCACCGCATCCGTCGCGGATGCCGTGGACAAGGTGTCCGGCAAGACCGGGTTTCTGCCCGCCTCGATCAAGCCGCGCATCAATGAAAGGAAGATCGTCGGTCCTGCCGTGACAATCTTGGAAGGACCTACCGATGAATTCCTGCCACCGCAGCACGCGCTTGACGCCATCGATGAATCCGAGGCCGGTTCGGTCATCGTGATCTCGACCAATGGCACTACCGATGTGGCGCTGTGGGGTGGTCTGATGACCGCCGGAGCCGTTGCCAACAAACACGAAGGTGCCGTTCTGGACGGTGGTGTGCGTGATCTGGTCGAGATCAAGCGCGACTATGACTTCCCGGTCTATTCCCGCTGCGTTAACCCGGGTACCACTCTGGGCCGCGTTCGTACTCTGGCTTCGAATGTAGAAGTCGACATGGGCGGTGTGATTGTACACCCCGGCGACATCATCGTTGCAGATATCGACGGTGCGGTTGTGGTCCCCCGTGAACATGCAGAACCCATCTTGGACATGGCACGCGAGATTGATGAGCGCGAAGCCGAACAGGCGCGTCTGATCATTGAAAGCGGCTCGCTGCGCGAAGGTCTGGCGAAATACGGCCGTATCTAAAACAACAATCCGTCCCGCAGGTTGCTCGCAACAACCTGCGGGACACCAGATCTCAGCAAGGGAGGAATACATGCTGAAACGAATGCTCAACACGGTGGCCCTTACCGCCGTTCTGGCTACCCCGGCCCTCGCGAACGGGCCCGAGGTGGTCGCGGAATGGAACACTCTGCCCTATGCCGTCAAGGACGCGGCGACAAAATCCGCTTGGGAAGGGAGCGAGATTTACGGCAAAGCGTTGGTTCAAGGCGCCAAGGTCGACAGCCAGGGCAACATCTATGTGTCCACCGCGCGTTGGGGTGGGGCAGAGATCCCCTCAACCGTCTCCAAGCTGGTCAAGAACGGCGACACTTGGGAACTCGAGGCGTTTCCGTCTGAAGACATGAACAGCATGTCGAACCCCGATGGCCTGAAAGCCGTGCTGGGTTTTGAAATCGACCGCAATGACGTGATGTGGATTCTCGATCAGGGCCATGTTGCAGGCCCTCCGTTCGAAGACGGCGACGCCAAGCTGGTGCTTTGGGATCTGAAAGAGAACAGGGAAATTCAGCGCTATGTCTTCACGGCGGAAGAAGCGGACCGTGAGTGTTCTTTCCTGAACGATCTGGCCGTCGATAACGACACCGGCTTTGCCTATATCGCCGACAGCGGCATCTTCTGTGACCCGCTGCATGGCGGTTTGATTGTCTATGACGGCAACACCAACTCGGTGCGCCGCATTCTGGACCAGCACCGGTTCACCAATGATGAGCCGAATTTCTTCTTCAACATCGACGACCGTCCTGTACTGAAGAATGGCGGCATGCGCACTGGTGCCGATGGTATCGCGTTGTCAGGCGACAAGAAGACGCTCTACTGGACCAACCTGACGGGCAATCACCTGTATAGCCTGCCGACCGAAATCCTGCGGGACTTCGAGACCAACGAGACGGTGATTGAAAACGCGGTTGACGTCGCAGCAGTGCTGCCTTCCAACACCGACGGTATGACGGCCGACAATGCGGGCAACATCTACATGACCGCGCTGTCGCTGGACGGGATCATGAAGTTCGATGAATCCACCCGTCAGGTCAGCCGTTTTGTCCACCACCCGGAAATGAACTGGCCGGATACGCTGGCCTGGGGTCCGGACGGCGAGATGTATGTGGTCTCGAACCACCTGCATATCTGGGTCGATGGTGACATGAACTTTGAAGACCCCGAAATCCCGAACTTCCGTATCTGGAAGATTCCGGGTGTCGGCCAAAGCTATACGGCCGAATAACCCTCCCAAACTCCTTGGTCAGCCCACCGGGGCTGACCCTTTTTGGCAAAGATGAGATGACCATGACCCCCGATATTTTGTGCCTTGGCGAACCGATGCTGGAGTTCAACCAGCAGCCTGACGGGAACTACCTGCCAGGACATGGCGGTGACACCTCAAACTGCGCAATTGCCGCCGCGCGGCAGGGTGCGTCCGTTGGCTACGTGACGCATGTCGGCGCTGATACGTTCGGTAATTCTTTCATGGACCTGTGGAAGGCCGAGGGGATCGACACCTCGACCGTGCGTCAGGTCGCGGATGCTCATACCGGGGTCTATTTTGTGACGCATGGCGCGAACGGGCATGAGTTCAGTTACTTCCGCGAAGGCTCGGCCAGTAGCCGGATGGAGCCAGATGATCTGCCAATGGCGGCGTTGAAATCGGCGAAGATATTGCACGTTTCGGGGATCAGTCAGGCGATTTCGGATGTTGCCGCCGATACCGTGTTTCGGGCCATTCAGATTGTAAAGGACGGCGGAGGCCTCGTGTCCTACGACACCAATCTGCGTCTGAAGCTATGGCCGATCGAACGCGCCCGCGCTGTGACGCACGCTGTAATGTCACAATGCGATATTACCCTTCCTGGTCTGGATGATGCCGAGCAACTGACGGGCTTGTCCGACCCGGATGCCATCGCAGATTTTTACCTGAACCTCGGCGCAAGAATTGTCGCCCTGACGCTTGGTGCCGAAGGGACTTTGGTTGCGACACTAGACAAGCGCGAGCGTGTCAAAGGGCGTCGGGTCGAAGCGGTGGATGCTACGGCCGCAGGCGACACATTTGACGGTGCCTTCCTGTCTCGTATTGTTGCGGGCGACGACCCATTTCAGGCCGCACGCTATGCCAACGCCGCTGCTGCGCTTTCGACCCAAGGGTACGGTGCGGTTGCCCCGATGCCTCGCAGCGACGCGGTCGAGGCGTTTCTTGCGGAAGGAGACTGATTCATGAAATACGCCGTTGTAATTGGCGGCACCCGCGGAATAGGCGCTGGTATCGCAGGGGAACTTCGCCGAAAGGGATGGCGCATCACTGCGACAGGTGTCGGAGCTGAAGAGGTTGCGGAATATGCCGCGCAGCACCCTGACGACGTCTGTGCGCAGTTGGATGTGCGGGATACTCAGGCCGTAACCGCGTTCTTCGGTGGGATTAAGAAGCTTGACGGGCTGGTCAATTGCGCAGGTATTCTGGCACGTGGCGCGGAGTATGAGATCGACGTTTTTGAGACAGTGATCGATATCAACCTGACCGGTACCATGCGCTGTTGTCTGGCCGCGCAACCCTTGTTGGCAGAGTCAGGTGGCGCCATCGTGAACACCGCGTCGATGCTCAGTTACTTTGGTGGGCCACTTGTTCCTGCTTATTCTGCCAGCAAAGGCGGCGTGGCGCAGTTGACTAAGGCTTTGGCCGGGAAATGGGCTGAAGATGGTGTGCGCGTCAACGCAGTTGCACCCGGATGGATCGAAACCGAAATGACAGAAGCTCTGCGCGCCGATCCGGCTCGCAACCAGCCCATTCTGGGTCGGACGCCGCTGGACCGTTGGGGCAAACCATCCGAGGTTGGCGCACTGGCTGCTTGGCTGTTGTCGGATGAGGCTGCTTTTGTGACCGGCGCTGTCTATCCTGTGGATGGCGGCTATTCTGCAATGTGAGGAGGGCAACCGATGCCAGTACAAGGAAACGACGACGATCCCAGGATGCCTTATCAACTGCCCTTCCCCAAGGATGCGCAGGATGAGATCGTCATCCCTGAAGCCGTCGCCAAAGACGAGAGGGTCTGGGTGCCGCAAACCGAAAACGTCTCGTTCCGACCGCTATGCTTGAACCGGTCCCAAGGGTACTGGATGAACCTGTTGCGGGTGCGGAAATCCGGGGTTCTGTCGAGGCATCGGCATCCGCAGCCCGTTCATGGTTTTGTTCTGAAAGGTCGATGGCACTATCTGGAACATGACTGGGTCGCGGAGGAAGGCGGCTATGTATTCGAACCGCCGGGCGAAACCCACACTCTGATCGTACCCGATGATGTCGACGAAATGATCACCTATTTCCAGGTCAACGGCGTGATGCTGTATGTTGACCCATGGGGCAAAACCATGGGTTACGAGGACGTCTTCACTAAAATCGACATGTGCCGTAAGCACTATGAGGAAGTTGGTTTAGGAGCGGACTATGTCGAGCAATTCATCAGGTAGACCGCTGAAACTGGCCCTGGTTGCCCATGACGCCAAGAAAGACCTCATGGTCGAATGGGCCCAGTCCCATGCTGACGTCCTAAGTCAGGCGGAGTTGTTCGCCACCGGAACCACCGGTGGCCGCCTCAGGGCCGCGTTGCCTGAGCTTAATGTCACCGCGCTGCACAGCGGGCCACTAGGCGGCGACCAGCAGCTTGGGGCGATGATCTGCGAGGGCCGGCTGGACGGTCTGTTCTTTTTTATCGACCCAATGTCGCCGATGCCGCACGACGTGGATGTCAAAGCTCTGAGTCGTCTAGCGATCGTTTATGATCTACCCTTCGCAAGCAGCCCAAGCACAGCGGATTTCGTTCTGAAAGGGCTGACCGGACCTAGATAGCTTTAAAGCTTTGGATGATGCTAGGTTCAGTCCGACCCGTAAGGTCAGGATGAATTAATTTTCGTTGCGCTGCACGATTCACGGCTTGGAATTCGGAGAGGTGGCATTAGCGGTTTTTCTGACTGAGCGACAAACAGATGGCGTAGCGCCCCTCTTTTTCTCCAGCGCTAGCGTGGCAGACTACAGTCATCTATTGGTTATGAATCCTGACCCCAGGAAACGTGTTTCCCAGATCGATTTCCGTCGAACGGCTCATTTCAGTGAATGAGTCTACAACGAAGCGCCCCAAGGGTTCATGTGCTGTTTTCTGGGTCCAAACCATTTCGCTTTCCCATTTCGGCAAATCCAATGGCGTTGGAAAGACGTCACACCCAGCGCGCCGCGCAACCGGAGTCAACGACGTTGGCACAGTTGCAATCAAGTCGGATTGAGCGACGATATCGGGTAGTAGAGCAAATTGGGTGCAGGTCAAAACCACTTGCCGAGCTTTTCCAAGCTTCTTTAGTGCCTTATCTACAAAACCGATTTTGTCATTGTTCAGTGTCATCAATGCATGACGAGCCTCTAGGAACGACTCAAGTGTCAAACCATCTCGGGTCAAAGGGTGATCGCGACGGGCGATACATACAAAACTATCCGGCATAATCGTCCGTCGATGAAACCGCGCAGGAAGATGTCCAAATGTACCAATGGCCAACGTCACTGTTTCGGCATCCAATTGATCAATCAGATCCGTTTTGTTCATCGGTACGAAGATCAGGCTAAGATTTGGTGCGTGTTCTGCAAAGTAAGTGACCATCGCAGGCGCCAAACGAAGAATTGCCAAGTCCGAAGCTGCAACGGTGATTTGGCCTTGGGCGTGTTTGGGATCAAACTCGGTTTGCTCCAGCATTTCGGAAACGATTGTCAGCGCGCCTTGCACTTTTGGCGCCAATTCTTCCGCACGGCTGGTTGGCACCATTCCGCCCGGCCCCCTTTGAAAGAGTGGATCTTCGAACCTGGCGCGAAGCCGGTTCAGCGCGTTGCTCATGGAGGGCTGAGCAAGACCTATAGACGCCCCAGCGCGGCCGACATGACGTTCTCGGTACATCGCGTCGAAGGCTTTGAGGAGGTTGAGGTCGAGAGAATTGATATTCATAGGGTGAATTTATTGCATTCTATTTATCCATTTCAACAACTTCATACTGCGCATTAAATATCCGATCAGAAGCAACAAACGCTCAGATTGCGGCGGGTCGAAAGCTCCAAGGGGCACAATGGTTGCCGGAGTATCTAACACCGGAGTTGGGCCTGGAAGAGTGATCCTCAACCAGCCAAACCAACCCAGAGCGGCGATCCGGTGCGAATGCCACTGAAAGAAAGAGGAGTTGAACTGTGACAAACGTTTTTGAAACCGCGCTAAAAGGCAAACATGTCGTCATCGTTGGCGGCGGTAGCGGTATGGGCAAGGCAACAACTGAATTTGCAGCCAGTTTGGGCGCCAAGGTTACAATCTCAAGCCGCAACCAAGAGAAACTGACGGCCGTTGCGTCTGAAATTGAAGGCGACATTTCGGTCGCTTCTGTTGACACCACTGACGAAGCAGCTGTCAAAGCCTGGGCTGCCAGCCTTGGCATGGTCGATCATCTCGTCATCTCGGCATCCATGGCTGCGCACGGCGCGTTTGATGAACTGCCGACTGACGACCTGCGGGGCATGATTGAGGCCAAATTCATTGGCCCCTACGTAACCGCTCGCGAGGTTCTGCCGTATCTGTCCGACGGCGCATCGATCACGCTGTTTTCCGGCGTCCTGAGCCGCCGCCCATCGGCCGGCGCCACCGGTCTGGGTGCGGTGAACGCGGCTGTTGAGGCTTTGACCATGGGGCTCGCGCAAGAACTGGCGGGTACGGCCCGTGTCAACTGCATCAGCCCCGGGATGGTTGCGACCGAAGCCTATGCAGGCATGCCAGAAGAGACACGTGAAGGCATGTACGCACAGGTTGGTGGATCGCTCCCTGTTGGCCGCGTCGGCAGGGCCAGCGAAATCGCTCAAGCTGTCATCATGGCAATGACCAACGATTTCCTGACAGGTTCTGTGCTGGATATTGATGGCGGGCATCTGATCAAGGCCTGACAATATTTGCGGGGGTGCTAGCTGCCCCCTCTTCCTGTTCGGCTCTTGCGTAGCTCCACATGTCAAGTTCCCTTATTTCGATGCAATTGACTTGCGCGAGCCGGTGATCTCTAACAAAAACCCCGCCACCATGGACGATGTTGCCGATCAGCTTGAGGCTGATGACAATTCGTCCGGCGCACCCGGTGAACGCGGCACTTTTTGATACCTTCGAGGCTTGGATTGGATCTGAAACAGCGCCCAATGTTCTGTCAGCCGATCTACCCGAGCCGGCCTTTGACAAAACAGGTCGCACGCGCAATTCGGTATGGCGGGGCGTCATCATCCATCTGAAAAAAGATGCTGTTGTGAACGCGGCCAACGCTCAGATGTTGGAGCGCCTCATACCCTTTCACCGATGAATTGATGCTGACGTAGAGGATCGTGTGATCGCTCATGCCATGTTGGTCCACCACTGGCGTCACTGGATTGCCCTGCGGGTTTTCCTGTCACTCGTCCACAACACGAAACTCCCCGGAAGGCGCGTCAGTAGGTGGCTCTTCGAACTCGTTGGAAATCAGACCACGACGGATGAGTTCTCGAATGGCGGCCGCTCTGGATGGCAATCTGTTCTCGAACCGCCAATCATCGATGGCTTTAAGCTCCTCGAGGTCGAGCATCAGTTGCAGTTTTTCTGTGCGCTTTGGTGGTCGATTTTGATCAGACACTGGCATGACCTCAGTAGCTTACGTCAGTTACTCCAAGCATGTATGGCATTGGGCCTGCGTGTCTACAGCAATGTTGGCAAGTTGGGCTGGTTACCCAGGATCATGAAGCGCCGCATGATGTGTCGGATACATATTATAAGTATATGATTTTATTTGAAAAATAGCTTTTCGCTCTTAGGTTCAACTCCACAAGCAACGAAACGGAGTGAAAATGATACAGCAAGTTTTGAAGTCTGAAGTTCAGGAAGAAACCATCGACACAGGTATCGACAAGAACGCCTGGATCGCCAACGCGGTGACAGAAGTGCTGGCCGATACCATGGTTCTGATGGTGAAAACGCAAGGCACACACTGGAACGTCGTGGGCCCACTTTTCCTGCCGATCCATGAACTGACAGAGCGTCAGTATCGCGACCTGTTTGAAGCTGCGGATGATTTGGCCGAGCGTGCGCGCGCTCTGGGTCAGGTGGCCCCGATTTCGTTCACGGAAATGGTTAGCCAAGCCAAGTTGACCGAAGAAGAAACAGTCAAAGACGCAGAGGCTATGATCAAGCAACTGGTCACTGACCACGAAGCGATTGCCCGAAACCTGCGTGAGACTGCCGCAACCGCCGCTCGTTATGGCGATGGGGCTACAGAGGATCTGATGAACGCCAGAATGGCGAAGCATGAGGAAGCGGTCTGGATGCTCAAGGCAATTGTTGCGGCCTGATTGTCGGCTCTCATTGATCTGAACCAAAGTTTGAGAAGAAAGGAAAATTTGATGACACGTGTTGGGTACGAGAGAAAGGCGCAGCTGCAACTGGATAGCTGGAATGCTCAACTTGATGTTCTCGAAGCCAAGCTGAAGGTGTCCGAAGCGGACGCCAAACTCGAGCTCGAGGAGCAGCTCAGTAAGCTCTACAAGGCAAGGTCTGACGCAGAGGCTCAACTGAATGATTTGAAGTCGACTAGCGACGAAGCCTGGGAAGACGTCAAAGAGGGCTACGAGGCTGCATGGGGCGATATGCAGAGTGCTTTGAAAGAAGCGGCGGACCGGTTCGCATAAAGCTGAGTTTGTGAACAATGCTCGTGTCTTGAATGGGGACCGGAATGCAAACACCTAGAGAATTAGTGAGGTACTTTCGCGGGTTCCTAACCATCCCTGCTGCCATAAGCCTCTCAGGGCTTTTGGTGGCTGGGATTGTCTTCAGGACGGAGCAAGCGCTCATAGGTTGGGGTTGGTCCACTTCTGATTGGCTCAGTGTTTCCAATCACACTGCGAGCGATGTTCTCAGCGCAATCTCGGCAGCATCCATGTCCGCGTTGGTCATGGTCTATTCCATTGTTCTGCTGGTTTACACTTTGGCGGCAGGATCTATTGGACCCAGGCTCTTGCAGCGTTTTGGCGAAGACAGGGTAAATCAGATTGCAGTTGGCTCACTTGGAGCAACGTTCTTATACAGCTTGATGATCCTGTGGCTGATACGCGATGACACATTCGTTAATTTGGCCGTTGCGATTGGTATGATCTATTCGATCACCTCAGTTCTACTACTGCTTCTTTTCGTTCATACAGTATCGACGCGCGTAACCATTGATCAGGAGGCGGCGCGGATTTCTGAGGCCTTGGATCGCCAAGTAAGCGCCGCAATCGAAAACAGTGCAGATATTCCATCTTCAAAGGCAGTCCCTGAGGAGGGAGACAAGCGCCAAGTCTCGGCTTCGGGCACTGGATATGTGAACTCGATCAATATCGAAGGTCTGGTGACTGTGGTCAAGGAAGCAGGAGCCGTCGTCGTTTTTGATGTGCAGCCAGGAGACTTTATGGTTCCATCTGACACTTTGGCCCATGTTTATGGTGAAAGTGACGAAAGCCTCAATCATCTGGTGCAAGCGGCAGCTCCGTTGATCCCCGCGCGAGATCCTAATGGAGATATCCGCTTTTCTGTCCATCTTCTCGTTGAAATCGCACTTCGGGCTCTGTCGCCAGGTGTCAACGACACGTTCACCGCAATAGTCTGCATCGACCGTCTATCGGCGTCTCTGGCTCGAGCGTGGTCGTCAAAGCTCTGTACAGGTGTGTATCGGGATGATGACGGAAACGTGCGGGTTATTTACCCGTCCATCACGGCTGAGGCACTGTTTCACGATTCGATGCCAGCTCTGCGACGCGCAGCCAGGGGCAATGGGCTCGTAACGGCCGCCCTTATTCGAGCTCTGTTGCGCATCGCGGAGGCAGCTCCGTTTGAAGATGTTCGTGTGGTTGCAGATGAACTGGCCGCGGTCAGAGATGAGACCCGAAAAAGCGATATGTTAGAGCGCGATATTGATCAGTTTTGCGGCCAAGTCAAAACCGCAATTGAACGAATTTAGTGAACTGTCTTGAGCATTTGCAGTAGATGCCCGTAGGGCTTCCTGTCCGCAGTCGCGCTTGCGGTAATCGTTGTTCGCTTGTTATGAGTCGTGAGCCCAAGTGAATGTTTCACAGCCCTGCGCAGTGAGGCCACTAGGTGCTAGTTGTCCGTCCGAACAAGGCTTGGACCATGAAACGTAGACTTGGAGCGAGCTTTGTGTCGATCACACGTCAGAGGCGTAGTTTCAGGGCATCAGGCTGGTGATGTTTGACTGTTTGTGACGGCTTGCGATACTCGCTTCCCTTTCGATTGCGCGCGCACAGCGCGCTTTTCTTTGGTGTAGACTAAAGGGTACTGGCCGAAAGGTGCGGCCGGAACTTTCTTTCGCACCGCCATTTCTTACTAGTTAGATAACAGAGTGTCGTTCAGGAGCCTAAGGTAGTTTTCTACCGCTCTATTCTCTACCATTCCCCTCCTTTTGAGTTCGTCAACACAACGCAAAGTGTAGTCATAGAACCCGTATATCCCATCTGAAATCAATGCGAGCTTTCGAAGATCTTCATCACTCAGCGTTGCAGCGTCAGACAGATCGCGAAAATAAATCATGTCTCCGTCCAGCAAGTGGGTTCGAGGCAGATTTTGCACATGTTTTGTGAAGGAAGAGCGCACCTGCCGTGTGACGGTGTGGTAGTATGAATGAGGCACAAAGCCCGCTTGTCGAAGGGACACATCCACTTCACCAAAGCTTGGTTGATTCTCGTATAGGGGAAAAAAATTGACCTCGGTATGTACAGCTAAGGTGCTCTCTAGTTTCGAATGACCGTTTTCAAAAACCATCGTTTCGGCACCCTGGACATCAATTTTCAACAAGTCCATACGCTGAATATCGTCAAGATCATCCAGCCGCTTGGTGTCGAAAGTCGCGGTATCAACCAGTCTAGCAGCGCGCTTGAGACCCATAAGGTAAAAAAGGGTTTTGCGCCTGATTTTCAAAAGAGAGGTCAGCCCAGACCCATGGTAAATGTTTAGTTGATGTGATTCACCGTCGCCTATCGCATGGGGCAAAAACTGATCCCGTGTTCTGTCGTCGTGTTGTAGGCTCGCAAGCGTTTCTGCCTGCGGGTCAAAGCCGATTACGGCAAGATCGCCATTCATGTGCAGAAGCTTGTAAGGCGTTTCGTGTTTCATCGGGTTTGCGCCTACATCAACGACGTGAAGTTGGTCTTGAAACGCGATTGCATGGCGCAACGCTGAGATACGATCTGAAAAAAGAGTGTTCATTTCGTTTCTCTCTCTAATTGTCCATTGCGCCAATAAGGTGGAATTCGCTGCTCCGTGTGCGAATCGGGGCTGAAAAATTCTTTGACACCTCTATTGGTAACTATTCAAAAACCGAGGTCTAGCCGCGACTCATCGGGGCACGCGATCTGATGGCCATAGAGGTTTGACACTCTCCCGCATCAAAGTCTCCATGGAAGAAAAACGACTTACTTGAGACCCAGGAATGGGCGGTGTTCGTGCTCGTTAGAGGATTGAACGCAGTGGGGCTATGGCGGCGCGGTTCGATTTGGGAGCCTGCCGCTAGAAATCACACCACGAAAGGAACGCTAAACCATTGCAACGCCAAGACGGTGACACCATCAGACAAATTCAGAAAGCGGAATAAGATCTCTTTAAGGTGTGACTTCGTTGCGAATGGCAGGATCAAATGGACATCGACGATTTAGATAGTGCTACCAATCCACCCTACGGACACCCCCTGGTTTACCTTTCAATTCGATAACGTTTGTGGATCTGTGAGATGCCGCAATCGAAGTGGCTTTACCAGCCACGTCAAAGAGTCAACGAAGGGCGTGTGGCCAGCGATGAACCAAACGGATTGCACCCTAATGCCGTGTGAGTAGGTCCCCATATCTGGCTCAACCATCAATTTGCAGCGTGCCGTCAAGCCTTCGAAAAATTGCTTTGCAAATTCTTTGGCGCATTCCGTCGCGTAGGTGCGCGCGTTGTTTCTGATATAAGGAGGGAGATACGAGTCCAACCGACTGCGTGCTCAGATCACTCTAGCGAAACCCACAAGACTTTTGCGTCTTCCTTGCTCGTCGAGATGCAGCCGTGACCCATGCCGCTGTCGTAGTACAGGGAATCCCCGGCCTTCATGGTCAACGGGCGGTAGTGTTCCGAAATAAAGGTCAACTCACCGCTGATCACGTACATAAACTCTTCACCCGAATGTCTGATCCAGTTCTCGAATTCAGACACATCGCGGGCTTTGATCGTCGCGATGTAAGGCAGCATTCGCTTGCTGGTCAGTTCAGGGCAGAGCAACTCGTGCAGATATGTCGGGGTGTCCTTCATCTCGCCCTGCCCTTTTGGAGTGTAATCGCGGCGACCCGAAATACCGCTTTGGCCCGATTGCAGAAACAGCTGCGGAGTGCTCATTTCCAGCGCTTGGGTCAGCCTGCGAACAATATCGAAGCTGGGTCGAGTCTGGTTGTTTTCGATCTTGGAAAGTGTCGAGCGACCGATTCCCGCCGCCCGTCCGGCTTCCTCCAATGTCCACCCTTTTGCACGGCGCGCATCCCGGATTGAGCGCCCCAAAGCAGCGCCTTCGTCCTGTTCTTCCGGCCCGACGGCGTCGTTCAAGCTGTCATCGACCATAGAAATCTCCCTGATTTTCCGCAGGTTACCGATTTCCCCATCCTTACACAACTTCACAAGTACGAGATATATGTTGCCTTGAGTATCCAATTTCCACTATAGGAAACAAAATTTCGTACTTGGGATTCGAGTATGGAGGAGGGAACCTTGTTTACAAAATCGCTCAAAGATGCAGATCCGGTTATTGCTGCTTCGATTGTACGTGAAGGCAAGCGGCAAGCAGAACAGATCGAGCTTATCGCGTCCGAGAATATCGTCTCGCAGGCTGTGATCGACGCGCAGGGTTCTGTTCTCACGAACAAGTACGCGGAGGGCTATCCCGGTCGCCGCTACTACGGCGGTTGCGAATATGTGGATGAGGTTGAGGTCGAAGCCATCGAACGACTGAAGAGGTTGTTCGGCTGTGAGTTTGCCAATGTTCAGCCACACTCTGGCGCGCAGGCAAACGGAGCGGTGAAACTTGCGCTGCTCAGCCCCGGTGACACGATCCTTGGCATGTCGCTTGATGCCGGTGGTCACCTGACGCATGGTGCCAAGCCTGCGCAGTCGGGCAAATGGTTTCACCCGGTTCAGTACGGCCTGACGGACGAGGGGCTGATCGACTATGACCAAGTCGAAGCGCTGGCCAAGGCTCAAAACCCAAAGCTGATTATCGCTGGTGCGTCGGCCTATTCGCAAAAGATCGATTTCGCGCGGTTCCGCGCGATCGCGGATGAGGTCGGTGCCTGGCTGCTGGCCGATATGGCGCATATCGCGGGTCTGGTAGCGACCGGGCTGCACCCCTCGCCAATTGGTCACGCGCATGTGGTCACCTCGACGACCCACAAGACTCTGCGCGGTCCGCGCGGTGGGATCATTCTGACGAATGACGAGGCGTTGGCGAAAAAGATCAACTCTGCTGTGTTCCCCGGGCTTCAGGGCGGCCCCTTGATGCACGTGATCGCAGGTAAGGCCGTCGCTTTTGGCGAAGCGTTGAAGCCAGAGTTCAAGGAATACATGCAGCACGTCGTCGACAGCGCCACCGCTTTGGCCAACGTCATGATGGCGCGTGGTTGTGATATCGTTTCGGGCGGCACAGAAAACCACCTTATGCTGGTTGATCTGCGGCCGCTTGGCGTTACCGGCAAAGATGCAGAAGCTGCGCTCGAACGCGCCGGTTTCACTTGCAACAAGAACAGCGTCCCGGGTGATCCGGAAAAGCCGACGATCACGAGCGGTATCCGGCTGGGAACGGCCGCTGGATGTAGTCGCGGGTTTGGGCCTGAAGAGTTCACTCAGATCGGCCATTTGATCGGCGATGTTCTCGATGCGCTACGTGAGTCTCCTGAAGGCGATGCAACCATCGAAGCCGAGACCCGCGCAAAAGTCCGCGCCCTCTGCGCCCACTATCCAATCTACTGAAAGAACACCCAATGAGCATTTACGATCTCATCGTCATCGGGGGCGGCCCCGGCGGTTATGTTGCCGCTATCCGCGCGGCTCAACTGGGTATGAAAGTGGCTTGCGTGGAAGGGCGTGGGGCGCTGGGCGGAACCTGTTTGAATGTTGGGTGCATCCCCTCCAAAGCGTTGCTGACCTCCTCGGCCAAATATACCGAGCTTGCACATCTCTCCTCCCATGGCATTGCGGTCGAGGGGGCCAGCATCGACGTGCCGTCAATGATGGGGCGCAAGGACAAGATCGTTGGCGATCTGACCAAGGGCATCGGTTTTCTATTCAAGAAGAACGGCGTTGAGCTGATCGAAGGCTGGGCCCGCATTCCGGCGGACGGGCAAGTGCAGGTTGGCGACGATATCTATGATGCCAAGAATATCTTGATCGCCACTGGGTCTGAGCCGACACCTCTGAACGGTATCGAGATCGATGAGAAGGATGTTCTCAGCTCAACTGGTGCCTTGGCGCTGGACACGGTGCCGGATCATCTGGTTGTCGTCGGCGCAGGAGTGATCGGGCTTGAGTTGGGTCAGGTTTGGGCGCGTCTTGGGGCCAAGGTCACAGTGGTTGAGTATCTGGACCGCGTTCTGCCTGGTATTGACGGCGAGATTGCGAAACTGGCGCAGCGCGCGCTCAGCAAACGCGGCCTAAAGTTCCAGTTGGGACGCGCGCTGAAGGCCATTGAAAAGTCTGAAACCGGATTGACGCTTACTCTGGACCGGGTCGGCAAAGACAAGGAAGAGGTGATCCAAGCCGACAAGGTTCTGATCGCCGTCGGACGCCGACCCGTCACGCGCGGGTTGGGGCTGGAAGAATTGGGGATAGCTCTTGACCCGCGCGGCTTTGTTCAAGTTGACAACAGCTTCCGCACATCGGTTCCCGGCATCTATGCGATCGGGGACTGCGTCCCCGGACCGATGCTGGCCCATAAGGCCGAAGAAGACGGCGTTGCCTGCGTTGAGATGTTGGCGGGGCTGGGCGGCCATGTCGACTACAACACCGTACCGGGCGTCGTTTACACCGAACCTGAGGTCGCCTCGGTCGGTGTGACTGAAGGGGCGCTGAAAAAAGCCGGTGCCGAATACGCGGTCGGCAAATTCGCGTTCATGGCCAACTCGCGCGCTCGGTCGACAGGAGAAACCGACGGCGCGGTCAAGGTTTTGGTTGAACCGAACGGCAAAATCCTCGGCGCGCATATTTGCGGTGCGCACGGCGGTGATCTGATCGCGGAACTCGTTCTGGCGATGACCAAAGGTGCTACCGTCGCCGAAGTCGCCTCCACCTGTCATGCACATCCGGCTATGGGCGAGGCGGTCAAAGAAGCCTGCCTCGACGCCATGGGTCGCGCGATCCACGCGTAAGAAGGAGCCGCCAGATGACCATCCAGCTTCGCCCCCGCCACCCCGAAAAGGCCAAGAAGGCAGACAGTGTCATTCCCCGCAAGCCCAAGTGGATTCGCAAGAAAAAGGGTGACAGCGCCGAGTACTATGAAACCCGCCGCTTGATGCGCGAGCATAACCTGGCGACGGTTTGCGAAGAGGCCGCCTGTCCCAATATCGGCGAGTGCTGGTCCAAGCGCCACGCCACCATGATGATCATGGGCGAGGTTTGCACGCGTGGCTGTTCCTTCTGCAACGTGGCCACCGGTCGACCGGATGCATTGGATGTGTTCGAACCGGGCCGTGTCGCGGCGGCCGTCAAGAAGCTGGGGCTTCGTCATGTGGTGATCACATCGGTTGACCGCGATGACTTGGATGACGGCGGCGCCGAACATATCGCGCAGACCATCCGAGCGGTGCGGCACCAAAACCCTGAAACCACCGTCGAAGTTCTAACTCCGGACTTCTTGGGAAAAGGGACAGCCGCAGATCTGGTATTTGAAGCAGCACCTGACGTTTTCAACCACAATCTGGAAACTGTGCCGCATCTTTATCCAACGGTTCGTCCCGGTGCGCGATACTATTCGTCTTTGCGCCTGTTGGACGATGCCAAGCGCGCAAACCCTGAGATCTTCACCAAATCCGGCCTGATGGTCGGTCTTGGCGAAAGCCTCAGTGACGTGCGCCAAGTGATGGATGACCTGCGCGCTGCAAATGTCGATTTCCTGACAGTCGGGCAATACCTGCAACCGACCCCGAAACATCACCCGATCGACCGGTTCTGGTCACCGGAAGAGTTCGCCCAGCTGGAGCAGATCGCGCGCTCCAAGGGCTTTTTACACGTGTCGGCCACTCCGCTGACCCGTTCGTCGTTCCACGCGGACGAAGACTTTGCCGCCCTCAAGCAAGCTCGCCAACGAGCAATTGCTGCCGGGGCATAACCAGACGCACTAGGGAGGAATACCATGGAAGCGTTAAATTCAATCGTAGGAGCCATCAATGGCGTCGTGTGGGGGCCGCTGATGCTGGTTCTCATTCTTGGCGTTGGCTTCTTCCTGCAGGTCGGGCTGAAATTCATGCCGATCCTGCGCATTGGCACGGGCTTCAGCTTGTTGTTCAAAGGCCGGGAAGGTCAGGGCGAAGGGCAGATCAGCCCGTTCAACGCGCTGATGACCTCGCTGTCAGCAACCATCGGTACAGGTAACATCGCTGGTGTGGCCACTGCTGTCTTCCTGGGCGGTCCAGGCGCCTTGTTCTGGATGTGGATGACCGCCCTGGTGGGCATGGCCACCAAATATGCCGAAGCTGTCTGCGCGGTGAAATATCGCGAAAAAGACGAGCTGGGGAACTATGTCGGCGGCCCGATGTACTACATCAAGAATGGACTCGGCGCAAAATGGGCGTGGCTGGGTGTAGCATTCGCCCTGTTTGGCGCGATCGCCGCCTTCGGCATCGGCAACGGCGTGCAGGCCAACGGTGTGGCACAAGTTCTTGAAGCGAACTTCGGCCTGAATACCTCGGTCACCGGCGTTGTTCTGATGGTGCTGACCGCAGCTGTTATCCTAGGCGGTATCACTCGCATCGGTGCGGTTGCCGGCAAACTGGTTCCGTTCATGGCTGTTGCTTATATCATCGCGGGTCTGCTGGTTCTGCTGATCAACATCGGCAACATCGGACAGGCGCTGTCGCTCGTCTTCACCTACGCGTTCACTCCGTCCGCCGCAGAAGGTGGTTTCGCGGGTGCTGCCGTTTGGGCTGCCATCCGCTTTGGTGTGGCACGTGGTGTGTTCTCGAACGAAGCGGGTCTGGGTTCCGCCCCGATTGCGCACGCCGCTGCCGAGACCAAAGGTCCGGTAAACCAGGGCCTGATCGCGATGCTGGGTACGTTCATCGACACAATCATCGTCTGCTCGATCACCGGTCTGGCAATCATCGCCTCGGGTGCGTGGACATCGGGTGAATCCGGTGCGGCTCTGACCAGCCACGCGTTCGAACTGTCGCTGCCGGGTATCGGTGGGTATCTGATCGCCATCGCTCTGTCGATCTTCGCCTTCACCACTATCCTTGGCTGGTCCTTCTATGGTGAGAAATGCGTTGAGTTCCTGCTGGGTGTGAAATCCCTGATGCCCTACCGCGTCCTGTGGATCGTCATGATCTACTTCGGCGCAACTGCAGATCTGGGCTTTATCTGGCTGCTGGCAGACACGTTGAACGCCATGATGGCTATCCCGAACCTGATCGCCCTGGCCCTGTTGAGTCCGATCGTCTTCAAACTGACGAAAGAGTTCTTCGCCTCGGGCGGCCAGTCCGAAGAGCCGGAGGCAAAACCTGCCGAATAAGTTCGGCCCGACCAAAAAAGGGGGGGCCAATCTGGCCCCCCGCCTTTGAAACAGAATTCCATATCTCGAGGAGAGACGTGATGGCCACGAAAATCCTGCTGCCCATTGATCATACCGACGACCGTTCCTGGAAACTGGCTCTGCCGGTCGCTTTGGAACAGGTGAAATTCTACGGTGCCGAACTGCACGCAGTTGCCGTCATCCCCGAGATTATCCAACTTCCGAACCTGCCCGCGAACTATGGCGCCGGAGCAAAGGATCACGTCCGCAACGCGGTTCAGGCCATTCTGGACCACGGCGATGCCTCCGATGTGGCGATCCACATTGAAGAAGGCAGCGTTTACCGTGAAATCCTGAAACTCGCCTACAAAGAGGGATTTGATCTGATTGTCATGGCCTCCACCAAGGGCGATTTCCCGAACTATGAAATTGGCCCGAACCTGGCCCGGGTGGTGCGGAATGCGCACTGCACCGTGACGGTCGTTCGTGACCAATCCCGCTGATTGAAAGGTTAGAAAGATGACTTCACCGAATCGCACTCCACTTTACTCTCTTCACGTTGAGTTGGGTGGAAAGATGGTTGATTTTGCGGGCTGGGAGATGCCTGTTCAGTATCC
>NZ_JBQFSY010000016.1:0-54100 GCF_056538305.1 Ruegeria sp. BG9
AACAGGCCTGCTTCCCGCCGGGCTCCATGGGCGTCGACAAATACTGGTCCCCCGTCAACCGCGTCGACAACGCATACGGAGACCGAAACCTTGTCTGCACATGCCCTCCAATGGAAGCATACGAAGAAGCCGCAGAATAAACAAAAAGACCCCGCCGCGAAATCGGTGGGGTTTTCGCTTATCGGAAACCTCTGTTCTTATTTGCGCTCATCTTTGGTGTCGTTTTTTGCGGTGAAAGCGTCTTTTTCGCTTGCTGCGTCTGCGAAGGCCTCATAGCTCTGTCCGTGGGACACCCCTCCCCAACGAGGGGCGTGTATCTGGAAGGGTAATACAGATGAGCATTGAACAACCGGCGACGCGGCCGGCGAATCCGCGTTTTTCCTCGGGCCCCTGCGCCAAACCCCCCACATTTGATCTGTCCAAACTGGCCGATGCCGCGCTGGGTCGTTCACACCGTGCTGCTGTCGGCAAGGACAAGCTGAAAGCGGCCATCGAAGGCACGCGTGAGATTCTGGGCATCCCAGCGGACTACAAGATCGGTATTGTTCCCGCGTCGGACACCGGCGCGGTTGAGATGGCGCTTTGGTCGCTGCTGGGTGAGCGCAAGGTTGAAATGCTGGCTTGGGAGAGCTTCGGCGCGGGCTGGGTGACTGACGTGGTCAAGCAGCTGAAGATAGATGCCGAGGTGAAGACAGCAGATTACGGGCAGATCGTTGATCTTGCTTCGGTCGATTTCGCCAATGACGTGGTGTTTACGTGGAACGGGACGACTTCGGGCGTGCGGGTTCCTAATGGCGACTGGATCGCCGATGATCGTCAGGGCCTGACGATTTGTGATGCGACCTCGGCGGCGTTTGCAATGGATTTGCCATGGGACAAGCTGGATGTGACCACCTTCAGCTGGCAGAAAGTGCTGGGTGGCGAAGCGGCCCACGGGATGCTGATCCTTTCGCCCCGTGCCGTTGAGCGGCTGGAAAGCTATACCCCCGCATGGCCACTGCCGAAGATTTTCCGCCTGACCAAAGGCGGCAAGCTGATCGACGGTATCTTTACCGGGGCTACGATCAACACGCCCTCGATGCTGGCCGTCGAGGACTACCTGTTTGCGCTGGATTGGGCGCGCTCAGTTGGTGGGTTGCAGGGGCTGATCGCTCGTGCCGATGCCAATGCCATTGCGGTGCATGCCTTCTGCGACCAGAACGACTGGATCGCCAATCTGGCCGAGGATGCGGCGACGCAATCGAACACCTCGGTCTGCCTGAAATTCACAGATGGGCGCATTCAGGACGGTGCTGCATTCGCGAAAGCCGTGGCCAAACGGCTTGAGGCCGAGAATATCGCTTTGGACATCGGTGCCTATCGCGACGCGCCTGCGGGCCTGCGCATCTGGTGCGGTGGTACGGTCGAGACCTCGGACATCGAGGCGATGCTGCCATGGCTGGCATGGGCCTTTGAGGCCGAGATCGCGGCGCAGTCGGAGGCTGCCTGACTTTTCACCGGGCCGTCCAAGGCCCGGACCTTCCATACAATTCAAGGACCAGAGAATATGGCCCCCAAAGTACTCGTATCTGACAAGCTCAGCGAAACCGCCGTGCAGATTTTCCGCGATCGCGGCATCGACGTGGATTTCATGCCCGATCTGGGTAAGGACAAAGACAAACTGGCCGAGGTGATCGGTCAGTATGACGGCCTTGCCATCCGTTCGGCCACAAAAGTTACACCGACCATTCTGGAGAAAGCCGACAAACTGAAAGTGATCGGTCGTGCCGGGATCGGGACCGACAATATCGACAAGGATGCAGCGTCGAAGAAGGGTGTGATCGTGATGAACACGCCCTTTGGCAACATGATCACCACCGCTGAGCACGCGATTGCGATGATGTTCGCAGTGGCGCGGCAGATACCCGAGGCCAGCACCTCGACCCATGCGGGTAAGTGGGAAAAGTCCAAGTTCATGGGCATCGAGCTGACCAACAAGACCCTCGGCGTGATCGGGGCGGGCAATATCGGCGGCATCGTTTGTGAACGCGCGCTTGGCCTGAAGATGAAGGTTGTGGCCTATGACCCCTATCTGGGTGAAGAGAAAGCCGCGCAGATGGGTGTTGAAAAGGTCGAGCTGGACGAGCTGCTGGCCCGCGCTGACTTTATCACTCTGCATGTTCCGCTGACCGATCAGACCCGCAATATCCTGAGCCGAGAAAACCTTGCGAAGACCAAGAAGGGCGTGCGGATCATCAACTGTGCCCGCGGTGGTCTGGTCGACGAAGACGCGCTGGCCGAGGCACTGCAATCGGGCCATGTTGCCGGCGCGGCGTTTGACGTGTTCAGCGAAGAGCCGGCGAAAGAAAACGCTCTGTTCAACCTGCCCAACGTGGTCTGCACGCCTCACCTTGGCGCGGCAACGACCGAGGCGCAGGAGAACGTGGCGCTGCAGGTGGCGGAGCAGATCTCGAACTATCTGCTGACCGGTGCGGTGGAAAACGCGCTTAACATGCCCAGCGTGACGGCTGAAGAGGCCAAGGTCATGGGCCCGTGGATCAAACTGGCGGGCCATCTTGGCAGCTTCATCGGCCAGATGACCGATGAGCCGGTGCAGGCGATCAACATCCTCTACGATGGTGTGGCCGCCGAAATGAACCTGGCTGCGCTGAACTGCGCCGTTGTTGCGGGGATCATGAAGAAGTTCAATCCCGAGGTGAACATGGTCTCGGCGCCGGTTGTCGCCAAAGAGCGTGGCATCAAGATCTCGACCACCAATCAGGACAAGTCCGGTGCGTTTGAGGGCTACATCAAGGTCACCGTCGTGACCACCAAGCGCGAACGCTCGATCGGTGGGACAGTGTTCAGTGATGGCAAGCCGCGCTTCATCCAGATCAAAGGCATCAATATCGACGCCGAGATCGGGGCGCATATGCTCTACACCACCAACGAGGATGTGCCGGGCATCATCGGTGCGCTGGGTCAGACCATGGGCGAGAACGACGTCAATATCGCGAACTTTACACTCGGTCGGTCTGAGGCGGGGGGTGAGGCCATTGCGCTGCTTTACGTGGACGAACCTGTCCCGGCCGAGGCGCGCGCAAAGCTGGCGGAAACGGGCTTGTTCACGCAGATTAAACCGCTGGAGTTCGACGTCGCCTGATTGGCACCCTTTTTCATTTCAAACAATTTGACACCCGCGCCAAGGACCGGCGCGGGTGTTCCTGATTGCGCTATCAGCACTTTCGCCGCTAAACTGCCGTGACAGCAGCAGAGACCTTTTCATGACCAAACCGATCTACGCCATTGGCGACCTGCACGGGCAGAGCGCCGAGTTCGACCGACTCCTTTCTCTGATCGACCGCGATGGCGGGCCTGAGGCTCAGGTGGTGTTTCTGGGCGACTATACCGACCGGGGGCCGGACAGCCGGGGTGTTCTCGACCGCTTGATCGCGGGACGCGCCGAAGGGCGGGACTGGATCACTTTGCTGGGTAATCACGACCGTATGTTTGCATGGTTTCTAGAGGATTTCCCCCGCCATGATCCGCATCTTCTGGTCGGTTACCACTGGCTGCATGAGCGTCTGGGCGGGGTCGAAACACTTGCCAGCTATGGTATCGTGTTCGAGGGACAAACCCGGCTTGAGGATCTGCACGCCATGGCGTTGCAGGCCGTGCCCGAGGATCATCGTGCGTTCCTGCGGGGGCTGGTCTTGATGCACCAGACACCCGATCTGGCTTTCGTTCATGCGGGCATCCGCCCCGGTATCGCGTTGGATCAGCAGGATGAAAACGATCTGGTCTGGATCCGGCAGGAGTTTTTGAAACATACCGCGCCGCATCCCAAGCTGATCGTCCATGGCCATACTCCGGTCGACCGGGTGACGTATTGCGGCAATCGCGTGAACCTGGATACCGGCGCGGGGTATGGACGCCCGGCCAGTGTCGTTGTCTTCGAAGGCCGCACCTGTTGGGAGTTGACTGAAAAGGGCCGGGTCAGCCTTGTATAAAGCTGTCTTTATAGGTCGCGCGCAGGGCGTTCTTTTGCACCTTGCCCATGGTGTTGCGGGGTAGCTCATCCAGCACGATCAGTTTGCGCGGATGTTTGAACCGGGCCAGTTGATCCTGAACGCGCGCTAGAATGGCATCCAGATCAAGGGCTTGTTCGGGCTGAGGCACCAGAATGCCTAGCACGGTTTCGCCAAAATCCGGGTGCGGCACGCCGATGACCGCGCTTTCCAGAACGCCGGGTTGGTCATCCAACAACAGCTCGATTTCCTTAGGGTAGATGTTGTAGCCGCCCGAGATGATCAGGTCTTTGCCACGGCCGACGATATGGAGATAGCCATCCTCGTCCACCCGACCCAGATCGCCAGTGATAAAGAACCCGTCCTCGCGCAGCTCGGCCTCGGTTTTCTCGGGCATCTGCCAATAGCCCTTGAAGACGTTCGGACCGCGCACCTCAATCATGCCGATCTCGCCGTGTGGCAGCAGCGCGCCGGTTTCGGGGTCCGTGACTTTCAGCTCGACGTCCGGCAGAGGGAACCCGACGGTCCCGGCGCGGCGTTCGCCGTCATAGGGGTTTGAGGTGTTCATGTTGGTCTCGGTCATGCCGTAGCGTTCGAGGATACGATGCCCGGTGCGGGCCTCGAACTGCTCATGAGTTTCCGCCAGCATCGGGGCCGAGCCCGAAATGAACAGCCGCATATGGTGCGCCAGATCGCCGGTAAACCGGTCATCGCCCAGCAGGCGAGTGTAGAAGGTTGGCACACCCATCATCGAGGTGGCCTCCGGCATCAGACGCAGGATGTCGTCCTGATCGAACTTGGGCAGAAAGATCATCGACCCGCCCGAAGCCAGCATCACATTGGTCGCCACGAACAGCCCATGCGTGTGAAAGATCGGCAGCACATGCAGAAGAACATCGTCTTTTGTAAAGCGCCACTCCTGCACCAGAGTTTCGGCATTGGACAGCAGGTTGGCCTGCGTTAGCATCGCGCCTTTCGACCGCCCCGTGGTGCCCGAAGTATAAAGGAACGCGGCCAGATCATCCTCGGATCGGCTGACAGGTTCAAACGCAGGTAGCATCCCCAGCGCCCGGCGCATCAGGCTGCCATTGCCATCGGCGTTCAGAGTTGCAAGATGGGCGTTCTGCGCTTGGGCAATCGGGGTCAGGCCAGCCTCGTTCGCGATATCGCAGACCACTAGCTTCGCGCCGCTGTTTTCGATGAAATACTGCAGCTCGGTGGTCGTATAGGCGGTGTTGAGCGGCAAGAAAATCAGCCCGGTCTGCGCGCATGCGGCGTAGAGGGCAAGCGCCTCAGGCGATTTTTCGACCTGAACGGCGACGCGGTCTCCGGGCTCAAGCTCCAGCCCGGTCAGCGCGTTGGCCAGCCGCGCGGCCATGTCGAGAAAGGCGGCGTGGGTCAGAACTTGACCGTCGGGCAGATGCAGGAACGGCGTGGATTTCCCAGCGTGAATGCCAAACAGACGATCATAAAGCGGGTTGGCCATTCGGTGTTCCTTTCTGTGCGTCGCGGGCTGAATCTGGCTGGGAAAACCGGGACCGTAAAGCCCCGTTTGCCAGATATTTCCAACCAACTCTGGCGAAAATGCTGCACCTGCGATATGCGCTATGCAGATTGCCGGAGACCTGCCATGTACGTTGCCACCTTGCTGACAAATCCCACCACACCCTCGCTTGAGGTCCCGATGGTGGACGCGCTGCGAAATGCGTGGGGCGGAGGTGAGGTCACGTGGCTCAACACCGGTGAGGCGGCCGAGTTCAGGCTGCCCGAGATGCCAGACAATCGCTGGGATGTCTGGGCCGATCTGCAAGAGATGAGCGTTGATCTGGTCGTTCAGCCATCCGAGGGGCGGCGCAAGAAAATGCTTCTGGCGGATATGGACAGCACCATGATCCAGCAGGAATGCATTGATGAGTTGGCGGATGAGGCGGGCGTGGGTGAGCGCGTCAAGGACATCACCGCCCGCGCGATGAATGGTGAGCTGGACTTCGAAGGCGCGCTGATCGAACGGGTCGGCCTGTTGAAAGGGCTGGACGAGGCGGTCATTGACCATGTTCTGAACACACGGATCTCCCTCATGCCCGGCGGGCGCGAATTGGTGGCGACCATGCGCACGGCTGGCGGCTATGCGGCCTTGGTCTCGGGCGGGTTCACCGCGTTTACGGCCCGCGTGGCAGAGCAGTTGGGGTTTGATGAGAACCGGGCGAACACTCTGTTGACCGAGAATGGGCATCTAACGGGCGATGTGCAGCGCCCGATCCTAGGGCGGCAGGCCAAGGTGGAGTCGCTGGAGCGGATCACCGCAACGCTCGGCTTGTCCGAGGGCGACGTGATCGCGGTTGGCGACGGAGCTAACGATCTGGGCATGTTGGGGCGGGCCGGAACCGGCGTTGCACTGCACGCGAAGCCCTCGGTTGCGGCTGAGTGCGACGTGCGGATCAATCACGGAGACCTGACGGCCCTGCTTTACATTCAGGGCTACAGCAAGGCTGATTTCAGCGGCTAAAGTCGCTTAGAACAAGTCAAAGCGCACCGGATTCTGCGCCCAGTACACACGCGCGGCCAGCAACAGCCGGGCCTTTGGATCGCTGGCGGCGGCATAAGGAACCGGAACTCCGAACTTTGCGCTGATATTCTCCAGCGCAGTCAGAGTCGCCGGGCCGACTTGGCCATCGACGGTAACATTTTCCCCAAGTTCGTTCAGCGCCAGTTGCAAAGCCCGATCCAGATCCCCGCGCGAGAGGCTGTCGAGTTGCGATTGAGCCTGCGCGGCAGGTTCCTCATTCGGCAGCAGGGCTGCTTTGGCCGCCCTGAGCGCGGCGTCAGCGGGACCTTTACCCGGTACCTGACCGTCCAGAATGATAAAGGCTCCGTTCGCACCGCCCCAGGCATCACCGCGTTCCAGCGATGTATCGTACCAGGCCAAAGCCTCAGTGCGAGGCCGGCCCTGTAGCTGGTCCCGCATGATCATGCGGGCGATACTTGCCGGAGCGGTTGGGTGCCCGCCTTGGGCTGCCGCCAGAAAGTAGGACTCCGCCTTATCGAAATCGACCGGATTGCCGCCCAGACCATTCAGCGAGACATAGGCCAGATTGTCGTACCCATAGATGTCCTGCCGTAGTTCGGAAGCGCGGAGATATCGCAAACCACGCTCGGGGATATAGCGTTCCGAGTTTTCACGCAGGAAATACATGCCCAGTTCATTCATCGAATAGGTATGTCCAAGCTCGACCGACCGTTCCAACAGCTCGAAGCCGCGGTTTTTCTCTTCGGTCGTTTCACCTTTGCGCAGTAGTTGTTGGCCCAGCCGGTGCATGGCATAGGGGTCTTGCTGGGAGATGGCCTCTTCTAGCAGGGCGCGCGCTTTGTCCGGGTCATAAGGGGTCTTGGTGACCGCGCGGTCGATGCGCTGTGTATCCAACAAAGTTGCCAGAGCGTATTTGGCGCGGATATGCCCGCCGTCTACAGCACTCGTGAAACTCTCAAAGGCGCCTGGCACATTGCCTGCGGCTTGTTGCAAACGGCCTAGTTGATACTGGAACCGCGCGTTTTCCGGATAGTCCTCGACCGCTTGCGAACAGGCGGCCAGACCTTTGGTGATATCCAGCTCATTCGGCAGGCGAAACACGCCAACGCCATTAAGATCCAGCGCGTCCCCCGCTTCGAGATCGCAGGTGTTCATCCCCAATTCCAGAGAGACCTCAACCGTCTGTCGCGTCTGATCGGCGGTTACGACCTCGACCGCAAAACTATCGGCAAAATCGGTTTTGGGCAGGTCGACGGCACGTGTGTCCGTGATCTGGGGTGTATAGGTCAGAGATGTGTCGTTCGCGCTGACAGCACCCCGGTCAGGGGTTTCCGTCACCCGCACATCTAAGATATCCCTTCCCAGCGCTTGGCTCAGGCTTTGGGACAGCGGGACGGATTTGTCGAACTGATAGCTGAGCGATAGGGATTGGGGGGCGCCATCCTGCAGCGCCTCAGGTTCAACCTCGACCTTTTGCTGTGCCAGATAGAACGGGCGCACCAGTGTCGAGCTTTCCCAGGGGATCTGCTGCCCCGAGGTTTTGGTGTGAACCCGTTCGCGTATGACCGGAAACAGCTGTTGGATATTCTCAAACGGAGAGGATTGGGCGGTTTCCAGAACGGCCGCCGTATAGGGGCTGTTGTGGCCGATTTCGCCATCACTGGCCACCGCACCGGGCGAGGTTGAATAGGCCACCAGAGAATTCAACGGCGTTTTGAAGACGTCGAACCCTTCGCGGGTCTCAAAAAGGTTGGCGTCCAGATCGGCCGCCAATCTGAGGTCTTGAAACGGATTGTCCCTGCACGAGTCCAGAATGGCGACATGGGCCGCGCTGCGGGCGGATAGGGTGTCAATCACACGATCCAGCGTCATCGTTGCCAGCGGCACATCATAGACGCTTTCAAACTTGGCATCCACGGGCAGCAAATAGTTTCGCCGCCCGATCTGAATGCCGTGACCCGCATAGTAGAACAGAACATCTGCGGAATCTGGGATGTTCAGAACCGCTGTGCGGATCAGCTCTTCAAACTCGCGTTTGGTCAGGTCATAGCCGTCGAAGACTTGGAAATCGAAGTCTCGCAGCATGTCCGCAATGTCTTCGGCGTCTTTTCTGGCATTGGTCAGGTCGCCAACGCTCGTGTAGTCCTGATTGCCGATGACGATCGCAACCCTGCTGTTGGCGCTGGTTGCCGACGAGGACTGCGCGCTGAGGCCGCTTGCGCAAATCGTCAGGATAGACGCAGCTGCTAGTAAATGGCGCCGACCAGTTTTAGACCCAAGCTTAAGCATGTGGTGTCGTCTCCGGCTTAACCGCCCCAGCCGCCACCGCCGCCGCCGCCGTCTCCACCACCGCCGCCACCACCGCCACCACCACCATCTCCGCCGTCGCGGTCATACGCATTTTGAGGCGCTGTCGATGAAACGGCCGTCGGGGTCACCGCGGGGGCTGCTGCAGGGGCTACTGCCGCCGTCGTTGTGGGCGCAGGCGCGGGAGTTGTCGCTACCGCCGCCGCTGGGGTTGGTTGAGCGGCGGTTGCAGCCGGGGTGACAGTCTCAGTCTGTGACCAAGGGGACGCACAGCCTGCAACAGCAAGGGTACAGGCGATAAACAATGAAGTGGACGCGAAGCGCATCTCAAGCCTCCTAAAATAAAACAACTTATTAAACTCACACATAACACCGTAACTTGTGTCTTTGGAGCAGGTCTATGAACCTTTTCACATATACACGAAAAGAAGAGGATCGGCCAATTTTCCTGATTGGCGCTGACAAAAGGTAGGCTTTCCTAAATTTAACATTTGTGTTAAATAAGAATCATGACCGATCTTATTACAGCCTTTTCCGCACTATCTGACCGCACTCGGTTTGCCATCGTCGAGCAACTGATGGAAGGCGGTGAACTGCCCGCCGGAGACCTGGTCGAAGGCAAAGGCATGTCAGGTGCCGCAATCTCGCGCCACCTGAAGGTGCTGCGACAGGCCGGATTGGTGCAACAACGCGTGCTGGGCACCCAGAGGCTGTATTCCGTCCACTCCGAAGGCCTTCGTTCGATTGCCGAGTGGACGATCTCGAAACGGCAGTTCTGGGAAAGCAGTCTGGATCGTTTGGGTGACATTTTGGAAAGGGAAAATTCATGGCCGACCTGAAATTGGAGCGGGACTTTCCCGTCAGCCCAGAAGACCTTTTTGTTTGGGTGACAGATGGCTCGAAACTGCTGAAGTGGTGGGGGCCGGAAGGCATGCATGTGCCGGATCACAATCTGGATTTTTCCAGAACCGGCCCATGGTTTTCGGTGATGGAGAACAGCGATGGGCAGCAATTCAAGGTTTCGGGGCATGTCACGCATGTTGATCCACCGCACTCGGTTGGCTTCACGTGGGGTTGGCATGACGATCAGGATCAACGCGGGTCGGAAAGCCACGTGACTTTCTCGATAGCGGCAACCGAAACCGGCGCCCGACTTGTTATTGATCACCGCGAGTTCGCCGACGCCGAGGCAGCTGAGAACCACAACACAGGCTGGACATCCTCGCTGCGCAAACTCGAAGCGCAGTGCCAATAGATTTCATTCAGGGAGGAACAAAATGCCCCAATATCTATTTGTTTATCACGGGGGCCACACCCCAACTGACCCCGCAGAAATCGAAGCAACCATGGCCGCATGGGGCGCGTGGTTTCAAAACATGGGCGAGGCTTTGGATATCCCGGGAAACCCGGTGGGCCAATCCTATACCGTCAGCAACGGCGGCGTTGTCGACAATGGCGGGGCGAACCCGGCCTCTGGCTTCACGGTGATCAAAGCCGACAACATGGATGCCGCGACCGAGATGGCCAAAGGCTGCCCGATGGTCGTCAACGGATCTGGCTCGGTCGAAGTGGCGGAAATCCACGAAATCGAGATGTAGCTGCCTTAGTTCGGAAAGCCCGGCGCGGGTCGGATGACACCGCATTCCAGCCCTCGGCGGCTGTATTGCGTTGCATTCATGAATTTGCGCGTGGCCGGGTGATCAGCCTCCAACACCCCGAGGCTGACCAGAATGGCGGCGATGGCGCATTCACTGGCGCGGGTGGTGCCGTCGGTGATCTTCAGCGCGACACCCATGCGTTTTTCCGGCAGGATAGCCACAAAGACGGCCTCGGCCCCGGTCTTGATCGCAGCGCGACCGTTCATCGCGCGCATCAATTCGGTACAGGCGCGGGTTTCACCCGCGACAAGCTCTGGGTGCTTGATCATCGCGGCGGTCAGTTGCTGCGCCGCATCGCTTGACCGGTCCGACCGATCAGCGGCTGAGGCAAACCACGCCATGGAGCGCGCAAGCCCCACCAGTGAGGTTGCGAAATTCGGGGCCGAGCAACCGTCGATGCCGTAGCCGGGGCTGGTCTCGCCGGTTGTTTCCTCAATGGCAGACAGGCACGCTTGTTGAACGGGGTGGTCGATCTCAAGATATTCCGGTCCGGCCCCCATATGCTGAGACAAGGTCAGAAAACCGCAATGTTTACCCGAGCAATTGTTGTGGATCTGGCACGGCGTATCGTCGGCCAGAATAAGCCGGTCGCGCGCGGCGATGTCGGCGGGCTCTTGCGGGCCGCAGCGCAGATCATGCTCGGTGAGACCCAGATGGTCCAGCCAGGCCGAGACGCGATCCGTGTGAATGGCGGCCCCGTTATGCGAGGCGCAGGCCAGCGCCAGATGTTCCGAGTTCAGCCCGTATTTTGTCGCAGCGCCCGACGTGACCAAAGGCAAAGCCTGGATCATCTTGGCCGAGGAGCGTGGATAGATCACTGCGTTCGGATCGCCCCAGCTTTGCACGATCTGCCCGGTGTCATCGCAGACCACTGCATGGCCCAGATGCAGGCTTTCCAACAGATCGCCGCGCCACAGTTCTGTCATCGGGATGGGCTGTGTCATCTGGACCTCCGGATTTATGCGCAAAATTCTGCCAATCGCCCTTTCGCCTGTGGCGAAACCTGCGTTAGTGTGTGTATGTCGACAATCATCGGAATGCGCAACGTTTCCAAGACGAACTGGCAGGGTTCGCATGGCTTTCCGATGGGTATGAGGTAGAAGGTCGAGCTAGGAGGCTGGACAAATGGGATCAATGCTTACCCGCGTGCTTGCGGGTCTGTGTGTGGCGGGTATGGCCACAACTGCAATCGCACAGCAGGGGACAAGTACAAACCGCGTCGCGGCGAAAACGGATTGGAGCGTTTTTGTCGAAGATGATCCCACCGAATGCTGGAGCGTTTCGGCCCCCAAGGAAACTGTCAATACACGTGGTGGACGTGTCGTTTCCGTGCGCCGCAGCGATATCTTGCTGTTTGTCTTCTATCGCCCCAATGCCGAGGTCAAAGGGCAAGTGACCTTTACCGGCGGCTACCCTTTTGCGGCCGGTTCCACGGTGAACTTGGTTGTAGACGGGTCTGAATTCGAACTGTTTACCGAGGGCGAGTGGGCCTGGCCGGCGACTGCTCAGGACGATGCCAAGATCGTCACCGCGATGAAGCGCGGGACCGAGGCTGTGCTGACCGCACGCTCGGAACGCGGGACGCAAACCAAGGACACGTTCTCTCTGCTGGGCTTCACCGCCGCGATCGAAGACGCAGAGACCCGCTGCACCAACTGATCTGTCGGGTCGCGATAACATGCGGCCCGTCTATTTTGCGGCTTCTCGCGTAATTCTACCAAATATTCAGAAAGCTTGATCCGTATCAAAGCACATCCTGTTGGCATCTGAACTAATTTGTTCAGTAATAACAAAGGATGTCTAAATATGTTCGACAAAACTCTGATCACACTGATGTTGGCTTCTTCACTGGTTCTGGCGGCTTGTGAAAAAGAGCCTGAAACCTACCCGATTACAGGTGAGGAATGCGGGCCTGAAGATCCGGTTAAAACGCTGGATGCCGAGGATTGCTTTATCCCTCCTGCAGGAGTCTGATCCGGCGACAAAAGCGCGTAAGGGTCAATACGATTCCTTTTGATCTTTGCGCGCGATCCTATATAGAGGCGCATTCCAATCCGGAATCGACCTGAGATACGCCCAGTAGGTACCCAAATGTCGCCCAAAGCGCCGATCACTCAAGACGTCATGACCATCCCCCGCAAACTGCCTGAGGGGAAGGTGAACCTTGTCGGCCTGACTCGCGATCAGCTCCGCGCGACTCTGATCGAACATGGCACGCCGGAAAAGCAGGCCAAGATGCGGACCGGCCAGATCTGGCAGTGGATCTACCAATGGGGCGTGCGTGATTTCGCACTGATGACCAACCTGGCCAAAGCCTATCGCGCGCAACTGGCCGCGAGCTTTGTGATCGAAATTCCCGAAGTGGTCACCCGTCAGGTGTCCGAAGACGGCACGCGCAAATACCTGTGTCGTATTGCGGGCGGGCACGAGGTCGAGGTCGTTTACATCCCTGAAGAGGATCGTGGTACGCTGTGTATCTCGTCTCAGGTGGGGTGTACGCTAACCTGCTCGTTCTGCCATACCGGCACGCAGAAACTGGTGCGCAACCTGACTGCGGCCGAGATTGTGGGCCAGGTGATGATGGCCCGCGATGATCTTGAGGAATGGCCGACCCCCGGTGCGCCGAAGGATGAGACGCGCCTGCTGTCGAACATCGTTCTGATGGGCATGGGTGAGCCGCTCTACAATTTCGAAAACGTCCGCGACGCGATGAAGATCGCCATGGACCCCGAAGGAATTTCCCTGTCGCGCCGCCGGATCACTCTGTCGACGAGCGGCGTGGTGCCGGAAATCGCGCGCACGGCCGAAGAGATTGGCTGCCTGCTGGCGATCTCGTTCCACGCCACCACAGATGAGACCCGCGACGTGCTGGTGCCGATCAACAAGCGCTGGAACATCGAAGAACTGCTGCAGGCGCTGGCCAGCTACCCCAATGTCTCGAACTCCGAGCGGATCACGTTCGAATACGTGATGCTGGATGGTGTGAATGACAGCGATGAAGACGCGCATCGTCTGATCGACCACATCAAGCGCCATAGGATCCCGGCCAAGATCAACCTGATCCCGTTCAACGAATGGCCCGGTGCGCCCTACAAGCGCAGCTCGAACAATCGTATCCGGGCCTTTGCGAATATCATCTATCAGGCCGGCTATGCTTCACCCATCCGCAAGACGCGCGGCGAGGATATCATGGCGGCCTGTGGTCAGTTGAAATCGGCAACCGAGCGTGCACGCAAATCGCGTAAACAGATCGAGGCCGAGGCCGGGTTGAGCGGTAGCTAAGCCACTTCTGCCAAGGGTTGCGGCGGTAAACTTAATGTTTCCGGTGCTGATTTTGTCTTCAATATTTGCTATGTGTTAGGGCGTCCGTTCCTGTTTCGGACGCTCGGCTTTCCCTTGAAACGCCGGGACTTTTTTGGCCGCGAGCTTATTTCTTCGCTACGCGCGGCATATAGGCAAACTGATATTTCAGGTGAGCCCCAAATGATTGAACAACCTCGAAGTAAATTGAAAACCATTGCACTTGCAGGCCTTTTTGCCACGCTCTACGCAGCGAGTGCTTTTGCAGAAGACCCCGATGCCCATCTGGCCATCGAAAATCCGGCCGAGCTGAGCAAGGACGAAGCCAACGCGCATTATCGCGCGCTGTCGAAACGTATGGCCCGTGGCTATGCGACTTCTCAGCTGGATCTCATTTTGAACTACCAAAGCTGGCCACTTTTCAATGATGCGCCCTATATCTCGGCAACACACGGGCAACGGTTCGTGAACAGCTATGCCAACCGCATGGCGCTGAACTACGGAACCCTGCAACCGGGTGAAGTTTTGCCCATGGGCTCGGTTCTGGCCAAGGACAGCATGACGGTGACCGATGAGGGCAAGATCTACCCCGGTGCGATGTTCGTGATGGAGAAACTGGCCCAAGGCGCCAACCCTGAGACGGCAGACTGGCGCTACATCATGGTGCTGCCCGATGGGTCTTTGTTTGGCGACAATCTGGGCGATCGGGCCGGGGCTGTGGCCTATTGCCATGACTGCCACGTGCAAGTGGCCGACAGGGACTACACCTTCTACGTTCCCGAGGACTACCAGATCAAAGGTGAGTAGATCGCTTTGCGTTTGACTTGAATCGAAATACGCTGCCTCTCCCTCCGGTCGAACGCGCATTTCGATGATATTGCCTCAGGTAAAACGCAAAACGCTTTAGACCTATCAGCGACGAAAGCGGGCGGTTCCGATGACCTCGATCAGGTTTTGCCGGACCGGCTCGGGTTGCGCCTCGACCGCGTTCAGAACCTCACGCAGTTCAGCGCGTAGCCCGTGCATCTGGTCGATCAGAGAGATCATCATCGACAAGGCATCGGCCTCCATATCGTATTGCTCGTGCAGTTCGCAGGCCAGTTCCAGCCGGGCGACGTCGATGCTGTGGTAGACCACGCCTTGATCTGATTGCTCGGGGATCACGATCTCGGCGGCCAGGTATTCGGTTAGGCGGTCCGAGGTCAGGCGAGTGATGGTTTCGATCAGTTCCTCTTCGGTCAGGGTCATGACGGCATTCCTTTCCGAGGATCATAGTGATGGGCGTCGCGCCATGTTTCCATGAATTGCTTGAGGTCGTCGTCGATCTGGTCGGGCAGGGCGACGGTGAGTTCGATCAGTTGATCCCCCCGCTCGGACGAGCCGCGTTTTTTGACTCCCTTACCCCGCAGGCGCAGGGTTTTGCCGCTGCTGGTGCCGGCCGGGACGGTGACGTTGACGCCACCGTCTATCGTTGGGGCTGGCACTTTGCCGCCCAGAACAGCCTCATCGATGGTGATCGGCAATGTGATGTGGATGTCATCCCCTTGCCGGTCGAACAGCGGATGGTCCGCGACCGAAATCGTGACCAGCGCATCCCCCGGAGGCCCCTCACCATAGCCAGGAGCGCCCTTGCCTCGCAGCCGGATGGTTTGACCCGTGGTGATACCCGCCGGGATTTTAACCTCGATCCGGTTGCCATCGGGCAGGGTAAGCTTTTGGCTGGCCCCAAACACGGCATCCAGAAAGCTGATCTGTAGCGAGTAATTCAGATTGTGACCCGGCGCATGGAATTCCTGCGTGCGCTGGTCGCCAAACCCACCGCGGCCGCGCATGAATTCGGCGAAGATGTCTGACATGTCATCCGGGTCCGTCTGCCGTCCGCGATAGGGGTTTCCGGCGGCCTCGGCATAGTCGCGATAATATTGCTGTTGAGGGCGCTCCTGACCCGAAGCGTCAATCTCGCCATTGTCATAGCGGGCACGGGTTTCAGGGTCTTTCAGCAGATCGTAAGCAGCGGCGGCGGCTTTAAACTTGGCCTCGGCCTCGGCATCACCGGGTTTGAGGTCCGGGTGGCATTCCTTGGCGATGCGCCGATAGGCTTTCTTGATCTCGGCGGCACTGGCGTCTTTGGCGACGCCGAGGACGGAATAGGGATCGTCGCTCATCTCACCTCTCGCGGATGTGGGTCGGTCTGATCTTTATGAATGTGTTTTATCATGCGATTTCAACCGACCAAAAGGAAGAGGCAATTGAATTGGCTCGAAAAATCCTACAGGTTTGATAATATCTGCATGTCTGTACCTGTTCATACACGGAGAGCCTGAATGTCGCGCAGAATCAAATCCGCTCTGGCCCTGCTGGCCGGGAATGCCATCGGCCTGTTGCTGGCGTCGCTCATTTTGAACGGCTTTGCCATCAAGCCGATCTCATTCATCGTTGTGGTTCTTGTGTTCACCGTCGTTCAGGTGATTGCCGAGCCGCTGATCCTGAAACTGGGGGAAAAGAAGGCGCCGGCCCTGAAGGGTGGGATCGCGTTGATCGTGACCTTTGTGGGTCTCCTGGTCACCGACCTGATTGCCTCGGGGCTGACGGTTGGGGGTGTTTCCAACCTGCTGGCCGCAACGCTGTTGGTCTGGCTGGGGGCGTTGATCGCCAGCGTGGTGCTGCCGATCTACGTGTTCAAAGAACTGCGCGAAGCGAAGAAATAGTCAGAGCGCGTTCAGGCTGGCCTCGAACGCCTGCCAAAGCTCATCAACCGGCTCACACCCGACCGAAAGGCGGATGAAGGCGGGGTCGACAGCGTCACCCCACCGCGCGCGGCGCTCGGCCGAGCTGTGAACGCCGCCGAAAGACGTGGCGGGCCGCAGCAGAGGGCAGGTGTTGATGAAGGCCTCGGCCTTGTCCTCGCTTTCCAGCGTCAGCGAGAGCAGGAACCCGAACCGCGTGGTCTGAGCTTGCGCCAGCGCGTGGGACGGATCGTCCGACAAGCCGGGATAGCGGATGTGCTTGACGGCCGGATGCGCTGCCAGGCGCTCAGCCAGCACCTGGGCCGAGGCGCACATGCGATCAAAACGCACGTCCAGAGTCTCGAGCCCGCGATGCAGAAGCCATGCTTCGTGTGGTCCGGGAATTGAGCCTGAGACGCGGCGCCATTCCTCGACCCGCTCCATGATCTGCGCGTCGCGGCTGGCGACGTGGCCCATCAGCATGTCCGAGTGCCCGCCCATGGCTTTGGTGTCCGAGGACACGACCACGTCGATACCCAGATCCAACGGCCGCTGGCCCAGCGGTGTCAGGGTCGTATTGTCGGCAATGGTGATGCCTCCGGCAGCGCGAACCTGTTTGGCCACATCCGCAAGGTCAATCATGTCGAGGCCGGGGTTCGAAGGGCTTTCGACGAAGACTACGTCGAAGCCCTCAAAACCTACGTCGGCAAAGCCTGTGGTCGGCCGTTCTTCGACCACAACGCCTAGTCGGGACAAGAACCTGTCCGCCAGCAGGCGCGTCACGTAGTAGCCATCCGAGGGGATCAACAGGCGCGACCCGGCCTGAACGGTTGCAAACAAAGCGGCCGAGATAGCCGCCATGCCCGAGGGGAAGCTGAGGCAGGGCGCGTCCTCAAGATGGGACAGTACATGTTCCAGATGCACCCATGTCGGGTTGTCGACGCGGCCATAGGTGGCATGCCCATCCGGCAGGCCGGGCAGGTGGTACATGCTGCTTTGTGTTAGCGGCAGGGCGACTGGTTCGCCTTTTTCCAAAGCGTTGCCACGCAGATGAAGCATTTCTCCGGTTTTGTGAGCCATGGCTCAGCGTCCCGGAATGGCGTCGCGTGGCGGGGCGGGTTCCCAGTTGTCGATGATCTCAACCGCTTCTTGCGCGGTGTCGACAAAGCGAAACAGATCGAGGTCTTCGTCCGAGATCGTGCCCGCATCGGCCAGTGCCGACCAATTGATGACCTTCTCCCAGAATTCGCGACCAAATAGCAGGAATGGCACACGCTCCATCCGCCCCGTTTGGATCAGAGTGAGGGACTCGAACAGTTCATCCATCGTGCCGAAGCCGCCGGGGAAGATGGTGATGGCGCGGGCGCGCATCAGGAAGTGCATCTTGCGGATGGCGAAATAGTGGAAGTTGAAGCTGAGGTCCGGCGTCACATAAAGGTTCGGCGCTTGTTCATGCGGAAGAACAATGTTCAGACCGATGGAGCACCCACCCGCATCCTGAGCGCCGCGGTTTCCGGCCTCCATCACGCCGGGGCCGCCACCCGTGACGATGACATTTTCGCGGCAGCCCGTCTCGTTCGACTTCTCGGTCATCAGCCGCGCGAACTCGCGCGCCTCATCATAATACTGGGACAGAGCGGCTAGCGTTTCGGTGCGCGCGGTGTGTTTCTGAGAAGGTTCCGGAATGCGCGCGCCGCCGAACATGACGATGGTCGAGGTGATCTCACGCTCGCTCATGATCATCTCGGGTTTCAGCAGTTCCAGCTGTAGACGCACCGGGCGCAGCTCATCTCGGCACAGGAATTCCTCATCTGCGAAGGCAAGACGATAGGCCGGAGACCGCGTTTGTGGCGTGTCCGGCACCTCGCTCGCGGTCGAGCGGTCGGTCTGCGCGTCGCGGAAAGGGCTGTGGCGGTCTTCTCTCATTGGTGAACGATCCCTGCTTGCGTGTTTGACAAACAGCTATAGGGTTCGCGGGCAGAGTGCCAGTCACGGAAAGACAAGAATGGATTGGAAGACGGAAATTCAGGCGGCAGCAGAACGCATTGCCGGTCACGCACAGATTACCCCGGTTATGAAGAGCCATATTCTCGGCTATCCGATCGAGCTGAAGCTAGAGCATATGCAGCACACTGGCAGCTTCAAGGCGCGCGGCGCGTTCAACACGCTGCTGAGCATGGAGGTGCCACAAGCAGGTGTTGTGGCGGCCTCGGGCGGTAATCACGGGGCGGCGGCGGCTTATGCGGCGCGTGCGCTAGGGCATCCGGCCAAGATTTTTGTGCCAGAGATCGCGGGCCCGTCCAAGATTGCCCTGATCGAACAGATCGGCGCGGATCTGAGCGTTGTGCCCGGCGAATATGCCAACGCGCTGGCGATGGCGCAGGCGCATGAGGACAAGACCGGCGCAATGCAGATCCACGCCTATGATGCACCTGCCACGGTCGCCGGGCAGGGCACCTGCTTTGCCGAATGGGAGGCGCAGGGCTTGCAGGCCGATACCGTCCTGATCGCCGTCGGAGGCGGCGGCCTGATCGCGGGCGCTCTGGCCTGGTTTCAAGGCGCACGCAAGGTTGTCGCGGTCGAGCCTGAAACTTCATGCGCTCTAAACGCCGCCTTGCAGGCTGGTGAGCCAGTAGACGTGTCGGTTTCCGGCGTTGCGGCCAACGCGCTGGGCGCGCGGCGGATCGGGTCGATCTGTTTTGAACTGGCGCAGGGTATGGAGTCGGTGCTGGTATCCGATCAGGCCATATCTGAGGCGCAGCGCGTATTGTGGCAAGCGCATCGCATCCTTGTCGAACCTGCCGGAGCGGCCGCCTTGGCGGCGCTGATGTCGGGGGCCTACACGCCAGAGCCGGGCGAACGCGTCGCCGTTCTGGTCTGCGGCGGGAACATTGCGCCAGACCCTTTTTCAGGCTGAATTATCGCCTTGTGAAAACAGGTTGAGAATTTTATCTATAATTCATGAGCGCCACGATTGCCGATACAATCTACGAAAATCTCAGGCAACAGATCATCACCGGTGATCTGAACGCCGGCGAGAAGCTGCGCCAGGATCACATCGCCAAAGCCTTTGAGACCAGCCATGTCCCCGTGCGCGAGGCTCTGCTTCGGCTCGAGGGGCATGGCCTTGCCAAAAGCGAACCGCGGCGCGGTATGCGTGTCGCTGTTCTCGACCCGGCCGAGGTTCGCGAAGTGGTCGAAATGCGCGTGGTGCTTGAGCCTTTGGCCTTGCAGCATTCCGTGCAGAACATGACACCCGGCGATGTGAAGTGCATGGATGAGGCGCGGATCGCTTGTGACGAGGCGCAGACCATGCCCGACTGGGAAATGCGCAACCGGGTCTTTCACCGGGCGCTCCTGACGCCCTGCGGCATGCCGCGTCTGCTGCACACGATTGATGACCTGCATATCGCCAGCGCGCGCCATCTGTTTGCCCATTGGCGACCCAAGTGGAGGCAGCGCGTCGATAAGGATCATTTGGCGATTGTTCAGGCGCTGAAACACAAGGATCTTGGCGCCGCAACGACCATCTTGATCCGGCATATCCGCCGCGCCAGCTGAGGGCCGGACGATTCCGCCGCAAAAGAGCCCCTGTTCGTCGCATTGCGCCGTGGGCTTGGCTTTCGTATAGGCCACACCGACACGAACAGATTCTGTAGGGAGACGCCCAATGTCCAATGCGCAACTGGAAGCCGCCATCGAATCCGCCTGGGAGGCGCGCGATACGATCACGCCCGCAACCACTGGCGAACAGCGCGAAGCCATCGAAGACACGCTGAACGCGCTGGACAGCGGCGCATTGCGCGTTGCCGAAAAGCTGGAGAGCGGTGACTGGCATGTAAACCAGTGGGCCAAGAAGGCGGTTCTGCTGGGCTTCCGTATCAAGGACATGGAAATTCAGACCGGTGGCCCTCAGGCCGGTGGTTGGTGGGACAAGGTGGACAGCAAGTTCGCCGGTTGGAGCGAAGACAACTGGAAGGCCGCCGGTTTCCGTGCCGTGCCCAACTGCGTTGTGCGCAAGTCGGCTTATATCGCGCCGGGCGCAGTGCTGATGCCGTCCTTCGTGAACCTCGGCGCCTATGTCGACGAAGGCACCATGGTGGATACATGGGCGACCGTCGGCTCCTGCGCGCAGATCGGCAAAAACGTGCACCTGTCGGGCGGCGTCGGGATCGGCGGCGTGCTGGAGCCGATGCAGGCTGGCCCCACCATCATCGAAGACAATTGCTTTATCGGCGCGCGCTCTGAGGTGGTCGAAGGCTGCATCGTGCGCGAAGGCTCGGTTCTGGGCATGGGTGTGTTCATCGGCAAATCGACCAAGATCGTCGACCGTGAGACCGGCGAAGTCACCTATGGTGAGGTTCCGCCCTATTCCGTGGTCGTTGCAGGCTCGATGCCGTCTAAGAACAACATCAGCCTCTATTGCGCGGTGATCGTGAAACGGGTGGACGAAAAGACCCGCTCGAAAACCGGGATCAACGAGCTGCTGCGTGACTAAGCGCACTTTATCAAAACGATTGGCCGCAGCCCAGTGCTGCGGCCTTTTTTGCTAGGCTTTGACTGGATAGCGGTCCGGCTCTTCAAACACGTCGATCACGCGTGAGCCTGCCTTGATCTTACCGCCATGTTCGACCCCGTCCGGAATGGAGTAGCTGTCGCCAGGGCGATAGATTCGGGTCTCAGTCCCTATGGTTAGTTCTACCTCGCCTTCGATGACAGTGCCCCATTGGGCCTTGTGGGCGTGCATCGGCAGTTCAAAATCCTTCAGGAAAGTGAAAAACGCCACCAGCCCGGCATCAGAGCGGATCACGGCTGTTTGCACGACGTCCTCGGGGAAGGGAACGTCCAGGCTGGGAAAGTCGGCAATGAAATCTGGAAAGGTCATCAAACATCCCTATTGGCTTGTGAAAATACCACTATGCAGAGTTGTCCGCCCCATGCAAATGCTTGACCGTGCAAGGGTGCAGGACTATGGCCCCCTGCATGGAAAAACAAAAGAAACCCTCTCGTCAGCAAGTCTACACCCTGCTCGTTCAGATCGGCCGCAAGGAGGGAGATGGCCTGCCAGACGGCGCGACCGGAGCGGCCCTGATGTGCTTTGCCAGTGGCGTGGATGAGGCCGAGGCCGTGCGTGAGACGGTTGCGATCCTGAAACAGGCCGACACGGCCCCTCTGGACGTGACCGGCTATGGCACATTGGCCGAGCGCGAGGCGCAGGGGCATGACATCGACCCTGATGAACGCGCCCTGATGCAGCGGGCACTGGACGAGAACGCCGTCATTGTCGCGCAGATGACACCGTTTTTTGACGAAGGCGCAAAAGGCTGACGACTGGCCTTCTTGCATTGACGATCCGCTCGGCGCATATCCAGAGGGCTTTACTGGATTGAGGTTCTTCATGCGTCGCTGGATTTTCATCGCTGTTTCGGTCGCCATGGCATCGGTCGCCCATGCCGAGACGCGCGTCCCTCAATCCCAAGCCGAAATCTCGCTTGGTTTTGCCCCCGTAGTGAAAGAGGCCGCGCCTGCGGTTGTAAACATCTATGCCAAAATCGTGCGGCAGGGGCGCTCGCGACCGTTATTCTCGGACCCGTTCTTTCAGGATTTCTTTGGCCGCGGATTTGGAGAGCCACAGCAGCGGGTCCAGAACTCGCTCGGGTCGGGCGTGATCCTGTCCGAGGATGGCTATGTGGTGTCGAATTACCACGTGGTCGGCTCGGCCACTGAAATCCGTGTGGTAACGACTGACAGGCGCGAATTTACGGCCGAGGTGGTTTTGGGTCACGAAGAAAGCGATATCGCGATCCTGCGGCTGGAAGAGGCTCAGGACCTACCCTTCCTGAACATGCGCGATTCGGATCACGTTGAGGTGGGCGAGTTGGCCTTGGCGATCGGTAACCCGTTCGGGATCGGGCAGACGGTGTCCTCGGGCATTATATCGGGATTGGCGCGCACTGGCACGGCGACCGGGAACGCGCGCGGCTATTTTCTTCAGACTGATGCGGCGATCAACCCAGGAAATTCGGGTGGCGCCTTGATTGACGTGAATGGTGACCTGATCGGGATCAACACCTCGATCCTGACGCGATCTGGTGGTTCGAACGGGATCGGTTTCGCCATCCCCGCCAATCTGGTGGCTGAGTTCCTGCGGCAGGCGCAAGCCGGCAATGACACGTTTGTCAGCCCCTGGGCGGGTATGAGCGGCCAGCATATGAGCGCCGACATCGCCGAGTCTCTGGGTCTGGTGATCCCTATGGGCGTGGTGATCTCCGACTTGCACGACCTCAGCCCTCTGGCCGAGGCCGGATTGCGGGTTGGCGATGTGGTTACCCATGTGGACGGGGATGAGGTGAACTCTCCGGCCGAGATGAAGTTCCGCATGTCCGTGGCGGGCGTCGGAGGCACATCCGTTCTGACTCGGCTGCGCGGTGAGGAAAGCGACGACGTTGAAGTGGCGCTGATCCGTGCGCCCGATACGCCGGATGCTGAAAAGACGACCTTGGATGAAAGCACCGTACTGCCCGAACTGACCGTCTCGGGCGTCAACCCGGCTGTGATCATTGATCTGGGGCTGAAACTGTCCCAGTCCGGTGTCGTTGTTTATGACCCCGGCCCATATGGCGCCCGCGCTGGTCTGCGTGTCGGCGACGTTCTGGAGGCGATCAATGGCTCAGACATCGCGCGCCCGCAGGACGTGGTGCGCGCGCTGACCGATCCGGGGCGCAGGATCAACATGCTGATCCAACGTGGCGGCCGCAGCCTGTCCCTGCGATTCCGGCTGTAGCGCATGAGCGATCTGTTCGACACCGGGGCGGCCGAGCCTGCCGCGAACCCGCACCGCCCTTTGGCGGATCGCCTGCGTCCGCAAACGCTGGCCGAAGTGATCGGGCAAGAGCAGGTTCTGGGCCCAGACGCGCCATTGGGGGTGATGCTGGCCTCAGGCAGCCTGTCCAGCCTGATTTTCTGGGGACCTCCGGGCGTTGGGAAAACGACCATCGCGCGGTTGCTGGCGCAGGAAACCGATCTGCATTTCGTTCAGATCAGCGCGATCTTTACTGGTGTGCCGGACCTGAAGAAGGTGTTTGAGGCCGCGAAAATCCGGCGCCAGAACGGGCAGGGGACGTTGCTGTTCGTGGATGAGATCCACCGCTTCAACAAAGCGCAGCAGGACGGGTTTTTGCCCCATATGGAGGACGGGACGATCCTGCTGGTCGGGGCCACGACCGAAAACCCGTCGTTCGAGTTGAACGCCGCGGTTTTGAGCCGATCGCAAGTTCTGGTACTGGAGCGGTTGAGCCTTGCCGATCTGGAACGTCTGACCCAGCGGGCCGAGAAAGAACTGGGCAAAGCGCTGCCCCTGACGCCTGCCGCACGTGATGCACTGCACGAGATGGCAGATGGCGACGGGCGGGCCTTGTTGAACTTGATCGAACAGGTTGCGGCATGGAAGGTTGACGCACCGCTTGACCCGGATGCGTTGTCGACGCGTTTGATGCGGCGCGCGGCGAAATACGACAAATCCGGCGATGAGCATTACAACCTGATCTCGGCCTTGCACAAATCGGTGCGTGGTTCGGACCCAGACGCGGCGCTCTATTGGTTTGCGCGGATGCTGACCGGGGGCGAAGACCCGCGCTATCTGGCCCGTCGGATCACCCGCATGGCGGTTGAGGATATCGGTCTGGCCGACCCGCAGGCGCAGGCGATCTGTCTGCAATCGTGGGAGACCTACGAACGGCTCGGCTCCCCCGAGGGAGAGTTGGCGCTAGCGCAGGCGCTGGTCTATCTGGCGCTGGCCCCGAAATCGAACGGGGCCTATGTGGGCTACAAGGCCGCGATGCGCCTGGCGAAGCAATCGGGCAGTGAGCCGCCGCCGAAGCATATCCTGAACGCGCCTACCTCGTTGATGAAGGATCAGGGCTATGGCGACGGTTACGCCTATGACCACGATGCAGAAGATGGGTTCTCGGGTCAGAACTACTTCCCCGAGACGATAAAGCGGCCTGTGCTGTATCAACCGGTCGAACGTGGGTTCGAGCGTGAGTTGAAAAAACGGCTGGACTATTTCGCCAAACTGCGTACGCAGCGCAACAGCGGGTAACGCAGGGTCAATTTCGCGCTGCCGTGGCGTCACAGGCGACAGGTGGCACACATCCGGCTTCCCTTGGGTCAATGACCATGAGGGAGGACATGTCATGCCCGTTTCCATAGACAAAACCGAAGACGTTTGGACCATCATCCATGACCGACCCGAGGCGCGGAACGCTGTTGACCCGGATCACGCGAAGGCTCTGGTGGATGCGTTTCTCGAGTTCGAACACGGCCCCGCAAAGGTTGCCGTTTTCTGGGGGAAGGGGGGCAATTTCTGTGCCGGGTGGGACCTGAAGTTGGCCGCCAGTCTGGCTGACCCTGACTTGGGTGAGGCCTATTACGAGAAACACAGCTTTCCTATTGGATCCGCCACCTCGACCCTCGGGCCAATGGGACCATCTCGGCTGGAATTGTCAAAGCCAGTCATCGGAGCCATCGACGGTGCAGCCGTCGCCGGCGGGATGGAGTTGGCCTTGTGGTGCGACATACGGGTGATGGCTGAGACGGCCTACCTTGGCGTTTTTTGTCGCCGATGGGGAATTACCCTGATGGACGGCGGTACAGTGCGCTTGCCGCGCTTGGTTGGGCAAGGCAAAGCGCTTGAAATCGCTCTGACCGGGCGCAAGGTTGAGGCAGAGGAGTGCTATCGGATCGGGTTGGCAGAGAAAGTCGTGCCGCATGGAGAAGCGCGGGCCGCTGCCGAGGCCATGGCCTACGAAATCGCCCGCTTCCCGCAGGAGGCTGTGCGGGCCGACCGACGCTCGATCATCGAAACGCGTGGGATGTCAGTGCGCGATGGGCTTAAGGTTGAATGGGCCAACGGTCTGGAAGCGATCCGGCGGGAGGGCACCGCAGGCGCAGGACGGTTCCGAGACGGGGCCGGGCGACATGGGGATTTCTTGAACATCTGAAACACCTACGATTGCTTGACTCTCGACCCGTTGCAGGCCACAGACGCGCATGTTTTCTAGGATAGTGGTAACAGGATACTCCGGGCGGATCGGCCGCGCGGGACAAGGGGCGATGGCATGAGTGGCGTGCAGATGATTACGGTCGCAGAAGGTGACGGAGACCAGCGTGTGGATCGCTGGCTACGCCGCCTGTTTCCGCATGTCAGCCAAGGGCGGATCGAAAAGATGTGCCGCAAGGGTGAGCTGCGCGTAGATGGCAGCCGCGCCAAGGCCTCGACCCGGCTGGAGGTCGGGCAGGTCGTCCGCGTGCCCCCGCTGCCGGATGCCGATCACAAACCGGCTGAGGTAAAGCGCAGCGTGTCCGAGGCGGATGCGAAGATGATCCAGTCCTGCGTGATCTATCGCGACGATCATATCCTCGCGCTGAACAAACCGCACGGCCTTGCGGTGCAAGGCGGCAGCGGCCAGACCCGCCACGTGGACAGCATGTCCGAGGCTTTGCGCTTTGGCTATGATGAGAACCCGCGGTTGGTCCATCGGCTGGATAAGGACACATCGGGCGTTCTGCTGCTGGCCCGCACGCGCGAGGCCGCTAAAGGCCTAACTGCTGCCTTCCGTCACCGCGACACGCGTAAGATTTACTGGGCCTTAGTCGCCGGAGTGCCGACACCCTATCTGGGCGAGATCAAGACTGGTCTGGTCAAAGCCTCTGGCCATGGCAAACAGGGCGAGGGCGAAAAGATGATCCCAGTCCATATGGGCGACATCGACAGCACGCCGGGTGCGAAACGGGCACACACCCACTACGCCACGCTCTACCGTGTCGCGGGCCGCGCCGCTTGGGTCGCGATGGAGCCGATTACGGGCCGTACCCATCAGCTGCGCGCGCATATGGCCGCGATCGGCCATCCGATCATAGGCGACGGCAAATATGGTGGCTCGGGTCAGGAAAACCTCGGCGATGGCTGGGGCGCGCAATTGGGCGGGATTATCAGCAAAAAGCTGCACCTGCACGCGCGGCGCTTGTCTTTCCAACACCCGATGACCCGCAAGCCGATCACGGTCGAGGCCCCTCTGCCCGAGCACATGAAGCACAGCTGGGACACGTTTGGTTGGACCGAAGACCTTGCCGCCGACGACCCCTTCGAGGAGCTGCAATGAGCGCACCCCTGCGTTTGGTCCTGTTCGATGTCGATGGTACGCTGGTCGACAGTCAGGGCAGCATCGTCCATTCGATGACGGCCAGTTTTCAGGCCGCCTCGGTCGAGGTGCCAAGCCGTGAGGCCATTTTGTCGATTGTCGGCCTGTCGTTGCCTTTGGCCATTGCACAGCTTGTGCCACAGCAGTCGACGACGGTTCAGGCGCAATTGGTTGAAGGGTACAAACAGGCCTATCACGCGCACCGGCTAGATCTCGGCGCCGCGAGTTCCCCCCTTTATCCCGGCGCGCGCGATGTGATTGAAGCCCTGCATGCGGTGCCCGAGATTCTTCTGGGCGTCGCCACAGGCAAATCGCAACGCGGTCTGGATGCGCTGATCGAAGCGCATGGGCTGGAGCGCTATTTCGTGACCCGGCAGGTGGCGGATCATCACCCCTCAAAACCTCATCCCTCGATGGTTCAGACCGCGCTGGAGGAAACCGGCGTTGAGGCCGCGCATGCGGTCATGATCGGGGACACCAGCTTTGACATGGATATGGCCGCTGCTGCTGGCGTCACCGGGATCGGGGTCTCGTGGGGGTACCACGACACTGCTGCGCTAAGTGCGGCCTCTTGTGTGATTGAAACATTCGACCAGCTGCCGGATGCGCTGGCCACTCTTTGGAAGTGAAGACATGAGCGACTGGAAACCGAAACGCTTTTGGACAAACAGCACCACGGTCGAGGCCGAGGACGGCTATACGGTCGAACTGGATGGCCGTCGGGTCAAAACGCCGGCCAAGGCCGCATTGATTCTGCCGACCAAAGCGATGGCTGAAGCCGTTGCCGCTGAGTGGGATGCTCAAGACAAAGAGGTGGACCCGACCACCATGCCCTTTACCCGCTCGGCCAATGCGGCGATCGACAAGGTGCGCATCCAGCACGGCGAAGTAGCGGATATGCTGGCGGACTACGGTGACTCCGATCTGCTGTGCTATCGCGCCACCCATCCGCAAGAGCTGCAAGAGCGTCAGGCCGCAGACTGGGATCCCGCGCTGGACTGGGCCGCCGAGACCCTGCAGGCCCGACTGATTCCCGTGGCGGGGGTTCTGCACCAGCCCCAATCGGCTGAGGCTTTGGCGCAGTTGCGTCAGCGGGTCCATACGTTGGATGCGTTTCAGTTGGCGGCCTTCCACGATCTGGTCAGCTTGTCTGGTTCGTTGATTCTGGGATTTGCGGCGGCACAGGATTGGCGCGAACCGGACGAAATATGGCGCATTTCGCGACTTGATGAGAACTGGCAGATCGAACAATGGGGCCACGATGACGAAGCCCACGCCGTTGCGGAAACAAAGAAAGCCGCGTTTTTGCACGCCAAGACCTTCTTCGATCTCTCTGTTTGATCCTTCCAACGTTGGTTTTTTTACGCATCTGCCTAATCCGGAGGCGGAGACCCATCGTTTTCCCTGATCCGACCCTTGACGTTTGTTTATGAATGCGACCAAACTCAAGCCCACTAAAGGGGAGACACCTTTGGGGTAACCTTTCCGGCATCCACTATGCCGGGCAGAGCCGCCCTTACCGGGGCGGAAAATCAGGAAGAGGTAAAAATGAAAAAATCCGTAATCTTGGGCGCGGCAACAGTGGCCGGTCTGGCCGCAGGTGCTGCCGCGGCGGGAACTGTAGACGACGTCAAGGCGCGCGGCACTCTGAACTGTGGTGTGACCACCGGTCTGGTTGGCTTCGCTGCACCTGACGCGAATGGCGAATGGAAAGGCTTCGACGTATCGCTGTGCCGTGCCGTTGCCGCCGCTGTTCTGGGTGACGCAAACGCAGTTGAATTCGTTCCGACCACCGGCAAGACGCGCTTCACCGCTCTGGCCTCGGGCGAGATCGACATGCTGGCCCGTAACACCACATGGACCTTCAGCCGCGACGTCGACCTGAAGTTCGAATTCACCGGCGTGAACTACTATGACGGTCAGGGCTTCATGGTTCCCAAGGCACTGGGCGTAAGCTCGGCCAAGGAACTGGACGGCGCCACCGTCTGCATCCAAACCGGCACCACCACCGAGCTGAACCTGGCCGATTTCTTCCGCGCCAACAACATCAGCTACGAGCCGGTTCCGATCGAAACCAACGCCGAGGCGCAGCAGCAGTACCTGGCTGGCGCATGTGACGTTTACACTACCGACGCTTCGGGCCTGGCCGCAACCCGCGCCACGTTCGAAAACCCCGGTGACCACGTCCTGCTGCCCGAAATCATCTCGAAAGAGCCGCTGGGCCCGCTGGTCCGTCACGGTGATCACGAGTGGGGCGATGTTGTCCGCTGGACCCTGAACGCGCTGGTTTCGGCTGAAGAGCTGGGCGTGACCTCGGCGAACATCGACGAGCTGGCAGCTGGCACCGACAACCCGGAAGTCAACCGTCTGCTGGGCACCGAAGGTACCCTGGGCGAGATGCTGGGTCTGGACGCACAGTGGGCCATGCGCGCCATCAAGGCGGACGGCAACTATGGTGAAGTGTTTGCCAAGAACATCGGTGAAGAAACTCCGATCGGTCTGGCACGCGGCCTGAACGCTCAGTGGACCGAAGGCGGCCTGCTGTACTCGCCGCCTTTCCGCTAAGACATCCACGGAAAAGGGCGCAGGACATCCTGCGCCCTTTTTCACTAATACTTACGCGAACGGACACAGAGCGGGGACAACCTCGCCATAAAAACAAAGTCCGCTAGCTACGGGGATTCCAAAATATGTCGACTATGACTGACCCGCCGAAAGCTGATTTTCGGCTGTCGATGCTCATAAACGATACCCGCTATAGATCGCTGACCTTTCAGGTGATCGCGGCTATCGCTATTGCGCTATCCATTTGGTATCTGGGCAACAACCTGATCCAGAACCTTCGGGCCGCCGGCCTGAACATATCCTACACATTCCTCGGCGATTCCGCCGGGTACGACATCAACCAGCGTCTAATCGAATATGACAGCCAGTCCTCGCATGGGCGGGCTGCGGTAGTGGGGCTTTTGAACACGCTTCTCGTGGCGTTTCTGGCCTGTATCACCGCAACGATATTCGGAGTGATCGCCGGGGTTCTGCGGCTCTCGAACAACTGGCTCGTCTCAAAGCTGATGGCGGTCTATGTCGAGATCTTCCGCAACATTCCGGTTCTGATCTGGATCATCATCATCTTCACGATCATGACGGCCGTTCTGCCGGGGCCGCGGGCGTTCCGCGGTGATAACCCCACGTCGAGCATGCTGTTTGATGCCTTCGCCTTCACCAACCGCGGGGTCTATATCCCCCGTCCGGAATTCGCACACGGCCTGTTCAGTGCAACCATTCTGAACTGGCTGCTGGTGATTGCCGGTCTGGTCGGATCATGGTTCGCCTCGCGCGAGATCGAAAAGCGGGCAACCAAGAAACAGGAAGAGACCGGTGAACGCCCCAGAACGCTGCTGGTGAAGCTGGGCGTCTGGCTGGTGCCGTTTGCATTGCTGATGGTTCTGATGGGCCTGACTTGGGACATTCCCGCGCTGAAGGGCTTTAACTTCAGCGGAGGTATCAAGGTCGGTGGTCCTCTGATCGCTTTGTGGTTCGCGTTGTCGATCTACACCGGGGCCTTCATCGCGGAAAACGTGCGGGCCGGTATTCAGGCGATCTCAAAAGGTCAGACCGAGGCTGCGGCCGCGCTGGGTCTGCGTCAGGGTCGGATTATGAATCTGGTCATCCTGCCGCAAGCGCTGCGGGTGATCATTCCGCCGCTGATTTCGCAGTACCTCAACATCACCAAAAACTCGTCTCTGGCGATTGCCGTTGGCTACGCGGATATCACCGCGACGCTGGGCGGTATCACCCTGAACCAGACCGGTCGTGCGATCGAATGCGTTCTGCTGCTGATGCTGTTCTACCTCACCGCCTCGCTGGTGATCTCGATGGTGATGAACGTCTACAACGCATCCGTCAAGTTGAAGGAGCGCTGAGCCATGGCCGATCAAACAACCAATCCGATCGCTTTCGTGGCCGAAGGTACCATCCCTCCCTCTCCGCCCCCGGCGAATGAGACGGGTGTGGTCAAATGGCTGCGCGAGAATCTGTTCTCAGGCGTTACCAACACCATCCTGACGGTTCTGTCGCTGATCCTAATCTACATCCTTCTGAAGAATACACTGCCGTGGATTCTGAACGGGGTGTGGAACGCGAACTCACTAGCCGAGTGTCGCGAGATTCTAGGTGGCAAGACAGGCGCGTGTTTCGCGGTTCTGACCGAACGCTGGCCTCAGCTGATCTACGGCTTCAAATACCCGGTTGACGCTTACTGGCGCCCCAACCTGGCGTTTGTGCTGATGCTGGTGGCCTTTGCGCCGGTGCTGTTCTTCGACTTGCCGCGCAAGATGCTGATCTTCACGGCGCTCTACCCGTTCATTGCGTTCTGGCTGATCTGGGGTGGCACCATTCTGGTCCCGCTTGTGGCTCTGCTGGGTTGCGTCGCGGGCGGCGCCGTGTTCCAGAAATTCGGCAAGAACAGCTTTGCGGCTGGCTTCTTCGGGGCAATCATCGTTGCGCTGGTCGTGTGGAATGTTGGCGGAGCGCTGATACCAGAAGGTGCTTCTGAAGACGCGATGCTTACAGCTGTTCCCAGCCGTGATCTGGGTGGCTTCATGCTGAACATGATGCTGGGTGTCACCTGTGTGTCGCTGTCGGTTCCGCTGGGCATTGCCCTGGCACTGGGTCGCCAGTCGGACATGCCGCTGATCAAGTGGGTGAGCGTCATCTTCATCGAATTCATCCGTGGCGTGCCTCTGATCACGCTGCTGTTTGTGGCTTCGGTGATGCTGGCCTACTTCTTCCCGCCTGACAGCACGGTCGACCTGTTCCTGCGCGTTGTGATCATGATCACCATGTTCTCAGCCGCCTATATCGCCGAGGTGATCCGCGGCGGTCTGGCAGCGCTTCCACGTGGACAGTATGAAGCAGCAGACAGCCTTGGTCTGGATTACCCTCAGGCGATGCGTCTGATCATCCTACCGCAGGCTCTGAAGATCTCGATCCCCGGTATCGTGAACGTGGCTGTTGGTCTGTTCAAGGACACCACACTGGTTTCGGTCATTTCGATGTTCGATCTGGTGGGCATGATCCGAGGCCCCATCCTGGCGTCAACCGAATGGAACGGCGTCTATTGGGAGCTTCTGGGCTTTGCCGCGCTTCTGTTCTTCGTCGTCTGCTACGGCATCTCTCAATATTCTCAGTGGCTCGAGCGTCGCCTTGCCACCGATCATCACTAAGGAGTTCAACACATGTCTGAACTTGCAATTGACCGCGAAATCGACCGCTCGAAGATGCAGGTGAGCGACGAGGTCGCCATCGACATTAGCGGAATGAACAAGTGGTACGGCTCGTTTCACGTGCTGCGCGACATCAATCTGACCGTCAACCAAGGCGAACGGATTGTTATCGCGGGCCCGTCGGGCTCGGGCAAGTCTACCCTGATACGCTGCCTTAACGCGCTGGAGGAACACCAGCAGGGCAAGATCGTGGTGGACGGGATCGAACTGTCGAATGACCTGAAAAACATCGACAAGATCCGGTCCGAGGTTGGTATGGTGTTTCAGCACTTCAACCTATTCCCGCATCTGACCATTCTGGAGAACTGCACGCTGGCCCCGATCTGGGTGCGCAAGACGCCCAAGAAAGAAGCCGAAGAGCGCGCGATGCATTTCCTTGAAAAGGTGAAGATCCCCGATCAGGCGCTGAAGTACCCGGGTCAGCTTTCCGGTGGTCAGCAACAGCGTGTGGCGATTGCTCGTTCGCTTTGCATGATGCCGCGGATCATGTTGTTCGATGAACCGACCTCGGCGCTGGATCCCGAGATGATCAAAGAGGTGCTCGACACCATGATCGAACTGGCCGAAGAAGGCATGACCATGCTCTGTGTGACCCACGAGATGGGCTTTGCCCGTCAGGTGGCAAACCGCGTGATCTTCATGGATGCTGGCCAGATCGTGGAACAGAACGAACCGGAAGAGTTCTTCAACAACCCGAAGAGCGAACGCACCAAGCTGTTCCTCAGCCAGATCCTCGGACACTGATCGAGATCACATCAAAGGAAAGGCGGGGTTTTGCCCCGCCTTTTTTCATTTCAGAAGCTCGCGCGGGATCGCGAAACCCAAGACCTTGCCGCTGTGCTTCTGGATGTCGGACCACTTGTCGATCTCAAACTGGATCACCGTTGTGGCGCAGGTCGGGTAGTCGTGGAACCGAGCGTGCTCAGGCGCGGTTTCTACAAGCTGAGCCGCGAATTGGGCAATTCCGGGATTGTGGCCCAGCATCATCACGTTTCGTCCTGTTGCCGTCTTTAACTCAGCCAGCATCGCATCCGGCCCCGCCAAATAGAGGTCATAGGCGTAGTAGGCGTTTTCAGCATTCAGACCCATGTGGTCCCAGGTCTCACGCGTTCGGACAGAGTTCGAGCTCAGAAGCTCATCCGGGACCCAGCCGTTTTTCTTGAGCCAAGATCCAATCGCCGGGGCTGAGGCTCGCCCACGTTTGTTCAGTGGTCGCTCATGATCACTGAGGTTGGGATCATCCCAGCTGGACTTGGCATGGCGGGTCAGGATCAGGGTGTGTGTCATGACGGATGAAAAGCCCTCATATGATGTGCGGATTGGTCCGGGTCTCGGCCTGCGCGGGCGCTGACAGGGCAGGAGAGGCGCGCGAGGCACCCTCCGGTCATGCAGACCTGCCCCTCGGGCGTGGCGAGGTGAGTGTGGCAGGCCTCGACATTGTAAAAGCTCTGATCATTCAGCGCGCCTACCGGGCAGGTTTGTGTGCAAGGCGCTGCGCATGAGGTGCATGGCGAAGGGGCGGTTGCCAGGGGTATTGGGAATTCATCGGCGAAATGAAGCGCGCCGCGCAACGAGATCATCATGCCCATCTGGTCATGTACCAGCGCGCCCACCGGGCTGCTGAAGGTCCGCCCTGATTTCAACGCCCAGTCGATGAATGGCGTGTAGGGAGGGCCGCCGAAGGGAAAATGCGCCTCGGCTCCAAAGTCCTGAGCCAGTTGGCCGACCACACGTAGTGACCAGCGATCGACCGGATCCTTGCCCTGCCATTCCGGCGCGGCTTTCAACTGGGGCCAGAACTCGGGCCCTGCGCCCAGAAGGATCAGCGTACCGCCATCCAATTGTTTCGCTTGCACCTGACGCGGATGTAGCGCACCCATGACGATCAGCCCGACCCGCTGCGCTGCGTGTTCGACACGGTCATAAATGTTGTGAGAGGAGGCGGGCTGTTGGGTCATATCTCCTCCGGTTTGGAATTAGTCGGGGCGTATCAACGACCCGGCACCGTGTTCGGTGAACAGCTCCAGCAGGACCGCGTTGGGCGCGCGCCCGTCCAGAATAACCACCGCGCGCACTCCACTATGCAGCGCATCCAGCGCGGTTTCGGTCTTTGGGATCATACCACCGGCAATCGTCCCTTCCAGAGTCATTTCGCGGATCTGACCGGCCTTCAGTTCAGTCACCACGTCGCCAGCGGCGTTCTTGACACCTGAGACGTCCGTCAGCAGCAGTAGGCGGTCCGCCTTCAGCGCCGAGGCGATAGCCCCCGCAGCGGTATCGCCGTTGACGTTAAAGGTCTCCCCCTCGGTGCCCGCGCCTAGCGGCGCGATGACCGGGATGACGTCATGCGAGAACAGGTCGTGCAGGACCTTGGGGTCCATCTTCGACGGAGACCCCACAAAGCCCAGCGACGGATCGGTCTGTTCGCAGGTCATCAGGTTGGCGTCCTTGCCCGACAGTCCCACAGCGGTGCCGCCCTGACGGTTGATCGCCTGCACGATCCGCTTGTTCACAAGGCCCGACAGGACCATCTCGACCACTTCCACCGTCGCTTTGTCGGTGACGCGCTTGCCGCCCACAAACTCTGACTGGATGTCCAGCTGTTTGAGCATTGCGTTGATCATCGGCCCACCGCCATGCACGATCACCGGGTTCACTCCGACCTGCCGCATCAGCACCACGTCGCGGGCAAAGCTGTCCATCGCCTCGTCGCTGCCCATGGCGTGGCCGCCCAGCTTGATGACGACAATCGCGCCATCGTAGCGCTGCAAATAGGGCAACGCGCTGTTCAGGGTTGCGGCGGTGGCGATCCAATCCCGGTTCATGTCTCGTGTCTTCATGGCTGTCAGTCCTTTGGTCCACCCTGTTAGGGCGTTTGGACCGGGCTGCCAAGACCATACCGCTGCAAATGCAGGTTACGAGAGCCGCGCCTAGGTGGCGCGGCCCCTGTTCAGATCAGCTCATCGCACGTTTCATTGCCGGAATATTGCTGAGGATCAGCAAGTCGAAGGCCAGTACACCCAACAGGGTCAGCCCTACCAGCGGGAAAGCCATAGCTGTGAACAGCCCGATCAGGACCGCGCCTTTCCACAGCGGCAATTCCGCCGGCATCGGTGGCGCCGCCAGTCGACGCGCCTTTTGTGGGCGGCGCTTGACCCACATCACCACGCCTGAGACGCAGACGAAGATGACCGACAGGCAGAACACCACGTTGAGAATGAAGTTCCACGTGCCCATCAACCCCATATGGAATGGGATTCCGACTGCCATGGATTTGCCCATCAGCGAATAGTCCTCATACCGGACATCGGCCAGGATTTTGCCGGTGTACTGGTCGACATGGACAGTTCGGTCGTTCACCGGATCGGTCGAGTCGCTACTCATGCTGTCGCGGTTGAGTGTCCAAACGCCATCCTCGCCGCCTGGATAGGCCACGCGGAATCGCCCGCTCATCTCCAATGCAGTCCCCAAAGCGACTAGCGCGTCGATATCGACTAAAGTGCCCTCTGGCACGCCCTCAATGCCCGCGTCAGAGCCGGAGGAAGGCATGGGCGTTTGCTCAAGCGCCCACGGCACGTCGTTCTGATGACCGTGGTTCATGCTGGCATGGGTTTCATCCGACAAGGGAACGTTGTCCCATTTCTCGGCTGGGAAGCTGCTCCAGGGTTGAACGATCATACCGCCCCAGACCCCGGCCCAAGACAGGCCCGAGATAAGGAAGACGACCAGCAATAGCGACATCCAGAAGCCGACCACCGCGTGCAGGGACTTCCACAACGCGCGCCCTCGTGCCTTGAGGTTGGGTACAAAACCCGCCATCGCATTGCCGCGCGGCCACCACAGATAGAGGCCGGTGAACACCAGAACGAGGCTCAGGCCTGCGGCGATTTCAAGGATGCGGTCGCCAGTGGTACCGATCAGAAGGGTCGAGTGGATATTGTCCGCCAGATCATACCATCCGGCACGGCGATCCCAGATTTCCAGAACCTGACCGACGTAAGGGTCGACCGCGACCAAACGTTGGCCTGCATCGGTTTTGATGCGGAAGACGGTGGCCAGATCCTCGGCCTTCGGGCCTATCCATTCGACGACCTGCCCGGGAACCTCGGCCAAAGCGACCTCGGCCTGTTGCGAGACGGGCAGGGCTTCTCCTTCGACCGTGACGGCGATCTTCTCGCCATCGCGCCCGTCAAACTGAGTGATAAACATCATCATCAAACCGGTCACGGCGAGGATGATCAGAAACGGGACTACGAAAATCCCAGCGTAGAAGTGCCACCGCCACGCGGCGAAGTAGAATTTTTGCGCAGCTGTATTCTGCATCGGGGCTGTGCCCGATATTTGGCTATCCATTGCCATTTGAAATCTCCATATACAGACATCCCTCGCGCGCAGGTGCGCGCAGGGCCAAAACAAGGTTTCGCTGTTTCAGGAGGAGTGGGGTGGTCCCCGCGCATCATAGCGGGCGTAAAGCCCTGCACTGCGATGGGTGAAATCGGAATGATCCCAGCGCGGCTGCAATTGGAAATCCGCTGGAATGATCAACTCAAATCCAGGGAGAATGGCATCCGCAGTGAGCCCCGCAAAAGGGCACATGGAGCGCGTGTCATGCTCATCATGGATCGGATCGTCCGGGTTCAGATCGACCCATTGCTCGACCGTTCCCTCACCTGTGCAAAGCACCAGTAGGATCTTGCCGTCATTGCCTTGCGCTGGCATCCATCCCTGCGGAATTGCACTGGTCGCGAGCAGTGCAAGCAGGGTCAGAACACCAAAGACGCGCAGGATCAGGGTCATTCTAGATGGGCGATGATCGAGCGAAGCGTCGGCACCCCATCCCCTTTTTCCGAGGATGTCAGAACGATCTCAGGGTATGCGGCAGGGTGTTTGGACAGGGCTTTACGCACTTGGTTCAGCACTTTCTCGCGGTCGTTGGCCTTCACCTTGTCGGCCTTGGTCATGACGCATTGAAAGGTCACGGCGCTGGTGTCCAGCAGCTTCATGATCTCATCATCCACAGGCTTCACCCCATGGCGTGAGTCGATAAGAACGAAGGCGCGACGCAGGGTTTGCCGCCCGCTAAGATACTGTTTCAGCAGCCGCTGCCATTTCTCAACTACCTTGACCGGAGCATTTGCGTAGCCATAGCCGGGCAGGTCCACCAGATACAGCTCAGGACCTTGGGTGAAAAAGTTGATCTCTTGCGTGCGGCCCGGTGTGTTTGAGGCGCGCGCGAGGCCCTTGGTGCCGGTCAGCGCGTTGATCAGGCTGGACTTTCCGACATTCGAGCGTCCAGCAAAACAGACCTCAAGCCGGTCGGGGGCGGGTAGGCCGTTCATCGCGACGACGCCTTTGACGAACTCGGATTCACCTGCAAACAGCTTGCGCCCACGCTCCAGCGCGAACTCGTCAGGATCTTCGGCCAGAGGGAAGGGCAGGGTAGTCATAGCAGTTGAACCTTATCGTCAATGCGGATTTCACCGCCTCGGATCACCTCGGCATAAACGCCGAAATCCTGATGGTCCCAACTGTTCAGGGCACCAAGCGTGTCCGCATCCCGCTCGCCCGTGTCGGGGTTGGCAGTGGTTGCCAGACAGCGCGTTATCCGTTCGCGGACATGGAACACGGCCTGCCCAATCTGAACTTCACGACCGAGCCAATCGAACTCCTCCCATAGGGGGAGGCCATTGAACCAGATATTGCCGCGCCAGCGGATAGGCGAGAGCTCACGGCCCAGCTTCTGTTCGACCGCGCGGTGGCTGGCCATGTTGCACAGGCTGATCGAAGGGAAATCACTGTCGGTCATTCCCCGACCGGGCACGCGCACGATTCGCGCCGATGCTGCGCGATCCAAAGGCATCAGCGGTTTGACCCACTCCAAAAACACGTCCTGCTGGGTATCGGGTGCAAAGCTCAGATCCGGACGATCAGGGTGGCGCAAGGTCACGCTATCGCCGTGGGATTCAGCCGAGATCGCCATCAGCTTGGGCGCCTTCGCGCCGCGGCTGAAATTTACGCAAGGTGCCCATTCCGAGCCGTCGGTCTTGGCAGCCTCATGCGCGACGGCCCAAACACGATCCCCGGGCATGGTCTGCCCGGGGAGTACAGTGATCTCGGTCAGGGCTTCTCGCCCATGGCTCTTGATCGGGTGCCGCCAGAGGGCTGAGACCTGCCCGCTCATTTGCCGTCCGTTTTCGGCGTGCGCTTGAAGCCGGATTTGATGTTGCCGAACACGTCCGGCTTATATCCTTGGCTGCGCATGATCAGATACTGCTGGGTGAAGGTGATGGTGTTGTTGGCAATCCAGTAAACCACCAGACCGCTGGCAAACCCGCCCAGCATGAACATGAAGACCCACGGCATCCAGGCAAAGATCATCGCCTGTGTCGGATCGGTTGGCGCCGGGTTCAGCTTTTGTTGCAGCCACATCGAGATACCCAACAGCAGGGGCAGGATTCCGATAAAGATCAGCGCAAGGAAGCTTTCAGGCGCGGGTGCGGCCCAGGGCAACAAGCCAAACAAGTTGTAGATCGAGGTCGGGTCCGGTGCGCTGAGGTCCTGGAAAGGACCAAACCACGGGGCCTGACGCAGTTCGATAGTAACGAAAATCACCTTGTACAGCGAGAAGAAGATCGGGATCTGCATCAGGATCGGCAAACAGCCCGCGGCGGGGTTTACCTTTTCCTTCTTGTACAGCTCCATCATGCCCTGCTGCATCTTCTGGCGGTCGTCGCCTGCGGCTTCTTTCAGGGCCTCCATCTGCGGCTGAAGTTCCTTCATCTTCGCCATCGAGACGTAGGATTTGAATGCCAGCGGGAACAGGATCGCCTTGATGATCAGCGTCAGGCCGATAATGGACCAACCCATGTTGCCGATCAGAAGGTTGATGTTATGCAGCAGCCAGAAGATCGGTTTCGTCAGGAAGAAGAACCAACCCCAGTCGATGCTGTCGATGAACTTCTGAACGCCTTCGGATTGGTATTCCCGAATAGCTTCCCATTCCTTCGCGCCCGCGAACAGGCGGGTGCTAACCTCTTCCGTTGCACCCGGAGCCACGGTCAGTGTCGGAAGCACGGTTTCGGTTTGATAGATTTTGCGGCGCGAGTCGTATTTTGCGGCCGCTTTGAAGGCCGATCCGGGCTCGGGGATCAGCGTGGTCATCCAGTAGTGATCGGTGAACCCAATCCAGCCGTCCTCTTTGACCTGATAGACCTCGGCCTGAGCGCGTTCGTTCGGGTCGATGTCGAAGTCACGGACATCGCCATAGTCGACCTCGGTCAAGGTTCCGTCGGCCATGCCGATCACGCCTTCATGCAGGATGAAGAAGTTCTTGAGGCCCGGCAGATCGCCGTCTTCGCCAATGCCATGGCGGGCCAGAATGCCGTAAGGGGCCATGCTAACCTCGGCGCCGGTGGCGTTTTCGACGGATTGGGTCACCGAGAACATGTAGTTTTCGTCCACCGAGACTGTGCGGCGGAAGGTCAGGCCGTTTCCGTTGTCCCACGCCAGTGTGATGGGGGTGTCTACGCCCAATGTCTCGCCCTGCTCAAGCGTCCAAAGGGTGTTAGGGCCGGGAACATCCGTGCCGCTCACGCCGGATCCGGGGGCCCAGCCATAGAGGGCGTAATAGGCCGAGTCCGACCCGACCGGGGCCAGAAGTTCGACGATCGGTGCGTCTTCCTCAAGCGAGACTTTGTAATCCTTCAGGAACAGCTCATCAATGCGGCCGCCCGACAGCGACAGGCTGCCTTTCAGACGGGGCGTATCAATCGCAACGCGCGGCGCTTGCTCTTCGGGCTGAGCCTCTTCCGCGGTCGCGGTTGCCTCGCCAACCGTTCCGGTGCCGCTTGCGCTGGGCGTTTGAATCTCTGACCCTTCGGTTGCTGCAATCTCGGTCTGTTCCGTTCCGGGCGTGGGTTCCGGCGGAGGGAACAACACGAACCAGACCAGGATCACGAGAAAGCTGAGCGCGGTTGCAAGGATGAGATTCTTGTTCTGATCGTCCATCTGGGACAGCCACCTTGAGCAGTGAAAGACACCCGCAGGGTTCAATAGAGTGCAGGCCCAAAGGTCAAGCGGAATCGGCCGTAAATTCGTCGCGCCGTGGCATTCCAGGCCACTCTTTCACGGAATTCAGCCGGTTTGGCGTCCGATTTTCGGAACCCCGTTCATCCTGCCGTTGTGCGCGGCCATCCAGTCCAATGTCTTTTCGAACGGCATTGGCTTGCCAATACCAAAGCCCTGCACGTGATCACATCCAAGCTGGGCCATTATGGCATGTTCCCCTGGTGTCTCGACCCCTTCCGCCAGCGTCTCGAGGTTCAAACGTTCTGCCATGGTCAGGATGGCGCTGGCCATCTGTTGCTGACTGGGGTCTTGATCGGATTTGGCAACGAATGAGCGGTCGATCTTGATCCGCGTGACGTTGAACCGCTTGATCGACGCGATTGAGGCATGGCCGGTGCCGAAATCATCCAAATCAATACAACACCCCAAAGCCGCAAGGCCGGTGACATTGCGGGTGATCACGTCGTCGGGGCGGCGGGAAAAGACGGTCTCTAACACTTCGACGGTCAGCCTGTCGGGGGTCAGGTCGAATTGATCAAGCTCCCATTTGAGGCGGTCGATCAAACTAGGTCCGCGCAGCTCATCCGAGGAGAAGTTGACGCCCATACGTGGCACAATAACGCCCGCCCTGTCCCAGGACCGCATGGCGGTGAAGGCGTGGTTCCGGACGGCCTGACCCAAACGCTCCATCAAATCGGCTTGTTCGGCGAAGGGCAGGAAGACTTGAGGGCTCAGTACACCTTTTTGCGGATGTTCCCACCGGGCCAGCGCCTCAAAACCCGTAACGCGGCCGGTATCCGTGGATACCTGTGGTTGGAACCACGGGCGGATATCGCCATGATCCAGTGCCGCCTCGAACTCCTTGCGCAGATTGCTTCGGACCAGTGACCTGCGCCGGGTCTCGGAGGAATAGGCCCGAATCGTCGAGGGCCCACAGCGCTGTGCCTCGGTCAGCGCATCGGTGCTGGCGGCTTTCCAGTCTGCAACCGTGTCGCCAGAGATAGTTTTGTTCAGGCTGAACCCAATCGAACAAGTCAGGTAGAGACCGATTCCATTGAGCATGATCGGCTCTTCCACCGCAGACTGGATGCGCCCGGACATCTGAATGCAGGCCTCGAGGTCCAGCTGCTGCGACGGATGCAGACCTATCATCAGGCCGTCGCCTTCGACCAACATCGCAATGTCATCGTCGCGGATCATCGAAAGAACGCGGCTGCAGAATTGCTGGTGGATGTGATCGGCGGCGGCCTGACCGTGAATATCCGCAACCTCGGGAAAACCGTCGATCGCAATGGCGATGCAAGCTGCGCCAGCCTCTTGCTGAAACGCGATTTCAAGCTTTTTTGCCAAGGCCAGATTAAACTGTTCGTTTGGCAGCATACCACCGATTTCCTGCCCAGCGCGCGCTTTCGACTGACTGTTCACAATCCCTGCCACCGCGAACATCAACGGTACCCCAAGCGTCACACTGACAAGCACGCGTTCGCCGCCCAGCCAAAAAGCCCCAAGGCTGAGCGCTGGCAGAAAGGCCAGCGCAGATGGCCCGCTGAGGGCAGAGGTCACAGGACGGAGAAAACGGTCAAAATCAGGAAGTTTCCGCATAGCTATTCCAGGCCTTGGGCATCGAGCGTTCAAGGTGAATGGTAGGAAACCAGTCTGAGTTAGACGTTAACGCAACTGCGGAATTTCAGCCGAATTTTCGTTGTTTTTGCTGGAAACCAGGGAAAGCCCTGAAAAGTCAAACAATTTTGAATCCAGCAAATGAGATGGACGGGCGTTGGTCAGGGCGCGGAACATCACCTGACGGCGGCCGGGGTTGTTCTTTTCCCACTGATCGAGAATCTGCTTGACCTGCTGGCGCTGCAAACCGTCCTGACTGCCACACAGATCGCAGGGAATGATCGGGTAGTTCATCGCCTTGGCGAATTTCTCGCAATCGACCTCGGCCACATGGGCCAGTGGGCGAAAGACGAAAAGGTCGCCCTCTTCATTAACCAGTTTGGGGGGCATGGTGGCCAGACGCCCGCCGTGGAACAGGTTCATGAAGAAGGTTTCCAGAATGTCATCGCGGTGATGGCCCAGCACCACGGCCGAGCAGCCCTCTTCTCGCGCGATGCGATACAGATTGCCCCGGCGCAGGCGCGAACACAGGGCGCAATAGGTCCTGCCTTGAGGGACCTTGTCCATCACAACGGAATAGGTGTCCTGATACTCGATCCGGTGGGGAACGCCCATCCGCTCGAGAAACTCGGGCAGGACGGTGGCGGGAAAGCCGGGCTGCCCCTGATCCAAGTTGCAGGCCAGCAAATCGACCGGCAGCAACCCGCGCCATTTCAGCTCATAGAGAACGGCAAGCAGGGTGTAGCTGTCCTTGCCACCCGACAGACAGACCAGCCAGCGTGGCGGTTTGCCGTCCTTGTCATGGGCGGAGGGGTCGATCATCCCGTACTGCTCTATCGCCTCACGGGTCTGGCGCACAATGCGTTTGCGCAGCTTCTTGAACTCGGTCGTCGTGGGAGCGCCAGCAAACAGCGGGTGGATATCGTCGGCTTCATCAAACATGGGCCGTGATTACAGCGCAGGATGCGCGCGGGCAAGGTGTCGTGAACCCGGGCCAGTTTTTGGGGAAAGCGCCGCCTGTGCTATGCTCTGCGGATTTATCGACGGAGTTTAAATTGGACTATTTCTTTACCGTCCGTGGACGCAACGGCAATACCTATTCAAACAAACTGGGCAAGGCGCGCTATCTTGCGATACCGTCAAATGTAAAGACACCGGCGCGCAAACATGAAATCCGAATCTCGGACTGGCTGGACAAGGTGCAGCAGGCCGCCGGGGCGACGGATCATGAAAAGGGCCACATCGTCTTTTTCATTCATGGCTTCAATACCGAGCAGTTCGAGATGCTGGAGCGGCACCGCAAAATCCGGAAGGGGCTCGAGGCCCATGGTTTTCAAGGTGTGATCGTCAGCTTTGACTGGCCAAGCGATGGATCCGTCTTGGGCTATAGCTCGGACAGAGCCGATGCGCGTCGCTCGGCGGATAAGCTGTTCAATGACGGGATCAGACGTTTGTCCAAAATGCAGACCCCTGATTGCCCCCATAATGTTCACGTTCTGGCTCATTCCATGGGTACCTTTCTGGTGCGCGAGGCTATGGATTATGCCGATGACGACCATGAGATCGCACAGCACAGCTGGACCACCAGTCAGATCGCCTTTGTCGCGGCGGATGTCTCGGCCAAGTCTTTCCGTGAGGGTAGCGCCAAGACCTCATCCTTGATGCGGCGGTGTACGAGGCTGACCTGCTACTACAGCCCGTTTGATGAGGTTCTTTCGATCTCCGAGGTCAAGCGCGTGGGCGTTTCGCGCCGGTTGGGGCGTGTGGGAATGCCCTCGAACCATCCTGAAAAGGCGGTCAATCTATATTGCGGCAAGTTCTTCAATGACAATCGCGCGGATTACCCGGATGGGCCATCCGCCAGCCACAGCTGGTATTTCGATTCGCCTCGGTTCTACGAGGATTTGCACCACACTCTGCTGGGTAAATTGGATCGTGAAGTTATCCCGACCCGAAGGTTTACGGACCGAGGGAATCTGGCGCTGGTCTAATCGTCTTCAGATTTCTCGGGCACCGGGTCATACCCCGTACCACCCAATGGGTGGCAGCGCCCGATTCTACGGGCGGCCAGCCACGCGCCCTTGATCGCGCCGTGTTTCTCTAGCGCTTCCAGCGCATAGGCTGAGCATGTTGGTTGGTAGCGACAATTGAATCCGACCCACGGGCTGAAAACCAACCGGTATGCGCGCACGGGCAGGGCGAATATGCGCGCCAGCAGGGTCATTTGCGAGGGGCATGGATTTTGCGCAGCGCATAGCGCAGATCGTCGAGCATGGCGTCAAACGCCCGCCCGGCGGTGACCTCGGCGCGGCCGATCAGGACATAGTCCCAGCCGTCATGCCCCTGCTTGGGTAGTACGGCACGGGCGGCTTCGCGCAGGCGGCGCTTGGCGCGGTTGCGGGACACCGCATTGCCGACCTTTTTGGAACACGTAAACCCGACGCGAATGCCTGCGCCCTCGTCCGAAGCGCGCCTGCGCGCCTGCACCATCATCGAGGATGTGCCTTGTCGACGCGCCCGCGCTGCTTTCAGGAAATCAGAACGATTCTTGAGAATGGTCAGAGGTTTGGGCGCGCAAACGGACGCCGCCGGGGGCTTGACCCTCGGTTGGCTGATACCATCCTCAGGGGCCTCCGGCGGCGTCATGTTCATAACCTGATCGGTGAGGCGTTTTACGCGCTCAGCGATTTGCGGCCGCGTGCACGGCGCGCGTTCAGGATTTTGCGGCCGGCTTTGGTGGCCATGCGCGCGCGGAAACCGTGGCGGCGTTTGCGAACCAGGTTCGAAGGCTGATAGGTGCGTTTCATCGCTCCGTCTCCAATCTATAGCGGTGGGTGCGGCGCGGATTCGCCTGGCCCGAGTGTTCGAAGCCCGTCCTCTACTGCCAAGCGGGGGGTAAGTCAAACCCCAAGGCACGGGTTTTCGCGCCTTTTGCAACAATTCTGTAACCTGGCCGGTCAAAAGATTTCAGAATCCGGTTTTTTGCGCCCCGAACCCTCACATTCCCGGCCACAGAGTTCAAGGCCGCGTGAGGGGCCTGTTGCAGGACAACGAGGCAGCGCATGTTGAGGTCAGAATGAAACAATCAAAGCCGGACAGTCAGATGAGCGAAACGACCCAAGCACCGCGCAGCGGGTTTGCGCGCCATATTCCATTGCTTGTGATCCTGACCGTTGCCGCGGTGGGGTTCTTCACCCTTGGGGACTACCTGAGTTTTGAAACCCTGCGCGACAATCGCGAGGCTTTGTTGGCTTGGCGGGATGAATATTATTGGGCCATGGCCGCAGCTTTCGTTGGGATCTATATCGTGATCGTGGCGTTTTCCCTGCCGGGAGCCGCCGTCGCCTCGATGACCGGTGGTTTCCTGTTCGGCCTGTTCGCAGGCACCGCGTTCAATGTGTTCGCGGCCACGATCGGCGCATCCGCTATCTTTCTGGCCGCGCGCTGGGGCTTGGGTGAATCGTTGACGGCGCGCCTCGAATCCTCGGAAGGCACCATCAAGAAACTCAAGGATGGCCTGCGCGAGAATGAGATCTCGGTCCTGTTTCTGTTGCGTCTTGTGCCCGTGGTTCCGTTCTTTGTAGCCAATCTGGTGCCGGCACTGGTGGGCGTGAAGTTCCGCAACTTCCTGTTCACCACGGCGCTGGGCATCATTCCGGGTGGTATCGTCTACACCTGGATCGGCGTTGGCCTGGGTGGTGTCTTTGATCGCGGAGAAACGCCTGATGTTTCGCTGCTTTGGGAACCCTTTGTTATCGGTCCGATCACAGGCTTGTGCGTATTGGCCGCTCTGCCCATTCTGATCAAAGCCCTGCGCGGGAAAAAGGACGCCTGAATTCCATGAAAGAGCTGAAAACAGATATCCTGGTCATCGGCGCCGGGTCGGGTGGTTTGTCGGTTGCGGCAGGGGCCGCGCAGATGGGGGCCGATGTGATCCTGCTGGAAGGCCACAAGATGGGCGGGGATTGCCTGAACTTTGGCTGTGTCCCTTCCAAGGCCCTGATCGCCAGTGGCAAGATGGCCTATGGGCAGGCCCATTCAGCGCGTTTTGGTGTGGCCGATGTTGTGCCGCAGGTGGACTATGCGGCAGCCAAGGATCACGTGCAGGGTGTCATCGCTCAGATCGAGCCGATGGACAGTCAGGAACGGTTCGAGGGCTTCGGCGTCAAGGTGATCCGCGAATTTGGTACCTTCCTGTCTCCGACACAGGTGCAGGCCGGTGAGAAAGTGATCACCGCCCGGCGTGTTGTCATCGCCACCGGGTCTTCGCCGCTCGTTCCGCCGATTCCGGGGCTGGATTCAGTGCCGTTCCACACGAATGAAACCATCTTTGATCTCAAGGAGAAGCCGGACCACCTGTTGATTATCGGCGGCGGCCCCATCGGGATGGAAATGGCGCAGGCCCATATCCGGTTAGGTTGCAAGGTGACCGTGATCGAAGGCGCAAAGGCGCTGGGCAAGGATGACCCCGAGGCCGCGGCCCTTGTTCTGGAAACCCTGCGGGCCGAAGGGGTCGATATTCAAGAAGAAGCCATGGTCGCGCAAATCCGAGGCTCGGCCGACGCGGTCGAAGTAGTCACCCAGAACGGAGACATTTTTGCCGGTACCCACCTTCTGATGGCGGCCGGACGCAAGGCAAATGTCGAACGTTTGAACCTTGAGGCGGCCGGGATCGATCGTACACGCACAGGGATCAGGGTGGATGACGCTTTGCGCACGACCAATCGCAAGGTCTATGCTATCGGCGATGTGGCGAGTGGTCTGCAATTCACCCATGTGGCGGGGTACCATGCGGGCATCATCATCCGCTCGGCCCTGTTTGGTCTGCCGTCAAAGGCCAAGACCGCTCATATCCCCTGGGCCACCTATACGGACCCCGAACTGGCTCAGGTCGGCCTGACCGAGGCGCAGGCCCGCGACCAGCATGGCGACGCGACGGAGGTCGCCCGGTTCGACTACCATCATAATGACCGCGCCATATCCGAGCGAAAGACAAAAGGGTTCATCAAGGTCATGGTCGTGAAAGGACGCCCCGTGGGCGCGACAATCGTGGGCCATCAGGCCGGAGAGCTGATCAACTTGTGGTCCCTTGCGCTGGCCAATAACCTGAAGATGGGGCAGATCGCCGCGATGGTTTCGCCCTATCCGACGATCGGAGAGCTTAACAAACGTGTGGCGGGGGCTTATTTCTCGCCAAGGCTGTTTGAGAATCAGACGGTTAAACGCGTGGTCAGGTTCGTGCAACGCTGGATCCCCTGACCGGAAGAGGAGCGCCAATTGAACTCGCTGTCCGGCCGATTTCTGATCCTGACGACGGTCTTCGTGATGTTGGCCGAAGTCCTGATCTTTGTGCCGTCCATCGCGCGTTTCCGGGAAGACTTCTTGCTGAACCGGCTGGAGCGCGCGCAGATTGCGTCTTTGGCGCTGCTGGCCGATGATATGCTCGCCGACGATCTTGAGGCCGAGCTGCTGGCAAATGCGGGTGTCTACAACGTTGTCCTGCGGCGCGATGAGGTGCGGCAGCTGATGCTGTCTTCGCCCATCCCGGAGCAGATCACCAACACCTATGACCTACGCGACGCGGGCCCGTGGATCCTGATCCGCGATGCGATGACCCGTTTTTTCACCACTGAAAATGAGGTCATCCGCGTGATCGGTGAGCCGGTCAAAGGGGCCGGTTTGCTGATCGAGGTGACCATTGACAGCATGCCCTTGCGCATGGCGATGGTCGACTACGGGCTGCGCATTCTGGGTCTGTCCTTCGTTATTTCTATCATCACGGCTTTCTTCCTGTTCCTTGCTGTGCGCGTTGTGCTGGTACGCCCGATCAAAAGCGTTGTCGGCTATATGCAGCGCTATGCCAGCGCGCCCGAGGATGCGCGGGGCATTATCACTCCCAACTCCAAGGTCACCGAACTGCGTGAAGCGGAGGAGGCCCTCAAGATGCTGCAGACCGACCTGACTCAGGCTTTGAAACAACGCGAACGTCTGGCGCAATTGGGTGGTGCGGTGGCCAAGGTCAGCCATGACCTGCGCAATATCCTGACCTCGGCGCAGCTGTTTACGGATCGGATCGAAGCCAGCGATGACCCCTTGGTCCGCCGTATGGCACCCAAGCTGGTCAACTCGATCACTCGCGCGGTTTCGCTGTGTGAAAGCACCCTTGCCTTCGGTCGGGCGGAAGAGCCTGCGCCGACCCTGACCATGGTGCGCGTCCGCGGCATCGCCGAAGATGTTGCCGCCAGCGAGCAGTTGGCCGTTGCCGATGCCTGCGTCGAAATCGTGAACGAGGTGCCCGAGGATCTGGTCGTGCGCGCAGACCCAGAGCAGCTGTTCCGTGTGATCATGAACCTTGTGCGCAATGCCCGGCAGGCTCTGGTCTCCTCAGGCAAACCCGGGCGCGTCACTGTCACCGGCTGCGCCATGGAGGCCAGCTGGTGCATCGAAATCCGCGATACCGGCCCCGGCCTACCGCCCAAAGCACGCGAGAATCTGTTCACGCCATTCCAAGGCGGCGTACGCAAGGGGGGCTCGGGCCTTGGGCTTGCGATTTCACAGGAACTGGTGCGCGGACATGGGGGGGATCTTGTGTTGAAAGAGACCGGACCCACCGGTACAACCTTTGAAATAAGCCTCCCACGCGGCGATCTAACTTTTTGAAGATTTTTTGCAGAATCGGCTTGCACGTCTCCCGCGCCGGGTCTAAACACCGCTTCACCAACGCGGACCGATAGCTCAGCTGGATAGAGTACTTGACTACGAATCAAGGGGTCGGGGGTTCGAATCCTCCTCGGTCCGCCATTTGGTAAATTAAGCAATTGAAAATATTGTAAAAAATATTCTGGCGGTTTTCTACCTGCCAAAGTACCCGCCATATGGCTTACTAGGGTCAGGACCTGTGAACTGACTACAGCCTCGACAACAGCTTCCACTGGCACCGGACGTTCGCCGAAATCGCCGATATCTCCCAGTCGTGAAAAATCAGGCTTTAGCAGCGCTTGCAATTTGTTACGCAACTCAAGGAAAAAGAGTATACGGGATCTTCAGAAGCTTGAACCTGTTGGGGTCAAGGTAGAAAAGAATGAGGGCAGGGGTGCAATACCGGTGTGGCCAGTACCGACCGTGTAGCAAGTCGAAACTATTGTGTCGCCGTGGCGCACCCCTGAAATGAAGCGTAGTGCTGTGGTTGATAGGGTGCGCGAAATTGTTGGCGCGGAAGTCCCTGATCATTAGGTGGGCGATCAAGTTATAAAGGCGACTGGTTCGGGCGCGCTTAAACCAAAATGAGATTAGAAAGACAGTTTTTGATGCTCAATAATTTGGACTTTTCGTCGTTTCACAAAGCTATTCAGATTGTATCAGAAGTCCCCGCACGTGTGTCCATACCCTTGGCTGTAGCAATATACATGGGTGCATTTCGAGATATAGACGTCTTTTCAAAACCAGCCGGCTCGGTTTGGATCGTTTGTCTCTACGTTTTAATGGTTGCCCTTTTTCTAATTGGGGTGATTTCTCTTGGTTTGGAGTTGTGGCGGTTTATTCGTTCCATCTATTTGATCAAAAAAGGCAAGCGCAGAAACACCAAGGTCAACTTGGTTGGTATGGCTCCAGACCTGTTATACGCAGTACGGCGGAAGGCCAGAAGCCGACAGAAAATTCAGGATTATTGCGATGACGAGAACATAAGTGCGATTCTTTTTGCGTTTTACTCGCAGCTAAACAGTCTTGGTATCGAAACGCCTCCGCATCAATTCGGGAAAAAGGGTTTCAACATACCGCGACACTTAGCTTTTTTGGAGGCGATCTATCCTCTAATTCGGTCAGGACGGATAGACGACCTAAGAAAACTCACAAAGCAACTAGATGAAGTGCAGTTGCCAAAAGCGCGACGTGGAAACAAGTAGTTTGACAATTGGTACAGTTTCGGGCGCATGGAAACTGAAGTCGAAACCATTAATATTTGGGTTGCATAGGAAATCGAAATGACGCCGGATCCCAGATGGTTAGAGATACTGAAAGCCAGTAGCTGGCAACTTGGTGCAATATCGATTGGATTGGCCGCGTTTTGGCTCATGCTGCATTTCGGAGTCTTGCCTCCAATAGAGGCGACTTGGGTAGTGTATGGGGTGCCTTTGGCCTTTCTCGTTTGCGGTGGAATGTCATTGGCTGGGCTCTTTGAGCACCTATCAAAATTCCTTTCCAGCGCGCTTGCCAAGAGGCGTGAGCGTATCGACTTGGCGGCGACCATCGAACACGAAAAATCGGAGCTTGCTCAGTACATTCCGTTCATGACGGAACAAGAAAAGGCGATTATTGGGTATCTGCTCGAAAAGAGGCAAAAAGTGTTTACTGCCGAGACCGATGCCAGTGGTGCAAACACCCTTTATGCACGGCGGTTTGTCAGGTTGGCCATGAAGGGTTCTCAGCCGGTCGATCCTCTGGCGGTACCATTCCACATTCCTGATCATCTCTGGTTGGTGCTGGAGGAAAACAAAGACACTTTTCCAACTGGGTTAGCAAACAGCGAACGTCCGCCTTGGCGGACCGGCTATTGGTAGAGTTCACAAAAAGGAGGAAACTATGTTCGTGATAGCTGTGATTTTGAAAGATAATCAAGAGATTAAGCGAGTTCAGCTACCTGTGTCGGGTGACGGAGTCGACATCTCTGCTCTACAGGACGAGATGAACCGTATTCGCAGGGAGGGTATGGAAGTCTTTGATCGCGTAACAGCGACATTCATTTCCTCATTGGAGTGAGGTTCTCGTGGGTGCGTGATAAGGTGATCAAGGCGACTGGCTCAGGTGCGCGGAAATTGGACTAGAGGTGAGGTAAATTGGCGGTAAATGACAGAAGCGATTGACCAAACTTAGCGCTGGGTGGCCTTGGGTGGAACTCACCACGGAATTACGTTCAAAGCCATCATCGTAATGTATGAAGATTAAGGAGCAACGAATTGACCACCAAAGAAATACTGTACCGGATCAAGGATGCTACAGCGAAGCCTGTGGACGGCTATGTCGCGGAGCTTCATGTCCAAGTTATCAAGTACGCTGATGAACTGGCGGACGTGACCGGAAGGGAGTTTTGTGAGGTACTAGGAATTGGCCAGTCCTTCGGTACGGAATTTTCGAAAATGAAGAAGATCGCAGGTCGGCTACGCGCTGCCGGACTTGATGTCGACAGGCTCTAGTGGAGGTCCATAAATAGGAGCATGATGAATGGATAATGATCGTTTGAATGAGCTAAATGATAAGTTAACAGCTCTAAATGATGCCCTTAATGACCTGGCCAGCGATGAAGAAACCGATCCAAGAATAACCGGGTTTACATCTTTCGAGGGCTTTCAGGCAGCAAGGGAATCTTTGTTGTACCAATCGAAATTGGTAAAAGGGGAAATTGACAGAATTTTGTCATCGGCGTGTCCGTAGCGTTCACAACAAGGAGCGGGGAATGACGCAAATTCACGCAAATGCTTGGCTGACAGCGAGCGTTGACCGGATGGTGAAAGCTGATTTGCAAGCGATAGTTCGGTCACTGCCGGGGGTTTTTGCGCATACCTAAGAGTTGCCCTAAAGACCTGTGACGCTGTGCGTGCTTACATCACTTTGGCTCGGCGATACTACTATCAGTATCGCCTCTTGAAGGTGGAGCTCTCACGCCTCACTAACGAGGCAAGGCCAAACTATCAGCCTCCGGTAGGTGGCCTAGGTGAGCCAATAGAGTCGTTGTGCGAAATTACAGATGCAGAGGCCAACGATTTCCTGCGGCTGAGTTCACAACAAGGAGCCTTACTTGAAACACGAGCGAGCAACACCTGGTTCTGCCGTCGCAAATGCCCATGCGATGCAAGAGAAAGATGCAGAATATAGCGCTGCCATGTGGGCTGGATGTGCTCTAATGGCGATGCATGTTGACCGGTCTGAGGTGTTTCGTGAGCATGCAGAAAGATGGGCCAAGAAGCTTGGTTCACTAAGCCTACAGTAGAAAGCAGACTTGACCGGTCACGAGAGCCGGAAGCCCCGCTAGAAGGCAAAAACAATAGGGCCGAAGTAAGTACCTTGGCGCCGAGGACAGTCGGCTTCATAGTATTTACCGTTCATTAACCAACACTAGAGCAAGGTTTCGTCGTAGGCGTCTGAAGCGGATCCATTAATGAAAAGCCAAATGCTCGATCATCTCAAACAGGTCATTGCCGGAGACAAGAAGAGGTTCGGCAAGCTGGTCAAGTACGATGGGCAAAGCGGTTTTTCCGAAGATGCTTTGGAAGGCCTCAAGGATCTGGAAGCCCGTGCTCCACCACCTGACGCAGTTTTGGAACCGGCCTACGCGCCCGCCTATGTCAACCGTGACCGGCTATCGCCAAAAAATGCCGCTGGTGGCGGTTTGGTCAAGGGAGATGACGGGGCCAAGAGACCGCATTACTGGGGTCATCGTGAACGGCTGAGAACTCGCTTCCTCAAGGGCGGTCACGAGCCAATGCCCGAGTACGAGTTGCTGGAACTACTCTTGTTCAATGCGATTCAACGGATTGACGTAAAGCCGTTGGCTAAGCGCCTTCTGGCTGAGTTTGGTGATCTGAACGGTGTGGTTGCTGCGTCCAAGCACCGTATTCTCCAAGTCGAAGGAGCAAACGATCGGGTTTACTACCACCTGCGCGTGGTCGAAGCGTTCGGGCACAGGATGGCCCAGGCGCAAGTCATGAAGCGGGATGTGATGTCATCATGGGAAGCTCTGGTTACATATTGCCGTACGGCCATGGCTCATCGACAGGTGGAGCAATTCCGGGTGCTGTATTTGGACCGTAAGAACGTATTGATTGCTGACGAAGAGCAGGCACGGGGCACCGTCGATCATGTGCCGGTGTATCCGCGGGAAGTTGTGAAACGTGGCCTTGAACTCAATGCGAGCGCGCTCATCCTAGTCCACAACCACCCTTCGGGTGATCCGACCCCCAGCCGGCCAGATATTTTGATGACTGAACGGATTCAGAACGCGTGCGATACCGTGGGAATCTTGGTCCATGACCACGTCATCATTGGAAAAAAGGAAGAGTACTCGTTTCGGTCCAACGAGTTGCTAACTGGCGTATAGAAGCTTAATCACTTGGCGCACCGAAGCAGTTGAGATTGGGGCCAATTGATGAAGTACCTTCTTTCCGTTGTATTAGTCGTGCTTTCCGTTGCTGCCCATGCGGGTTCCCTGCACGTCCGAGACGCTGACACAATTGTTGTAGACGGCACCCCGGTTAGGTTTCAGGGCGTTGACGCACCCGAGCTGGACACACTAGCTGGTCAGGACGGAAGGCGCTGGATGGTGAACTACCTCCGCGGTAAGTCAATACGATGCGAGCTGACTGGTGAGACGCACGGAGACCGCTATATCGGTACATGTTACGCAGATGGCGAAAACCTCAGTGCTGCTGTTATCGCTGCTGGGCATGCGCTAGACTGTCGGCGGTACTCTGGGGGTCGCTATAGACATCTTGAGACCCCAGCAGCAAAATCACGGCTCAAGCGGGCCAGCTATTGTAGGTGATGAACTGGAGCGAGTGTCGGCGTCCCGGACATGTACGACTTTGCCTTCAAGCGTCGTTGCATGACCAAGCAATGCTGCAAGGCAGCCCACCGAGAGAATAGTGGCTTAGAAAGTGTACCTCATTCTGCATCTCCCAAAGCCAGCAGAAGGAGACAGGCTAGAATAGGTGATCCCACAAAACTGATAAGGACCCAAATCAGTTGGCTACGATTTCTCCGTTCCGCCATCCCTGCGGGCAGCAGGATGTACAGCCAGATCAAAAAAAAGAGCGTCAACGCTCCCACGATAATTACAAATAGTTGGTCCATCACCAGCCGCCCATGTACTTAAGTTCGCCGGTTTCGAGGTTCATCGCATGAGTTGAGCCAACCCGCATATACATGTCGTTGGTATCAAGGTGCATGAACATATCTTCGCTTCCCAAACGCATATATGTCTGACCATCTATGGGGTTCACCCAAACTGTTTGGGTATGAACTGGGGATGCCGCGCCAGAAGCCGTCGGAGCGGCCACAGGCGTAAGTGTATTGGTCGGAGACGACTCATTTTCATCGACGGCGCACGCCGCAACTAACGTTAGTGCAATGATTGCTATCGGTCGGTTCATGCATCTGGTCCGCATCACTTGGTTAACACAAAATCTAATGTTTCGTGCAAGTACTTGTATTTGAGTGACCGCCAAAAACGTCTTATTTTTTGCCAAAATTTACTAGTTGTATTCAATCCAATGGGGGATGGACAGCGTGTCTGAGTAGTTGGCATCAAGGAGACTATGGCTCAAAGCTGATGGGGTGGATGGCTCCTGCTTCAACCGGCGTCGCAATGCGCCATAGTGCAGGTGTCAAAGTCTGCTTTTGAAAGGAGC
>NZ_JBQFSY010000017.1:0-13241 GCF_056538305.1 Ruegeria sp. BG9
AAATCTGACTCTGACGCGGGATGGAGCAGCCCGGTAGCTCGTCAGGCTCATAACCTGAAGGTCGCAGGTTCAAATCCTGCTCCCGCAACCAGCGTCAGAAAATCCAAAACAGCCCGTTCAGACTACAATTGATCCCCGGATCAATTGCTTAACGTCCTAACCTCGTCAGCCTCATAACCTAAAGGTCAGAGGTTCAAATCCTAACCCCAAAACCAATACTCTAGCTCAGATATCAAGCACTTAGCCTCGCACCACGCGAGGCTTTTCGGTTCCAGAAACACCGCTGGAAGCACTGTGAATTCAACACGAGCGGCGATCTTGTTCTTCAGGCTACTAAGTATCACCTAAACTCAGAGACCGTGTGCACGCATCACAGCGTGCTTTTGGGTGCTGCTGTACGGGACTAGGTCATCAGTCTGCGTTGTCGGCTCGTTGGACTTAGGGCCTTAGTCCCTTTTCGTAACATTTTCCTCAAAGGCGACCTTGAAGGCGGCCTGTTTGTCGGGGCTGGCTTCGGTCTGGTAGTTGGCTTTCCATTCATCCATGGTCATGCCGTAGAAGATCTGACGGGCTTCGTCTTTGCCCATCTCAATGCCTTTTTCATTGGCTGCTTCTTGATACCAGCGTGACAGGCAGTTGCGGCAGAACCCGGCCAGATTCATCATGTCGATATTCTGAACGTCCGTGCGATCTTCCATCAAGTGCTTTTGCAGCCGACGGAATGCTGCGGCTTGAAGTTCGATTTCGGTTTGCTTGTCCATGGTGTGGCTCCGAGGAATTGGATGCTGTCTATTCCCGAACTAACGCTCGGACGGGGGTGTTTCAACTGACTCTGCGTTAGGCCAGTTTCAAGGCCAGCCACGGAATGACGCAGAAAATCAGCGTGAGGATTTTGTAGTTGGCCAAATACCGAAAATAGGCACGCTTCACATCAGGCCGTTCCATTTGGAACATTCTGGCATGAACCCCTGCAATCCAGTCCTGTAGCAGCACAGTCATAGCGGTTGTGAACAGCAAAACAGCGATGTTCAGTATCGCCATCCAGCCAAAAAAACTTGTCAGCAACTCTTGTGTCATGGTCGCCTCCTTCCCAGTCTCCAAAGTGGGGGTTGAAGGTGCAGCTCACAATAACGTGCGATCAAAGGCCGCTGTCAGATAGTGCATCCTGTAGGATTACGGCTAGCCTTTCGGCCCAGGCCCGTTGCCCTGCGTGATCCGCGATCAGATCATTGCGCAGCTCGATCAATGCATTTGGTCGACCATGTGAGGTGCAATGCGTGTCGATGGCATCGCCGGGAAGAACGCCGGTATAAGGCTCGTTCACGCCGACGCACAGATTATCTTCGGCCTTCAAGCGGTTGATCAGAGGGCGTGAGAAGCGCTCATCCGGGGTGTGCAGAACGCCTACATGCCAAGGGCGTGGTTCGCGACCGCGGAGTTGGCGGGTGAAAGAGTGCATCGACACAATCACCGCATGAGGCAGGGCGGCCAGCCGCCCAAGCGCGTCGTGATAAGGGCGGTAGCACATGTCCAAACGCCGTTCACGCTCGGTCGCATCAGCGTGGCGATTGCCGGGAATGATCGAACCGTCATAGAGCTTCATCAGCAGGGTCGGGTCATCCTCACCCCGGTTTGGATCAATCACAAGGCGCGAGAAATTGGCTGCGATGACCGGCGCGTTCAGGATCTCGCCCAGATGTTTCGAGACCTCGTAGGCGCCGACATCATAGGCGATGTGGCGTTCCATATCTTCGCGCGGCAATCCCAGATCCCCGCCGTTGATTTCGGGGGGGACGGTGTTGGTCGCATGATCGCAGGTGATCAGCCATCGGGACGGGCGATCCTCGCCATGGATAAAAAACGGAGTGTATGTCATGTGCCTGTCATCAAGTTTGCGGCAGGTGTATGGCAGTTGCTTCCAAAAGGGAATTGCGCAATAACCACCCCCATACTGTTTGCGGTAACATTGCCGCATCACCGAGGGATTGAGGAGAGCGAAACCAGTGCGACGCCTTAGAAATGTAAAAATCGTGGCGACGCTGGGACCGGCGTCCAATGACTATGACACCATCCGGGCTTTGCATGAGGCCGGGGCCGACGTCTTTCGCCTGAACATGAGCCATGGCAGCCATGACGAGATCCGTGAACGGCATCGCATTATTCGTCAGGTGGAAAAGGATCTGGACAGCCCGATCGCGATTCTGGCCGATCTTCAAGGCCCGAAGCTGCGTGTTGGGGTTTTTGCCAATGATGCGGAAGAACTGGTAGAGGGCGCGGCGTTCCGGCTGGACCTCGACCCCGAGGCCGGAGACATCAACCGTGTCTGCCTTCCACATCCCGAGATTTTTGCGGCGCTGGAACCCGGCGCTCGGCTGCTGGTCAATGACGGCAAGATCCGTCTGACGGTGCAGGACTGCGGTCAGGATTTCGCCAATTGCACTGTCGAAGTCGGAGGGACGATCTCGAACCGCAAGGGTGTGAACGTGCCCGATGTGCTGCTGCCACTGGCAGCCTTGTCGGCCAAGGATCGCGACGATCTGGAGTTTGTGTGCCAACTGGGTGTGGATTGGCTGGCGCTTAGCTTTGTGCAGCGGGCCAAGGACGTGTTCGAGGCGCGTGCGCTGGCGGATGGACGGGCGTCGATCCTGTCGAAGATCGAAAAGCCCGCAGCGGTTGAGGCGTTTGACGATATCCTCGACGCATCAGACGGGATTATGGTGGCGCGCGGCGATCTGGGGGTTGAGTTGCCGGTTTCGGCTGTGCCCCCGATCCAGAAACGTCTGGTTCGCAAGTGCCGTGGTGCGGCCAAGCCGGTGATTGTCGCGACCCAGATGCTCGAGAGCATGATCGAAAGCCCGATGCCAACCCGCGCCGAGGTCTCGGACGTTGCAACTGCGATTTACGAAGGCACGGATGCCATCATGCTCAGCGCGGAATCTGCGGCAGGTTCGTACCCAATTGAGGCCGTGCAGACCATGAACAAGGTCGCTATCGAGGTCGAAGCCGACCCGACCTACACGCAGATCATCGCCGCCTCGCGTACTGCCAAAGGGTCGACTATCGCGGACGGTATCGTGGCAGCTGCGAGGGAGATCGCGGAAAAGACCGACATCAAAGCGATCTGCTGTTTCACCCAAAGCGGCACCACAGCACTGTTGACTGCGCGTGAACGTCCCGGTGTGCCGATCATCGCCATGACGCCAGCGACCGGAACCGCCCGCCGTCTGTGCCTGAGCTGGGGTTGCCACTGTGTGATGACGCCCGAACTTGAGAGGTTCAAAGGGGCCGTGGTCAACGCGGCCCGCGCCGCGCGCGCAGGGGGCTTCGCCGCCGAGAGCGATCAGATCGTTGTCACCGCAGGCGTTCCGTTCAATGTCCCCGGAACCACCAATATTCTGCGTATTGCCCCTTGTGACGAGCGTCTGATCTACAACACCGATCCGGGATGAGTCCGCCCGGATTTCAGGAGGGATCATATTGAGAACTCTCAAGCCGCCTAATTTTTAGGCGGCTTTTCTTGTTTGTTTTCAAGGGGAAGATGCCCGTAGGGTTGTATTTAGCAAAAATGCCTCTGTTTTTTGGTGATTTTGCCGGATACTGAACCTTAGGGCGATCATCTCAGATAGTTCCAGGTTCCGGTCGCCCTACCGGGGGCACGGGTCCCGGTCAAACCAGAAAAAAAATGGAGGAACGTCATGACAACAAAGATTGTCATTGGACTGGACGGGACAGAAACCGGAGAGCGCGCTATCGCCTTTGCCAAGGATTTGGCCGGGCGGATTGGCTCATGCGAAATGCTGGTTGTTTATGTCATCGAATGGTCCCCTTTCACTTTCCAAACACCGGAAGAAAACGCCCAACGGCACAAGCGGCGCGAGGAAGAGGTCGAACTGGCCACCTCGCGGATCATTGCCCCTACGGTTGAGGCGCTAAAGGCCGATGGGTTCGAAGCGCACGGCATCGTGCGCCATGGCGACGTGGCCGAGACGCTGAACGCGATCACGGTCGAAAACGGCGGCACTCAGATCATCGTCGGCCGCGCCTCGGCGGATGGGTTCAAGAAACGGCTGTTTGGAAGCTCGACTCAGAACTTGGTCATGCATGCCGACGTGCCTGTCACGGTCGTGAACTGAGCGGAGGGATTAGGATGAATATGCTTCAAAAACTGGGCCTTGGTGCGACCATGGCTCTGATGTCTGGCCCCGCTTTCGCGCAAGAGGCGCCCGGTCTGGACGAGAAGATCAATCAGGCTTTCGCGGATTTTACCGGCCCCTTCGTTAGCTTTATCTTCGCGCCGTTTCCGGGCACTGGATTCCCATGGATCGTGGGGTGGCTGGTCGTCGCGGCCACAGTTTTTTCGCTCTATTTTGCCTTTGTGCAATTCCGATTCTTCGGACACTCGATCAGCTTGGTTAAAGGCGATTACTCCGACCCCAATGACGCGGGTGAGGTCAGCCATTTTCAGGCCCTTGCCACCGCTTTGTCGGGGACCGTTGGTCTTGGGAACATCGCCGGTGTGGCGGTTGCCATCGGGATCGGTGGACCGGGTGCTACATTCTGGATGATCGTCGCCGGCCTGCTGGGCATGGCGTCGAAATTCACCGAATGTACTTTGGGTGTGAAATACCGAAATGAATATGAAGACGGCACCGTTTCGGGTGGCCCGATGTATTACATGTCAAAGGGCTTTGCGGAACTGGGCCTGCCGGGCGGCAAGATCCTGGCCGTGCTGTTCTCGATCTTCTGTATCCTTGGCGCATTGGGCGGGGGCAACATGTTCCAGGCCAATCAGGCGCACCAGCAGATTGCTGGGATTGTCGGAGACTATCCAGGCTGGATCACAGGTTTGGTCTTTGCGGGCATCGTCTTTGCGGTGATCGTGGGTGGCCTGAAATCCATCGCGCGTGTGACCGAGAAAGTCGTGCCGTTCATGGGTGTCATGTACGTGCTGGCGGCGCTGGTTATCATCCTGATGCATGCAGACCAGATCGGGTGGGCCTTTGGTCAGATCTTCGCAGGTGCTTTCACCGGTCTCGGCGTTGCTGGCGGTATGGTCGGTGCGCTGATCCAGGGCTTCCGTCGTGCGGCGTTCTCGAACGAAGCAGGCGTGGGTTCCGCGGCGATTGCGCACTCAGCCGTACGGACCAAAGAACCGATCACGGAAGGCTTCGTCTCGCTGCTTGAGCCGTTCATCGACACGGTTGTGATCTGTACCATGACTGCTCTGGTGATCATCATCACCCAGCAGCTGATCGTTGATCCGGCAACCGGCAACTACATGCTGAACGAAGCAGGTAATGCGATTGCAACGGTCGACGGCAATACCGGCGTCAGCCTGACCTCGGCGGCCTTCGGCAGCGCGTTCAGCTGGTTCCCGTTCATACTGGCGATTGCCGTGGTTCTGTTTGCCTTTTCGACCATGATCAGCTGGTCCTACTATGGCCTAAAGGCATGGACCTATCTGTTCGGCGAAGGTCACACCAAAGAGTTGGTCTTCAAGATCATCTTCTGCATCTTCGTTGTCATCGGTGCGGCGGCCAACCTTGGCCCGGTCATCGATTTCTCGGACGCGGCGATCTTCGCGATGGCGGTTGTGAACGTCTTTGCTCTCTACTTCCTGATGAAAGTCGTGCGTCAGGAGCTGGCGTCCTATTCCGAGCGTCTGAAGAGCGGCGAAATCCGCAAATTCAGCCACTAAGCTCTTCACCGGGGCGGCCCTGTGCTGCCCCGGTGCATTGGCCGCTGCGAAAAGCGCAGATTCTGGGCCAAACCCCCTTGTCAGTATGACAGAACTTGCGTAAACGGCGCATCTGATCGCGTGACCGGCCGAGATGGCATGCCGAGTCGCGTTTAGTACCGAACCCTGAAAGGAGACGGAAATGCCTAAGATGAAGACCAAGTCGAGCGCCAAGAAGCGCTTTAAGGTGACTGCGACCGGTAAGGTCCTTGCTGGCCAGGCCGGCAAACGGCACGGCATGATCAAGCGGACCAAGAAGTTCATCCGCGACGCCCGTGGCAACACCACCCTGTCCGCCCCCGACGCCAAGATCGTCAAGGGCTACATGCCCTACGACCGCTAAGAGGAGATTAAGAGATGTCCCGCGTTAAAGGTGGAACCGTAACTCACGCCCGTCACAAGAAGGTTATTAAGGCCGCCAAAGGTTACTATGGCCGCCGCAAGAGCACCTTCAAGGTTGCCCGTCAAGCCGTCGACAAGGCCAACCAGTATGCAACCCGCGACCGCAAGAACCGCAAGCGCAACTTCCGCGCTCTGTGGATCCAGCGTATCAACGCTGCAGTCCGTTCGCATGACGAGGCTCTGACATATTCCCGCTTCATCAACGGCCTGAACCTGGCCGGTATCGAAGTGGACCGCAAAGTTCTGGCAGACCTGGCCGTACACGAACCGGAAGCGTTCGGTGCGATCGTCGCCAAAGCTCAGGCCGCCCTGGCTGCCTGATCTCTGAAAAGAGAGACAGTGAACAAAGGGCCGTCCCATTTGGGGCGGTCCTTTTTGTTTCGGATGTGCCTGTCCCTCAAAGGGGGCGCGTTCAGTCCTCGGCCGGAGGAACGGCGCGCTGATATAGGTGCCATGTGGTGTGACCAAGGATCGGCAGGGTGAAGATCAGGCCCAGAAAGGCTGGGATCAGCGAGAGCAGCATGGTTACCGAGATGATTGCTGCCCAACCCAGCATCACCACCGGGTTCTCGGTGACGACCCGGATCGAGGTCAGCATGGCTGATACGAAGTTGGTCTCTCGGTCCAGAAGCAGCGGCATGGCGACGACGGTGACCGAAAACAGCACGGCCGAAAGGCCCGCGCCGATGCAGGTGCCGATGGCTAGAAACGTCCAGCCTTCGGGCGTGAAGAAGACGGTGTTCAGAAATCCGTCAAAGTCCGAGAAGGACGCATTTTGCAGGATGATCGCCAACCAAAGGCGCACCTGATAGACCCATACCCAGAAAATGAACAGGGTGACAAAGGCCATCCAGCCCATCTCGCGTTTGCGTTGATTGGCCATCACCGTCAGGATATCGGACCATCCGAACTGTTCTCCGTTCTGCAATCGTCGCGACATCTCATAGAGCCCGGCAGCGGCAAAGGGCGCAACCAGTGGAAAGCCCACAATGGCCGGAATGATCATCCAGACCTTGCCGAGCCAGATCAGGCACCACACAAAGACAATGCCAAAAACGGCATAGAACAGGCCGAAAAACCCGCTCATGACAGGGCGGGCCACAAAGTCCGCCACGCCCGCCTTCAACGAGTCCTTGATGTCCTGCGCGCTTACTGTGTTGACCTTGAGCGCTGCACCTTGCGGCGATGCCATGTCGCCCGACGGTTCCGAGTCTGAGGTTTTGGGTGTCATGATACACTCCCCTGCATGCAAGTCTGCGACGGTTGATGCGCAAGAGCAAGAGGTGTGTCTGATCGTCTGGTTCGCAAAAAGGCTTGCGGCCCAGAGGTCGGGAAACCGGGGCGTGATCCCCCGGTTTCCCGGTTTTCATTCGCTAGCCGAACACACGTCCCAGCGCGCCGTCGACCGCATCGGTGATCTGGTCGATATCATCCGCCGTCGCGATGAGCGCAGGCGAGAAACACAGCGTGTTGTTGCGACCCGGCAGCGAGCGGTTGGTCGCGCCGATGATGACACCCTGCGCCATGCAGTCTGCCACAACGGCCTGTACCTTCTTTTCGTCCATCGGTTCACGTGTGGAGCGGTCCGCAACCAGTTCGGCACCCAGGAACAGGCCTTTGCCACGCACATCGCCGATGACCTTATGCTTCTCCATCAGCGCTTGCAGGTTACCCATCATGCGATCGCCCATGTCGACGCAGTTGCCCAGCAGGTTCTCATCCTCGATGATGCGCATATTCTCGATCGCCGCGGCCGGACCAGCGGTGCAGCCGCCGAAGGTCGAGATGTCACGGAAATAGTTCATCGGATCCGCCGCGTCGTCTTTGAACATGTCAAAGACCTCTTCGGTGGTGACCAGACAGGCGATGGCCGCATAGCCCGAGGCAACGCCTTTGGCCATGGTGACAAAGTCAGGCTTCACGCCATACTGTTGGTAGCCAAACCAGGTACCCGTGCGACCGACGCCGCACACAACCTCATCAATATGCAGCAGCACGTCGTACTTCTTGCAGATCTCCTGAACGCGCTGCCAGTAGCCTTCGGGTGCTTCGATCACACCGCCACCTGCGGTCACAGGTTCAAGGCACAGCGCGCCAACGGTGTCTGGCCCTTCGCGCAGGATGACCTCTTCGATCTGGTCGGCGGCCCACTCGCCAAAGTTTTCCTCCGGCGCGCCGTTCAGTTCGTGCTTGCGGTATTCCATGCAATGGGGAACACGTACGAAATCCGGAGCAAACGGGCCGTATTGCGCGTTGCGCTCATCCTGACCACCCGCTGACATCGCCGCCAGAGTCGAGCCGTGATAGTCGCGATCGCGATACAGGATTTTGGTCTTTTTGCCGCCATAGCGCTTATGCGCGATCTGACGGATCATCTTGAAGGCTTTCTCGTTCGCCTCGGAGCCTGAGTTTGTGTAGTAAACGCGGCTCATGCCCGGCATCTTTTCGATCAGCTTTTCCGCGAAGATAGAACCGGGAATCGACCCTGCCGAATTCGCAAAATAGCAGAGCTTCATCAGCTGGTCATAGACCGCCTTGCAGATGGATTCGCGGCCGTAGCCGACGTTCACCGTCCAGACGCCGCCAGAGACCGCATCCAGATGCTCTTTGCCCTTCTGGTCCCAGACACGCATGCCTTTGCCTTCGACAATGATGCGGGGATCGTTTGTTTCAAAGGGTTTATGCTGGATCAGGTGGTGCCAGATATGGGCGCGGTCGGCCTCGACCACGCGGGAAAGATCGTTTTCGTTGAACGTGCCGTCCATGACATGTCCTTTCAGTCTGATGCGGTGTGCAGATTGTGGGATCGGTCCCACGATAGCAAGTAAATGCGATGGCCCAGATCACCGCGAATGGGGTCGCGAATATAGGGCCAGATGTCATCATAGCGTATCGCCAGAGCCCCGCCACTTGTCGTATTTCTACAAGATAGTCACAGCCTCGTGTTTATGGTCATGTGGCGACACACGCGAATTGGGAGGGTTGGCGGATGCAAGCAGCCAATATGTATGAGCGTCATCTGGATAAGAACCGTGCGAATTACACGCCGCTATCCCCGCTCAGCTTCATCGAACGGACGGCGGCGGTGTATCCCGACTACCCGTCCGTCGTCTATGGAGACCGTCGCTACAGCTGGGCGCAGACCTATGCGCGCTGCCGCCGTCTTGCCAGCGCCCTGACGGCCCGTGGGGTGGGCAAGGGCGATACCGTCTCGATCATCGCCGCCAACATCCCCGAGCTCTATGAGGCCCATTTTGGCATTCCCATGGCCGGCGCTGTTTTGAACGCGATCAACACGCGCCTCGATGCGCCGATCATCGCCTTCATCTTAAACCACGCCGAGGCCAAGGTGCTGCTGGTCGACCCCGAGTTTTCTGCCGTCGTCAAAGAGGCGCTGCCGCAGGTCGATCATGACCTTCTGGTGATCGATATCGAAGATCCCAGCTTTGATGGTGGCGAACGTCTTGGCAGCCTGACCTATGACGCCCTGCTGAACGAAGGCGACCCCGAGTTTGACTGGTCACTGCCCGCGGATGAGTGGGATGCGATTACGCTAAACTATACCTCTGGCACGACCGGTAACCCCAAGGGCGTGGTTTATCACCACCGGGGAGCCGCCTTGAACGCGCAGTCCGATCTGCTGGATTGGGGTATGCCGAAGCATTCGGTCTATTTGTGGACCCTGCCGATGTTCCACTGCAACGGCTGGTGTTTCCCCTGGGCCATGGCGTTGAATGCCGGGGTCTCGGTCTGCTTGCGCGCGGTTCGGGCCGAGCCGATCTATGCCGCCTTCCGGGAAGAGAAAGTCACCCATTTCTGCGGCGCGCCTATCGTTCTGAACATGCTGGCGCATGCCCCCGATCACCTCAAGGATTTCGACCACCAGATCAAGGTAATGACCGCTGGTGCCCCGCCGCCCGCCGCCGTGATCGAAGCGATGGAGGGGATGGGCGTCGAGGTGACCCATGTCTACGGCCTGACAGAGACCTACGGCCCTTCGGTTGTTTGCGCGTGGAAGGATGAATGGAACCAGAAGAACGCGGCTGAACGGGCAGCCCTCAAGGTGCGTCAGGGCGTGCGCTATTCAGCGCTGTCCGGCCTGATGGTGGCCGATCCCGAAACGCTGGAGCCCGTGCCCGCCGATGGTGAAACCATGGGTGAGATCTTCATGCAGGGCAATGTGGTGATGAAGGGCTACCTCAAGAACCCCGATGCCACCGGTAAGGCCTTTAACGGCGGTTGGTTTGCCTCGGGCGATCTGGGGGTGATGTACCCTGATGGTTATGTCGCGCTGAAGGACCGGTCCAAGGACATCATCATCTCGGGCGGTGAGAATATCTCATCCGTCGAGGTTGAAGGCGTCCTCTATAAGCACCCCGCGGTCATGGAGGCCGCAGTGGTCGCCCGCCCGGATGAGAAATGGGGAGAAACCCCCTGTGCTTTCGTTGAGCTGAAGCCCGAGGCCAGCGCGACCGAGGCCGATCTGATTGCGTTCTGTCGGGACAACATGGCCCATTTCAAAGCGCCCAAGACGGTGGTGTTCGGGACTTTGCCCAAGACATCCACCGGCAAGGTTCAGAAATTCGTGCTGCGGGATCAGGCGCGGGCTTTGGGCTAGGCCTTGTCGAAGATCGTCAGGTCCAGATCCAAAAGCTCACCCATCCACAAGGCGTGATCCCGGTGATCGGCAAGATGATCGCCGGTTTCAGCATGGGTGAAGATCGTCAGGCCCTGCCGGTTGAGCATCAACCACGGAATGACCTGATCGAACGCGTCGGCGGCAAAGCCCAGCTGGCAGCTCCACCTCGGATGCGGGCCAACCGGGCGCGCGTGCATACGCCCCATTTGGACCGGAAAAAGGCGGGCGGCCTCTTCGCAAATCTGTTGCGCTAAATCCTGTGTGTCGGCGTCGAAATAGACATGGGCGTGATAGCCGGAGATCTCAGACATCGGGGGCCTCATTGCTTGGATGCAACGAACCTAGGTGTTCTTGGTCCTCAATCCTACCAACACCGGCACACAGGTGCTGTGCGGCATGGCTCAGGGTTTGAGAGGGTCCTCCAGCGCCGGTAGCACAGTGCCATGGCAAGTCCCGAACCCGATTGTATAGCCATCCCCCTGCGCGGAGCCGGACAGCGTGAGCGTGTCTCCGTCCTCAAGGAAGCTGCGGGCCTCACCGGTTTCAAGGCTCAAGGGGTCTTTGCCGCCCCAGCTGAGTTCCAGCAGCGAACCTCGGGTATAGCGCGTCGGCCCGGAAATCGTGCCGGACCCCAGCAGATCACCGGTATTCATCGGGCAGCCTGAGCTGGCGTGATGGGCCAGTTGTTGCGCGGCGGAATAGTACATCTCGCTGTAGTTCGTGCGGGTGATTGTGGTTGCCGCCTGTCCTTCGGGGGCCAGCGTCACCTCAAGCGAAAGGTCATAGAGCATCGGGCCACAATCCTTCAGGTGATCCAGCAACTCGAATTCCCGCTCGGGTGTGTCGCAGCGGAAGGGCTCCAGCGCAGGTTTGGTCACGATCCACGGGCTGATCGAAGTTGCCGTGGCCTTGGCTTGGAATGGGCCAAGAGGCTGATACTCCCACGCTTGAATATCCCGGGCGGACCAGTCGTTCAGCAACACGTAGCCGAAGATATGATCATCAGCCTGCTGCACCGAGATCGGGCCGTCGGACGGAGTGCCAACGATTGCACCCAACTCAAGCTCAAAGTCGAAGCGGCGGCTGGGCAGGAAGGCGGGTTTGTCCTGATCGGGCGACTTCAGCTGACCCCACGGGCGGCGGATATCCGTACCCGACACCACGACCGAGGATGCCCGGCCATTATATCCAATGGGAATATGAAGCCAGTTCGGTGGAAGCGCGTTTTCGGGGTCCCGGAACATCGAACCCACATTAAAGGCGTGATGCCGACCAGCGTAGAAATCGGTGTATTCGCTGACCGCGAAGGGCATGTGCATGACAACCGCGCTTTGCGGCACCAGCAGAGGCTCCACCGTCTCTTGCTCCGCCGTGCCTTCGGACAAAAGCGCCGTCAGGCGTTCTCGCAGGGCGGCCCAGACGGCGGGGCCTTGCTCCATCAGTGGGTTCCAATAGGGCAGGTCAAATAGCGGCTCATCGGTCAGGGTGATGAGTCCTTCGGCCTCGGCTGCGGTGACGTCGAGGATCATATCGCCGATGGCAACGCCGCATCTCGGTTCTTCGTCGCCAAGGGCAAACACTCCGTAGGGTAGGTTGTTCAACGGAAATGGATGGGTCACATCATTGGCCGAGGCGACCCAGGATTTCAGCAAAGGCATCTTTTGATCCTTGTCTTGGTTTATTGAGCGTCTCGCAGGGACTTCAGCCCCAGCAGAACGGCAGCCAGAATCATGAACCCGCCACCCGCGCGATCCAGCCAGAGCCGCGCAGACCCTTTGAGCCGCGTTGCTAACCAACTGGCGCTTGCTCCGTAGGCGGTCAGAAACAACCCGTCCAGGGTCAGATAGGTGGCCGAGAGGATCGCGAATTGCGGCCAGAAGGGCAGCGCGCCGTCAATGAACAGGGGAAACAGTGCGGCAAAGAACACTACTGCTTTGGGATTGGCGGCTGAGGTTATAAAGCCCTGCATCCACAAGGTTTTGCGGCTGGTCAGCTGTGCGGTTTGCGCTGTTTGAGGTTTGGCTTTGACAATCGCTTTGACACCGAGAAAGACCAAATAGGCGACGCCCAGCCATTTGATCACAGTCAGCGCTGTGCCCGAGGCTGCAATAATCGCGGCAAGCCCGAGACCCGCCGCCAACATCTGCAACAGGTTCGCCGTCAGATCGCCAGCAGCCGTGAACACGCCCCGGCGCAGCCCGTTGGTGGCCGAGTTCGACAGCATCAGAAGCTGGCTTGGTCCTGGAGTGCTCATCAGCAGCAGGACGGTGGCGACATAGGTGATCCAGATATCAAAGCTCATGGCAGGTTATTTCCTTCCCGGTGTCCCATCGAACTTTTTCTCAAGCGAGGACCAGCAGTCAATATAGTCGTCCTGCAAGGGGGCCTCGGTTGCGGCGAAGGCGGTCAGATGCTGTGGGAAGCGGGTTTCGAACATGAAGGACATGGTGTGATCCAGCTTGT
>NZ_JBQFSY010000018.1:0-8122 GCF_056538305.1 Ruegeria sp. BG9
ACATGATCGCCGACCTGCACGGCAGCAAAACCTACCGCGCGCATCTCGTCAGCGTCATGACAAAACGCGCCGTCCAAGACTGCTTGTAACCGCATAGGCGATAAACTCCAAAGCCCCGGGCAAAACCCCCGGGGCTTTTGTTATGATTGGAAGGTCCGGACAGACCCATTCTGGTGAACACAAATTACAGTGGTACTCTTGGGTGTTCGATCCAGGATGGTTTGAATCTCACCCTCATCCGCGTGGCAAAGCGCCGTTGACAATGCATCTGCCGATGTGGCGTCTGCAGCCTGAACGCTGACCGTCGACCATTGGGGTGGTTGCATGCTTTGTGGACTCAGGACGTGAAACTGACCGCCACCCAGTCGCAACGCACCTGGGCTGGAGGTGGCAATCGCTTGATCTTTGAGAGTCCGGGTTTGCACGATCCCGTGTTGAGGGTCGGACACGCCAAGGGTCCAGTTGCGCCCTGCGGCGTAGTACTCACCGATATTGACGAGTACATTCCCCCAACCCGCCTGACGCAGCACCTCTGTGACCAGATCCGTGGCGTAGCCCTGAGCAATTCCATTCAGCGTCAGTGCCTGACCGGCATCCAGCGCAATGTGATCGGGCGAAATTCGAACCCGGTCCCATCCGATAGCTTGGCGCGCGGCCTCAAGATCTCCGTTCTGGGCCGCTGCCTGCCACACGGGTTGAACGGTTGGGTCAAAGCGCCCGTCGGTCTGCCGGTAGGCGCGATCGCAGGCCTGCAGAAGCGTTAGCATTTCGTGAGCGGGGGCATTGAGAAAACCGGAGCGGTTCAGCCGAGACAAATCGGATTCGGGACGGTAGAGGCTGAACAATGCCTCAAAGCGTTCAAGCTCGGCTCGGATGCGGGCGATGGCGGGTTCGGCAATCTGGGGAGGCGCGTCAAAGGTTAGACTGACCTCTGCACCCAAAGCGTAGCCCTGCCATTTTGTGGGTTGGGCCGTAGCCGGGGTCGCCAGCGCGGCGGCAGAGATGGCAAGGAAGCGGCGGCGGCTTATCATTCGGCGGCGACCTCTCTGGCTTGGCGTCGGGCAGCGACAATCAGGGGTACGCATTTCGTGCTGTCGTCATGGATCGTCACGCAGTCAAGGCATTGAAAGCATTCGTCATATTGGATACGCCCACTTTTGGCGATCGCCCCGTATTTGCATTTGACCTTGCACAATTGGCAGGGAGAGCCACATTCCGCGCGTCGGTCTATCCAATCGCGCCCGCGCAACAGCCCGCCGATCGCCATGAAAGCGCCAAGCGGACAGACATAGCGGCAAAATCCCTTGAACAGCACCATTCCAAGGAACAGCCATCCCGCCGCATAGGCCACGTAATACCATTCCCGCACAAAGAAGGTGGTGACCGCGGTTTTGAAGGGCTCGACCTCGGCAGCTTTGTCCACTTGATCGGGAGCGACGAACACAACGCCCACAAGACCCGCGAGGATGACATATTTCAACCATTTCAGACGCCTGTCCCAAGCCTCGGACGGCTCAATTTGCGGCAGGCGGAGGGCTTTGCCAAGGTGATGCGCGAACTCTTGCATCGCGCCGAAGGGGCAGAGCCAGCCGCAGAACAGCCCCCTACCCCATGCGATGAAACCAGCGATCGAAACCGCCCAGATTAGCAAGGAAAACGGGTCATAAAGAAGGAATGCGAAACTGCCACCCTCGACCGCTGCTCTGAGTGTTCCAAGAACGGTGACGATGGAAAGCTGCCCTTGCCCCCACCATCCGACAAAGCCGATGACAACGGCCAGCACGCCCATGCGGAGGGGCGTGAACAAAGGTTGGGCCGCCAGTGCATTCATGCGAAAGCTGAGCGCAGCGATGAGACCTGTCAGGAATATCCCAAGAACGATCATATCGGCCTGACGGTTGCGCAGCGCTTCAAGCCATGGCGGGACCGGCGTGATCTGAACCGGACGGGTAAAGAACCGTTCGGGCGTGATATGGGGCACCTCAAGCGTGACCGAGCCTGTTTCGGGCTGGAACATGCCGTGTTCCCGCACGGCCAACACCTTCAGAACCCAATCGCGTGAGGGATCAAAGCCCAGCCTGCGGTCTGTGCGCAGGATCATGGCGGTCCCATCGGGCAGACCATCGGCCAGCTCCACAAACAGATCGGCATCGCGCAGGGCAACCGGAAAGCCATCCTGTTCCGCCGACAACCAATCTGGAGCTGTATTGCGCACGAAGTCCTCGCTGACCAAACCGTGGCGAGCAGTTTCGATCACCAGGATCGGTTCATCATTGTCCGAGATTTCCAGAAAGCTCTGGAGGTCGTCGAAACTGTCCTCGGCCAGCGCAGTGCGGGCGATGGAAGTAGGCCCTACATCGACGACCCAGATGTCCAAGTAAGGCTCATCCGGGTAATCTTGCGCCTCGGGATCGTCATCCGCCCACAAGGTGCCTGCAAACAAGGCGTCGACTTGCGCGTTGGTGTAGGTTTTGCGCGTGGCGATGCCCTGATCGACGAGATCCTGCCAGGTCAGGTCCTCCTGATACTCGGGGTCCGGAAAGGCGGGCGGCGCGGTGGCCAGCCCCTGCATCTTTTCGCGGGCCACCGCCAGCGCGGCCCCCATGACGGATTCGTGGGCAATGCGTACGCTGGCCGTCGCCTTGGTGACGCCATCCAGATAAACAAGCTGTGAACCCGCCGCCGCATCGCCATAGGGTGTTCCCACCACAATCGAATCCGAAATCGACAGCCCGCCATATTGTTCAAAGAACTTGTGAAACGGGGCCTCACCCAGACCCGAGACAAAGATCGGCTCATTGTGTTCGATCAGTTGGACGTCCAGAAAGCGCCCCTCAAGGTCCAGCACCACCAGCATGTTGATCGGCGCGCCCGAAAACCCCGGCAAGGGGGCCAACGGTTCGGATTCAAATACATATCCAGCCTCACTGCCGCCCGAGTTCAGCAGGCTGTAGACCCCGTCATCGTTCAGCGCATCGCCCAGCGAAAACGGGGCGCGGATATAGGTTTCGATCTGCTCACGCGGCAGAGGCTCTGCCTGAACCGACAGGCCGCTGAAAAGCAAAAACACAAGTAACAGGATCGCGCGCATATGCGTGAGACTATATTTCCACCTGCGCCCACGACATTCGACGAAAGTCCTAAGTCCCGCCTCTACGACCCCAAGGCGGTTGACGCAGCCGCCCCGGCCCCTCAACACTACATCCCATCCCTACGACCAAAGGAGCATTTTTTGAAAATCGCGCCGGTAGTAGGTTTTCAACAACGCCAGTCATTCATCGGGAGGACACTATGACCTGGAGCACACCGAAGCTGAAAGAAGTGAACTGCGGTATGGAGATCAACATGTACTCTCCGTCCGAGGACGAAGGCCGCGAGTACGAGCCCGACCTGTTCTGAACACGTGAACGCAGCGGAGGCCCAAAGTGCATTTCCTGGTTCTTGGGGCTTCTGCAGGTGGCGGTTTGCCACAATGGAACTGCGGTTGCCGGAATTGCGAGGACGCCCGTAAGGGCAAGATCCCGCCCTCCGGCCAGTCCTCGTTGGCGGTGTCCCCGGATGGTTTGAGTTGGAGCATCCTGAACGCCTCGCCCGATATTCGCCAGCAGATGCTGGGCAGCCCCAAAATGCACCCCCGCGCGCTGCGCGATACGCCTGTGGCCTCGGTCCTGCTGACCAACGGGGATATCGACCATATCGCCGGCTTGCTCAGCCTGCGTGAACAGACCCCGTTCACCCTGTTTGCCACGGGCGATATACTGGATGTGCTGTCCCAGAACCGGATTTTCGATGCGGTCAACCGCGAGAAGGTGGGCCGTCGTCAGATTGCTCTGGGCGATGAGTTCACCCTACAAGAGGGGCTGCAGGCGCAGCTTTTTGCGGTGCCCGGCAAGGTGCCGCTGTTCATGGAGGGCGACAGCGTCCAGACCGATCTTCTGGGCGAACAGACCGTGGGCGTCCGGCTGACCACCACCGACAAGACCGCCTATTACATCCCCGGCTGCGCGCAGGTGACCGATGACCTGTTGGCCCGAATTACGGATGCCGATCAGTTGTTCTTTGACGGCACGCTTTGGGATGATGATGAGATGATCCGCACCGGAACCGGCGTAAAAACCGGGCAGCGGATGGGGCATATCTCGATCAGCGGACCCGAGGGGTCGATCGCCCGACTGCAAGAGATCCGCGCGGCGAAAACCTTCATCCACATCAACAACACCAACCCTGTTCTGCAACCCGACAGCCCGGAACGCGCCTTTGTGGAAACCGCAGGCTGGACCATCGCCTATGACGGGCAGGAGATCACGATATGAGCCGCGAAACCCTAGAGGCCCGCTTGCGTCAGATCGGGGCGGAGCGTTACCACGATAAGCACCCGTTTCATCACCGGCTGCACAGCGGGGAATGCACCCCCGATCAGGTACGCGCCTGGGTGATCAATCGCTGGGCCTATCAGGCGGCGATTCCGATGAAGGATGCCGCCTTCATGTCGCGCTGCAACGATCCCGATATCCGGCGCGAGTGGCGATCCCGCATCGAAGACCACGATGGCGGCGTGACCGAGGGCGGCGGCATCCGGCGCTGGCTGAAGCTGGCCGAGGCCGTGGGGCTGGACCCTGACTATGTCGCCTCGGGCCGAGGTATCCTGCCCGCGACCCAATTCGCCGTCGACGCCTATGTGCATTACGTACGCGAAAAGCCTCTGCTGCAGGCGATCGCGTCTTCTCTGACCGAGCTGTTTGCCCCCAAAATCCACGAACAGCGGATCGAGGGCCTGTTGCAGCACTATGACTTCGCCAATTCCGACAGCCTATCCTATTTCCAAAAGCGCCTGACCCAAGCTCCGAAGGACGTGGCATTCGGCCTGAACTGGGTTTTGGACCACGCCGACACAGCGGAAAAAGAAGACATGGCCTGCGAGGCGCTGATCTTCAAAACCAACGTGTTGTGGGCGCAGCTGGACGCGCTTTGGTCCGGATATGTAGAGCCTGGCCTAGTCCCACCCGGTGCGTGGAAAACGGGGGAAGGCCTGCTATGACGCTTGAGCTGCACCAGACCGACCGCCCCTATCTGCCGCGCGGCGTGCGGGTTCAGCGCGACACGGTGCGTGACCGCATGGTCCTGCAAGCCCCGGAAAAAGTCATCGAACTGGACGATATTGGTGTCGCCATCCTGTCGCGGGTGGATGGGAAGACCTCGTTTTGCCAGATCGTCACTGATCTTGCCACCACTTACGACGCCCCTGCCGATCAGGTCGAAACCGATGTTCAACACTTCCTGCAGGCTCTGCGCAGCCGACTCTATGTGTTGGTGCAGACATGACCGCCCCTGCCCCCATCGCGCTTTTGGCCGAACTTACCCACCGCTGCCCGCTCAGCTGCCCCTATTGCAGCAACCCTGTTGAGCTTGAGCGCAAGGAAACGGAACTGGACACCCAGACCTGGGCGGATGTGTTCCAGCAAGCCTTCGAAATGGGCGTCCTGCAATTGCACTTGTCGGGGGGTGAACCCGCCTCGCGCCGCGATCTCGAAGACCTGACCGCACAGGCCGCGCGTATCGGGCTTTACACCAACCTGATCACCTCCGGCATTGGACTGTCCGCCAAACGGCTGGACCGGCTCGAGGCGGCAGGGCTGGATCACATCCAACTGTCCTTGCAGGGCACGAATGCCGATCTGGCCGATCGCATTGGCGGCTATCGCGGCGGCTTTGACCGAAAGATGATCATCGCAAAAGAGATCGGTGACAGGGGTATCCCGCTGACCCTGAACGCGGTCATGCATCGCCACAATCTTGATGACCTGGATCGCACGATCGAAATGGCCGTCAAACTGGGCGCCCGCAGGCTCGAAGTCGCCTGTGTGCAATTCCACGGCTGGGCTCTGCCGAACCGCGCCGCACTGCTGCCAACGCTTGAGCAGACCCGGGCCGTGAAACACACCGTTGCCCGCGCCAGCAGGGATTTGCGCGGCGTTCTGGCCATCGACTTCGTACCGCCAGACTATTACTCGGACTACCCCAAGGCCTGTATGGGTGGCTGGGGGTCCACAGGCCTGAACATCACGCCCAACGGCACCGTCCTGCCCTGCCATGCGGCGCAGACGATCACCCATCTGGAATTCGAGTCCGTGCGCGATAAACCTTTGTCGGACATCTGGCACCACAGCAGCGCCTTCAACGCCTATCGGGGAATCGATTGGTTGCCCGAACCCTGCCAAAGCTGCGAGAGGAAAGAAATCGACTTCGGAGGTTGTCGTTGTCAGGCGATGGCCTTTGCGCAGGATGCCGAAGCCACCGACCCCGTTTGCAAAAAGTCACCGCTGAATAGCCGGGTCAAAGACGTTTTGGACGCCATGTCAGCCAATCCTGAAAATGAATTCATCTATCGCAAAGCGTGACCCCCAACCAAGTTCTATGGCGGGCAGAAATATCTTCGGACATGTGTTGTAGCGGATTGCGGCACGCCGTAAATCCTTGGATCTGCAGAGCATGATTTCGATCCAGTTTCGCCCTTTGTAGTGACCTTTGTCGTATTTGACAGCCTGCTTGCGTCGCCTTCGACCTTCTCCCTTCTCCCTTCGCCCTTTGAAACAGGCCTGCATCCCTTTTTCTTTCGACGCATCTCAGATGCAGGTCAGCGTCTTAGCCACGGTCTCCAATCAGTCAGTCAACATCTGACACGCTGCTAAGTAAGGCCCGCATGCCGATTTAGTCGCTAGCGTGCCCAGCAGTAAAAAAGGTTTACCGGACGCCCTTGGCTATCACAGATATCGTGCTACTTGGTCTTCGCGCCACGATAGGCGCAGCCAATCAGGCGTCCACGCCCTCGTTTTTGAACGCCAGACTGTTCGCTATTAGGTGCTTTTGCGCATCCAGAAACTGCACGCTGAATTGAGAGCGCTTGTTCTATTCACACCCAAGATACCGCCGCTTCCTGCTCTCTTCAGGAGTAGATTTGCAATGTTTGAAGAAGCTCCGGGACATGGCGGAACGAGACGAAAACCCAGTCGCGGCGGCAACTTCTGCAAAGGGCATGTCTGTGTATTTAAGCAAGATCCCAACCCGCTCCAAACGCAACTCTTTGTAAGTGTCCAGAAGCTTCGCATTTGTTTTGCCGAGATATCTTCTCTGAAGCTGCCGGACAGACGTACCGACTGTCGCGGCAAGTTCTGAAATGCTCAACGGGTCTTCGATATGCTTCATCATGGTCGCCAGCGTATGAATGACCACCTCGTCCCCTTTGGCTTCGCCGATGAGCCGATTGGCAATTTGACTCTCGGTTTTCTTCCCTGGCTCGCTCAAACCGACATATCTGCGTAGCGCATCAGCAATATGTTGACCGTGATCATCCGAAACGAGCTCCGAAAGTAATCCCAGAGCACTGATGCGTGTATTGGCGCTGTGCAATCGACCATCTGTCGCCAGACAAGTTGATGCCCCGCAGCTGACAATTCCCTGTTCAAAAGCAGCCGCTTCAAAAGTGGTATGCACTGCAGCCGCCCTAGGTTCAGAGCCTGCCATCTGTGCCAGCAACATCACGGCGCCACCGACCAAAATCACTCTGGGTGACAGATTCATCACTTGCGAAACCCAAAGCTTTTGGTCTCCTGCCGGGCACCATGCACTCTCCAAGTCGCCCCAGAACACCGCAGTCCGCCCAGCCCAATCAAGTGGTCCACCAACTTTGTCGGTAGCAACAACACGTGCTGTCACCACATAGGCTTTTTTAGCGATCAATTTGTTCAACGCATCGAAAAACTCCACGACCAATTCTGCTGATGCCCTATCCTCTTGGCAGCGCAGAATGACTTCGATGTGATGAGGGCGTTCCTTTGCCACGTTGGCGATTTGAGCTGCACCTGCGTGACAATTTCGTATGACATAATGCTTCATCAGAACCACCAACTGGTTTGATTGGGTCGAGTGAGGGACGCATTGTTCCCTTCGATGACCCCCGCCTTTCAGCGGGGGTCATGTTTTGGCTATTCTGCGGCTTCTTCGTAAGCTTCCATTGGAGGGCATGTGCAGACGAGGTTTCGGTCTCCGTATGCGTTGTCGACGCGGTTGACGGGGGACCAGTATTTGTCGACGCCCATGGAGCCCGGCGGGAAGCAGGCCTGTT
>NZ_JBQFSY010000019.1:0-5508 GCF_056538305.1 Ruegeria sp. BG9
TTTGATTTGTCTTTCTGTTACTGGATCAAATCAAGCCTATCGGGCGATTAGTACCGGTCAACTGAACGCATTACTGCGCTTACATCTCCGGCCTATTGACGTGGTGGTCTTCCACGGCCCTCAGGGAGACCTTGTTTTGAGGGGGGCTTCCCGCTTAGATGCCTTCAGCGGTTATCCTGTCCGATCATAGCTACCCAGCACTGCCGTTGGCACGACAACTGGTCCACCAGTGGATCGTTCACCCCGGTCCTCTCGTACTAGGGGCAACTCCTCTCAAGTCTCCTACACCCACGGCAGATAGGGACCGAACTGTCTCACGACGTTCTAAACCCAGCTCACGTACCTCTTTAAACGGCGAACAGCCGTACCCTTGGGACCTGCTCCAGCCCCAGGATGAGATGAGCCGACATCGAGGTGCCAAACACTGCCGTCGATATGGACTCTTGGGCAGTATCAGCCTGTTATCCCCGGCGTACCTTTTATCCGTTGAGCGATGGCCCTTCCACTCGGGACCACCGGATCACTATGGCCGTCTTTCGACTCTGCTCGACTTGTCAGTCTCGCAGTCAGGCTGGCTTCTGCCATTGCACTCAACGAGCGATTTCCGACCGCTCTGAGCCAACCTTCGCGCGCCTCCGTTACGCTTTAGGAGGCGACCGCCCCAGTCAAACTACCCGCCACGCAGGGTCCCGGATCCGGATAACGGACCGCGGTTAGACATCAAGAGTGCGAAGGGTGGTATCTCAAGGGAGGCTCCACGGATACTTGCGTTTCCGCTTCAAAGCCTACCACCTATCCTGCACATCACAATCCTGATGCCAGTGCGAAGCTGTAGTAAAGGTGCACGGGGTCTTTCCGTCTAACCGCGGGAAGCCTGCATCTTGACAGGCAATTCAATTTCGCTGAGTCGATGTTGGAGACAGCGGGGAAGTCGTTACGCCATTCGTGCAGGTCGGAACTTACCCGACAAGGAATTTCGCTACCTTAGGACCGTTATAGTTACGGCCGCCGTTTACCTGGGCTTCAATTCAAGGCTCTCACCTCTCCTTTTAACCTTCAGGCACCGGGCAGGCGTCAGACCCTATACGTCGTCTTGCGACTTCGCAGAGCCCTGTGTTTTTAATAAACAGTCGCCACCCCCTGGTTTGTGCCCCCAGCCCCTAGTTGCCTAGGAACCGGGCCTCCTTCTCGCGAACTTACGGAGGTATTTTGCCGAGTTCCTTCAACATCGTTCTCTCAAGCGCCTTGGTATGCTCTACCAGTCCACCTGTGTCGGTTTAGGGTACGGTCTGATGGAGGGCTATTTCCAGGAACCACTCAGCAGCCCAATCAATCCGATAAGATTGAACTACACCTGTGATCCGTCACATCCTCCTGGCCTAGGAATATTAACCTAGTTCCCATCGCCTACGCCTTTCGGCCTCGGCTTAGGGGCCGGCTTACCCTGCTCAGATTAGCTTTAAGCAGGAACCCTTGGACTTTCGGCGAGAGTGTCTCTCACACTCTTTGTCGCTACTCATGTCATCATTCTCACTAGTGATCTCTCCACCGGATGGCTCACGCCCCGGCTTCATCGAAAGAACTCGATCCGTCATTACATCCAGGTGGATGCAAATACGGATGAGTTCTATGTCACACTACGCTCTGCTACCGATGCTTACGCATCCCTAGACTTCGGCTCATGGCTTGAGCCCCGTTACATCTTCGCCGCAGGACAACTTATTTAGACCAGTGAGCTGTTACGCTATCTTTAAAGGATGGCTGCTTCTAAGCCAACCTCCTGGTTGTTTTGGTCGTCCCACCTGCTTTCCCACTTAGCCATGAATTGGGGGCCTTAGTCGTAGGTCAGGGTTGTTTCCCTCTCCACTACGGACGTTAGCATCCGCAGTGTGTCTGCCATCTAGTACTCCCGGGTATTCGGAGTTTGGTTAGGATCAGTAAGCCTGTGGGGCCCCATTACCCATCCAGTGCTCTACCCCCCGGGGTATTCGGATGACGCTCTACCTAAATAGATTTCGCAGAGAACCAGCTATCTCCGAGTTTGATTGGCCTTTCACCCCTAGGCACAGCTCATCCCGATCCTTTTCAACGGATGTGGGTTCGGTCCTCCAGTAAGTGTTACCTTACCTTCAACCTGGCCATGCCTAGATCACTCGGTTTCGGGTCTGATCCCACGAACTCATGCGCCCTATTAAGACTCGCTTTCGCTACGCCTACACCTAACGGCTTAAGCTTGCTCGTGAGACCAAGTCGATGACCCATTATACAAAAGGTACGCCGTCAGATCTCGAGGATCCTCCGACTGATTGTAGGCGTTCGGTTTCAGGTACTGTTTCACTCCCCTCGTCGGGGTGCTTTTCACCTTTCCCTCACGGTACTGGTTCGCTATCGGTCAGCAAGGAGTACTTAGCCTTCGAAGGTGGTCCTCCGATCTTCAGACAGAATTTCACGTGTTCCGCCCTACTTAATACGTCCATCAAAGCTTCCTATACGGGGCTGTCACCCGCTATGGCCATGCTTCCCAACATGTTCTAGTCACTTATCTGGCTCGGCTGGTCCCCGTTCGCTCGCCGCTACTAGGGGAGTATCAATTGATTTCCTTTCCTCCGGGTACTTAGATGTTTCAGTTCCCCGGGTTTGCTCTTAAAACCCTATGTATTCAGGTCTTAAGTACCTGTTTAAGCAACATATTGATTACCAAAGATAACAATATGAAGCTTTCAGGTGGGTTGCCCCATTCAGAGATCCATGGATCAAAGCTTATTCTCAGCTCCCCATGGCTTATCGCAGAGTATCACGTCTTTCATCGCCTCTTGCTGCCAAGGCATTCACCAAACGCCCTTCTCGCGCTTGATTTGATCCAGAAAGAGAAAGACACATGATAGTTGTGCTACCGCCTATTCGGCTACTTGAGCACAAGTATGTCAATCGCGACCGCCCAGCTGGTAACTAAAGGCGATCTTTCTTCTGAACCAAAAGCATACTTTCCCGCCTTCCATCCTGGAACCCGCGCTGCCGATGTCGGTCGGCCCCACGCAGAGGATAGAAGACAATGCATGATCGTCAGATCATGCGGGTTAGTGTACTTGACTTGGACAACTCTGTTCGTTTCAGCCGGGATATTCAAAGAGGGACGAGGAAACATCCCCAATCGAACCTCCTCCGAAGAGGACCAACTGAGATCAACGCCTCACTCGGCGCGATCAAACAGTGTTGATTGATTTCTCTCTATACGATGTCAATGCCTCCGAAGAAGCGACGTCCAATCGGACGGTTAAGAACCAAAAAGGTGCTTAACGATCTGATCGGATAAATGGTGGAGCCTAGGAGGATCGAACTCCTGACCTCCTGAATGCAAATCAGGCGCTCTCCCAGCTGAGCTAAGGCCCCATTCAGGTGCTACGCACCCTAATCTAGTGGTGGGTCGAGGAGGACTTGAACCTCCGACCTCACGCTTATCAGGCGTGCGCTCTAACCACCTGAGCTACCGACCCAGACAGGCCGGTCGGCCTGATGTGTTCTGAAGAGATATGAGGACGGCTCGGTCCATGAGTTTGATCAACTTTGTTTGTTGATCTTTTGCTAAGTGCTTCACGATCAAGAGCAAGCTCAAGATACTAGAAACATCCTTAGAAAGGAGGTGATCCAGCCGCAGGTTCCCCTACGGCTACCTTGTTACGACTTCACCCCAGTCGCTGATCCTACCGTGGTCCGCTGCCTCCAAAAGGTTAGCGCACGGCCGTCGGGTAGAACCAACTCCCATGGTGTGACGGGCGGTGTGTACAAGGCCCGGGAACGTATTCACCGCGTCATGCTGTTACGCGATTACTAGCGATTCCGACTTCATGGGGTCGAGTTGCAGACCCCAATCCGAACTGAGACAGTTTTTTGGGATTAACCCATTGTCACTGCCATTGTAGCACGTGTGTAGCCCAACCCGTAAGGGCCATGAGGACTTGACGTCATCCACACCTTCCTCCCGCTTATCACGGGCAGTTTCCCTAGAGTGCCCAGCCGAACTGCTGGCAACTAAGGATGTGGGTTGCGCTCGTTGCCGGACTTAACCGAACATCTCACGACACGAGCTGACGACAGCCATGCAGCACCTGTCACTAGGTCACCGAAGTGAAAGATCCATCTCTGGAACGGTCCTAGGATGTCAAGGGTTGGTAAGGTTCTGCGCGTTGCTTCGAATTAAACCACATGCTCCACCGCTTGTGCGGGCCCCCGTCAATTTCTTTGAGTTTTAATCTTGCGACCGTACTCCCCAGGCGGAATGCTTAATCCGTTAGGTGTGTCACCGAATAGCATGCTACCCGACGACTGGCATTCATCGTTTACGGTGTGGACTACCAGGGTATCTAATCCTGTTTGCTCCCCACACTTTCGCACCTCAGCGTCAGTATCGAGCCAGTGAGCCGCCTTCGCCACTGGTGTTCCTCCGAATATCTACGAATTTCACCTCTACACTCGGAATTCCACTCACCTCTCTCGAACTCTAGACCGATAGTTTTGGAGGCAGTTCCGGGGTTGAGCCCCGGGATTTCACCCCCAACTTTCCGATCCGCCTACGTGCGCTTTACGCCCAGTAATTCCGAACAACGCTAACCCCCTCCGTATTACCGCGGCTGCTGGCACGGAGTTAGCCGGGGTTTCTTTACCTGCTACCGTCATTATCTTCACAGGCGAAAGAGCTTTACGACCCTAGGGCCTTCATCACTCACGCGGCATGGCTGGATCAGGGTTGCCCCCATTGTCCAAGATTCCCCACTGCTGCCTCCCGTAGGAGTCTGGGCCGTGTCTCAGTCCCAGTGTTGCTGATCATCCTCTAAAACCAGCTATAGATCGTAGGCTTGGTAGGCCATTACCCCACCAACTACCTAATCTAACGCGGGCTAATCCTTTGGCGATAAATCTTTCCCCCGAAGGGCTCATACGGTATTACTCTCCGTTTCCAGAGGCTATTCCGTACCAAAGGGCATATTCCCACGCGTTACTAACCCGTCCGCCGCTCACCCCGAAGGGCGCGCTCGACTTGCATGTGTTAGGCCTGCCGCCAGCGTTCGTTCTGAGCCAGAATCAAACTCTCAAGTTGAAAAGCAGTTACCTGCTTATCCTTGACGTTCGAACCTCTGCACATCTTTGATTGCGCTACCGCCTATTCGGCTACTTGAGCGCGATTAGGCAATACCCCTACCCGGCTAGGCAGGGTGCAACCAAAAGTCATCTGTTTGTCTGTGCTTTAGCTTCATAGAAACCAAAGTACCGAACAAACAGTGAAGCTGACACTGGATCATCGGCCCCGACTAATCGAGAAACCTACCAGCGCGATATACAGACATTCAATCCGTCGAAACGAACCAAACCGCCCACATATCTCTTCAGTTATCCATCAATGTCAAAGAACAAACACCCAGAGCCAAAAACCAGACCGTTGCGCCAATCCCTCAGCGCGCCCGCCTAAAACTCAACCTCAGATGCCCCCAGTCTATCCTGAGCGTCCCCGCC
>NZ_JBQFSY010000020.1:0-3752 GCF_056538305.1 Ruegeria sp. BG9
ATATCGCTGACTGTGAATGGCATGTCTGTGAGCGGTGAAGTTGAGGGTCGGACGTTATTGTCTGGTTTTTTGCGGGATCATTTGTCTTTGACGGGGACGCATGTTGGCTGTGATACGGCGCAATGTGGGGCCTGTGTGGTGCATGTGAACGGCGAGGCTGTGAAGTCGTGCAACATGCTGGCGGTTGAGGCCGACGGGGCCGAGGTTGGCACGATCGAGGGTCAGGCCTCCGAGGATGGGACACTCAATGCGATCCAGCAGGCGTTTCAGGATCACCACGGGCTGCAATGCGGCTTCTGCACACCGGGCATGGTGATGAGCGCGGCGGCCTTGCTGAAGGACAATCCGCGCCCGTCCGAGGCCGAGATCCGCAAGTATCTGGAAGGCAACCTGTGCCGCTGCACGGGCTATCACAACATCGTCAAGGCGATCATGGCCGCTTCGGGCCAGGACGTCAGCAGCATCGCCGCCGAATAAGCGGCCCGAGGGAGGAGAACAAGCAATGCCCAAAGACAGTGGCATCGGAGCCAGTTCCAAGCGGCGCGAGGACGTGCGCTTTCTGACCGGAGCAGGCAATTATACCGACGACATCAACGTGGCCGGACAGGCCTATGTTCATTTCCTGCGCTCGGATATTGCGCATGGCCGGATCACCAGCCTTGATACCTCGGCGGCCGAGGCCATGCCGGGCGTGGTCAAGGTGTTCACCGGCAAGGATTTCGAAGGCGTGGGCGGCATGCCCTGCGGCTGGGAGGTGACGGACAAGCACGGCGCGCCCATGCAGGAGCCCGCGCATCCCATTCTGGCCCAGGGCAAGGTGCGCCATGTGGGCGATCCCATCGCCGCCGTTGTGGCCGACAGCCTGGAGCAGGCGCGTGACGCGGCCGAGGCGATTGACCTCGAGATCGAGGAACTGCCCGCCGTGATCGACATGAAGGCCGCCGCGCAAGAGGGCGCGACACTGGTCCATGACGATCTGAAGAACAACATCTGCTATGACTGGCAGCTGGGCGAGACTGACGATGCCAAGGTCAATGAGGTCTTCGCCAATGCGGCCCATGTGACCACGCTGGATCTGGTCAACAACCGCCTGGTCGCCAACCCGATGGAACCGCGTGTGGCGGTGGGTGAGTATAAGCGGGGCACGGATGAGTACACGCTCTATACGACCTCGCAGAACCCGCATGTGATCCGCCTGCTGATGTGCGCCTTCGTGCTGGGTCTGCCCGAGCATAAGGTCCGCGTGGTGGCCCCGGATGTGGGTGGCGGTTTTGGCACCAAGATCTTCCACTATGCGGAAGAGGCGTTCTGTACCTTCGCCGCCAAGGCCTGCAACCGGCCTGTGAAGTGGACCTCCAGCCGGTCCGAGGCGTTCATGTCGGACGCCCATGGCCGGGATCATGTCAGCAAAATCGAACTGGCGCTGGATGCGGACAATAACTTCATCGGGTTGCGGACCAACACCTACGCGAACCTTGGAGCGTATCTGTCGACCTTCTCCAGCTCCGTGCCAACCTGGCTGCACGGCACGCTGATGGCGGGCAATTACAAGACGCCGGTCATTCAGGTGAATGTGAAGGCGATGTTCACCAACACAGTGCCGGTGGATGCCTATCGCGGCGCGGGCCGGCCCGAGGCGACGTTCCAGTTGGAACGCGTGGTGGATAAAGCTGCGCGCGAGCTGGGAGTCGATCCGATTGCCCTGCGCCGTCAGAACTTCATCACCCAGTTCCCCTATGACACGCCGGTCGCTCTGACCTATGACACTGGGGATTACAACGGGACCATGGACAAGCTGGAAGCTGCGGCTGATCTGGCAGGCTTTGCCGCGCGCCGTGCGGCAAGCGAGGCCAAGGGCAAGCTGCGGGGTCTGGGCATCAACTGCTATATCGAAGCGTGCGGCATTGCGCCCTCGAACATCGTTGGCATGCTGGGGGCCCGAGCGGGTCTTTATGACGCGGCGACCGTGCGGGTGAATGCCACCGGCTCGATCAGCGTCATGGTTGGCGCGCACAGCCACGGGCAGGGGCATGAGACCGCCTTCCCGCAGGTTGTGGCCGACATGATCGGCATTGATGAATCGATGGTCGAGATCGTGCATGGCGACACCTCAAAAATCCCGTTCGGCATGGGCACCTATGGCTCGCGCTCTCTGGCGGTCTGTGGCTCGGCCATGGTGAAGGCCACCGAGAAGGTGATCGACAAGGCCAAGAAGATCGCAGCCCACCTGCTGGAGGCCTCCGAGGCGGATATCGAGCTGAAGGACGGTCAGTTCAGCGTGGCAGGCACCGACAAGTCGGTGGCCTGGGGCGACGTGACCCTGACAGCTTATGTGCCGCATAACTTCCCGCTGGAGGTTGAGCCGGGGCTGGAGGAGACCGCGTTCTATGACCCGGCCAACTTCACCTTCCCCTCGGGCGCTTATGCCTGCGAGGTTGAGGTCGACCCCGAGACCGGTCAGGTCAGTATCGAGGCCTTCACCGCGGCGGATGACTTTGGCAACATTGTCAATCCGATGATCGTGGATGGTCAGGTGCATGGCGGCATTGGCCAGGGTATCGGCCAGGCTCTGCTGGAGAACTGCGCCTATGATGAGAATGGCCAGCTGTTGAGCGCGTCCTTCATGGATTACGCCATGCCGCGCGCCGATGATGTGCCCTTCTACGGCGTGGATCATTCCAGCCAGACGCCCTGTACGCATAACCCGCTGGGTGTGAAGGGCTGTGGTGAGGCCGGGGCGATTGGCTCTCCGCCGGCTGTGGTCAATGCCGTTCTGGATGCGATGAATTCGGGCGGCAAGGCGGTGGATCACATCGACATGCCAGTAAGCCCGTCGCGCGTCTGGGCGGCGATGAACAGCTGAGTTGAGAGGGCGGACCGGGGGCCAGCCCCCGGACCCCCGAGGTATTTTTAGCCAGATGAAGAGCGGATCTGCGCTCTTCGGAAAGGAAAAGCGGAATGTACAGTTTCGAGTTTGAGAAGCCTTCGAGCATTGCCGACGCGGTTGCTGCGTTGGGGGCCGAGGATGCGCAGCCATTGGGCGGGGGTCAGACGCTGATCCCGACGCTGAAGCAGCGCCTGGCGGCCCCTTCGGTGCTGGTCAGCATGGGTGGGATTGCCGAGATGCAGGGTGTCTGTGTCGAGGATGACGGCTCGGTCGTCATTGGCGGGGCGACGCCCCATGCCACGGTGGCGCGTGAGGCGGCGGGGTCGTATCCGGCGCTGGCGGCTTTGGCGGGTCAGATCGGCGACCCGGCGGTGCGCAACCGCGGCACCATTGGCGGGTCGGTGGCCAACAATGATCCGGCGGCCTGTTATCCGGCGGGTGTGCTGGGCTCGGGCGCGACCATCGTGACCAACGCGCGGCAGATCGCGGCGGATGAGTTCTTTCAGGGCATGTTTGCAACCGCGCTGGATGAGGGCGAGATCATCACCTCGGTTCGGTTCCCGGTGCCGCAGGCGGCGAGCTATCAGAAGTTCCTGCAGCCCGCATCCCGATTTGCCTTGGTCGGCGTCTACGTGGCGCGCTTTGCGGAGGGTGTCCGCGTGGCCGTGACCGGCGCCAGCGAAGACGGCGTGTTCCGGTGGGCCGAGGCCGAAGAGGCCTTGAACAAATCCTTCAGCGCCGAGGCGTTGATGGGGCTGAGTGTCAACCCGATGAACATGATCGCCGACCTGCACGGCAGCAAAACCTACCGCGCGCATCTCGTCAGCGTCATGACAAAACGCGCCGTCCAAGACTGCTTGTAACC
>NZ_JBQFSY010000021.1:0-3263 GCF_056538305.1 Ruegeria sp. BG9
GAGATCGCATCATAGCCGGTGATCTGGCACAGCTTGTCGTTCAGATCGGCAATCATCTCGTGATAGCCCTGCGCCTGATCTTCGGGGCAGAACGGATGCAGATTGCCGAACTCGGGCCAGGTGACCGGGATCATCTCGATCGTAGCGTTCAGCTTCATGGTGCACGACCCCAGCGGGATCATCGCCCGGTCCAGCGCCAGGTCGCGGTCGGCCAGACGGCGCATATAGCGGGTCATCTCGGCCTCGGCCCGGTTCTTGTGGAAGATCTCGTGGGTCAGATAGGGCGTCTCGCGCAGCGCGTAGTCCGGCAGGCGGTACTGCTTGTTCGAACTGTCGTCTGTCTTGTCGATGCCAAAGGCCCCCCAGACAGCTTCGATGGTCTCGGGGCGGGTCTGTTCGTCCAGGCTGATGCCCACACGTGTATCGCCGACCTTGCGCAGGTTGACGCCCCGGGCCACTGCGGCCTCCATGACGGTCTTCTGCAGATGGCCGACCTCAACGGTGATGGTGTCGAAGAACACCTCGGGTTCGACCGAGAAGCCCGCCTCTTCCAAGCCAGCCGCCAGGCGCGAGGTCTTGCGGTGTACCGATTGCGCGATGGCCTTGATGCCATCGGGGCCGTGATAGACCGCATACATCGAGGCAATCACCGCCAGCAGCGCCTGCGCAGTACAGACGTTCGAGTTCGCTTTCTCGCGGCGAATGTGCTGCTCGCGGGTTTGCAGCGCGAGGCGATACGCTTTGTTGCCGCGGCTGTCGATGCTGACGCCGATGATCCGGCCCGGCATCGAGCGTTTCAGCTTGTCGGTGGTCGCCATATAAGCCGCGTGCGGGCCGCCATAGCCCATCGGCACGCCAAAGCGCTGGGTCGAGCCGATGGCGATATCCGCGCCCATCTCACCCGGTGACTTCAGCAGGGCCAGCGACAGGATGTCGGCGGCAACAATGGCGATGGCTTTATGTTCGTGCAGCGCGGCGATTTCCGATGTGAAGTCGCGCACATGGCCATGGGTGCCCGGGTATTGGAAGATCGCGCCAAAGACCGCGCCCGCATCCAGCGTGTCCGGATCGGCGACCTGCACGTCGATGCCCAGAGGCTCGGCGCGGGTTTTGATCACCGCGATGGTCTGCGGGTGGCAGTTCTTGTCGACGAAGAAGGCGGCGTTGTTGGCCTTGGACCGACCGCCGCGCTTGGCCATGGCCATGGCTTCGGCCGCAGCAGTGGCTTCGTCCAGCAAGGACGCGTTGGCCACGTCCAGCCCGGTCAGATCGCTGACCATGGTCTGGAAGTTCAACAGCGCCTCAAGACGGCCCTGGCTAATCTCGGGCTGATAAGGTGTGTAGGCGGTGTACCAGGCCGGGTTTTCCAGAATGTTGCGCAGGATCGGCGCAGGCGTCGTGGTGCCGTAATAGCCCTGACCGATCAGCGAGGTCAGAACCTTGTTCTTGCTCGCCACCTCTTTCATGTAGAACAGCGCATCGCGCTCGGTCATCGCCGGGCCCCAGTCCAGCGGCTCTTTCTGGCGGATCGCCGGCGGGACGGTGGCGTCGATCAGTTGGTCCAGCGTCTTGAAGCCGATCACCTTGAGCATGTCGCGCATCTCGGTCGGGCTGGGACCAATGTGGCGGCGATTGGCAAAGTCATAGGCTTCGTAGTCAGTCAGTTTGAAAGCCATTGCAGCGCTCCTATGAATAAGTCAGGTCGGGCGGAGACCACGCAGGCCCCCGATACATCATCACGAGCCGGTCCGGCCCGAACGGGCGGAGCCCTGCGCAGGGCTCCGGTCTGGATCAGCCGATGAAGTCCTTGTAGCCGGCCTCATCCATCAGATCTTCCAGCTGCGACGCGTCGGTGATCTTGATCTTGTAGATCCATGCCTCACCTTCGGGGTCTTCGTTCAGCGCGCCAGGATTGTCGGCCAGCGCCTCGTTGACCTCGACGATCTCGCCATCAACCGGGGCATAGAGTTCCGAGGCCGCTTTGACGGATTCAATCACACCGATCTCGCCGTCTTTCTCGAACTCGTCACCCACTTCCTGCTGTTCCACGAAGACCACATCGCCCAGCTGCTCGGCGGCATGTTTGGTGATGCCCAGAGTGGCCGTGTCGCCGTTCACGTCGATCCACTCGTGCTCTTCGGAATAATAGGTTGCCATCTTGTCTCTCTCCTGACTTCAACGCTTGTAATTCTGGGTGACGAAGGGCAGCGCCACGATCTCGGCCGGTTGTGGCTTGCCCCGAATGATCAGATTGACGGTCTCGCCCGGCTCACCATGGCCTGCGGACACATAGCCCATCGCAACGGGGCCACCGACCGTCGGGCCAAACCCGCCCGAGGTGATCTGGCCAATCGTGTTGCCTTCCGTGCACTGGATCTCAACGCCCTGACGCGCAGGCGCGCGGCCCTCGGGCTTGATGCCTACCAGCTTGCGGGATGCGCCCTCGGCCAGTTCGCGCTGGATGCGCTCGGCCCCCGGGAACCCGCCTTCTTCCTTGCGGCGCTTCTGGATCGCCCAGCTCAGCGAGGCTTCGATGGGTGAGGTGCTCTGGTCGATGTCATTGCCATAAAGGCACAGCCCGGCCTCCAGCCGCAGGCTGTCGCGCGCGCCCAGACCGGCCGCTTCGCAATCCTCATGCGCCAGGAAGGCGCGGGTGATCTCAATCGCCTTGTCCTCGGGGATCGAGATCTCGTACCCGTCCTCACCGGTATAGCCCAGGCGCGAGATACGGCATTCGACGCCGTTGATATCGGCCACGGTGGTTTCCATGAACTTCAGATCGCGGGCGGGCGGGCAAAGCTCACCCACAACGTTCTCCGCTGCGGGGCCTTGCACCGCAACCAGCGCGCGGTCGAAGATCTCGGTCACTTCGACGCCGTCCAGATTGGCCTGCATATGCGGGATATCCTGATGGCGCAGCGCCGCGTTCACCACCACAAAATAGTGATCCCCCGCGTTTGACACGATCAGGTCATCCATGATCCCGCCGTCTTCATTCGTAAAGAACCCGTACCGCGCCTTGCCTTCCTTCAGCGTTGCATAGGCCTGCGGGCAAAGCGCCTCGAGCTTCTCGCCCACATTCTCACCGCGCAGGGTCACCTGACCCATATGGCTCACATCAAACACAGCCGCCTTCTCACGACACTGCTTGTGCTCCCCCATAATCCCCAACGGATACTGAACAGGCATCTCCCAGCCCGCAAAATCAACCATCTTTCCACCCAACTCAACGTGAAGAGAGTAAAGTGGAGTGCGATTCGGTG
>NZ_JBQFSY010000022.1:0-2084 GCF_056538305.1 Ruegeria sp. BG9
CGCGGTTTTGTTCGAAACCTCCCCCGCGGCGTTGCAGGCCCGAAATATCGCGGAAGATGCCTGTTCGATGCTGTTTTCAGCCACTCAACCAACACGACTATTGGCGGCCCTGACACTGTTCGAAAAAGCGATCGAACTGAAACCGGATTATTTCGGTGGTTATGCCGGGGCGGCACAAGCGGCTACGTTCTTCGGAGGTTTAGCTCCTGAAGGTCCGGATCGCGATCAAATGCTGGTGCAAGCCCGGCTCTATGCGGAAGAGGCGATGCGTTTGGCACCATCAGAGGCGTGGAGCCAGTCGGCCATGGCCGCGCTATTGATGTTTGAGAGGGATTTTGATGAAGCAAACAGGTTGTCGGTGCGCGCGGTGGAATTGAATCCAAATGATCTGATCGTTCTGGAATTTGACGCAATCATTGCGTTCTTCTCAGGCGACTTTGAAAGAGCCGTCGCGAGTTCTGATCCTAAAATTCATGAAAACCGTCAGGGATCGCGGTTCCCCTGGCGCAATGTTCTTGGCAACGCCAGTTATTATCTGGGGAACTATGAGGATTCGATTGACCACCTGATGGATGCAGCAGCTTCTGGTGAACCAGTCAGCGAGATTAACACAGCGCATCTGATTGCTTCACTACAGGCGTCCGGGAGAACGGCAGAAGCGCAAAAACGCGTTCAGGAATACCAAAAAGCCTGGCCGAACAGCCGCATTGAGGAGTTCATGTTTCGGCTATTTCGCGATCCCGAAGACGCTGAGAGCTTGATGAACCAATTGCGCAAAGCTGGGTGGAGTCAGTGAAGCGTCGGCAATTCGATCGAGCAGAGGATTTACATAAATTTTGCTAATCCTCCCGCAAGTTCTGGCTACTTTCGGACTTTGAAGTTCCCCACAAAAATCGAGGCTACCGTCGTTATCGTTGCAACAAAAATCCCGATCCCGGCGACAGTGAAGATCATGGTGAAAACCTTGCCCATTGCCGTGGTTGGCGCGATATCCCCATATCCAACGGTCGACATGGTGACGACAGAGAAATAGGCCGCATCCAGAATGCTCCAACCTTCGACCAAAACGTAGAAGCTCGTGCTGACGAACACCAATGATGCCGACATGGCAAGCAAGTGCAAAGACCGGACATCCGTCAATGCGCCCGCGAGAGCGCGAAACAGGCCAAGGTAGTTGAACAGAAAGTTACGAACCATACCGCTATTCGCCTATGAGACTGAAACAGCTGCCGGTTCGTGTTCATCGCGTTTTTGTCTGTTGGCCTGCCATTTTTTGACATCCACAATGTCGAAGTAAATTCCGAGCGCCGTTGGGAACACGAAGATGACCAGCAAAGTGGATGCCAAAAGGCCAAACGCAACAGCTGCAACCAACGGCACCAGAACCTGTGCCTGAGGGCTGGTCTCAAACAGCATTGTCAATGAGCGTTCAAAACTGACCCGGTTTCAGCATTTAAATTTGACCCACCCTATGTGGCGCAAAGCCCCCAGGCGGGCCGCCCTCATATAGCGAGTCCGTCTGGGGGCTTTGCTTGCGCGACGTTTATGTTTTTCTGCGCCGCTTGCTCTGTGCGAACCGGTATGACGTGTTGCCTGTCTCGATGATTGCGCAGTGATGGGTTACGCGATCCAGAAGCGCGGTTGTCATCTTGGCATCGCCGAAGACCGAGACCCATTCGCCGAACTCCAGGTTGGTGGTGATGATGACACTGGTCTTCTCATAGAGCTTGCTGATCAGATGGAACAGCAACGCACCGCCGGACTTGGGGAACGGGATGTAGCCCAACTCGTCGATGATGACGCAGTCCAGGGCGGAGAGCTGCCGGATGATCTTCCCGGCATTGCCCTCGGCCTGTTCCTTGATCAGCGCATTGATCAGGTCGACGGCGTTGAAGAAACGGGCCTTCTTGCCGTTGTTGATCAGGGTGGTTCCAAGCGCGATGGCGATGTGGGTTTTGCCCGTGCCGGTTCCGCCCACCAGAATGAGGTTATGCGCCTCGTCGGTGAACTGGCCTGTGCAGAACGGTTCGATCTGGCTCTGGGTAACCGCGGCCGCACCGTAATCGAAGGTGGCGAAGTCCTTG
>NZ_JBQFSY010000023.1:0-1362 GCF_056538305.1 Ruegeria sp. BG9
GGCTCAAAGCTGATGGGGTGGATGGCTCCTGCTTCAACCGGCGTCGCAATGCGCCATAGTGCAGGTGTCAAAGTCTGCTTTTGAAAGGAGCCACCCCATGCAAGTTACCACAATTGGCGTTGATCTGGCCAAGAACGTCTTTCAAGTCCACGGGATCACCGCGTCCGAGGAGGTTGTGTTCAACAAAGCCCTGCGGCGGGCGCAGTTTCTGTCGTTCTTTGCGAAGTTGGAGCCTTGCCTGATTGGTATGGAGTCCTGCAGTAGCGCCCACCACTGGGCGCGCGAGCTCATGGCCTTGGGCCACGAGGTTCGGTTGATCCCGCCGATGTATGTGAAACCATACGTCAAACGCGGGAAGTCTGATGCAATTGATGCCGCAGCAATCTGTGAAGCGGTTACTCGTCCGACCATGCGCTTTGTTGCAATCAAGACGGTCGAGCAGCAATCCCTCCTCTCGCTGCATCGGGCGCGTGATCTTCTGGTGCGCCAGAGAACGCAACTCATCAACAATCTGCGCGGTTTGGTTGCCGAGTTTGGCATCTTCATTCCGAGAGGTCTCGCCCGGGTGATTGGGTTTGCCGAAGACATTACGCTTGGCGAAGTTCTCGATCTGCCTAAGATTGCCAATGAAGTGATCCATAATCTGTGCGAGCAACTCATGGCTCTGCACAAACGGGTCCGCTGGTACGAAGATCGTATAAAACAAGTCGCCAAAGAGGATGCGCGTGTTCGTCTTCTTCGCACGATCCCCGGTGTTGGCGCTGTAACGGCTTCTGCAATCATCGCTAGCATTGGAGACGGGCATCAGTTCCGCAATGGTCGGGAGTTCGCTGCCTGGCTGGGCCTGACGCCGGCGAATAAGTCCAGCGGTGGCAAGGAGAAGCTGGGACGAATCACCAAGATGGGCGACCAGTATTTACGATCGTTGCTCGTCGTCGGCATGACGTCATTGGTCCGACAAACACGATCCCACCCCGAACGCGCCAGCAAGTGGCTGACATCATTGCTCGAACGCAAAGCCGCCCGCGTCGCAACTGTCGCGATGGCCAACAAGACCGCCCGGATCGTCTGGGCAGTGCTCACCCGCAACGAACCCTACAGCCCACGTGCTGCCGTCTGAGACGAAAGGAACAATGAGTTAGCAAGACCCGCGAGATGATGGTGCATAAGTCTGCCGCCAAAGCCAAGAAACTCCGCCGAATGGCGCGGGTATAATAGCCCGTAAAGCTGATAGGAACTTGGTTTGCGGAACCCATCAGGGCCAGCGGTCAAAACCGCGCAGACAGGCCGGACACATGACTGCTTCTGACAAATGCGCAAATCAGATCAAAAATGTCTTGCTAGGAAGGAGCCATCCACACA
>NZ_JBQFSY010000024.1:0-1229 GCF_056538305.1 Ruegeria sp. BG9
TTAGGTTTTGACCGACCAAGCTTTTAGAACAAAATGTTCTACTGTGCAACAAAATGTTCTATAGGAGAGGTGATTGAAAGAAGATCCTAGGCTGATCGCCACACGGCAGGCCGCGCTTGATGCGGCGCAAAGGATACTGATGGATGAGGGCGTGCTGCACGTAACTCATGGCGCAGTTTCGAAGGCAACTGGCATTTCGCGCAGTACACTTTACAGGCACTGGCCAGATGCGCGTAGTCTGCGTGATGCAGCATTCCGGCGCATCGCAACACCACCGAACATACCGCCCAAAACCGATGGCCCGCTGCGATCTGACCTGCGTTGGTTACTCGGCGTACTGATGGGAGCCTTGAATGACACACCATGGGGTCAAATTGCACCTCAGGTAGTCGCTGCTGCGTCCACCGATGCAGAAGCGCGGTTGGTGATCACTGAATTCATGAAAGACAGGTTCGCAAGTGTTGAAGCAGTATTTGCAGCCGCAATAGACCGCGGTGAGATAGCCGCGGATGCACCGGTTGACCAGCTCATAGTACTAGCAATCGCTGCACCCTACTTCCGCAAGCTCATACGTTACGAGGCACTGGACGAAGAATGGTTGGACAGACATGTCGATCTGCTTTGCAGTATCGCGAAAACCAATTCGGGACAGTGACCATCGCCCGAGTTTGAAATCAAAGCGACCTGCACCTGGCGCGAGATTTCGACAGAACAGCAAGTTATGATCAATAGCCTGTCCAGCCAGTTCCTCATAGCTGCCGCTCCAAAGGTCTCGGCAAACGTTCACTATGATCGTTCGTTGAGGTTTGCAAAGTTTGCTTTCTGCGCATTCCTGTCGTTGGGGCACCGTGCAGCATCGGTCAATTTGGGCTCGAAGCAGACCTTAACTTGAGTCAGTTGAAAGGGTGCTTTGCGGACAAAGCCGTCTCAGGCCGGCGCTGTAGATTTCGCATTTCCACCGACAACCCACAAACACAACACCGCAAGCAAAACCTCTATCGCAAATGCGGCAAGAATGTTTTCGGATGGCCAACCATCGAGGACGAAACTGATTGTCCTGCCCACGGCGAAAGCTGAGAAAACCGTGGCCCCAAGCAAGGCTGAGGCCTGGACTAACTTTTGATAAAATGCTCCGCACAAAATGATCAGACCAAGTACCGCGAGATTGGCAGCAGGAGCGCGCAACTCACTCATCAGGTTTGGCTGCGGCGAGAGTACGATGCCGTAGT
>NZ_JBQFSY010000025.1:0-1061 GCF_056538305.1 Ruegeria sp. BG9
ACGATGCTATTGAGCAGGCCATCCGCTTCGATCATGCCGGGCCAGCGAATGAACGCGTCGGTGCGTACGCCACCTTCGGTCGTGTCGGCTTTACCACCGCGGAAGATCATCGGCGTGTAACCGGATTCCGGCGAATACTTGGTAAAGTGACCGTTGTCGCCCATCACAACGACGATGGTGTTGTCGGCAACGCCCAGTTCTTCCATCGAGTCGAACATCGCACCCAGCCATTCGTCCACTAGCTGCATCTTGTCCGCATATAGACCACCGTTCGGTGATTGAGGACCATCACGGCCAGCGCGGGTGTTGTCCAGCGGCAGAAGCGGCCAGTATTGCAAGAAGAATGGCTCTTCGCCACCTGCCAGACGCGCCAGCTCTTCCATGGCTTTGTCCTGGAAGGCCTGGTTCATTTCGTTGTATTTCAACGCATTCCAGCGCTCGCCCGGTTCCATGCGGATCTCGCGGATCGGGCCACCAGCTTCACCTTCGATCGTGGTCATCATGGCCGAGGCATCAGGTCGGAAGTTGCTGTCGATCGTATAGGCCGGCACATAGTCAGCATTGCCAACAGACACACCTTCGTGGATGGCATCGTCATTGAAAATGGTTAGCTGACCTTGTTGGTGCACGGCCATCTGGGCGTAGTCGAACCCGTTGTTCATGGCCCAGCTTTCGGGGATGTCGCCCATGTGCCACTTGCCGATATGGCTGGTGGCATAACCCGCATCTTTCAGAACTTCGGGCAGGATCTTCTCGCACCCCGGCAGGCCAAATCCGGCGATGTCAACGGCGGTGTCACCCATGCCGATGCGCACCGGCAGACGGCCGGTCATCTGTGCGACCCTTGTTGGTGTACAGGATGGTTCGGTATACATGCGCACCATGCGCAAAGCTTCGTCCGAGAAGTCATTGATGTTGGGCGTCTCATATCCACGGAGTGCGTTGAGCTCGGGAATTCCCATGTCACCAAAACCCAGATCAACGATCAGAATGTTGATGATGTTCGGGGGTTTGCCACCGTTCTTCTCACGAAATTCCGCCAGCCGAGCGTCCACGGCTGC
>NZ_JBQFSY010000026.1:0-1148 GCF_056538305.1 Ruegeria sp. BG9
TCCTGCAAGGGGGCCTCGGTTGCGGCGAAGGCGGTCAGATGCTGTGGGAAGCGGGTTTCGAACATGAAGGACATGGTGTGATCCAGCTTGTCCGGCCCCAGATTGGCGTTTGAGGCTTTTTCGAACGCTTCGCGATCCGGACCATGCGGGATCATCATGTTGTGCAGGCTCATGCCGCCCGGAACAAAGCCCTGAGGTTTGGCGTCATACTGGCCGTAGATATTGCCCATCAGCTCGGACATGATGTTCTTGTGGTACCATGGCGGGCGGAAGGTGTCTTCGGCCACCATCCAACGCTCGCGGAACAGGACGAAGTCGATATTGGCTGTACCTGGCTGGCCCGAAGGCGCTGTCAGGACGGTAAAAATCGATGGATCCGGGTGGTCGAACAAGATTGCGCCGACCGGGCAATAGGTGCGAAGGTCATATTTGTAGGGCGCATAGTTGCCGTGCCAGGCCACCACGTCCAGCGGGCTATGACCGATCTGAGTGACGTGGAACTGCCCGCACCATTTGATCGTCACGGTCGAAGGCACCTCTCGGTCCTCGAATGCCGCGACAGGTGCTTTGAAGTCGCGCGGATTGGCCATGCAATTGGCACCGATCGGTCCGCGGCCCGGCAGTTCGAATTTCTGCCCGTAATTCTCACAGACAAATCCGCGCGCCGGACCTTCCAGCACTTCAACACGGTAGAGCAACCCGCGCGGCAGGATCGCGATTTCCTGTGGCTCCAGATCAATGATCCCCAGCTCGGTCACAAAGCGCAGGCGGCCGTCTTGTGGCACCACCAGCAGCTCGGAATCGGCCGAGAAGAAATAGTCATCCACCATCGACTCGGTGACCAGATAGACATGGCTGGCCATGCCGACCTGCGTGTTCACATCCCCTGCCGTCGTCATGCTGCGCATTCCGGTCAGCCAGGTCAAAGGGGCGTCAGAATGCGGAACCGGGTCCCAGCGATACTGGCCCAGACTGATCACATCCGGGTCGATACAGGGCGCGGACTTCCAGTAGGGCAGGTCGATTTTCTCATAGCGATGCGAATGCTTGACTGACGGGCGAATGCGATAGCACCACGTCCGCTCGGGCGGGTTGGCGGTGAATGCTGTGCCGCTGAGCTGTTCGCCATAGAGGCCATAGTTGCAGCG
>NZ_JBQFSY010000027.1:0-1144 GCF_056538305.1 Ruegeria sp. BG9
GGAGGAAATTGATGTCGATTAAAGAACCGTTTACGGATTTGGACATTAAGACCGCGGATAGCGGTTTTTATGAGAATAACAGCGTTCCGATTGCGCTGATTAGTAAGGGTGTGATGGTAGCCCTTGTGCTTTGGGCGCTGATTTTTCCGGCGAACGCGAACAGCACTCTGGGCAGCTGGAACTCTCAGATCCTGGAGGTCTTCAACAGTTTCTACGTGGTCATCGTAGGTCTGTTTTTCTTCTTTCTGGCCATCGTTGCGCTGCTGCCGGCCACCGGCAAGCGGGTGATGGGCACGCCCGGCGAAAAGCCCGAGTTCTCGAATTTCTCGTGGTTCTCGATGATGTTCGGGGCCGGTCTGGGTGTGGGCCTGATGGTGTTCGCCACCGCCGAGCCTCTGGGCCTGTGGGGTTCCAACCCCGTGGTTGTTGCGGGCGACGTGCCCGGCAATGAGCCCGAGGCGGTCCAGTCGGCCTATCGCTACACCTATCTGCACTATGGCTTCCACGCCTGGGCGATCTACGTGGTGACCGGCCTGTCGCTGGCCTATTACGCCTATACGCGCAACATGCCGCTGACCATCCGCTCGGCGCTGACGCCGCTGTTTGGCAAGCTGATGAACGGTTTCCTGGGCCATGTGGTCGACGTTCTGGGCGTTGTGGCAACGATCCTGGGTGTGTCGGTCACCATCGGATATGGTGTCAGCCAGTTCATCGACGGTGTCTATGCGATCACCGGGATGGAGTGGATCATGGACCTGAGCGGTGAGGTTCCGGCCCCGTCGAAAGTTGGCCTGATTGCAGGTCTGCTGGTGATCATGGGCCTGTCGATCATCTCGGCCGTGTCGGGTGTTGGACGCGGTGTTAAGTACCTGTCGAACCTGAACCTGGTGCTGTCGATCATTCTACTGGGTACGTTTGTCGTCTTCGGCTCGTTCGTCTTTGCGATGACCACCTATGGCACCGCGCTGGTGGACTACATCCTGCACTTCCTGTCGCTGAGCTTTGGCGCCTATGGCCCGCTCTCGGCCGAGGCATTTGCCGCCGCTCTGCCGGCCGAGGCTCAGGCCCATGCGGATGCCCTGATGGGTGGCGCGACCAATGCCTGGGGCAGCTATGACGGCTTCAAGAGCGGCCTGGAAGGCGC
>NZ_JBQFSY010000028.1:0-1132 GCF_056538305.1 Ruegeria sp. BG9
GGTTTTTTCACCCAGTCTTTGTCGGACCGTGATCCTGAGCTATTTGGCTCGATCACGTCCGAGCTGGGCCGTCAGCGCGACGAGATCGAGCTGATCGCGTCGGAAAACATCGTCTCTGCCGCCGTGATGGAGGCGCAGGGCTCGGTGATGACCAACAAATATGCCGAAGGCTACCCCGGCCGTCGCTACTATGGCGGCTGCCAGTTCGTCGATATCGCCGAAAACCTGGCCATCGACCGTGCGAAAGAGCTGTTTGGTTGCGGTTTCGCCAACGTGCAGCCGAACTCGGGCAGCCAGGCCAACCAGGGCGTGTTCCAGGCGCTGATCCAGCCCGGCGACACCATTCTGGGCATGAGCCTGGATGCCGGTGGTCACCTGACCCACGGTGCCCGCCCGAACCAATCGGGCAAATGGTTCAACGCCGTGCAATACGGTGTCCGCAAAGAAGACAACATGCTCGACTACGATCAGGTCGAGGCGCTGGCGAAAGAGCATAACCCCAAGCTGATCATCGCAGGTGGCTCGGCCATCCCGCGTCAGATCGACTTTGCCCGCATGCGCGAGATCGCCGACATGGTTGGCGCCTACCTGCACGTGGACATGGCGCATTTCGCCGGTCTTGTGGCCGCAGGCGAACATCCCAGCCCCTTCCCGCACGCGCATGTGGCGACCACGACGACTCACAAGACCCTGCGCGGTCCTCGTGGCGGTATGATCCTGACCAATGATGAAGATATCGCTAAAAAAGTGAATTCGGCGATCTTCCCCGGCATTCAGGGCGGCCCGCTGATGCATGTCATCGCAGGCAAGGCGGTTGCCTTCGGCGAGGCTCTGCGCCCCGAATTCAAGACCTATATCCAGCAGGTGATCACCAACGCGCAGGCGCTGTCGGATCAGCTGATCAAGGGCGGTCTGGACACGGTGACCCATGGCACCGACACCCATGTTGTGCTGGTTGACCTGCGCCCCAAAGGCGTGAAGGGCAACGCGACCGAGAAGGCCTTGGGCCGCGCGCATATCACCTGCAACAAGAACGGCGTGCCGTTTGACCCGGAGAAGCCGACCATCACTTCGGGCATCCGTCTGGGCTCGCCCGCCGGAACCACACGCGGCTTTGGCGAGGTCGAGTTCC
>NZ_JBQFSY010000029.1:0-973 GCF_056538305.1 Ruegeria sp. BG9
GCCTCTCTCGAAGCACAGCTGGAATTTGGAATTGCACGCCGCGATGACATCATCCGCCTTGCGGACCGGGGCGCATCATCAGAGTTCAAATTGCAGGAGGCAATTTCTACGATTGAGCAACTAGAGGCTGGATTACGGGCCGCCAAAGCGCGCAAGGCAGGTCTTGAACGGCGCATTGCGGCACAAGTGGACGGCGTTGATGTCGGTGTCGTAGAAGTTGAAAACATGCTGGCACAAGCACGTTGGGCGTTGGAGCAGACCGTTGTTCGCGCCCCTGCAGATGGCTTGGTGACGGGCTTATCTTTGCGCCCGGGAAACCGTGTTACGACGCTGCAAGGCGCAATAAACTTCGTTGTGCCGGACGACCGGGTTCTGATTGCCACGCTTCCCTTGAGCAGTCTGCAAAACGTATCCGCAGGGGACAAGATTCGCATCGCAATGCGCAGCGCGCCGGGACAGGAGTTCGAAACAACCATACGGGACATACCTCCGGCAACCAGCGAAGGGGCTTTGGACACCCGAAGCGGTTTGCCCTCGCTGGGCGAACTTGCCGGGTCCGCGGCCTATATCGTGATCGCCGACATTCCGACCGATCTGAACGAAAAGACAACCAAATTGGGCGCATCTGGAACAGCGCTTGTGATTACCGAAGGCGCAGGGGCGATTTCGGCGTTGGCGGAAATCCTGTTCTGGATCACAAAGAAGATGAACTATCTTTGACACCAACTGGCCGAGTTTTTGGCGGGAACGGCTCTGGTATTGAGTGCTTGATACGTCTGCAGAACTATATGAGGGGGAGAATATGCGACGTGCTAAACTAATCGTTGGAATTGCGATAGCTGGGTTTGTGCTTCTGTCAGCGGACAATGCTGTGCATGCACAAAATCTACTCGACAAAGTCACAGAGGGCGTCTCGGGCGCTGCTAAAAAGGTTGGAGATGTCGCGGAGACAACAGGGGAAGCTGTCATCGAC
>NZ_JBQFSY010000030.1:0-807 GCF_056538305.1 Ruegeria sp. BG9
GACCGGTCTCGGAGGTGTAGAGGATCGGATAGGCATCCTGCAGACGCGCCGCGATGTAGTTGGCGTTCAGGATCGCCACTTTGGTCGCCTGGGTCAGGCCCGCGCCACCCATCAGCAGCACATAGGCCCAGCTGACCGGCAGGATCGAGGGCGAGCCGAAGGGCGCCGCTGAGACCGGACCCACGGCGGTGCCGTATTCCGGGTGGCCGGGCAGGTGTTCCTCCAGATGCGCCTTGACGCCGATGGGGCCCATGCCGGGGCCGCCACCGCCATGGGGGATGCAGAAGGTCTTGTGCAGGTTCAGGTGGCTGACGTCGCCGCCAATGTCACCCGGCCGCGACAGACCCACCATGGCGTTCATGTTGGCGCCGTCGATATAGACCTGACCGCCGTGGTCATGGGTGATCTGGCAGACCTCCTGCACGGTGGTCTCGAACACGCCGTGAGTGGACGGATAGGTGATCATGCACCCGGCCAGATGATCCGAGTGTTTCTCGGCCTTGGCGCGGAAGTCATTCAGATCAATATTGCCGTTCTCATCCGCCTGCACCGGCACCACCTGCCAGCCCACCATCTGCGCCGAGGCCGGGTTGGTCCCGTGCGCCGAGGTCGGAATCAGGCAGACATTACGGTGCCCTTCGCCGCGGGCGAAGTGATAGTTGCGGATGGTCAGCAGGCCTGCGTACTCGCCCTGCGCGCCCGAGTTGGGCTGCTGGGAGATCGCATCATAGCCGGTGATCTGGCACAGCTTGTCGTTCAGATCGGCAATCATCTCGTGATAGCCCTGCGCCTGATCTTCGGGGCAGA
>NZ_JBQFSY010000031.1:0-807 GCF_056538305.1 Ruegeria sp. BG9
GACCGGTCTCGGAGGTGTAGAGGATCGGATAGGCATCCTGCAGACGCGCCGCGATGTAGTTGGCGTTCAGGATCGCCACTTTGGTCGCCTGCGTCAGGCCCGCGCCGCCCATCAGAAGCACATAAGCCCAGCTGACCGGCAGGATCGAGGGTGAGCCGAAGGGCGCCGCCGAGACCGGACCCACAGCGGTGCCGTATTCCGGGTGGCCGGGCAGGTGCTCGGTCAGGTGAGCCTTGACGCCGATCGGACCCATGCCGGGACCGCCGCCGCCATGCGGGATGCAGAAGGTCTTGTGCAGGTTCAGGTGGCTGACGTCGCCGCCAATATCTCCGGGGCGCGACAGACCCACCATAGCGTTCATGTTGGCGCCGTCGATATAGACCTGACCGCCATGGTCATGGGTGATCTGGCAGACCTCCTGCACGGTGGTCTCGAACACGCCATGGGTCGAGGGGTAGGTGATCATGCACCCGGCCAGATGATCGGAATGCTTCTCGGCCTTGGCGCGGAAGTCGTTCAGATCAATGTTGCCATTCTCATCCGCCTGCACCGGCACAACCTGCCAGCCCACCATCTGGGCCGAGGCCGGGTTGGTGCCATGCGCCGAGGTTGGGATCAGGCAGACATTGCGGTGCCCTTCGCCGCGGGCGAAGTGATAGTTGCGGATGGTCAGCAGGCCTGCATATTCGCCCTGCGCGCCCGAGTTGGGCTGCTGCGAGATCGCATCATAGCCGGTGATCTGGCACAGCTTGTCGTTCAGATCGGCAATCATCTCGTGATAGCCCTGCGCCTGATCTTCGGGGCAGA
>NZ_JBQFSY010000032.1:0-668 GCF_056538305.1 Ruegeria sp. BG9
CTCTCGCGACATCCGTGATCTGGACCGGCTGATAGCTATCAGCGTTCCGAACCAGTCTGCCGTCTTCAAAAGCGATAAACTCGTGAGACCTGCCACCCCAACGGACAATCCCACCGCATAGTCGCTGACTTTCCATATTGACCAGTTCGGCCACAGGGTCGGCAAAGAAATCGCTCCACTTAAGAAATCCAGTACTGACTGCCCGCGCCACTGCTTGTTCAATCGTCCGGCTTTTGAGCTTGGTGGTGATTGAAGCAGTCAGTGCCTCTAACATTCGCGAAGAATGCCCCGTCTGCCTGGCAATGACAGACGGTATCAAACCCGACGCGAGCATCTTCAACACATCCAGCTCATCGCCTGACAGGGAATCCGAGGGAAAGTTGAATACAGTTTCAATGACATCTAGGGCAAGCAGGTGCAGAACCTGTGCCTCATGGCGCAGGGCAGGGAGCATTTTCGCGACCAATGCGTCCCATTCGGTGCGAGGAGCATTGGACGTGACGGTAAATACGCCCCGCTCCCCGAAGGGGTTGATAACCGGAATGGAAAGACCGTTACGTCCAACGCCAAATTTTCGGGCTGCCTCAAAAAGCGCTGCGTAGTCAGCCTGGTTGTCGAACACTGACCAGTCGATCGGTGCGATCATTGTGGCGCCAAACCGAATGAGG
>NZ_JBQFSY010000033.1:0-634 GCF_056538305.1 Ruegeria sp. BG9
CAGCGGGCGCTTTAAGAGGCTTACTTCTGTCAGCCCCAGTTCAGATTGGTTTCTTTGCGGCGGCGGTCTCGGGTCCAAAGATGTTTTTTATCTCGACCACCAAGTCGGCGGAAAACCCTCCATTCTTAGCGTGACTATAGATTGCCTCGGCATTGTCGGCTTCATGGGCGTGTCCGTCGTCAGGGATTTTGGGACAGATGGCGTCCTGAGCTAAGAGATGGTCGGCGCATCTGATTGGTTTGATTATGCGACGGATTTGCGGTGAAGCAAGCGCCGGGTTTCGATTGTCTTCCGTTTGATCCTTTCTCGTTGTTTCAGAATGGTCTGGCCGCGCCCGAAGTAGACATTGGCCGGTGTGAGGTTTTGCAGGCTCTCGTGATAGCGCCGGTGGTTGTAGTGATTGACAAGGGCGTCGATCTGCTGCTTGAGATCACTGGGCAGGTAGTAGTTTTCCAGCAAGATGCGGTTCTTGAAGGTCTGATGCCAGCGCTCGATCTTACCCTGAGTTTGCGGATGGTATGGTGCCCCTCGGACATAATCGATTTCCTGATCTTCCAGCCATTCAGCAAGTTCACCAGAGATATAACTGGATCCGTTATCACTGAGCAGCCGTGCCTTGTGGCAGACGGTCGCC
>NZ_JBQFSY010000034.1:0-623 GCF_056538305.1 Ruegeria sp. BG9
CGGAACCCCTTCTGTGATCAGCGATAGAATTCTGGTGCTTTTTTCAGTACAGGCCATTGCTCTGGACAATGTCCATAAATCACGAAGGCATCCCGCTGGGATGCCAGACGCATGAGTCGGTCCGCGCTTGCAATCGCGCCCTGCTCATCCCATGACCCCGCGAACTTCTCGTCGATCTCCGCGGGCCGGGAGATTGCATCGCTGGTCAGCAAGAATACACCCGATGGAAGATCAACCATTATGGCGATCTGACCCGGTGCGTGTCCGGGGGCTACCAGCACTGTAAGACCAGGTCCGATTCCAACATCGCCTTCAACCTCAAAATAATTCCGATTGGGCCATTCCAAGGGTTGGACATCGCCCCAATAAAGCGGTCGCGGTAAGGCCCGTTCTGTGGCTGATATTAGGATAACTGAGATACGTTTGCTCGGCATGCAACTGGCTTGGTTGTGCAGTTGGCGGATCGCATCCGATCGGAGTACGGTCCGCGACAAAGGCGACCCGTTGAATCGCCTAAAATCCCTTGTCGGAATCAACGATCTCGAATGTCATTTCTGACGGCTCAACTGCCCATTGTGCATTCTGGCGCAGCCAGGCGGTGCCCCCGATGTTAAAACCTGAGA
>NZ_JBQFSY010000035.1:0-615 GCF_056538305.1 Ruegeria sp. BG9
CTCGGACGATCGCACCGTGCGTCAATCGCTTGAGATCGTGCGCCGCCGGATTGACGAGGTTGGTACGCGTGAACCCACCATTCAGCGCCAAGGTGCAGACCGTATCCTGATTCAGGTTCCAGGGATCGGAAGTGCAGGCGAGCTGAAAGAGATCATCGGTACCACGGCGCAGCTGACCTTCAACCCTGTTGTCGGCCGTGGCTCGGACCCGGATGCCGCTGCAGGTATTGGTGAAGAAGTGGTGCCGTCGATTGACGAAAGCGGGGTGTACTACACTCTTGAATCCTCTCCGGTCGTCACAGGTGAAGAACTGGTTGATGCGCAGCCCTCGTTTGATCAGAACGGACGTCCCGCCGTCAGTTTCCGGTTCAACACGTCGGGCGCGCGGAAATTCGGTGACTATACGCTGGAAAACATCGGCGCGCCTTTCGCGATCGTGCTGGATGATGAGGTGATCTCGGCCCCTGTGATCCAAAGCCACATTCCCGGCGGCTCAGGCATCATTACAGGCAATTTCACGGTCGAGGAGAGCACCAACCTTGCTATCCTGTTACGGGCAGGGGCCTTGCCTGCCGAGCTGGAGTTCCTCGAAGAACGTACCATCGGCCCTGAATT
>NZ_JBQFSY010000036.1:0-570 GCF_056538305.1 Ruegeria sp. BG9
ATCCCGAACCAATCTTCGGTTCCGAAAGCGTTTCAACAGTTTGGCGACGACGACAGAATGAAGCCGTCCTCATATTACGACCGCATGGTCGATGTGATGGAAGAACTGGTGAAGTTCACGTTGCTGACCCGCGACGTGTCTTCTTACCTCGTTGATCGCTACAGCGAACGAAAAGAAACAGGCGAAGCGCTGATCGCGCGGGTCAACAGAACTGCAAGTTGATTTGCTACCTAAGACAGCAACCAAAGTCCGCTTTGGTGAAGCTGCGCCGCGGCATTAGCCCGTCCGCTCAAGGTCTGGTTCGGGCCGCAGCATTCCGCTGACACGAGTTGGAGAAAACAGCTGTATTGAGCCCCGAGCTTGCCTTCAAAGCGATGCGATATTTGCTGGCTTAGAAGTTTCGCTTCAACGGTGCTGAGATTGCGGCGTCGTCCGCTTGTCGCCTGAGACATAGCCATGAGCTTAACCCTGGGCTAATCTGAGGTTCATGGAAAACAGCAAACCGAAGCGGCGACTTGCCGCCATTTTCGCCGCTGACGTCGTTGGCTATTCGAACATGATGGGCGAAGA
>NZ_JBQFSY010000037.1:0-568 GCF_056538305.1 Ruegeria sp. BG9
TGAATCTCCGTTACCCGAGAGTGGCACGCCGCTGGAAGAGGTGCTCGATCAGATCAAGGAGAATCTGATGCCTTATCCAATGGGCAACATCCATCCGCGGTTTTGGATGTGGTACATGGGATCGAGTAACTTCACCGGCGCTCTGGGTGATTTCCTGGCCGCTATTCTTGGCTCGAATCTGGGGGGGGGTAATCACGCCGCAGCCCAGATGGACCGGCAAGTGGTAGACTGGCTCAAGGAAATCGCAGGCTTCCCGAGCACCGCCAGCGGTACGCTGACCAGTGGCGGTTCAGTGGCCAACCTCATTGCGCTCACCGTTGCCCGCAATGAAGCCCTTGGGCAAGAAAGCATCCGGGAAGGAGGGTTGAGCGGCGCTCGTCTGGCCTTTTACGGCTCCGACCAGGTGCATGGCTGCCATCTGACGGCCATGGAACTTCTTGGTCTCGGACGCAGGGCGCTGCGGCGCATCCCGTCAACGCCTGACTATCGGTTGGATGTAGATCAGCTTCAGACGAAGATCGCAACTGATCGTTCCGAGGGCGTCCAGCCCGTGGCAATCATCGCCAAT
>NZ_JBQFSY010000038.1:0-525 GCF_056538305.1 Ruegeria sp. BG9
TATTCTGGTGCAATCGCTGAGGCAGCACGTCGCCGCAAAGGGCCATGTATTCGTTCGTGAAGAATGGACGAAACGTACACCTAAGTTAAAGGCGCGTGGGTTTACCTCTATCGAGCTGTCGACAAGCACAGCAAGACCCTTGAATTCATGCTTTCAATGCGTCGCAACAAACCAGCCGCCACTAAGTTCTTCGCCAGAATGTGGGTATCAATGTATTGCCGAGGGAGATTGTGATCGACAAGAGCGGTGCCAACACCACCGGCAACAAGGCTATCAACAAATTGCTCAAAGGCTTTGGCTGCCCGATCCCAATTGAGATCGTGAGGAGGAAATACTCGAACAATATCGTGGAAGAGGGCCACCGGTTCATCAAGAAACACACGCGGCATATGCTGAGGTTCAAGGCCTTCGCCTCAGCGACGGTAAAGCTCGACGGAAATAAAGTGGCGCACTTGATCCGCCAGGGTTAAATCACGACCGGACTCTGCCTGTTGCAGCAGTCCGCTGAGCTCGTCACCTGATTCA
>NZ_JBQFSY010000039.1:0-520 GCF_056538305.1 Ruegeria sp. BG9
CGAGGAAACACCTGTGTCACAACCCGCCCCTCCGAAGAGGAGAACGACTGAGATCAACGCCACACTCGGCGCGATCAAACAGTGTTGATTGATTTCTCTCTATACGATGTCAATTGACGTCCGATTGGACGGCTAAGCACTCAAATCAGTGCTTAACGGTCAAATCGAAGGAAAGTGGTGGGTCGAGGAGGACTTGAACCTCCGACCTCACGCTTATCAGGCGTGCGCTCTAACCACCTGAGCTACCGACCCACTTTGTTTGGGGCCGACTGCCAGTCGCTCTCATTGCTTTTGCAAGCAAAAGCAACTGCCGCGACAACGCCCTTTGCTTTGCAAAAGGCTTGGTGGAGCCTAGGAGGATCGAACTCCTGACCTCCTGAATGCAAATCAGGCGCTCTCCCAGCTGAGCTAAGGCCCCTTGCCGGACCTCGCGCCTATTCGCAAGATCCTGATTTTCTGAAGAGATATGAGGACGGCTCGGTCCATGAGTTTGACCAACTTTGTTTGTTGATCTTCTGCT
>NZ_JBQFSY010000040.1:0-513 GCF_056538305.1 Ruegeria sp. BG9
CTTCTACGCCCACATGGATCAGGCCGCGGCGGAACGGAACCCATTCTTTCCGGGGCGCGTCGCCCATGGCTACTTGTTGCTGTCATTTGCCGCTGGATTGTTCGTCGAACCAAATGAAGGGCCGGTGCTGGCCAACACGGGCCTTGATGGGTTACGCTTTATGAAGCCGGTTGAAGCCGGTGACAGCATCAAAGTTCGCCTGACGGTCAAGGCCAAAACCAAACGCAATGATGAATATGGCGAAGTTCGTTGGCACGTCACGCTAACCCAGCAAGATGACGAACAGGTCGCAGAATATGAGCTGTTGACGATGGTTGCTTACTAGCTACTTGCATGCGTGCGATGGGCCGGATGGTAATTCCCTTCGGCCCGATTATACTTCGTGTATGAAAGACATCAGCCCTGATTGGTTCGAAACCTGTGTCAGTCAACTGACCAACACCGGCACACAGCGGGTGTGGTCAGTGCTGGTTACGATATTTGAAGATTTGGCGCCCAGCGGATCGGACCAGG
>NZ_JBQFSY010000041.1:0-509 GCF_056538305.1 Ruegeria sp. BG9
CGAACGTCCGGCCGGAATGTTCTGGTTGTTTTCCGTCTTGGGGAGTGCGGCCGTCGTTGGTTTTGCCCTCACGCAAAGTGCAGAAGTGTCCCTGATTGGAGACCTGTTTATGCTGGCGGCCATCCTCGCCTGCGGATTGGGCTACGCCGAAGGGGCGCTGCTCTCGCGTCGATTGGGCGGCTGGCAGGTGATTTCCTGGGCGCTTGTCTTGTCATCACCGTTCATGGTCATTCTCGCAATCTTCACATGGCCTGACACATTTGCCGATTTGAGCATGCCTGTCTGGCTCAGTTTGGGATACGTCTCCATTTTTTCGATGCTGGTTGGATTTGTGTTTTGGTATCGCGGTCTGGCTCGCGGGGGCACAGCAGGTGTTGGGCAGCTACAACTGCTTCAGCCATTTTTCGGCTTGATCCTTGCAGCGGCCTTACTAGCGGAACCGGTCGCGCCTTCGATGATCGGGGTAACGGTTTTCGTCGTGATTTGCGTGGCCGGTGCGAAGCACTTCG
>NZ_JBQFSY010000042.1:0-506 GCF_056538305.1 Ruegeria sp. BG9
CAGGCGACCAAAGTGGCGATCCTGAACGCCAACTACATCGCGGCGCGTCTGCAGGATGCCTATCCGATCCTCTACACCTCCGAGACCGGTCGTGTGGCGCATGAATGCATCCTCGACACCCGTCCGCTGGACGAGGCAGCGCATGTGACCGTGGATGACGTCGCCAAACGTCTGGTCGATTCCGGCTTCCACGCCCCGACCATGTCCTGGCCGGTGGCGGGCACCCTGATGGTGGAGCCCACCGAGTCCGAACCCAAGGACGAGCTGGACCGCTTCTGCGACGCCATGCTCTCGATCCGGGCCGAGGCGCAGGACATCATCGATGGCAAGATCGACGCGGAGAATAACCCGCTGAAAAACGCCCCCCACACGGTGCGCGATCTGGTCGGCGACTGGGACCGCCCCTACACCCGCGAACAGGCCTGCTTCCCGCCGGGCTCCATGGGCGTCGACAAATACTGGTCCCCCGTCAACCGCGTCGACAACGCATACGGAGACCGAAACCT
>NZ_JBQFSY010000043.1:0-504 GCF_056538305.1 Ruegeria sp. BG9
CTTCGATATGCTCTATACGACATTCGCCAGCATCGAAGATGGTGAGAACGCAGCGCAACGTGCGGCGGGTTTACCCGAACTGAAGTTCGAATGGGATGTAGTACGCGCGATCATCACGAGATTTGACGCGAGTCAGCAGACCGATATGGCCAATGTCATTCAGGCGTATTTCGGGGATTTCATGAATGCCTACAGGCAGGACTATACGGCGCTGGTCGGGCAAGCGGGTGAACAAGTGAACGGTATCTACGAAGCGGATTATCGTGACTTCAACCGCGAGACATATGTGCGCGGACGAGAGACCTTCGACAGAACCTATGCTGAATTCAAAGAAGTTCTGATCGGATGCTGGTGGCGCGATGCGCAGATGGGAGGACAGGCAGATGGCTAAACGCAGAAGACTGATTGCACCAGATACAGAGGCGCTTGAACAACTAGAGGCGGGTTTCGCCGCGAAACCCACGGTCAGCCCGTTTGAGACCAAATCCGCACCGCCACCCATCG